>JAQUHB010000044.1 GCA_028683835.1 Sulfurimonadaceae bacterium | reverse complement strand
AGATTTTCATCAAGTGTCCATAAATTACGTGCTTTAAGGCTTGCTAATACACTTGGAGTACACTCAACATCTCCGGGCCATTCTCTATGAAAGTCATCAAGTTTATTTTTATTTGTTCCATCAATTCCAACCATCAATCCAGAGACAAAAATATCACGCATAGCATCGATATTATTGACTACTCTCCATAAAAGCATATATGGGTTTGTGATATCATTTTTCTCCTCATCCACAAATATGACTATGCGAATATTTTCATGAAGAGGTGATAAAGCATCAAAACACTCCTTTAAAGATCTGAATTTTTTTACAGAGATAACTGTCACAGGATTTTTAGTATGAAGCATATATTGCACCAAGTCTACAATCTCAGGAGAAAGCTTTTGAGCAGCTAAAAGCAATTCATCCTCTCCTAAAATTTGAGGCGGCAAAACTACATTGGCAGCTGTAACATCAACACCAAGTTTTCCACCAACTAAAGCTTCAGGCGATGAATGATCAAGCCCGTCTGTAATCCCCTCAGTAATAAAAAGAGATTTCGGTGTAAATCTGTTTAAGATGTAAGTCGCAAGCGCACTGTAATTTGTGAGTTTGGGGGCACCGCTGTCCAAAAAGATTGCATGTTTAACAAAGCTCATCTGTCCAGAACCCCAAAAAAGGTGCATAAACTGTTTTGCATGCCCTTTATAAAGTATTTGCATTTTTGCTAATATAAGATTATGAAAAGCCCCATTTTCAGGCATATGATAGTCTATAAGATCGGGTGCATTTGTTTTTAAAAGAGGTAAAAATATTCTCTCTGTTGCCCAACCCATATATTTATCTTCTAAAGGTGGTTTACCCACAACAGTTGCTAAATATACGGGAGATTTCTTGGTTGTTATTGCACTTACTTCCATTATTGGATACTTCTCTTCTAGAGTGTAATATCCCGTATGATCGCCAAAAGGTCCCTCTATTTTAAACTCTAAAGGATCCACCCAACCCTCGATCACATAATCCACATCTGCAGGTATGAAGAGTGGATTGGTCAATGAAGGAACAAGCTGTACAGACTCTTTTTTAATGAGTCCATAAAGTAAAAGTTCATTTACTCCGTAAGGAAGTGGAGCTGTTGCACACCAAGTATAAATTGGGTCTCCTCCTATTGCCACAGTTACGGGCATCTTTTTACCAGCTTTTTCGTACTGGTCAAAAAAGTGGGAAGAGTCTTTATGGATTTGCCAATGCATCCCTAGATGATTTTTATCATACACCTGAAGTCTGTACATCCCAAGATTTACCATAGTACCATCGAGACTTTGAGTATAAACTTGCCCCATTGTGATAAAAGGACCACCATCTTCTTCCCATGTAGTTAAAACTGGAAGTTTATAAAGGTCTATATCATCATTCAGGTATTTTATTTTTTGACATGCTCCCTCACTTTTTAAGCGTTTTGGAAAAATATCTTTTAAAGAAAAAATATCGCCAAGCATTGAAAATTTCTCTTTCAGCCCACTTGGCGGTTTCATATGAAGAAGTTTTGTGATCTCATCTGCAACTGACTCTATAGGTCTTCCAAAAAGCAGTTCACATCTTTTATATGAACCAAAAATATTCATAAGTACGGGTACATCAAATACTTTACCACTCTTTGAATCCACTGGATTTGTAAAAAGTAAAGCTTGGCCACCATCTGGTTTTTTTACTTCAGCATAAGCTAGGTGAGGAATCTCTAAATATATATCAACGCTCTCTTGTATAATTATGAGTTCATTTGATTTTTTCAGTAAATCTATTGTTTTTTGCATGGTTTCTCTTTAGTAGATCTCTCCTTGCATGTAAGGAGAGTTTGAAGTTATATTTAAAGGGTAGAAGGTGTAGCAGCGGCCATGACCTCAGCACGGTGTAGAAGTTCTTTTGCACCTTTAGCAATCATATCTTGACCCATAATTCTGCCGATAGTTTTATAATCTGAAGTTTTTGCTATCGTACTTTCACGTAAAATCTCACTTCCATCAGGAAGACCTAAAATGACTTCAATAGAAACATCATCTCCATTGACAACTGCATTCACACCGATTGGAACTTGACAACCGCCATCGAGTGAATCAACAAAATCTCGCTCAATTGTTGTAGCAATCATCGTTGCATCATCTTGAAGTCTTGCTACCATTGCAACCACTTCTGGATCATTCACGGCTTCAATCCCTAAAGCACCCTGCCCCATAGATGGAATCATCTCTGCAAGTGAAATATTATAAATATATTTGACAGAGTCACCAAAGCCCAAACGGTTAATCCCAGCAGAGGCTAAGATAATTGCATCAAAATCTCCATTTTGGAGTTTTTTTATACGCGTATCAACATTACCACGAAGATCTTTGATGATTAAATCTGGACGAAGTGCTTCTATCTGCATTCTTCTTCGTAAAGATGATGTTCCAACAATCGCACCCTTGGGCAGTGCATCAATATTTTCATATTTTTCACTCAGTAGTGCATCTCTTGCGTCTTCGCGCTCAGTAATAGCACCAAGAACAAAACCATCAGGAAGTTCTGTTGGCACATCTTTGAGTGAATGCACAGCAATTTGTGCTTCCCCTCTTTGCATCGCTTCTTCAAGCTCTTTTAAAAATAACCCTTTCCCACCTATCTGTGAAAGTGCTTTATCTAAGATACGATCTCCTGTTGTAATGATGACTTTGAGCTCAACTTCAAGATCTGGGTTTTGTGCTTCTAAAACAGATTTAATATAGTTAGACTGCCATAATGCAAGCTGACTTCCACGAGTTGCGATAGTTAATTTTTTCATCACTTAGTGTACCTTTACGCTTTTATATTTAGTTTTTGCAGCATCTTTTTCTCCGTCAAAGTACATAGTCGGGGTGCCATTGACTAAAAGAGCGCGGGCGATATCTTGACCTGCTTTATACTGAGCTTCTACTGCAGAAGAGTGAATAGCTTCTTTTGTAATCTTTTTGCCCACTGCAGCATTTACGATATCGAGTATTTTCTGTTCATCAATCTCTCTTGGATCGATTTTTAGATTATAAATTTTAAAGATAGAGTCTTTATCTCCACCCATCTCCATATAGATAGCTGCTCTACAGATCGTAGGTGAAGCTGGATGTAAACCTTCTAAAGGAAAATGATAATAATACACTGCAAAATCTCTTGGATATTTTTTCATATATGATAAAGCGCCAGGAACAAAGCTTTTACAAAATGGGCACAATGGATCTGAGAAAATTGCGACTTTGTGCGTTGCATTTGCACTTCCGAACA
Source organism: Sulfurimonadaceae bacterium (assembly GCA_028683835.1). Classification (GTDB taxonomy): domain Bacteria; phylum Campylobacterota; class Campylobacteria; order Campylobacterales; family Sulfurimonadaceae; genus Hydrocurvibacter. Next base: position 6,700 of record JAQUHB010000044.1, on the reverse strand, counting down.
AAAGATTTTCTTTTGTATAAAAGCTATTTTGAAACTTTGGAGTCACTGTATCATTGAGTTTTATACCTGTTTTCATATCAATAAGCTCAGTTGCTAAAATACCGTCTTTTACAAAATATATAGAACCTTGAGAAATCTTTTTCTCATCATTACCAACTTTTGCTTTACCATCAAATGAAACAATATATGCTTGCCAGCCTTGTGGTTTTTCCAAATCTTTTTTTTCTATGACTTTGACATCAAGTGAAACAATATTTGGATTACTTCCAATACTTTTCTTTAAAAAATCTACAACCTGCGTTGAATAATCCTGAGTTTTTGCATAAACTCCAGCACTGAATAAACTACTTGTGAGTAATAGAGTCACTAATAACTTCGACATCGATAACATCATCATCCTTTTTTTTAAAATCATCTTGTGTTTTATAATTTGTGGATTTTACATTATATTGATTAACAAACATCGATGTAATAACAGAAAATTGTAAAAGTATTCCTATTATATCTGTTAAAAATCCCGGCAGTATCAACAATATTGCCCCGATAATCGTAAAGAGATTCAGTTTTTGAAACTCTGCTAAATCAATTTTATGCATAGAAACTGCTTGAAGGTTTTGCATAAATGTAGTACGAAAATTCATCAAAATTGCTATACCCACCATAGCTGAACCAATTATCTCAAAGAAAGTAGCCAAACCACCAATATAGGAGCTTATCTCTGTAGAAATAATTACCTCCAAGAAAAGGTATACCAAAAAATAAAGCATCTAAATACGGTCCATAATTACGTCTAAAATCTTTTCTGCCTTTATATCTTCTTTACTTGAAGTTGTACGCTCAAAGATCTGAACCATCCCATTCTCAAGCTCTTTACCGATGACAATCGTATATGGATATCCGACAAGCTCAGCATCTTTCATCTTAAATCCAAAACGCTCTTTTCTATCATCTAAAACTACTTCGACACGATTAGCTTTCAAATCAGCGTAAAGTTTTTCTCCAAGAGCTAACTGTGCTTCATCTTTAACATTTGAGACCATAACATTTACCATATATGGTGCGCTCTCTTTTGTCCAGATACAGCCATTTTCATCATGATGTTGTTCGATGATCGCGGCGACTAATCGACTCACACCCATTCCATACGTTCCCATGATAAAAGGTTCAGCCTGACCTCTTTCATTTAAAAATTCCGCTTTTAATACTTTTGAATAAGTCGTACCAAGCTTGAAGATATGCCCGACTTCGATCCCTTTTGTATATGAAAGTGTTCCATCACAGTATGGACAGCCATCACCTTCTTTAACCTCGACGATATCAGCAAAAAATGCATCATTTAAGACTAACATATCGACACCGACAAAATGATAATCTTTTTCATTCGCACCACAGATCATATTTTTTGCTTCATACAGGTCTGCATCTATGACATATTTCACTTTATCTTGATCAAGTGGACCCATAAATCCAGCAATAAGTCCAACAGCTTCTAATTCACTCTCATCTACATCAACCAAATCAATCGCTTTTGTCACACTCTGAGCTTTTTTCTCTTGCAAAGAATCGCATCCACGGAGGAAGAAAAGTGCTATCTCAGTTCTGTCTTCAAAAACAAGACGTTTTGCAACAGCTTTTACAGTGTAATAAGAATCGATTTTTAGAAACTCACTCAAATCTTCTATACTTTTAACATCAGGTGTCAAAAATTTATTGAACTGCGCTTGAGGTGCTTCTGGGATATCTAAACGCTCTGATCTTTTTGCCGCTTCGATATTCGCCCCATATTCACATTTTGAACACACAGCAATCGTGTCTTCTCCACTATCTGCAAGGACCATAAGCTCTTTTGAACCTGTTCCGCCAATCGCTCCGCTATCAGCTTCTACGATTCTAAAATTTAGTCCTAAACGCGTTAAAACTTTTTTATAAGCTTCTTCAACAGCATTAAATTCACGATCAAGATCTTCTACATTTGCGTGAAAACTGTAGCCATCTTTCATCAAAAACTCGCGTCCGCGCATAAGTCCAAATCTAGGACGTGCTTCATCACGGAACTTTGTTTTTATCTGATATAAGTGCAATGGAAGCTGTTTATAACTTGTAACCTTATTACGAACAAGATTAACCATCATCTCTTCGTGCGTCGGCCCTAAAACAAAAAGATTTTCTTTTCTATCTTTAAAACGCAAAAGTTCTTTTCCGAACTTCTCTATTCTACCACTCTCTTGCCAAAGCTCAGCAGGTGTCACAAAGCTTAGTTCCACTTCCTGTGCACCAATAGCTTCCATCTCTTCATTGATGATATTTTCTATCTTTTTTAAAACTTTTTTACCTAGAGGTAAAAAGTTATACAAGCCACTTGCCACTTGAGAGATAAATCCCGCGCGCGAGAGAAATATATGGCTTGGAAGCGACGCATCAGATGGTGCTTCTTTTGTTGTTGGTAGATATAAATTTGATAATCTCATGTTATTAACCCTTTAGCATATGTTCACATTTGTATTTGTCTGGCAATTTTGATTTATCATCGTTGAGTAAAAACTTCAGCGATTCTATCATAGTATCTGCATTTGATTCGCCCGAAATCTGGCGAATTTTGTGCGTGATCTCATGTAAAAAACGTTTGAGTACTTGCTGATTCATCTTTAAAATCTCTTTTTCATACTCTTTTGGAATATATCCATGAGAGAGAACACGCTCAGTCTCTTTTCTTGCCGCTATCTCCGCGTGCTCATAGATATCCTTAATCAACGGTTCTACAGCAAGCGTCCTCAACCATTCATAAAATTGCATTGTTTGACGACCTATAATTGTATAAGAACGTTTTGCCTCATCTTCACGAATAGTGATATTTTCACTCACAATCGATTTAAGATCATCGATGACATAAAGATTGATATTTTCTCCATGAGAAAAACTGATATCACGAGGGAGTGCCATATCAAACCAGTAACGCTTAAAATCACAGCTTTTTATTATACTGTCGGTGATGATTGCTTCTTTAGAAGATGTAGCAGTAAAAAGAATCTCATATTCATTTACCAATTGAGCAAGATCAGAAAAATCTTTTACTTTTGCGCCGCAAGAAACCGCAAGCTCTTCTGCATGTTCTCTTGTTCTATTGACAATGTGCACCTCAACACCATTGGAAATAAGGTGTTTTGCAGTTATCTCAGACATCTCACCGACACCAATCACTAAAGCTTTTTTTCCTTCGAGATTTTTAAGAATATCTCGCAGTTTTGCAACTGCAACACTTGCGATAGAAACTGGCTTTGAAGAGATATTTGTGAAATTTCTTATCTCTGCTGCACAACGAAAAGCATAGTGCATCGCACGAGAGAGTTTTTGTCCGCAGTAACCGTTATCATATGAAAAACGAAACGCATCTTTGAGCTGTCCGGCTATTTGAGTTTCACCTACAACGAGTGAATCCAAAGAAGATGCAACGCTAAATAAATGATGAACAGCACCTTGATCATCAAAGATATCCGCACGCCCTTCAAGTTCTTCTATTTTTATATTGGAACGTTCACTTAAAAGATTAAAAATATGTTCAGTCGCACCCATAACACTGGTACAACTGACAAATACTTCAATCCTGTTACATGTAGAGATAAGAATACTTTCATTGATCGAATTTGAACTATTGAGTTTAGCCAAACACTCTTTAAGTTGATCATCTCCGGAGAAAGAGAGTTTTTCACGTATCTCAATCGTCGAGTTTTTATGTGTAAAACTTATTGTCAAATAATGCATCAGTAACTTCTTTTAATCATAGTATCTAGTATAGCAATCAACTCTGCTTCACCATCGATTGCCAATTTCGCCTCATCTGAAAGCTTAAGGGCCAAAGCAAAAGATTTTTCTACAGATTTAAACTCGGCCATTTTATCTTTTATCCAGAAAGTTTCCTCTTCTGTTATCTTCTTAGCATGCAAAGATAGGAGTTTTTCTTTGCCATCCTCATCTAAAGAATGATACAAATAGATATAGGGAAGCGTACATTTACCCTCTACAAAATCATTCATAGCAGGTTTGCCAAGTGTTTTTTCATCTGAAACAATATCTAAAATATCATCTATAATCTGAAATGAAAGCCCAAGATTTTTACCGTAAAGCGCATAAGCATCAACATCTTTTTTTGCTAAAAGAGCAGCTGCAGCCGCACTCGCTTCTATCAGTGAAGCAGTTTTAAGATAGAGCATATCAAGATAAATCTTTTCATTCGTATTAAAACTTTTTGCTAAAGAGACATCTTGCATCTCTCCGATAGACAAGGCAGTAACAGCCGATGATATACGAGATGCAATTGCTTTATCAAAAAACACTAAAGATGAAAATGCTTTTGAATAAAGAATATCTCCGAGCATAATTGCCGTTTTACTTCCCTCCGTCGCATTTACCGAAGCGCTTCCACGTCTAAGTAACGCATCATCAATAACATCATCATGCAAGAGACTCGCAGCATGAATCAACTCAACGATGGCAGCAAGGTTCAAGGATTCTTGACTCTTAGTTGCAATTTTTAAGATAAGTTTGGCGCGCAAACGTTTTCCGCCAGAGAGAGTCGAAAAAAGACGAGTAACTTCATCATAATTGATCTCTTGGAGTAATCTTTGTATCTCTTCTTCTACTTTTTCTATCATGCCTTTGGCGTTTCCTTATTGGGTTGCGTAAATTCTACCTGTTCTTTCTTATCAAATAAAAAGAGATCAAAAGTGGCTTCTTGCGTCTTGGTATCAAATTTTACAAATGTTACAATAATATATGGCAACCAGCGTCTTTGCATAGAAATCGGCCTTAGTTCGATACGAATCGACTGATTAACATGGTTCATATAGAGCACATGTTGAGAATTAAAACGGTCATAATTGGCTTTTACGACCAATCCGTTGTTTTGATAAAGAGTCCAGTTAAATCTGAACTCTTTTTTTATCTCACCGTATTTTACAAGAAACTTTTCTGTTTTATCCTTTTTTAACACTATTGTTTGTTTCATTCTATATTCTTGTGCATAAATCGAAACATTCAAAAAAAAGAGTAACAAAAAAAAAGGAAAAAATCTCTTCACTTTTTTTACTCACATTGAGTCAAAACATTTCCCATACTCTCTATATAAAGACTTTTTACTTTTGTCTCAATCGCATCTTTATTTTCCCATGCATATTGAGATATTGTTTTTTCAAAAGCTTCTACATCTTCAACGCCTAGCATTATTTCCAAAATAGCCATACGTTCCATAATACGTTCTAACTCTAACTCCGCAACTCCACGATTTGCATTAAAAACCACATCCAAGAATTTACTTTTTGGAGAACCCATAAAGATATCATCTTCATCTTCAAATATATTATACATGTAAACATCCGTTTCAAAATAAAATTTGACGATTATAGCACTGAGATAATATGGAAATCCTTACATATGAAGGACTTCCAAATGGTTTTAAAATTTTAAAAGATAGTATCAACTATCTGATTTTTAAACTTCATCGTCTCAACTTTTGAGCTAATAATCTCGTTTTCCTCTTTAAGAGAATCATATTCACGTTTAAGTTTTGCTATTTCTCTACTTTTATAGTAGATCTCATGTTGTAAAAACATCTTTGGAAATATCACGACAAAGACAAAAGTCACTATGAGAAAAAAGTGTAGTAAAAATTTTCCGTCCAGTTCTTTTTTTTCTTTATTTAACGATGAAAGCTCATCGAGCATTTGATTTTTATCGTTCATTTTTTGATCTTAAACACTCGTAGTTTTGCACTACGGCTTCTTGGATTTTGTTTTAATTCATCATTTTGTGCAGTAAGTGGCTTTTTAAATTTTGCTTTGCCGATTGCATTATCTCTACCGCAAGTACATCTGTAAGCTTCACTCGGACAGATGCAGTTTTGTGCCCAGAGAGTAAATCTTTGCTTGACAATTCTATCTTCCAATGAATGAAAGGAGATGATCGCCACATTTGTATCAATTAAACCAATATTTTGTATCTCATCTAAAAGTGTATTTAATTCACCTAACTCATCATTGACTTCAATACGAATTGCTTGCATCAAAAGTGTTGCCGGATGAATCTTTTTGCCGTGAGGTAATAAATGTTGTAGCTTGTCACTTAACTCTTTTGCAGAGTGGAAAGGACGGTTCGCGGATATAAAAGCAGCAACTTGTTTATAGTTTCGTATCTCGCCATAATCTCTTAGAACTCTTTCAAGATCAACAACGGAATAACTATTAATGACATCACCAGCACTGAGAGGTGCTTCTTTATCCATTCTCATGTCAAGATTTTCACTCGCATAAGAAAATCCCCGCTCTTTTTGGTCAAGCTGTAGAGAAGAAACCCCAATATCTGCTAAAATACCTTTAATTTGTGTGATATCATTTTCTTGTAAAATCTCTTTGATCACTTTAGAAAAACGCCCTTTTTTAATCTCCACTCGCTCTTTAAAAGGTTCAAGCCTTACAGTAGAAAAATCGATAGCTGTCTGATCTTGATCAATTCCTATGAGTTTAATATTTGGTTTATTTTTTAACAGCAGTGCAGAGTGTCCGCCATATCCCATAGTACAATCAACAATAATTCCACTCTCTACATCATCAAAAGCTTCTAAGACTTCACGATATAAAACTGGAATATGCGGAATATCTTGCATAGATAACAAACCTTTATTTTTCTTTGAAGGCGAATTATATCTAAT
>JAQUHB010000088.1 GCA_028683835.1 Sulfurimonadaceae bacterium | reverse complement strand
AAGAGGAGGCTCCCGCCGGGATGAATCCTGCTGCTATGGGCGGAATGGGTGGAATGATGTAAAAAACAGTCTGATAATGCTAAAAATTGGAGATAAAGCACCCGATTTTTCGGGAAAAGATCAAGGAGGAAAGGTTATAAGCCTTTCTTCCTTTGTTGGTAAAAAATTGGTCTTGTATTTTTATCCTAAAGACAATACACCGGGCTGTACTGCAGAGGCTTGCGATCTTCGTGATAATTATGAACGATTCTTAAATATGGGATATGAAGTAGTTGGAGTAAGTAAAGACAATGAAAAGTCTCATAAATCTTTTGCCGATAAATTCAATCTTCCTTTTTCTCTTATTTCCGATACAGATACTAAGATACTTCAGGATTATGAGGCATGGGGGGAGAAGAAATTTATGGGTAAAGTATATATGGGAATTTTGCGAAAAACATATATCATAGACGAAAATGGCCTAATATCAGATATAATTGAAAAGGTTGACACAAAGAACCATTCGAGGCAGATTATTGGCTCTTAATAAATTAATTAGCCCACAACCCAAACCATCACATGATTTTCAAAGAGTTCGTATTTAAGTTCAAATTCGGACTCTTTTTGTTTGTCTGCAAATCTAAAGACAGCATCAATTTCTCCTTTATCTTTGAGAGTAAACTTTTTTATTTCTATTTGATCGGCAAAGCTTATATTAGACAAAGACATTCTCTTAAAGATTGCCTCTTTTGCGCTCCAGTAAATTGCTAAGTGAGTATTCCTGTTTTTCTCCGACAAATCATCAATTTCTTTTTTCGAAAGTGCCTTTTTTTCTACAATAGAAAAATCTCTTTTTAATGACTCAAGATCTAGTCCTACATTCAATTCCGGATGAGTGAGGATTGCAGCAAATCTTCCGGTGTGGGAGATACTAATCTCTACAATACTATTTTGTAAAAATGGTCTTCCATTATCGTGATGTCCAAGATATACCTTACCGTCAAATAAATTATTAAGGAGAGCTCTAACTGCAAGTCTTTCCTTTCTTCTTGATTCACTTTTTGTTATTTGCAAATCCTCTTTTTCGCTGTTTGGCAGAGAGCATATTTCGATAAGTTCTGCCTCGCTTTCTGTAATTTCCCAAACAGCAAGTAGTGCATTATCTTCTAATTCCCTTGTAAAATATAATCCCATATTAAAAACTGTTATCGGTTTCGTCGGAAATTTCCCCAACTATCTCTTCAACAATATCTTCAAGTGTGATTAACCCTGAACATTTTTTGTTTTCATCTAATACTATTGCCATATGTATTTTGTTCTCTCTTAGTTCGTCTAGTAGTTCGTTTATTGGTTTTGAACATTGAGTAAAATGTGCTCCTCTAATTAAATTATGCCACTCTTCTGAAAACTCATTATTTTTAATAAATCCCAACAAGTCTTTTATGTAAATAAAACCTACTATTTCATCAAAAGAATTTTTATATACAGGAAGTCGGGAAAATCCAGAATCTATTGCTTTAGTGAGCATTTCTTGCCTAGAAAACATGAAATTTATCCCGGAAATATCTGCTCTCGGGGTCATTATCTCTCTTACTTGTGTTGATGAAAATCCAATTATGCCCTTGATTAACTCTTTCTTTTCCGGTTCTATTATTTCTTTGATAATTTGTTCTTCCGTTTCATTGATGTTCTGATCAATCTCGTCTGCATATCTTTTCATGATTCGAAAATATGGTTTTTTCAACGGGGAGGTTATAAAAACAACTCCCATTAAAATCGAAAGGGATGTTTTTTTATAGAGTTTCCCAATTAAAGAAGGAATCAATTTCCCGAAAATCAAGAGTATAATTATTGATAAGGAGATTGAAGCTAATAGCGTTATCCAGATAGATCCTACATGAGCAAGATATGAGGAAACAATTGATGTTAAAATAATTATAATAATTACCTTAAAGATTGTAATAAAATAATCTAAAATACCTACAGGGTAATTTTTATCATTTTGAATTTGCAAAAGCGCAATTTTACTACTTGAAAATGTAGTATAACAAAAGATGATCGTGATCAGAGCGATCCAACTGGAGACATAATCATCTATAAGACAACTGGGAGGTTCCAACTCTTTTTTTTAAAATACAATAGCAAATATAGCTAAAAAATTTTCGCAATGAATTTTTCCTGCATAAAGACTGGATAATATGAGTTTTTAGCTTGCCTAAGACCCTCATCTCCTGCGTCGTCCTCTCTGTTTATATATTTAAAATTCTTAGCGTTTTTCTCGGCAAATTCTCTGTTAATAATCTGATAAGATCCTCGTACTCCTGCAGAAGCTTTTTCAATATGTACTATGAATGTGTCACTATTAAGCTGTTCGCCTATTGAATATGCAACTACTTTCCCGTCAACCCGAATAAGCCCCCCGGTTAGTTTTAATTCAAAATAATGAGATAATGCTCTGCCAACCGCACAAAGTTCACTTGCCAAACACTTGTTACCTTCACGACCTCCGACCTCAATACACCAACC
>JAQUHB010000087.1 GCA_028683835.1 Sulfurimonadaceae bacterium | reverse complement strand
CAGCTTTACTTACGACGAACTAAGAGCATACTATCACAAATGGTATCGCCCCGATTTACAAGGCATTATAGTAATTGGTGATTTTGACCCAGCTGTTGTAGAAGCAAAAATCAAAGAGGTTTTCGGATCAATACCAAAACCTGTTAATCCGGCTCCAAGACCTGAATTTCCGGTACCGGACACAAAAGAGATTCTTGTATCTGTCAACTCCGATCCTGAAGCTAACGGAACCAGTGTAATTCTCTCATTTAAAAATGATGTATTACCGGCTAATTTAAAGAACACAGGTGCATACACGGTTTCCGATTATATGAACGACCTCATCGTAAGTATGACCAGAGCTCGTTTGTCGGAAATTTCTCAAAAGGCAGACGCTCCATTTGCATCTGCTACTGCCTCTTATGGCGACTATATTGTATCTCCTACAAAAGCATCTTTTGAATTTGATGCCTTTGCAAAAGAGGGACAAATTGCCAAAACAATTAAAGTTCTTGTAAATGAAACCGAGAGAATCCGTAAGTTCGGTTTTACAGCTTCTGAACTTGAGAGAGCAAAGGCAAATTATATGAGTCGTCTCGAACAACAATATAAAGATAGAGACAAGCAAAAGAACTCTTATTATGTAAATGAAGCATTAGATAATTTCATTAACGGAGTAGCAACTCCCGGCCTGGAAGTATTATATTCTATGATTCAACAGCTTCAAGGCGTAATTACCATAGACCAACTGAATAACTATGCAAAATCGCTTCCAAAGCTTGAGAATTTATCTCTTGTGGTTATGATGCCTAAAAAAGATGGTTTAGTTGTGCCTACCAAAGAAGAGGTTACCGAATATTACAAGACTGCTTTAATGGATAATGTTGAACCTTATAAAGAGACTGTTTCCAAAGAGCCGTTGGTTGCCAAAGATCCAGTCGCAGGAAAGATTGTATCAAGATCTATTGAACCAATAAGTAACTCTACTGTTTGGACTCTTTCCAACGGAGCAACTGTTGTAATTAAAAAGACCGATTTCAAAGAAGATCAAATTATGATGTCTGCAATGAGTCGTGGTGGTTTCTCTCAATTCGACAAGAGCGAGGTTGCAAACACTAAAATTATTGGAAATGTACTTGCAATTGGTGGTTTGGGATCGTTTAGTGAGACCGATTTAAGAAAAGTTCTTGCCGGTAAAAATGCATCTGTAAGTGCTCAAATTTCAATTAATCAAGAGTCGCTTTCGGGAAAAGCTTCTCCAAAAGATCTTGAAACATTGCTTCAACTTACATATTTGAATTTTACAGCAATAAGAACAGATGACGAGGCTTACAAAGCGTTCAAAGCCCGTATGGAGACTCAACTAAAAAGTATATCTGCCGACCCAATGACAGCATTCTCGGACTCTCTCCAAAAAGCAATTTATGGCAACTCTCCATATGCTAAAAGGATTACTCCTGAGATTCTCGAAAAAGCAGATTATCATAAAGCTCTTGAATTGGCAAAAACCAGATTTGCAAATGCAGCTGATTTCACATTTATTTTCGTTGGTAATGTAGATACTGTTGCTCTTAAACCGCTTGTTGAAAAGTATATTGCATCGCTTCCTTCGGTAAAAGGACCAAAGGAGAACTGGAAAGATGTTGGAATGAAATTGTCGAAAGGACAAAGAGTAAATCATTTCGAAAAAGAGATGCAAACTCCAAAAGCCTCTGTTTATGCTGTTTATACCGGTGCATTAAAGAACGATATGGAAAATAAAATTATGGCCGATATGATGAGTCAGGTTCTTGATCTTGTATTTACAAGAACTATTCGTGAAGAGGAACAGGGTACTTATGGTGTTGGTGTAAAAATGAATGTAATATACTATCCGGAAGAGAGCTTCCTGTTCTATTTCGGATTTGACACCGATGTTGCATTAAAAGACAAATTACTTGCAAGAGCATATGCCGAAATTGAAAAGGTAAAAAATGAGGGTGTAGATCCAAAAGATTTTGCAAAAGTTGTCGAGTACATGACTAAAAACCATACAGAAATGCTTAGAGAAAACAGCTATTGGATGAATGTAATTTCAAATAAATTTATTCAAAATAAAGATATTCATTCTTCTTATGATGCCGTTTTAAAATCTATAACTCCTGAAAAACTCCAAAAATTCATTAAGGAGACTATGGATAAAGCCGACAAAGCTGAAATCATAATGATAGGAAAAGCTAAGGAGGTTAAATAAAATTGAATTCTATAATTGAAATAGACAACATTCTTATTTCTTCGGCAATTCTAACAGAATGTTTTGTATGCGACTACGCCAAATGTAAGGGTGCCTGCTGTGTCCTCGGAGACAGCGGGGCTCCTATAGAGGAGGATGAGTGCAAAAAGCTTGAAGAAGAGATCGTTGTATTTGAAAATTATCTTTCACAAAAGGGGCGCCTTTCTCTAAAAGAGAAGGGCCCTTTCGTGATAGATTCCGATGGTGATCTTGTTACTCCTCTTAATGAGGGAGCTGAATGTTCTTACTCATTTTTTGACAAGGAT
>JAQUHB010000086.1 GCA_028683835.1 Sulfurimonadaceae bacterium | reverse complement strand
GACCAATAGTAGCAGATAATGACTTAAAAATAATAACCACTAAACTTATAATAATAACCGGGAACCAATATTTTTGAAGAATAACGGGATTTACAAGCATCCCTACTGAAATAAAAAAAATAGCACCAAAAAAGTCCTTAATAGGTTTTGTCAACTTAATAATTTTCTCATATTCATCACATTCTGAAAGAATTGATCCCATAATAAAAGCTCCTAAAGCTGCAGAAAAACCAATTCTCTGAGTAAGAACAACCATTCCTAAACACAATCCCAGAGAAAATATTAAAATAATTTCGTCATTGACCCATTTTTTTATTTTTCTCAAAAACGCGGGTATTATATAAACACCCCCGGTAAACCAAAAAAGTAAAAAAAGAGACAAGTACAACAGCTGTTTTATAACTTCTGAACCAATAAACAAAGATGCGCCAGCCAAAGCCGATAAAATGACCAATTGCAGAACAGCTACTATATCTTCGACAATTAAAACACCAAACACAACGGATGCAAATCTTTTATGTTTGAGACCAAGATCATCAAATGCTTTAATGATTATTGAAGTTGATGAAATTGTAAGCATTCCTCCTAAAAAAACAGCATTCATCCAAGACCATCCGAATAATCTGGCAATGATATAACCTGAGCTGAACATTACTATTATCTCGGTTAATACGGTCACGAATCCTATTCCACCAACATGTTTAAGTTTTTTAAAACTGAATTCTAACCCCAATCCGAAGAGTAAGAATATAACTCCAATATCTCCCCAAAATTTTATATTATTAATATCGACAACATTAGGTAAATAGTTAAAATATGGCCCGGTAAAAAAACCGGCCACAATATAGCCAAGTACTAATGGCTGTTTTAATGCTCTAAAAATGATAGTCGTTAAGCCTGCAACAACCAGAATCAACGCCAAATCATGAAGGAGGGACTCTGAGTACATAATAAATTGGATAACTGTTTGCCAATATACGAAAAAAAGGAAGATTAAAATCTCCCTTTAAGCTCCTGTTCTCTCTTTTCGTAACCCGGCTTCCCCAACAGAGCAAACATATTAATCTTATAATCCTCTACGCCCGGTTGATCGAAAGGATTTACTCCAAGCATATATGCACTTATTCCACATGCTTTTTCAAAAAAGTAATAGAGAGAGCCGAGGTTATACTCATTTATTGACGGAATTTCAATTTTAATATTTGGCACTCCCCCATCGTAATGAGCAATTTTAGTACCTAGTTCGGCCATTTTATTGCACACGTCCAAGTGTTTATCACTTATAAAATTTAATCCATCAAGATTTTGAGAATCACTGTTACTTAACAAAGATCGATTACTCTTTTTAACACTGATTACTGTTTCAAAAATTATTCGTTCACCCTGTTGAATATATTGTCCCATCGAATGTAAATCAGAGGTAAAATTGACAGAGGCAGGAAATATACCTTTACCCTCTTTACCCTCCGATTCCCCGAATAACTGCTTCCACCATTCTGCAACATATTGTAATTTAGGGTTATAAGTAACCAACAACTCAACTTTTTTACCATTGTTATAAAGCGCATTTCTTATTGCTGCATAAATAACTGCTGGATTATCAGGAGATCTTTCGGAACAAATATTTTCCATATCAGCAGCGCCCTTGAGCAAATATCTGATATCGAAACCGGCAACAGCCAAAGGAACGAGACCAACCGGAGTCAGAACGGAGAATCTTCCTCCAATGTCATCGGGAATAACAAATGTAGTATAACCTTCATTATCTGCTAAAACTTTTAATGCTCCTTTTGATGCATCGGTAATTGCAACAATTCTTATTGCAGCATCTCTTCTTCCATATTTTTCTTCAAGAAAATTCTTAATTATCCGGAATGCAACAGCAGGTTCAGTTGTAGTCCCGGATTTTGAAATAACAATACATGCAACCGATTTAACACTCATAAGATCTATTAATTCAGCAAGATACTCTTCCGAAACATTTTGTCCGGCAAATACTATTTGAGGAGTTTTCCTGCCTAAATGAGTTTGAAAAGAGTGAGATAATGCATCCAGTGCCGATTTAGCACCTAAATAAGAACCCCCAATTCCTATAACAACAACAAGTTCTACTCCAGCCCATCTTTTTGCCACTTTTTCACAATCACTTATAAGTTCCTCACTTGTTTTTGAAGGCAAATTCATCCAGCCAAGATACTCACTGCCTTTGCCTTTTCTGCCCTCAAGAGTATCAAAGGCTTTAAGAGCACTATTAATATAATTGCTAAACTCTTGTTCAGAAACGAACTTCTCGGTCGCTTTTAAATCAATTTTGATGTTATTTTCCATATTATTGTAGTGTTTCTGCTAATTGTTTAATTACACTTGCCGGATAATAATGTTCATATAAAATATTATAAACGGCTTCTGCAATTGGCATATTAATTTTAAATTTTTTATTAAGCTCAAAAATAGCTTTAGCTCCATAATAACCCTCAGCAACCATATTCATCTCAAGTTGTGCAGCCTGAACAGAAATTCCCTTACCTA
>JAQUHB010000085.1 GCA_028683835.1 Sulfurimonadaceae bacterium | reverse complement strand
TTATTACTTTTTGTTATATTTTTTTCTTATTCGTTAGGGTTTTTAAGTTCTTTGTCGTTTACTATTAAAGAACAGAAAACTAATGGACGACAATCAACTATTAAAATTTATTGCAGGAGACGCTACTTTTGAGGAGCAACAGAAGGTGATTGACTGGTTTGGAGAAAGTGATGAGAACAAAAAAACATTTTCAAGTTTAAAAAATCTGAGTGTTGCTGCAGAGATTCTCTCTGAAGATTATCAGAAAAATATTTTTAGAAGAAAAACTATCACTAAGAGGTTGTATTCTTGGAGTTTTAGAGCGGCCTCTGTACTTATAATAGCTCTCTCATTCTTCTATTTCGGTAAGAAAAACGAGCATAAGACATGGATGGAAGTTTCAAAACATCAAAACACTGAAATTTCAGTTCCGCTTGGCGAATCCGTTAGTCTCTCTTTGCCGGATGGTTCTACCGTTAAGTTGAACAGTGGTTCTACTTTCAGATATTCAGGTTTATACGGTTATAATATGCGTGAGGTATATCTTGAAGGAGAGGGCTATTTTAAAGTAAAAAAAGGTGATAAGAAATTCGTCGTTAAAACTGCCATATTTAACATAGAAGTATATGGAACAGTATTTAATGTATCTGCTTATAAAGACGATAGACAAGTGTCTGCCTCATTATATTCCGGCAAGGTAGAAGTTAAAAATTTCTCCAAATCAGAAGATATAATTCTTAAGCCAAATAGTTGCTACACATTTGATAAAATTACCGAAAAATCTGAGGTAAAAAATATTACAAAGAAACAAAACTGGACAGAAAGTTATTTTGTTGCTGAAAGCGATGATATAGACTCATTTGTGAAGAAAATTGAGAGAAAATACAAAGTTAAAATCATTGTTAATCCAAAATTATCTGGGAAATGTATTTATACCGGTACATTCAGGAGTGAATCCTTAACTGACATTTTGAATAATATGGCCTTGGCATCTCCAATAAAATACGAAATCAGAAATGATAATATTGTAATAATAAATCCTATATAATAAATAAACAACTTAAATAATGGAAATTAACTTCTTAAAAAGGTACTTAAGGCAATTTATATTGCTATGTTGTTGCTTCGTACTGGTAAGCGGATTATCTGCCCAGGACATAAGCAAACTGAAAATTTCAGTAGACGAGAAGAATGCTTCAATCAGACAAATTCTGGAGAAGGTAGAAAAGACCTATAACATTCGTTTTTTTTACGATGAAAAGGTCATTAATATAAAGTCAGTTAAAACTATTTCTCTTAATAATGTTAATCTGACTAAGTTTATAAATGTTCTTTTTGACGGAAACGCAACTTATAATACATCTGGAAATGGTCTTGTTACCTTGGTAAAATACGAAGAACCGTTAAAAAATCAAACTTCAGTAAACATTCAGAAAGATACAGTTCCTCAAACCATACCGTCCCAAAAAGAAAAAACTATACAAGTTAAAGGAAAAGTAGTCGACAGTAATAATGAGCCACTTATTGGTGCTGCCATTTCGGTTAAAGGTAGTAAAAACAAGGGAGTGACAACTGATATTGATGGTAATTTTGTAATTCAAGTTGATTCAAAAGCAGTTCTTAATATTTCATATATTGGTTTTAAACCCGTGGATATTCCTGTAAATGGACAATCGACAATTTCCGTTACACTACTTGAAGATGCTGTTACTCTAGAAAATATTGTAGTAACAGGTTTTCAAAATATTCAAAAACAGAATTTTACAGGATCTGCAACAAAAATAAAAAGCGATAATCTACAAATTAAAGGAGCAGTCGACATAAGTAGAATGCTTGAAGGACAAGTAGCAGGAGTAACTATACAAAACGTTTCTGGGACTTTTGGAGCAGCTCCTAAAGTTAGAGTACGAGGAGTCACGTCAATAAATGGAGAAAATAAACCATTATGGGTAATAGACGGCGTTGTTCACGAAGATATTATTAATGTTACAAATGATCAACTTACAAGTGGAGACCCTAATACACTGCTTGGCTCCGCAGTTGCTGGCCTAAATGCTAATGATATAGAGAGTATTGACATTTTAAAGGATGCATCTGCAACTGCTTTATATGGAGCGAGAGCAATGAATGGCGTAATTGTAGTAACTACAAAGAATGGTAAGGAGGGAAGACCAATAATCTCATATTCATCAAAAACTTCAATTCAATTAAAACCGACATATTCAAATTACGATATTATGAATTCTGCCGAACAGATGTCCGTATATGCAGAGTTGGAACGTAAAGGTTTTTTGAATTCCGATATTATTAATTCGTCAAATTCAGGAGTGTACGGAAAAATGTATAAACTGATTAATACATTTGATGAGAATACAGGAAAATTTCTATTGGAAAATACACAACAGGCAAGAGAAAACTTCCTTATGAAGTATGCAGCTGCAAACACTAACTGGTTCGATATATTGTTTAAAAACTCTTTGGTTCAGGAACATTCATTAAGTATATCTGCAGGTAGTGCAAGATCAAGAACTTACGCATCATTAAGCTATATGGG
>JAQUHB010000024.1 GCA_028683835.1 Sulfurimonadaceae bacterium | reverse complement strand
TGTGTAAGAAATCTTGACGTAGTATTTAAGTCGTCGAAAAATTTAACTCTAGCTTGGGACGTTCCCCATGATAAATTTTGATTATTCATCAAAGAAAGTGTAGTGTTAATATCTTTTGCAAAACAGTCTTTTGTATAGTTTGTAGCAGTTCCTCCACCATCTAGTACTGCAGTCGTATTGAGTGTTAAAGGTGCAGACATATTTTGGTCAGTTGATATATAAGTAAACCCAGTAGAACTATTTGCAAGTGTTAGTAATGAGTTAAATGTTTGAGGAACAAAGCTAAATATTTTACTACTCTGTATCAAACAACCGACTTTACCGCTTACTGGAATATTTGAAGTACTGTTGGCGATACAGTCTCCTTTAGAATTATTGGAATCCACGAAAGTCCAATCTGAGTCAGTGATAGTAAGATTGACATCACCTACATTTGGATATACAATGACTGCACTTACAGTACCATCACCAAAAGGTAAAGCCGTGCTGATATTTTGTAGTGGATTTGGCAATCCGCATCCTGTAGGAAGAACCAGCTGCGTCGTTGTATTTTTATTGACGGTATTATCAATTGTCTGGTTATAGCCAACAGATGGACTCGTCGATCCGGATTGATTTGCCGTTGCCGTTAGCATATATTGCCTATTTCCTATGAGAGGACTCGTGACATTTGTATCCATAGAAAAACTAGCAGGACGAATAGCAAATCGATCTCGCGAACATAAGCTTACAGTATCCGTAGCCATTTTAAAGACAGCATTTTTTGATGCTCTTATCGGCGTGATGGTAACGGTTTTTAGCTTGAGGCCATTAATGGGAATGGTTGGTGTAACAGTTTGTAGTAAAGTTGCATTGTCACAATTTCCATCAGAAGGAAGTTCGACAATGGAAAGGTTTACATCTTTTGAAGAATTTACCGGCGTGATGTTATTTGTGTCAAGAGAAAGTAAATCGACAGAAAATGATTGATTTACCACTTGTGTGTAAAGAGCATTTTTTACATCAGAAGGATCTAAAGGGTCTGAGTCAGTATTGATATTAACTGCACCAGAATGAACTGTATTATATGCACCTATAACTGGTGTATAGACAGAAAAACTGTTGTTAAAGTCCTGACATTTTCTTATTGGAATACCAGAAAATGTAATATGTAATAGATCATTACGATAACTAACTAGGTATGTGTTTTCACTCGCATTTTGATCGCCGAGCTTGGCATCGTATTTGAATTTTGTAATAGCATTTTGAGAGAGAGTGCCACCTTGATACCATTGTGCAGTGTCCCCCAACAAAAATTTTGCCGTATCTGTATCAGAATTATATTCAGCCGTATCATCGCCGATAGCATCACTTTTAGGCGTGTAGGTGGTTCCCGGTATGGGAGCTATGGACATTGAATTGGGAACATAAGTTATTTCATTTGGTTTATCAAATATTTTTTCAATAAAAACACCTTTCGCCGCTTCACTATTTTTATTTGTGACAGATACTTCATATGTTACATTATCGCCCGTTGAGGGTATATTTGTACTTGATATCGCTGCACCGTTGTAAGAGACATCTTCGAGATAGCATACATCTGGAACATATAGTTGAGTGGAAAATGCAAAAACACCAGGGAAGTAGCCATCTCCACTAGTAGTAAGATTTACATTTGTACTTGTTTGAGAGTTCTGAATAATCTGTCCTTGTGTTGTTGTAGATGCGGTAGAACCGACATCAAATTTATCGATATCGGCGCCAATGGTATTTTCACAATTAGGACTTCTCGTAGTTACAGGAACCCCATCGTCAGTGATTGATGAATTATAGATATCATTAGCTGGATTTTTTGCATTGTAGAGAGATACTAAATTTGTTAAATTAGATCCACTTGAAAGTTTAGTATAATCACCCGTACCACCTAAATCCCCTTCTCCTGCAAAAACAAGAAAATTTGAATTTATAGTTCCCAAAGTTGGTGTTAAAAATCCTGATAAAGTGAGAGTATAATCATTATATACGGGACCATCAGAAGTTGCTCCAACTGTGCCTATACTAACATAGCCGTCATACACAGAGATATTTTTGATTGTAGTACTACTATCTTTATAAACAACAACAATAGACCATGCCCCAAAAGCTCCCCCCACAGTATTAAGGTCACTACTAGAAAAACCATCTAGCGTACTGCTGTAAAGATTAGCAACTGTATAATTTCCTTCTCCGGCAGCTTTAACAATAGCCGTTATATCAGCTACGCCTTGATAGTAAAATCGATCGAAACTACTCCCTGTAACGTATAGCCAATTAAATTTTGTTATATCAGAGGTCATAGTGACATAAGATGAAGAAATAGGAGTCTTTAATAAGACGCTATTTGCTTTTGCTTTATCTGCAGAATCATTTACAAGATATCCTTGCCAATAAAGCCCTGCCCAAACAATCTCTTTGTTTGTAGCCGTTACGGGAAGTTTTAATTCTGCTGATGAAGAGTCAAAAGTTGAAGCGTTATTATCGATATCGGCGTAGGTTGCTGCGATGACATTATTTCGCTCTGTCATTGACGGGCATGTCCAACTTGTCCCATTTTTCTTTACCATTACAGAGTTCCCTATAATTGTCATATCTCCATAGATGTTGTATTGTTTTTGAAGGGTGAAAGAACGAGGGTTATTTGAATTAATCGATGTTGCTGTTACTGTCGTTGAAGCAAAATTAGTATTATTTGCCATATTAGGATCTGTTGTTAAACTTGTTACGCTGGCATAGTTTTTAACAGTGCTTGCTGTACTTGGTGCAGCAACTATAAGAGTGATGCTGGTAGAATCTCCATTCGCTAAAGTTGTCGGATGTAGACAAGACAATCTACGTGTTGCTGATGTATATGTACATATCCAATCAGTCCCATATGCATTTTGATACGTTTCACTTGCATTGATATCGTCAATCACTGTGAGATTATCGGTATCTGCAGGCCCATTGTTTGTAACGGTAATGGTATATTGGATTGTATTATTGGTTAGAGCATTAGCAGGTGCAGTCTTTGTTAATGCTAGATCAGCAGAAGGAGTATTTACCGTCGTACTTTGTGTAATGTTTGTATTATTAGCAGGTGTCGGATCAGTGACAGCAGATGTCACAGTTGCAGTATTCGTAATAGTTCCTGCTGTCGAAGGAGAAGTAAGAGTTATTGTGACATTTGAACTTGCACCACTAGCAAGACTGGAATTTGTACATGTAACAGTTCCGGAAGATTGAGAACAAGACCAGCCTGTTCCACTTGCGTTTAGATAGGTTACACCCGCAGGAAGCGTATCTGTTAAAGTTAAAGATGTGGCTGTCTGAGGTCCATTATTTGTCACACCCAAAGTGTAGGTGAGAGATGAATTTGTTATAACAGGATCTGGGGAGTCTGTATTTGTCAGGGCAAGGTCGGCAGAAGGTGCAGTAACATTTATTGTAATAGTTTTAGTGTCAGTTCCCTCGGCATTGGTAGCGACTACCGTTACTGTATGTGTACCAACTGTTAATCCACCGCTGTCTGCTACTGTGATTGCGCCTGTATGGCTGATAGTAAAAGCTGAATCGCTAGATGTATAGCTTGTTGTTGTATTTGTAGAAGGCAGTGGCGTAGGAATTGTTACAGCTAGTGTTCCAATATAAGTTCCATTCGCTGATCCGCCTACTATGCTAAATGTTTGTCCAGATATAATCGTAGGACCGGTAATATTATTCAGATTAATCGTGATATTGGCAGAACCACTTCCTGCGCTATTAGTAGCTGTAACAGTTAAAGTGTAAGAAGCAGTTGTTTCATAGTCAAGCACCACTCCAGTTTTAACTGTGATTTGACCAGATGAATCTATATTAAACAAAGATTGACCAGTTCCACCTGTGATGGCAAAACCTGTAGGAGAGTTCGTCGCAGTGATCGGTATGCCAACAAGAGTTCCTGCCGGTGAGTTTTCATCGACATTTCGGCTTGTATTTGTAATAACAGGAGGAGCATTTGGAGCGAAAGTGCCACTCCAACTGTAGCCTGACGAATAACTGCTGCTTCTTGAAAGTTGTAACGTATAGGTACCTACAGAGACAGAGATGTCGCCAGAATAAGCAGTTTGGAGTTCTGAGATTGAACCAGAACTCCAAGTGGCAGTTGAAGTACATGTACCATTAGGATATAAAGAAGCAGTGATATTCCTTGTATGACTACCGCTACTAGCATTATAAACGCTTAAATTCAATATTCCAGCTTGCGTGACAGTGATTGTGTAATAACTGTTTGTAAAGCTCGAATCACTATCAGAGTATGTGGTTGTCGATGTATTCCACGTAGCAACGGAAGTACCACTGCACGCTCCCCATCCAGAAACACTCAATAATAATAAAAGTCCAAAAACAGCCAAAAGCCTTGAAAAAATATTCGTAAGTTTCATAACACACCCTCCTAAAATAAGGTTTTAAAAACAGAGTACCCAAAGATAGGGCTCAGCCAATTTTAATTTCTTCACCATCTCTAATTATACTGCCAACCCAGCTTTACAAAAGGTTAACTTTTTAAGTTATAAAGTTTTACAGTATCGTCAAGATAGAGATTTATTTGAAGTTCATTATATCAAAAATATCGCTATAATCACGAAAAATATCAAAATAAAAGATTTGAAAATGACTTATAGATACATCGGTAAAACGGGACTTCGTGTGAGTCCTATCTGTATGGGAACTATGACTTTCGGCTCGCAATGTGATGAAAAAGAAGCTTTTAAGATCATGGACAAAGCCTATGAGGGGGGCGTAAATTTTTATGATACCGCAGAGCTTTATCCTGTGCCACCTACAAAAGAGAGTAGTGGTATCACCGAAGAGATCGTAGGCAGATGGCTTAAAACTAAACCTCGCGATAGCATAATCTTGGCTTCCAAGGTCGCAGGTGCTGCAAACGGCTGGTTTGTTCCGCCTATCCGTCATGGACTAACGGCAATTGATAGATTTCATATAGAGCGTGCTATTGAGGGTTCACTTAAGCGTCTTGGCACGGATTATATCGATCTTTATCAGATGCACTGGCCAGATACTATTGTGCCCATTGAAGAATCGCTACGTGCTTTTGACTCACTTGTGCAAAGCGGAAAAGTGCGTTACATCGGTACTTCAAATGACACAGCATACGGTACATGTAAAGCTTTGATGAGTTCAAAACATGAGAAACTTACTCGTTTTGAATCGATCCAAAATAACTTTTCACTTTTAAACAGAAGATTTTTAGACGAGCTTTCTACTTTAGCAAGGGCAGAAAAAATATCATTGCTTCCATACTCTCCACTTGCAGGGGGAGTCTTAAGCGGAAAATACAATCAGGCAAAAGAGGGTGAGGGAAGATTTTTTGAGTATATTCACTCTACAAATCCTCGCAATAGACTGATGGCACAAAGATTTATGAACGATAAAACTTTAGCTTCAACGCAAAAATATCTTAAAATCGCCGCAGATGCAGGACTTGATCCAGTGACGATGGCTATCGCATGGACAAAGCAGTTTGATTTTGTGGCTTCGACGATCATTGGTGCGACTTCGTCACAACAGCTCGATGCAAGTTTAGCGGCGATGGATTTGACTTTGAGTGATGAAGTCTTACATGCGTGCGATAAAGTACACAGTGAGATACTTTATCCAATGGGTTGATGATGAAAAAACTCCTATCTGTTTCTCTTCTCGCAACGATTTTTCTTTTTAGCGGATGTAGCGTTAAAAACTACGAGATGAATGAGTCTAAGATCATCGTGATAAAATCTCCTCAGATTAAGTACGGTGATCTTGGATATATCCGTGGTCATGGGAATTCGCTCAAAATTGAACTTTACGAAATGGGAAATGTTGTCAAAAGTATAGAGATAAATAATTTTATCTGTGTGGACGATGGTTGTATGCTAAAAAGTGTGTTTAATAAAAAATACCTAAATAGCAATTATCCCTCAGATATTTTAGAAAATGTGATCCTCGGACATGTAATCTATGATGGAAAAAATCTAAAAAAAATGTATGATGGATTTGGACAAAAAATCAAAGATGAGGATGTTAATATTGATTATGTAGTGACTCATCAAAGCATCAGATTTAAAGACAGTAAAAATGGTATTTTACTGAAAATCTCCTCTCCGTCAAAATAATTTTTAAGTTACAAATACAAAGGAATAGTATGAAATATGTAGGTGCACATACATCCGCAAGCGGCGGTGTTACTAATGCGGTTATTAACGCACAAAAGCTTGGCGCAAAAGCATTTGCACTCTTTACGAAAAATCAAAAAAGATGGGATGCAAAGCCGCTGGATACGAAAACTATTGATAGCTTTAAAGAAGCCTTACAAGCAAGCGGGATTTTGCCTCGCCATGTGTTACCGCACGACTCATATCTCATCAATCTTGGACATCCTGAAGATGAAAAACGTCACAAATCGATGGAAGCTTTTTTAGATGAGGTGCAAAGATGCTCCCTTTTGGGGCTTGATAGACTCAATTTTCATCCAGGAAGTCATTTGAAGCAGATAAGTGAAGATGAATGTATAACGCGCATCTCTGAGGCTATGAATATTACGCTGGATAAAACCGTAGGTGTATCACTTGTACTGGAAAATACGGCAGGTCAGGGAAGCAATCTCGGCTGGAAGTTTGAACACCTCGCTCAGATCATCGACAAGGTTGAAGATAAAAGCCGTGTCGGTGTATGTATAGACACTTGTCACATGTTTACAGCAGGATACGACATAAGAACGCGTGAAGCTTATGATATTACGATGGCGCAGTTTGAAAATATTGTAGGATTTAAGTATCTCAAAGGGATGCATATCAA
The DNA here is from genome assembly GCA_028683835.1 of Sulfurimonadaceae bacterium. Lineage (GTDB taxonomy): Bacteria > Campylobacterota > Campylobacteria > Campylobacterales > Sulfurimonadaceae > Hydrocurvibacter. Next base: position 34,338 of record JAQUHB010000024.1, on the reverse strand, counting down.
CGATTCTAAGCCTGAGCTCGGCTCACATGTAGACCGTCATGATTCTCTTGGAAAAGGAAAAATAGGGCTTGACGCTTTTAGATTTATCATGAATGATGAGAGAATGGATGATATTCCACTCATACTAGAAACGATAGATGAAACGATCTGGATGGATGAAATTAAACTCTTGTACTCTTTTGTAGATTAAGTTTTTTTTCTATAGAATGTTTCAAAATGAAATTTCGGGGGAGATGGACAATGCAAAAGATCGCTTTAATGTCACTATCAGTAACAACTGCTTTGTTGGCAGGGGGATACAAAATACCTGAAAGTTCAGTCAATGCAGTCGCACTTTCAAATGCGTACGTGGCAAATGCAAACGGTGCAGATGCATCGTACTACAATCCTGCAAATATGGTTCTTAACAAGAATAAGGGTGGAGCGATAGAGGTTGATTTGACTTATATCGGACTTGGACGGATTAATTATGCAGGGAAAACAAATTTTTATAATGGTACTACCTTAGTAGCTACTGATCCAAGAGCAAGTAGTTCTGAGTCTGAAGATTTTCTCGTTCCAACACTTTTCTATGTTTCTCCTGCTCTTGGTGACTTTAGGTTTGGTCTTTCGATAGTGAGTCCAGCAGGATTGTCTAAGCAATGGAAATCTGATCCATCAGCAAAATATGCTCAAGAGTTTACGCTTAAAACCATAGAAGTCAATCCGACAATTGCGTATAAACTCAACGATCAACTCGCAGTTGCTTTTGGTGCACGAGGAGTTTACTCAAGTGGAAAAGTAAAAAATGCACTTTATACACTCGATGGCACTGGTATGGATTGGGGATACAATCTTGCCCTCACTCTCAAACCAGACAAAGATACAAACGTGGCAGTGACATATAGATCTCAAATCGGCTTACATGTAAGTGGTGATACATCAACAACGGTAACGACGATTAATAGTGGAGTGAAAGTAACATTGCCTCTTCCTGCAACTTTGACTTTTGCGGCGTCACATACATTTAACAATACAACAACAGTTGAAGCGCTGTTGGAACATAATGTTTGGTCAGCGTATGACAAGCTTAATTTTAATTTTAACAGTGCAACAAATGAAACAAATTTAGGAAAATCAATAGCAAAGAATTGGGAAGATATGGATACATTTCGTATAGGGATAACGCACAAATATGAGAAGATAAGCGCGATGGCAGGTTTTGCGTATGATCCTTCGCCAATTCCAAATGCAACATTTAGCTATGAACTTCCAGATACCACTGGTAAGATCTTTTCTCTTGGTGGACGTTACGATATTAGTAGCCGGGTAAATATTGGAATTGCTGGACTTGTAGATGTTGAAGAGAACAGAAAAATAAATAATGCAATATTAAGTGGCGAAATATCTCATGGACGTGCATACCTTGTAAGTCTTGGAATGGAATACAAATTTTAATGACATTAAATTATCCATATAAAAATTTCTATGAAATGGCAATGGTAAATGCCGCTGCCAATCCAAAGAAAAAAGTTGTCTTCATCGATGATGAGAAGATAAGCAATAAGGAGCTGTTAGAAAAGATTGATTCTTTCGCAAGATTTTTAGAGCTTTGCGAACTCAAAGAAAACGAGAAAGTAGCACTGATTTTACCTAACTCTTTGGAATTTTTGGTCGCTGTTTTTGCCATAGGGAAACTCGGTGGAATCGTCGTACCAATTAATAATATGCTAAAACGGGATGAGATTTCCTATATTTTGGGTGACTGTGAAGCAAAAATAGTTATCACTTCTAAAGATTTTGCAAAAGAAACACAGAATATCGGTGCTTGTACACAAGTAGAAAAAACTATTTGGATAGATGAAGTTCCCTCACAAGATGACAATAATTTTCTTTACGTTGAAAAAGAACATAAAATTTCATATACAAACAACACTGTAGGTGTAAGCAGAGATCTTGATGATCTTGCCGTAATATTTTATACTTCCGGAACGACCGGATATCCCAAAGGTGCGATGCTTAGTTTTCGGAATATCTTTTCAAATCTCGTAGGAGTGATGAAGATTTTTGATATACGCCAAAAAGATAGGTTTATTCTTTATCTTCCGATGTTTCATGCTTTCACTTTTTCTGTGATGATGCTTTTACCTGTTTTTGCAGATACTTCCATTGTTATCATTAGAAAGCTTTTACCATTTAGCAATATTATCAAGCAGACATTGCTCAAACGTGTTACGATATTTCTAGGCGTTCCTGATATTTATAATGCTCTCATTCGAGCAAAATTGCCATGGTACTTTTTGTGGTTTAATTCGATAAGACTTTTTATCTCGGGTGCTTCGGCTTTGAGTGAAGAAACGTTAAATAGATATACAAAAGTATTCAAACGTGCAAAAATGCTAGAAGGATATGGTCTGAGCGAATGTTCACCTGCCGTGTGTGTAAATTCCTTATCTGTGCAGAGAGTTTATTCAGTCGGATGTGCAATCCCGGGTTATGAAGTGAAAATTGTAGATCATGAGATGGTCGAAGTTCCGTATGGAGAAGTGGGGGAGATCATAGTCCATGGTGACTGTGTGATGCATGGATATTTGAACAATCCACAAGCGACTGACGAGACGATCATTAACGGCTGGCTCAAAACGGGCGATCTTGGCAAGATGGATATAGATGGTTTTGTGTACATCGTCGATCGTATTAAAGATATTATCATCTCAAAAGGGATCAATATTTACCCTCGCCAGATAGAAGAAGAGCTAATGAAACTTTCTTATGTTAAACTTTGCGCAGTGGTTTCTAAACCAGATACAAATAGCGGTGAAATCCCGGTGGCATTTATCGAGCTTATAGAAGATGTAGATAAGATACATATCACACAGGCAAAAGTCAAAAGTGATTTGAAGCATACTTTGGCAAACTTTAAGATACCGAAAATGGTTCATTTTGTGGATGATCTGCCAAAAACAGCAACAGGAAAGGTACTTAAACGCGTTTTAAAAGAGCGTATAAGACAAGGAGAAATTTGAAAAACGTAATAAATTTTATAGAGCACGAAGATGTCATAAAGAGTGAGCTTTTTTCACAACTTAAGTGTAGTGAAGCAGAAGTGAAAATACTTCAGCAGTTAGTGAAAAAGTTTCTTCAAGGCAACGAAGATATGCTGGTTTTAGAGGTTTTACAAGATCTTTATGGCACGGATGATTATACATATCTTGAACATTTGACAGACATTAAAGTACTTTTGGAACTTGGGTGGATTAATCAAAGAACTTTTACTCCGGTAAAGATCAGTGAAGTGATCAACTTGGAACTTTTAAATGGAGTTGTGGGACTTACATCATCTTTTTTAAGACTCCTAGAAGAGGGGAGTTTGGAACTTTCTCTGCCGGATGTAAAGCCTTATGCCGATCATTTAGAGTATTTGCAAGATCAATTTTTTAGAATTGAGATGTATCAAAAGATGAGTGCCATCCGTCATAATGTGCATGAACACTCTCTTGGAATTGATCGCATTCAAAATAAGGTCAATCTTCTTGAGACAAGAATAGCAGAGAGAATTAAAGAAACTGCAGAAGATATTGTTTTGGATAAATTTATAAAGCAAAAAAAACTTGAAAAAAAAGAGGAAGTGATCTTTTTAGCACTTCTTCGCGAAGAGTACAATGCGACTGATACCTCACTTCGAGAGATGAATGCGCTGATAGACTTGATCTCTTTTGATGATTATGATCGTATTAAAAATCGCTCACTTTTAGAAGACGGTTCAAAACTCATAGGTGAAGATATCATCGATTATGAAGAGATGCTCAATCCTTTTGGCGGGATTTCGAGATCTTTTTACATTACAGATGAGATTTTACAATCGATCATTCATCCGCAAAAAAAGAAAAAAGTAACAAAGCTTAAACTCGATATGTTGATAAAAGATCAAGATATCTTTGAACTTATTGACCCTGAGACAAATTTGGATGATGTAGTTTTAAATCCAAAAACAAGAGATACACTTGATAATCTTATGCGTCAAGTGGATAAAGAAGTTGTAGCGCGTCTGGTTGCCTGGGGGATAAAAGATAAAAAAAGCGGTATCGATGCACGCATCATTTTTTATGGAGCACCGGGAACTGGAAAGACTATGACGGCACACTCTTTAGCAAAATCTCTCAAACGTCAAGTGCTGAGTTTTGATTGTTCTAAAATCCTTTCCATGTATGTCGGCGAGAGTGAAAAAAATGTACGCAAAATCTTTGATACTTATTATGAACTTACTCAGCAGACAAAAACTGAGCCTGTTTTGCTGCTCAATGAAGCTGACCAGTTTTTAAGTGCGCGCTCAAGCGGTCCTAGTGGCGGAGCAGAACAGATGCACAATCAGATGCAAAATATCTTTTTAGAGCAGATAGAAAAATTTAAAGGGATTCTCATCGCTACGACAAACTTGCTAGAAAATATTGATGTTGCCTTTTCAAGACGTTTCAATTATAAAATAGAGTTCAAAAAACCAAATGAAAAACAGCGTCTTGAACTATGGAAAAAAATGCTTCCAAAAGATGCTCCGTATGAAAAAGATTTTGATGTTGAGAAACTTGCATCATACTCACTTACGGGCGGTCAGATCAATTTGATTATAAAAAATACAGCTTACAGTGTAGCGATTAAACAAGAACCACTCTTTAATCTAGATGATTTCATCTCTCACATAGGAAAAGAAAAAGAGGGAAATTTTGATAGTGAAAAATCTGTCGGATTTTTAACAAAATAAATTATTTTTTCTATAATTTGTTACGAAATTACACATAATATTTTTATATCAGATTACAGTGTTTCTCTTAGTGACACTGTTACTGTTTGTTACCATAAACTCTTCTTGCTTTAATACTCTTTTTGCTATAGTGCCCTCAACTGTTTTTTCAACGCTTTAGTGTAATTTTACGTAATATAATGTAAACTCTTCACAGTGTTTGATAACAAAAAATAAACGAAGGTAGGATGTATGGAGCATATTCACACTGCAAATACATATTTTGGGGTATTTGTACTATTCGCACTCACGTTTGGTGCATTTTTTACTACAACGACTATCGCAAGACTCGTAAGCCGTGCGATGGCGGCAAAAGATACGGAAAAGATAAAACTCTCTGTCTATGAGTGTGGACCTGAGATCACAAAACAGCCAAATAGACTCTCTCCGCAGTTTTATCTTTTTGCATTACTCTTCATACTTTTTGATGTTGAGATTGTTTTCATGTTCCCTTGGGCAGTAGATTTTAAATATCTTGGTTGGTTCGGATTCGTAGAGATGATGACATTTATCTTATTGCTTGCAATCGGTTTTGTATATGCATGGAAAAAAGGAGCCTTAGAATGGCACAACATAAAGTAAATTATACGCAAAATGCTGGTCTTCCAGTAGCACTTACTACAATTGATAAAGTCGTAAACTGGGGTCGTTCAAACTCTATTTGGGCACTAACTTACGGTCTTGCATGTTGTGGTATCGAGATGATGGCATCAGGCGCATCTCGTTATGACTTCGACCGATATGGAACGATTTTTAGAGCTTCTCCGCGTCAAGCAGATGTTATGATCGTGGCCGGAACTCTGACAAAAAAACATGCTGAGTTTATCAAACGTTTATATGATCAAATGACTGAACCAAGATGGGTTATCTCTATGGGCTCATGTGCAAACACAGGTGGTATGTTTAATACGTATGCAACTGTTCAGGGTGTTGATAGAATCATTCCGGTTGATTTGTATCTTCCAGGATGTGCGCCTCGTCCTGAAACGCTTCAGTATGGAGTAATGCTTTTGCAGAAAAAAATCCGTGCCGAAAAAGCGATTAAATCTCAAAAAACTAAGAGGTTGATGTAATGAGAGCCTATACACCAAAAGATGATGTACAAGCAAAATCGTACTATACAGACAGATTTTATGTTGCACCTCAAGTTCCAAAGCAAGATGTTTTAAGCGATGAAGTGTTCACCGCTGACTTAGAAGCGATCAAAGCAAAGTTTGAAGTTCTTGAGGCGTATATCCAAGTCGAGCAAATGGTTGTTTATATCAATGCAAAAGATAACGTTGATGTAATCAAACTTGTAAAAGAAGAACTTGATTATACTCAGCTCTCAGAGATGAGTGCAATCGACTGGATAGCTAAAAGTGGACAGTTTGAGATCTTTTATCAGATGCTTTCAATGGGTAAAAGAAAACGTATCCGTATCAAATGTTTTATCTCTAAAGACGAAGCGATCAACAGTGTTGAAAAACTTTTCCGCTGTGCTGATTGGTCGGAGCGTGAGATGTATGATATGTTCGGAATAGAAGTAAATAATCATCCATTTTTAAAACGTATCTTGATGCCATATGACTGGGAAGGTTATCCTCTGCTTAAAACTTATCCTCTTGAGGGTGATGAGTTTGCTGCATGGTATGAAGTAGATAAAATCTTCGGCAAAGAAGCTCGTGATATTATTGGGCCTGAAATCCGTGATACTGCACGTGTTGACCGTTATGACAGTGAGCGCTTTGGACGTTTAGGACATGAAGTTCCTAAGGGCACAAAAATCACTGGAAATGAGCCTAAAACTCCTCTTGCTTACCAAGAAGAGGGCGGCGTGTTTTTGATAGACAGATTTGATGAAGAAAAATCAGTAATTATTACAGATAGGAATAGGTAGACTTATGCAACATCAAAACAGATTAAGACCATTTTTTGAAAATATTACGTTTGATCGTGATGATAATGAGATGATCCTAAATTTTGGGCCTCAGCACCCATCAGCGCACGGTCAGCTTCGTTTGATGCTTCATCTCCAACAAGAGATGATCACAAAAGCGCATCCGGATATAGGATATCTTCACCGCGGTATGGAGAAGATGGCTGAAAATATGATCTATAATGAGTTTATGCCGACAACTGATCGTATGGATTATATTGCTTCAAGTTCAAATAATTACGGTTTTGCGCTTGCTGTTGAAAAACTCATAGGTCTTGAAGTGCCTCGCCGTGCAAAAGTGATCCGTATGCTTCTTTTAGAGATCAACAGATTGATGTCTCACCTTTTCTGGCTTGCTACTACAGCTCTTGATATTGGTGCTATGACGGTATTCTTGTTTGCATTTCGTGAACGTGAATATCTGATGGACCTCATTGAAGATTACTGTGGTGCACGTTTGACTCATGCGGCTATCCGTATCGGTGGTGTACCTTTGGATCTTCCAGATAACTTCATTGCAGATTTGAGAAGATTCCTCGATAAATTACCAGAAAATATCAAAGATTATGAAGATCTTTTGGATACAAACCGTATCTGGAGAATGAGAATGGAAGGTGTAGGTGTGATCTCTAAAGAGATGGCACTCTCATGGGGATGTACAGGACCGATGCTTCGTGCAAGCGGTGTTGCTTGGGATATCCGTAAAGAGGAGCCATATGAGCTTTACAGCGAAGTAGAGTTTAAAGTCCCGGTTTCTGACAAAGGTGATAATTTTGCACGTTATCGTATCTATATGGAAGAGATGAGACAATCCGCTCATATTCTCTATCAAGTAGCGGATATGTATGAAGAAACGATCAAAAATAATCAAACAGATTTGATGGCACATGCACCAAAATACATTTCAGCTCCAAAGATAGATATCATGACGCAAAACTACTCTTTGATGCAGCATTTTGTACTTGTTACTCAAGGTATGCGTCCCCCTGTAGGTGAAGTATATATTCCAACAGAGTCACCAAAAGGTGAGCTTGGATATTACATCAACTCTCAAGGTGGCCCATATCCGTACCGTTTAAAACTTCGTGCGCCTTCTTTTTGGCATACAGGTATTTTAACTGACTTACTTCCTGGGCACTATATTCCAGACGTTGTTTCGATTATTGGTACGACTAACATCGTATTTGGAGAGGTAGATCGCTAATGAAAAGATATGATTTAAGACATCTGAAAAATGATTTTGAACCTAGAATGAAAGAGCTTCTTAGCTCTCATCCCGCACATGAAATTGCAATATTTTTATTTGAAGTTGGTGATTTTACTCCAGTTCAGCGTTCAGCTGACCTTGTAAAAGAGTCAGGATATGAGCTTATGAACTCATTGAAATTTAACGAAGTCGACTGGACTATCGTAGTTAAAAAAAGTTAGGAAGTTATTGTGAGCAAAGTCTATTTTTCCACTTGGAATGGTGAATTTATCAACAACATAAACAAACCAGAAGAAGCGTGGGAAGAATCAGCATATAACCTGCCAGCGCAGTACGATGACCATAGAGAGTCAAAAGCTTTCATCGGTTGGGATGGTCTGGCAATATTCAATCAAGATGTTGATGTTATTCGTCTTGCAACTGAATATGCAGCGCAGTATCAGGTTTATTCAGAAGCATGCGGACGTTGTGCTCCGGGACGTTGGGGTGGAAGAATCCTTTATGATATGCTTGATAAGATCGCTCGCGGCGAGGGTGAAATCTCTGATATGGATCATTTAAAAGAGATCAGCAAAAGTATGCAGATCACTTCAAAATGTGAGATTGGAAAAACAGTTCCAAACCCTATTTTAGATATTATGACCCATTTTGAAGCCGAGTTTTTGGTTTGTATCAATGAGAAAAAACCCTCAAAACACTATGATGCGACTATCAATTACATTGCAAAAATCACAGCTCCATGTACTGATGCATGTCCTGCGCATGTGGACATTCCCGGATATATCGAAGGTGTTAGGGATCTTCGTTTTGATGATTCACTCATGGCAACACGCCAAACTATGCCTCTTGCACATACTTGTGGACGTGTTTGTCCACATCCTTGTGAAGATGCTTGCCGTCGTACAAATCTTGATGAACCGATCTCTATTATGGAACTCAAACGTCTTGGCGCTGATTATGAAACTGATCATGGTTTTGGATTTTTTCATCCTGAGGTTCAAAAACCAAGTATCGGTAAAAAAGTCGCTGTTATCGGGGCTGGACCTGCTGGTTTGACTACGGCATATTACCTTGCACTCGAAGGTATTACTGTAGATGTGTATGAAGAACTTCCTGTCTTGGGTGGAGAGGTTGCCGTAGGTGTTCCTGAATATCGTATGCCGATCGATAAATACAATAAAGATATTGATTGTGTGAAAGATCTAGGTGTAAACTTTATCGTCAATTCAAAAGTCACAGCAGATATGATGCGTCAGTTTGAAAAAGATTATGATGGGATTATGGTTGCAACCGGAACGAGAATTTCTAAAAAAGTTTACTGTGATAATGAAAGAGCTGAGATTCATGGATACTGGGGAGCAATTGACTTTCTTGATAAAGTAAATCTTTTTGAAAAATATGGATATACAATAAGCAAAGAAGATCAAGAAGAAAATCTTTTAACGACTGATTATGTAGACTTAACTGGTAAAACGGTTGTCTGTGTCGGTGGTGGGTTTACCTCTATGGATGTTGTTCGTTGTTCTATTCGTGCAAATGCAAAAAAAGTCTATATGATCTATCGTCGTGATGAAAAAACAATTATCAGTAATACAACATATGAAGAATACCACGAAGCTGTTGAAGAGGGTGTTGAGTTTCTTTTTCACTCTGCAGTTGCTGAGATGAGAGATGAAGATAATATCTTAAAATCTCTTTTAATCGATAAATATGAGCTTGTTCCAGACCCTAATGGTGGACGTGCTCAGCTTGTAAAAGTTGAGGGTGCTTCGTATGAGATCGAAGCAGATTATCTTGTTCCAGCAGTTTCACAGAGTGCAGATTTGAAACTTCTTCCTCCTGAATGGGAGTTGGAGATGACTTCATGGGCGACTATAAAGACTAATGGAAAAGACTATATGACCTCTCGTAAAGGTGTTTTTGCTTCAGGAGATTGTGAATATGGTCCTATGACGATCGTAAATGCAGTCGGTCAGGCAAAACGTGCATCTTCTGTAATGGCGAGATATGTACAAACAGGTGAAGTGACTCTCACAGATGATGAGATCATGGAAGATCACTTACGCAAACTTCGCGTGTATGATAAAAAAGAGAAAGTCACAGGTTGGCTTCCGGGATTGCCTCGTGAGGTTAGTATCAAACTTGATGTTGATGATCGTAAAACAAACAACAAAGAGGTTAACTTAGGCTTTACACAAGAAGAAGCAATGAGTGAAGCTGATAGATGTATGCGTTGTTATTACATCGCTATGACAGCAGTTTAAGGGGATTGGATGAATAGTTTGATTAACTTTACGATTGATGGCAAAGCGGTTAGTGCTAAAAAAGGCGAGAGTATTTTGACAGTAGCGCGCCGCGAGGGGATTTATATCCCTACCATGTGTTATATATCTAAAACAACACCGTGTGCATCATGTCGCATGTGTGTCGTAGAAGCTGCCGGGGTTGAAGGACTTGTTCTTTCATGTAATACTCCTCCTACAAACGGTATTGTAATAACAACCAATAGCGATGTTTTAGAGCAAGAACGTACAAACATCATGAAACTTTATGATGTAAATCATCCTTTAGAATGCGGTGTTTGTGATAAATCTGGAGAATGTGATCTTCAAAACAAGACTTTAGAATTTGATGTCGCACAGCAAAACTTTTCTGCACGTGATCAGCATCGTCAAATAGAAAACTGGGGACTTATAAACTATGATCCAGCTCTTTGTATTTTATGTGAAAAATGTGTTCATGTATGTAATGAAGTGATAGGTGATGATGCCATAGACCTTCAGTTTGGCGGATATAAATCAAAAGTTATCCCCAAAAATTCAGATACTCTTGATTGTACATTTTGTGGTGAATGTATTGCTGTTTGTCCAGTCGGCGCACTTGTGAGCAGTGATTTCAAATACAGTGCAAATGCTTGGGAATTAACACGTATTCCTGCTACTTGTGCACATTGTTCAGGCGGTTGTTCACTTGAATATGAAACAAGACATACGGGGATCTCGTCAAAAGATGATACTATCTACAGAGTAAAAAATAATTTTGAGTTTACTTCACTTTGTGGTGCAGGAAGATTTGGATTTGATTTTGATAATAAAGCTTCAAAAGATGAAGTTGCATTTGCAAATGCAGTTGAAGCTCTAAAAAATGCCAAAGCGATTCGTTTTAGCTCGATGATCACAAATGAAGAGGTTCTGATTTTACAAAGATTAAAAGAAAAACTTGGGATCAAACTTTATAACGAAGATGCAAGAAAATTTGGTTCATTTATGGATGCATATGCAAGTATCAGCGGTAAAAAGCATTATAGTGCAACACTTGAAGCTATTAAACTTTCTGATGGCATTATCGTTATCGGTTCCATGATAACAACGGATAATCCAGCTGTAAGATATGCAATCACAACGGCTGCAAAACATAATGGCGCAAAAATTATTTATGCGCATCCGATAGAAGATGCTTTAATGCAAAATACTATTACACAATTTTTAAAATATGAAGTGGGAACAGAAGAGGGTGTGATGGCTCTTTTTGCTAAATATTTACTTGAAAATGTAGAACTTAGTGATGATGAAAAAGCATTTTTTGATGATTTAGATGATGGATACTTAAGTGCTGAAACTAATATTGGCGAAGAAGAATTCACTTTAATGATGAAATCACTGACAAGAACAAAAAATAGAGTTTTAGTTCTTGGAAATGATCTTATTGCACACAAAGAGGCTAAAAATATTGCAAAACTTGCAGCTGTGATAGAAAAATACACGGATATTTCTGTCCTTGTTGTGCCACGCGATGTCAATACGCTCGGGGTAAGCCTTACATGTAAGCTTGATAAGGATGACAACTCTCTTGAAAATGTTGTTGCTTACAACGATAAAGGAAGTTTTGTTATTTCAAGTGTTGGAAATGCAGACCTGGCAGCTCCCGCACTTAATCAGCAAGAGGGAACATTTGTAAGCATTGACAATCGTGTTGTTCCTACAAACTCCGCCTTAGCGTTTGACGGATATGAACTTCTTGATCTTGCAAAAGTTTTTGGCATAAGCAAACAAAATACAATAGATTTCACGAAAGAGTTACCACTTACAAGTGGATTTCAAACAGTTGACTTTGATGCCCTTGAAAACTTCCTTACGCCTTTAGGCGAAGATATCAGAGGCTATTTGCTCGACGTTGTAGAAGTGGCAATGGATGGATCGTTGGATGAGCTGGATTCACTTCCAGAGTTTAATGGAACGATTATCTATAACGTCAATCCTGTATTACAGTTTAATGCTTATACAAATATCACAAAACAGCTTGAACGTGACACAGCACTTCGAGGTTCTGCTCAATTTGCTGCAGCAGCGCGTGTGAGTGATGGAGATAAAGTTGAAATAAGTTTTGCAGACAAAACTTTTCTTCGTACTTTCAAGCAGGATAAATCTTTAAAGGGTACAATCGCATTAAATCCTACTTTTGATTTAGACGAAAGTATCAACAGTTACAGATTTCAAAAATCTAAAATTATGAGAGTGAACCATGAGTAATATTACTATAAATATAGATGGCCGCGAAATACAAACAGAGGAGGGGGAATTTATATTAAATGCCGCTCGTGCAAATGATATCTTTATCCCTGCTATCTGCTATCTGACACGTTGTAGCCCAACTTTAGCTTGCCGTCTTTGTCTTGTTGAGGCTGATGGCAAACAGGTATATGCGTGTAATGCCAAAGCAAAAGACGGTATGAATGTCACGACTTCTACAGAAACTATTGAAACAGAGCGCCGTGCCATTATGGAAGTTTATGATGTAAACCATCCGTTAGAATGTGGAGTTTGTGATCAATCAGGAGAATGTGAGCTTCAAAATTATACCTTAGAGATGGGAGTAGATTCTCAAAGCTACGCTATTAAAGATGTGGACAGAAAAGATAAAGATTGGGGACATATTCATTATAACCCTGGTCTTTGTATCGTTTGTGAGAGATGTGTGACTGTCTGTAAGGATATGATTGGCGATAATGCTTTAAAAACAGTTTCTCGTAATGCTGATACTATAGATAATGAGTTTAAAGAAGGGATGCCAAAAGATGCGTATGCAATGTGGAATAAGCTCAATAAATCTCTTATTGGACTCACAAGCGGCGAAGAGATGCTTGACTGTACGTCATGCGGCGAGTGTGCAGCTGTTTGTCCCGTCGGTGCACTTGTAGATACACATTTTATATATAAATCAAATGCTTGGGAACTTCATCAAGTTCCTGCAACATGTGGTCACTGTAGTGCTGGATGCCAGATCACTTATGATGTCAAACATACAAGTATTGAAAATTCTGATGATAAGATCTATCGTGTTATGAACGAATGGAACTATGTTTCACTTTGTGGTGCCGGACGTTATGGGTACGACTATGATAATAAGGTGGAAGCTAAAGATGAGGCAGCTTTTGCAAATGCAATAGAAGCATTCAAAAAAGCAGATACTATTGCATTTACTTCAACGATCACAAATGAAGAGGCAATGATTCTTCAATCATTAAAAGAGAAGTTCGGATACAAACTTGTAAACGAGGAAGCAAAAGCATTTCAAACATTTTTGAAAAATTATAGTGAGATAAGTGGCACATCTTTGTATGGAAGCGACTTAACACAGACTCACGCGGCTGATTTTATAGTTTCTTTAGGAACAGCGCTCAAAAGTGACAATCCAAATGCAAGATATGCATTTAATAATGCTATCAGCATGAATAAAGGTGCAGGTCTTTATTTCCATCCACTAAAAGATCCTATTATTGATGGGATAGGCAAAAACGTAATGAGTATAGCTCATGCTCCGCTTGCTGAAGAAGCAGTTTTATATCTTTTACTTGACCTTTTTGCTGACAAATCTAAACTTCCTGCGTCTGTGGTAGAGTATATTGCATCTTTTCATTCAGAAAAAACTGTGACGGTCGAAGAGACTATCAAAGAAAAAGTCACTGAAATTGTAAAAGTGAAAAAAGTGAATGAAGAAACAGGAGAAGAGGAAGAAGTAGAAGAGGAAAAAACTTCTATGGTTCCTAAAAAAATCTCTAAAGATGTCCAAGTGGATGAAAATCGTCTTTTGGAAATCGTAGATGCGCCTAAAAACTTTACAGAGAGTTTAGAGAAGTTCTTGGCGAAAAAAGAGAGTTTTTCTCTTATCGTCGGGCCTGATCTTTACACACATCCGAATGCTAAAAATTTAGCACGTCTTGTGGCACTTTTAGAAAAATACAGTGCATTTAAATTGGTAATGATTCCAAGTCTTACAAATACTCTTGGTGTCGCACTAATCTGTGATCTTGATGATGCAAGAGGAACTTACACTGTGGGTTACAATACAAAAGGTGACTTTACTCTAAGCGCACTTGGAAATGGTGATCTTGATATGCCGGCGCTCAATCAGCAAGAGGGAACACTTACAAGCATCGACAAGCGTGTAAATCCTACAAATGCAGCGGTTGGATACAAAGGATATGAGCTTAACGACATTGCTAATGCTCTTGGCATCAGCACTAAATTGACAGTAGATTACACTCTCAAATTGCCTACATATAAAGGGTTTAAAGCCGAGCTTTTTGACAATCTTCCAAACCGTTATGAAAATGACGGAACAGAAGTGAGAGGATATCTACTAGATATAATCGCTAATGAGCCTTCAGCTGATGAGTCAGTTGAAGCGATAACAGATGATAAGTTAGATGGAAGTATCATATATTTAGCAAATCCGGTTCGTCAGTTTAGTGAATTTACTAATAAGTCAGCGAACCTCACGGAAAAAAGCGGGCTTTATATGAGTGAATCTTACCTCAAAACAAGTAATTTCAATGAGGGTGATACTGTAAGAGTGAAGACACAAAACGGTGAGTTTACGACAAAAATCATCAGTGACAACAAAATCGAGGGGGAGATAGCGACTCTTCCAACTTTTGATTCAAATCTAAATTCGCAGGCTCTCTTTAGCGGTTACCGCTTTAGTACAGCTACAATACAAGGGGTGTAAGTATGGATATGGCATATTTAATTGAAACGGTTGTAAAAATCGTTGTTATTATGTTGATCTTTTCTGCTTTAGCGGGATTGGGAACATATTTTGAGCGTAAGGTTCTTGCATTTATGCAACGCCGTTTAGGGCCAATGAGTGTTGGACCTTACGGGCTTTTGCAAGTTGCGGCAGATGGTATCAAGCTATTTACAAAAGAGGATATTATTCCTCAAAATGTAGTAGCTCCTATCTTTAAGTTTGCTCCTGTGATTACAGCAGCAACTGCATTTATGGCAGCAGCGGCGATTCCATTTTGGCCTCAATTTACAGTGTTTGGATATACGGTTCATCCGATAGTTGCAGATACAGAAATCGGTTTATTGTATGTATTGGCAGTGATGGCAATTGGTCTTTACGGTCTACTTCTTGGTGGTATGGCATCTGCAAATAAGTTTTCACTTATCTCTGCAGCACGTACAGGGGCGATTTTTATATCGTATGAAGTTGTAACAGGTTTATCTCTTCTTGCACCAATTATGATTGTGGGCTCTCTCTCGCTTGTTGATTTTAACAACTATCAAGCTGGCGGTGTGAGCCACTGGTTGGTATGGACTCAGCCGGTGGCATTTATCCTTTTTTGGATCGCTGCTTTTGCTGAGACTGGACGTACTCCATTTCACTTGATAGCAAATGATCATGAGATTATCGATGGTTTTGGTACTGAGTATTCAGGGATGAGATGGGGTCTTTTCTTTATTGGGGAATATGCAAATATGTTCTTCATCTCGTTTGTTATAGCATTAGTATTTCTTGGCGGATTTGGAGATGGTGGCTTAGGCGGTGCATTGGCACTTATAGCTAAAGTTTCATTTTTCTTTTTCTTCTTTTTATGGACAAGAGCTGCATGGCCAGATGTAAGACCGGATCAATTGATGTGGCTATGTTGGAAAGTGCTTATGCCATTAGCTGTAGTAAATGTAGTCGTTACCGGCTTAGTGATGATGTTTTAAGGGGCGATGATGAGTAATATAGAACAGTTTAAAAACAGAAATGTAAGCGAAGAATACTTTCTAGTTGACATTGAAGATTACCCTACTGATGGTTGGGGAAAATTCAAACGTGTTGTAAAACGTACTTTTCAAGGTGAGCTTTTTGTTGGTCTTTGGGTTGTACTTCGTGAAATGATTAAGTTTGATATCCATACAGTTCAGTATCCAAAAGAGAAGATGCCTATAGGCCCTCGCTATCGCGCGGTTCATGAGATGAAACGTCTTTGGGAATCTGGAACTGAGAGATGTATCGGGTGTGGACTTTGTGAAAAGATCTGTATATCTGATTGTATCCGTATGGAAACAAAAATCGATGAAAACTCTCGTAAAGAGGTTAGCGAATACAGTATTAATCTTGGGCGTTGTATCTTCTGTGGATACTGTGCAGAGGTTTGTCCTGAGCTTGCGATCACTCACGGTGGAAGATATGAGAATGCAAGTGAACAAAGAGCACACTTTGTTATGTATGAAGATATGTTAACACCGATCGATATGCTAAAAGCTGGTCAGCAACAAGAGTTTGAAGGTTTCGGTGCTATCACACCACATGAAGATGAGCGTGTCAAAAAGACACCTCTCGCATATTAAGGAGTAACAATGTTTGAAGCAATCGCTTTTTATCTGTTTTCAATATTAACAGCTGTTATGTTTTACATCACTGTAACAACAAAACAAGCGCTGTTCGCATTGACTGCATTAGCAGCAGGAATGATTTTTATATCAGCATTCTTTTTTATTTTAGGTGCTGATTTCTTGGGAGTTGTTCAGATTATCGTTTATACAGGCGCTGTTATGGCCCTTTATGCATTTGGTATGATGTTTTTTGATACGACTAGAGAGTTAAAAGAGAGAAGTGGATCACCGCTTATTACAGCTGGACTTTCTATTTTATCTGCAGTTTTTGTCGTACTTATTTTTGTTGCTCCAATCGTGAGTACAAAGATTCAAGTAACTGCTCCACTGATTGCAGGAACAACAAATTCACAGTCTATTGGTATGGTTTTGTTTACTAAATATCTTGTCCCATTTGAATTAGCAGCGGTGATGTTGCTTGTTGCTATGATAGCGGGAATCGTTTTAGCTGGGAAGAAAATGGATAGATCATTGACACTAATGGCAGAAGAAGAGATTATGATAGCTGAAGAAGCTAACAGAAAGGTGCTACTATGATGGAAATCGGTTTAACACATTATCTTGTACTTTCAACAGTTCTTTTTTCAATTGGATTGTTGGGTGTGATGAGACGTAAAAATCTTTTAATGCTGTTTTTCGCAACTGAGATATTGCTTAATGCCGTGAATGTGGGATTTGCGGCTATTTCTCACTATTACAATGATCTGACTGGTCAAATGTTTGCATTTTTTATTATAGCTATCGCTGCGTCTGAAGTAGCTGTAGGACTTGGACTTTTGATCGCATGGTATAAACGTCATGGAAATATTAATCTTGACGCTATGTCATCAATGAGAGGATAAACGAATGGAATTATACTTATATATAGCACTGTTTTCACCGCTTGTTGGTGCACTATTTGCGGGTCTGTTTGGGGCTTCTCCTAAGACACTGCTGACAGGAGTAGTAAACTCCTCTTTACTTTTTGCATCGTTTCTCTCGAGTGCAGTTTTACTTGGATATGTACTCAATGGACAAACGGTACATGTGGAGATGATGGAGTGGATGGCTACGGGAAATCTTTATATTCCGTTTGGTTTTGTTGTTGATCAAGTGAGTGTGACCATGATGATGGTTGTTACAACGGTTTCGACGGTTGTACATGTCTATTCAATTGGCTATATGGACCACGATAAAGGGTTTAACCGTTTTTTCTCTTACCTTTCAGCATTCGTTTTTTCGATGATGGTTTTGGTTATGAGTGATAACTTTGCCGGTCTTTTCATTGGTTGGGAAGGTGTTGGTCTTTGTTCTTGGTTACTCATTGGGTTTTGGTACCACAAAGAGAGTGCTACTTGGGCGGCAAATGAAGCGTTTATTATGAACCGTATTGCCGATCTTGGTATGCTTATCGGTATCTTCTTAGTTTATTGGAATACAGGTTCACTTCAATATGACAAAGCGTTCGCAGTAATGCCTACTTTGGATAATATGACACTTACATATATAGGTGTGTTTTTATTTATAGGTGCGATGGGTAAATCAGCACAATTTCCTCTCCATACTTGGCTTGCTGATGCGATGGAAGGTCCTACCCCTGTTTCTGCACTTATTCACGCGGCAACGATGGTTACAGCGGGCGTTTATTTAGTCGTTCGTGCGAATCCACTTTATCATATGATCCCTGAAATGGGACTTTTTATCGCAAGTTTAGGGGCTTTCGTTGCAATGTTTGCTGCGACTATGGCTCTTGTAAATCGTGACATGAAGCGTATTATCGCGTATTCAACACTTTCACAACTTGGATATATGTTTGTGGCTGCTGGTCTTGGAGCTTACTGGGTTGCACTGTTTCACTTGATGGCTCACGCATTTTTCAAAGCACTTCTTTTCTTGGGTGCTGGTAATGTTATGCATGCAATGGATGATGAACTTGATCCATTTAAAATGGGTGGATTAAGAAAAAGCATGAAGTGGACATTTATTATGATGACACTCGCTTCAGTGGCGCTTGCCGGCATATATCCATTGGCTGGATTCTTTTCTAAAGATGCAATTTTAGAGGTTGGTTTTGTTGAACATCATTATGTGATTTACACTGTACTTTTACTTACAGCTGGACTTACGGCATTTTACTCTTTCCGTCTTGTTGCTCTAATATTCCATGGTGAAGAGAGATATAAAGTGTTTGGTTTTCATCCACATGAAGCATATAAATTTGTACTTATTGCGATGAGCCCACTTGCCCTTTTGGCTGTGATTGCAGGTTCATTTAAATCAACATACTTTGAAATGGTGACAAAAATTTTACCAAATACCGAATATCATATTCATTCTGAAGTTACAGAATGGACAATGATTATAGGGACTCAGCTCTTTGTTATCCTTGCTATATTTTTTGCTTATAAAAAATATATCAACTTTAAGGGTGAAAATAAAGAGTTTGAAAAACGTCTTGTATATAAAGTATTGATCAATCAATACTATGTTCCATATTTTTATGAAGAATATATAACAAAACCATATAGAGAACTTTCAACGATATTTTGGAAAAAAGTGGATCTTAAAGTTGTTGATGCAACTGTTGACTGTATAGCTAATGGTATTTATAAAGCGGGTGAAAATACTCGTGATATGCAAAATGGAAGTCTTTCAAGTATGCTTAGATGGATGGTTGCCGGCACGGTCATTCTATTATCTTTAGCGGTTGCTTTTGGATTAGCAGTAAGATATGCAGATGAAATTTCAGCTGTATTATCAGGTTTAGGAGCTTAATAAATGTTAGATCATATATTGTCATTATTAATATTTTTTCCAGCTATTGCAGCTATTATGGGCTTTGTTGTCCATAAAGAGAGTGCAAAAGCTTTTGGTGTCGCAGTCTCTGTTATAGAGTTTGTAATCTCTTTATATTTGTGGTTTGCATTTGATACAAATGTTTCTGGCATGCAGTTTATGGAGAATATATCTGTTGTTCCTGCCTTTGGTATTAATTATCTTGTTGGAATAGATGGAATCTCTCTTTTCATCATCATTATGGCTTCATTCTTTACGATGATTGGTATAGCTTCTCTTGGTGATATGAAAAAGATAAAGAATTTGGTTATCACTCTTCTCTTTTTACAAATGACTATGGTTGGAGTATTCGCTGCTCTTGATGCTATTTTATTTTATGTATTTTGGGAACTTTCTTTAGTTCCGATGCTTTATATCATCGGTGCGTGGGGTGGTCCATTACGTATATATGCTTCAGTGAAGTTTTTCTTATATACATTTACAGGCTCGCTTGTTATGCTTGTTGGTATGCTTTTTATGGCGTTTTTGTATAATCAAGCAACAGGCGTTTGGAGTTTTTCAATTCTCGAGTGGTACCGTTTGATATTGCCTTTAAATTATCAGTTATGGTTATTTGCAGCATTTTTTATTGGTTTTGCCATTAAAGTTCCTATGTTTCCATTTCACACTTGGTTGCCATATGCACATGGTCAAGCACCGACTATCGGTTCTGTAATTCTTGCAGCAGTTCTTCTTAAAATGGGTACATACGCATTTATCCGTTTTTCTCTTCCGATGTTTCCTGATGCAGCGGCATTTTTTATGTTTCCAATCGCAGTAATTGCGATCATTATGATTATCTATACAGCAATGGTTGCATATGCTCAAGAAGATATTAAACAAGTTGTTGCATACTCTTCTATTTCACATATGGGTGTTATTATCCTTGGAACATTCGCTTTAAATGTTGAGGGAATCACTGGTTCTGTGTTTTTAATGATCGGTCACGGTATCGTTTCAGGTGCACTTTTCTTCTTGGTTGGTGTAATCTATGACAGACGTCATACAAAAATGATGAGTGAGTTCGGTGGTTTAGCTTCAGTCATGCCTCGCTATGCGACGATATTTGGAATCATGATGATGGCTTCGGTGGGTTTACCTTTGCTTGTCAACTTTGTTGGTGAGTTTTTGAGTCTACTAGGTTTTTATAATCAATCACATATCGCAACTTTACTAGCGGGAACAGCGATTATCGTTGGTGCTATCTATATGTTAAGTTCATATAAAAGAGCATTCTTTGGCGAAGTGACAAATGAAGCAAATAGAAAACTTCCAGATGTGAATTCAAGAGAGTTATTAGCTCTTATTCCTTTGACTATTATCGCTGTTTGGCTTGGAGTTTATCCAAAACCACTCTTAGATCCGATCAATAGCAGCGTAAAATCAGTTGTTATGCTGATGCACGAAAAAGCAATAACACCAGAAGGTAAAAGCCGTATACCTTCACTTGAAAATAAAGTTACTACGCAAACATCAGAAGCGGAGGTAAAATAATGCTAAGTCATGTAAATATTTCTTTAGAGTCACTAAACATTGCGACTCTAGTACCAATGCTTATACCTATTGTAGGGGCACTTTTTATTTTAGTCTTAGATCTGTTTAAAAAAGATCAGAGAAAATCTATGTATGTTATGCTGAGTTTATTATTTGTGATGCTTGACTTTGGTTCATTGATAGATTCTTCTATTGATTTCAATACAAACGGAACTATTCTTGGCTATTTTGATATGATGCTAGTAGATGGATTGGCACTTTTAGGACAGTTTATTATCGTTGGTGCTTCTATCTTGTTCATACCACTTGCGCTTACGTCAAAACGTTTTCATGAATTTTCATATCCTGAATTTTTTGCTCTTTTCTTGTTCATGATCTCTGGTTTTCAGTTTATGGTTGCAACAGATAATCTTATTCTTATTTTCATTGGGCTTGAAATGGCTTCGTTGGCCTTATACACGCTCATCGCCCTTCATAATAGAAGTAAATCTTTTGAAGCTGCTGTGAAGTATTTTACAATGGGTGCTCTCGCTGCTGGTTTCTTTGCTTTTGGATCTATGGTGCTGTATGCGCTTACTGGTTCTGTAGAGATTCATCAGATGGCTGCAGTATTTAATGCAGATGAGTTTGCAAATCTTCCATTTATTTTGGTTGGTGTTGTATTTTTACTTGCAGCTTTAGGCTTTAAAGTTTCTCTTGTTCCATTTCACACATGGGCGCCGGATGTATACGAGGGTGCAAGTGCATCAATGGCAGGTTACATGTCTATCGTACCAAAGATAGCAGGTTTTGTTGTAGTTATGCGTATGTTTGAATTTTTAATTCACAGTGGTGTCGTATGGCTTAATGTGGTACTTTATGCAATTGTTATTGTGACGATGACCGCTGCAAATATTTGGGCACTTGTTCAGAGTGATGTAAAACGTATGCTCGCATATAGTTCTATCTCTCATGCAGGTTTTGTTATGGCAGCTATTTTAATTGGTACTACTCAAGCAAACTCGGCACTCTTTTTATACTGGATACTTTTTACGTTTACAAATCTTGGAGCATTTAGTATGCTTTGGATCTCGCGTCAGAAAAATTTAGCAGCAGGACAAAGTTCGGATCACTCTTATAATAAATTTGCGGGTCTTATTAAAGTAGCGCCTATTTCTGCAACTATTATGGCTTTATTTATGTTAAGTCTTGCAGGATTGCCTCCATTTGCACTTTTTTGGGGTAAAATTTACATGATCTCTGCAGCAGTCTCTTCTGGTTATGTTGTTTTAGCGTTGATTATGGCACTCAACTCTGCGATCGCTGGATATTATTATCTAAAGCTCATTATCTATATGTTTATGAAAGAGCCTGAGATTGATATTGAAAGTAAAGTCTATACTATGAATAGTTCTGTTTCTCTTCGTACCATCATAGGTATTGCAGCAGTCGGAACTGTATTTGCTTCAATTGTAGTAAATCCATTAATTGAGTTTATTACGGCATTTGTATATAATAGCGGATATTAATAGTTAGAATCAAAGGGAGTAGTAATATAGTGTTAAAATGGTTACTACTCTTTCTCACACCTTTATATCTTCATGCCCTTGAAATTAGTTTTCAAGCAGGCAAAGAGAACTTCAATAAATTTACTCTCTTGCATGTAAAAGCGAATGATCCGTTTATTTGTGAACCACAAACTGATGATTTCAATAATATTACAAAAGTTATTTGTGCTTTTTCAAAAAAGCCTAATCAGTCCTTAAAACCGCTGAATGATGATTTTTTTAATGTTATTAGTGAAGTCAAAAAAGGCACATTTTTTCTTATAGTAACACCTATTCATAAGATGAAACTTCTCCCAGATGTTGTAAATGTTGCAAGTGAAGATACATTTTTTCAATCAAAAGTGCGTTTGTCAAAATCGTGGGTTATGGTCGGGTACAAAGAGAAGTTCACACTTTTAGCAGACAAAAAAAATTCAGATAAAAACTTGAATCTTCCTATTACATTTCCAAAATATGAACCGTTATATGTGGGCAGTTTAGATATTGCCGGCAATCCTGTACACATAAGACAAGCTGGCGATGTTAGCGGATATTTAAAAGCTAAAAAAAGTTTTGAGAATAAAGATTATGCAGGAACGGTGCAAGTTGTTGATGATATCATAAAATCTTTTCCTGATTCTATCTTTATGAGTGAATTGCTTTACTATAAGATTAAAGCTCTTTCAAAACTAAAAAAATATGATGAAGTCACTTCTCTTTCAAAAGTATATTTACGTAATTATGCATCAGATGAGAATGTTCCCGAAGTTCTTTCACTTACGGCGATGGGATATAGTCAAGAACATCAAAACAGTGATGCCGATTATTTCTATGACAGACTTTTTTCTGAGCATGGTGATTCTGTATTTTCAAAAAAAGGGTTGATCTACAAAGGAGATCAGCTTTTAGAAGCAGGTAGTTCTGCTAAGGGCTTAGAATATTATCAAAGGGCTTTGGATGAGACTAATGATATAGATACAGCAGCAACAGCATCCCAAAAAATAGCCAAGTACTATCTCAGTGGAACATCCGCGAAAAAAGCACAGAATTATGTTGATAAGATACTTCAAGCAGATCCTGCATACTTTCTAAAAGAAAGAGATGATTCATTAAAATTTGCATCAGCTCTTGCAGATAAAGGGATGTTCTCAGAAGCATCGAAAATATCGCAGATTCTTTTAGCGCCAATTACGAAAAAAGATGCAAACTACGAACAACTTCTTAAAAATAGTGGTGTGTGGCTTGCAAAAACAGCAGACAAAGCTGAAGCGATGAAGTTACTTAACAGATATATCAAAGAATTTCCTCATGGAACTTTTATAGATGAGGTGAAAACGACGAAAGATTCTTTATTTTTTGATGTCAATGATGGAAATGTTACTGCAAACATGGCAAATTATGACAAGTTGATTAAAAATTATAAGAATGATTCTATAGGGCAAAAGGCACTTTATAAAAAAGCACAATTGTTATTGCAAGGGCAAAAATATATAGAGGTGTTAGCACTTAAAACACCATTAAAAGCACTTGATAAAAAAATATATCCAAATGTGAATGATATAATCAATCAGGCGGCAAGTGCACTTATTAAATTAAAGCTCAAAGATGGCAAGTGTACTGAAGTTGTTAGTATATCAAGTGAATACAACATCAAACTAGCAAGTGATTTTGATGATGATCTCTATAACTGTTATATGAAAATACCACAGCTTACCTTGGCAAAAAATATGGCTGCAGTAAATATTAATACAAAAACTTTGACACAAAAGATCAAATGGATGTATCGATACGCTAATGTGAGTTTTCAAACAGGAGAGTATAGCAATACTATCAAAATGGGCAATGATGTCATTACCCTTATCGGTAGGGATAAAAAAAGTCCATATATCGATATCTACAGAATACTTTTTGATGCATATCAACGACTGGGTGATGATAATAAAATGATCGCAATGATGACAAAAATAGTAGATACATTTGGAGAGAATTTTAAAGATATCGAGCGATATGTGCAGATGATGGGATTAGCAACTCGCATGAAGGATGATAATATCATTATCACTTATGGTGAGAAGGTGATGAGCCTTCAGAAAAAAACATCTACCTATACCCAATCACCATATGCTGAGTTTACAACTTACCAAGCATATATGAATAAAGGCAACACTACAAAGGCGATGGAGATTCTTTTTTCTCTTGATAAAAGAGCTTTAAGTAAAGAACAGCGAGCAAGACAAAAATATCTTCTCGGATCGTTGTTACAGAAGAAAGGGAAAAATAGTGAGGCAAAAGCGCAGTTTAAAAAATCTATAGAGGCAAATAAAGCGTCTCCATGGGCAAAACTAGCCGCTGATGCGATGAAACTTTAAAACTTAGAATTTATTATTATTTCAAGCTCCTCAAGTGGAGCAGAAATAATATCTTTAAACTGAGTACGGTTAAAAGTCTGTTGCCTTTTTGCCAACTGCGCTGTGTGTGTTGAGATATTTTCAAGCATCTTCTCTTTACTCACATATCCGTCAAGATACTCTAAAACTTCTAAAATCCCGATTGATTTCATACTGTTTGGTTCTCGTGTATATTTATGTTCTAAGAAAGTCACTTCATCGATAATTCCCATTTGCACCATTTTCTTCGATCTTTTATCTATGCGCTTTCTAAGAATTTCTCTACTAACATCAATATTATAAATATCTAAATTTTCTATAACAGGTTTTGGAGGATGTGAAGCGAACCATTCTGATGGAGAGAGCCCTGACGCTTTATAGATAAGTAGCATTTTTTCTATTCTATATCGATCATTGGAGTCTATATTTTTCATATATTCATTATCGATATTATGTAAAAGTGCATGACAGTCACTTACATGTAAGAGCATCCTATTCACTTCTGCTTTTACTTCTTCACTGATTTTTGGTATCTCTGAAAGCCCTTGAAGCAAGGATTTTAGATAAAAAGTACTTCCTCCAACGATAACGAGGTTTTTATGTGTATCTTGAGCTATTCTTTTTGCATTTTTATAGATATCAATAAATATCTCTACGCTAAAACTCTCATTTGGAGTTATCTCATTAATGCCAAAATGCTTTACATGCAAGAGTTCTTCATGAGAGGGTTTCGCAGATGCGATATCTATCTCTTTATAGATGCTGAGTGAATCTATGGAGAGGATATAGGCATTGTGTTTCTCGGCAATTTGGAGTGCAAGATCACTTTTTCCAGATGCGGTCGGACCGATAATAGCAAGTTGTTTCATAACAAAATTATATCAGTTAAAAGGTTATTTTGATAAAATAAGAGAAATAGAATTTTATTGGATATTTATTGCGAAGATATATACAAAAACTCAAAGATTTTAACGAACTGGTGATGTTTCAGCACTCGATTTTTTCTTTGCCCTTTATTTTCATTGCCATGGTTGTAGCTGCAGACGGCTGGTTTGGATTTAAACTTTTAATACTTGGAAGTTTGGCAGCTGTGACTGCAAGAAACTTTGCTATGGGACTCAACCGCTGGGCTGATAGAGAGTTTGACTCTTTAAATCCTCGCACTGCAAGTCGGCCGAGTGTCGATGGTAGACTTGATGCGACCTCTATTTTTATCTTTACTGCTGTTAATGCTTTAGCTTTTATTGGTGTTGCGTATATTATCAACGAACTTGCTTTTTTCCTCTCGTTCCCGATTTTATTTATTCTTGGAAGCTACTCTTATTTTAAAAGATTTAGTGAGGGTGCACATCTTGTGCTTGGTATCTCTCTTGGTTTGGCACCTCTTGCGGGCGTTGTGGCAGTACAGGCAAATATTCCTGCATGGTCGCTTTTACTGAGTCTTGGCGTTATGTTTTGGGTAGCAGGTTTTGATCTTTTGTACTCTTTACAAGATATCGATTTTGATAAAAAGAACGGACTTTTTTCTATTCCATCAAGATACGGTGCAACTGCAACACTTAAAATATCTGCTTTCTTTCATTTTTTGACCATACTTTTTTGGACTCTTTTTGTGGCAGTTGCAGGACTTGGGCTTTTTGCCGTGCTGGCAGTAGTTTTTAGTTTTTTGATGCTCTCTTATGAACATTATCTTGTAAGAAAAGATTTCACAAAGATAGACAGAGCTTTTTTTACGGTCAATGGTTATCTTGGTATTGTCTTCTTCTTTTTTATCATTTTAGACAGGATATTTGCATGAAAGAGGGTGAAAATTGACAGCAACGGAAATTATTTTTATAGCCATTGGAGCTGTTTTACTCTATATTTTATATTATATCTTTACAAAAGATGCGGAGCTTACAAAACATATACGCTCTATTGCAGTGGCGGTTGAAGATCTAAATCGCCAGATTTATGTGCTAGAGAAAAAACTTTATGAGATACAAAATAGTACGACTTTCAAAGATATTCATAGAGAAATGAATGATGAGGAAATATATGCAGAAATAGAGAGAAGTGTCTATGATCTTATCAATCCGCTGTCAAAAAAACTCTCTATGACAGAACAAAATCTCTCTGATCTCGCATCTGCAGTAGATAACAGACTTTCAAATCTTGAGGGTGGTATCCGCCAGATATCTATGCCCTCATCCGTACATGGTAATGATGACAGTAAAATCACTTCACTTTTTAAACAAGGTATCGATATCGATGCTATTTCAAAAGAGTTACACCTTTCCAAAGCCGAAGTTGAATTCGTGCTCAAAATAAATCAACTAAGATAGAGCGTCCATGGCAGATAGAAGACTTTTCGTTTTAACCTCAATAATGATAGTAATAGGCATCTTTATGTCTTATTCACTTACGTCATATACCGTGATCTTGTTTGATGTAGGTGAGTTCCATTTTCTCATTCGTCAGGGATTTTTCGGAATTCTTTCGATTTTTATCATGTGGTATCTGGCTCAACTTGATCCGGATATTTGGCTACATAGAGTGGGACTGAGTTTATTTGTCATCTCCATGTTTTTAATGATTATTATGCCCTTTTTACCGGCAAGTCTTGTTTCTGAAGTTGGCGGTGCGAAACGATGGATTAAAATCGTAGGATTTTCTTTAGCACCAGTTGAGTTTTTTAAAATAGGATTTATCTACTTTTTAGCATGGAGCTTTTCAAGAAAGCTTGGTCATCATGGCGGCATGGGTGTAAAAGAGGAATTTTTACGATTCTTTCCATATGCTGTTGTTTTTGTCGCTGTTATGTTTATAATCGCATTTTTACAAAACGACTTAGGACAAGTTGTCGTACTTGGGCTTACTCTTTTGTTTATGCTTATTTTGGCTGGAAGCAGCATGAAGTTTTTCACTATTTTACTCTTTAGTACTCTTAGCTTTTTTGTCTTTTTTATTATTACGGCAGAACATAGGATTTCGCGTATCATATCTTGGTGGTCAATCGCACAAAAATCTATTTTACAGCTCTTTCCAGAATCTATAGCTTCACATTTAAGAGTTCCCTCATCGACAGAACCATATCAGATAGGTCACTCTCTCAATGCAATTCATAATGGAGGTATCTTTGGTGCAGGTTTGGGGGATGGAACATTTAAGATGGGATTTTTAAGTGAGGTTCATACCGATTTTATTTTGGCGGGGATCTCCGAAGAACTTGGATTTATCGGTTTGACAGTTATAAGTCTTCTTTTTTTGGGAATTTTACAACGTATATTTAAGATTGCAAATCGTTCCAAAGACTCTGTGTATTATCTTTTTAGTCTTGGTGTCGGACTTTTGTTGGCATTTGCATTTTTGATAAATGCTTATGGTATCAGTGGATTAACTCCTATCAAAGGGATCTCAGTTCCATTTTTGAGTTATGGAGGTTCTGCTATAATCGCTGCTGCAATAGGAGTTGGAATGGTACTGATGGCTTCAAAAAAAGTGGAATTGGATGAAAAAATAGTAGAGATCCCCCAAAAAGGAGAGGGTGAATGAAGTTTTGTATCACAGGTGGCGGTACAGGCGGACATCTTTCCATTGCCGATGCACTTTGTAATGCGGCGGTAGAACGTGGACATGAAGTAATATTTATAGGTTCTACAAATGGACAAGATAAAATGTGGTTTGGTGAACACAGTGCTTTTTCACATGTTTATTTTTTAGAGACAACAGGTGTTGTCAACCAAGGAAAACTTGGTAAAATAAAAGCCCTTTATAAAATTTTCAAAGCCTTTTTAAAATCGAGGAAACTTTTAAAAAAGCATAGTGTTCAAGCTGTCATCAGCGTCGGTGGATTTTCTGCCGCACCTGCTTCTTTTGCTTCTATTTTTAGTGGAGTTCCGCTTTTCATCCATGAGCAAAATGCCGTTATAGGAAAGCTCAATTCTGTATTGCGTTCGCGTGCAAAACTCTTCATTTCAGCCTATGAAGAGGATTCTCTTGTTCAGGGTTATCCCGTAAAAGGGCAGTTTTTTCAAACAGCGAGAGTGAGAGATGAACTTAAAACCATCATTTTTTTAGGTGGTTCTCAGGGAGCCAAGGCGATTAATGATCTAGCTTTACATGTAAGCCCGACTTTAAAAGAAAAAAATATTCATATCATTCATCAATGTGGTGAGAGAGACTATGAAAGAGTAAAAGCTGAATATGAAAAACTTGGTGTAGAGGTAGAACTGTATTCTTTTACAAAAGAGATAGCTTCACTTATCTCAAGAGCTGATTTGGCAGTGAGTCGTGCGGGTGCGAGTACACTTTGGGAACTTTGTGCAAACGGCGTTCCAACTTTTTTTGTTCCATATCCACACGCTGCAGGCGATCATCAATTTCACAATGCACAGTTTATATTAAAACATGAACTTGGCTGGTGCGAACGTGAGGGAAAAGATTTGGCAGAAAAACTGTTAGCAATTTTAGATGCACCTTTGCAAAATAAAAGTAAAAGACTTTTAGAAAATTCGCATAAAGATGTTGCATCAGAGATGATTAAACTCTTTGAACAAAACGTGGAAAAAAGTTGATGTTAGCAGAATTTTCACATTGGCTTTTGGCAACTGTTTTTGATTGGGGATACTTGGGTATCTTTTTACTTATGGGAATGGAAAGTTCTGTAATTCCCATTCCTAGTGAACTTGTCCTCATCCCAGCGGGAGTACTTATTGCTGATGGAAAGATGAACTTGTATCTTGTTTTTATCGTCTCACTTTTAGGATCATTTTTAGGTTCTCTTATCAACTATTATGCAGCAATGTTTGTGGGAAGAAGATTTTTGCATAAATATGGAAAATACTTTTTTGTAAGTCATGAGAGTCTTAAAAAGATGGATGATTTCTTTTTAAACCATGGACATGTTTCCACGTTTACAGGCAGACTTATTCCGGGAGCAAGGCATCTTATATCCATTCCCGCAGGTCTTGCAAAGATGGAAATCAAATTGTTTTTGATATACACGGGCGCGGGTGCTGGGCTTTGGAGCATCATCCTGATTGCTTTGGGATATTTTATCGGTAAAAGTCAAGATCTTATTACGATGTATCTTAAAGAGATAACAGTTGGGTTGGTTTTATTCGTTTTAGTAGTGATAGTTGGATATATATTTTTTAAAAAGAAACAAGGAGAAAAAAATGATTGAGATCGGGACAATGGCACCAGAGTTTTGTTTGCCTAATCAAGATGATGTGGAGATATGTTTGCGAGATATCAAAGGCAAATGGATCGTTTTGTATTTTTATCCAAAAGATAACACTCCGGGATGTACAACTGAAGCTTGTGATTTTACAGACGCTGTAGTAGATTTCTCAGATCTTGATGCGATAGTTTTAGGCGTAAGTGCAGACTCAACGGCGAAGCATCAAAAATTTATCGAAAAGTATGATCTAGACATTACGCTTTTAAGTGATGAAGAAACGAAGATGATGCAAGAATATGGTGTTTGGCAGATGAAAAAAAACTATGGAAAAGAGTATATGGGGATTGTAAGAACGACTTACATCATCTCACCTGATGGGAAAATTGCCGCCGTTTGGAATAATGTAAAAGTTCGCGTGAAACGTAAAAAAGATGGAGAGACTATTGAGACTTTGCATGTAGATGAAGTCAAAGCCAAACTCAAAGAGTTAAGAGCTTAGTTTTTCAGATTGAAGAGTCTTACATGTAAGCGTTAAATACTTACATGCGAAGTGCTCTTTTGGTGTAAGGAGTTTTTAGAATCTGTATCTTAGATAAGCTCGAATATCTTGAGCTTCTTTTACAACACTTCCTGCCATAGGATTTGTTGATGCTATATCAGATATTTTGTAAGGTGTTCCCGTCGTATCTCCAAAGAATCCATTACTTCCAGTATAGTCATATTGTATATACGTATAACGAAGTTGAAATGATAGAACATTATCAACTAAAGGTTCAGTAAAATACGCTTCATATGCATTACCACGAGCTGCAAGTTTTGAGCCTATATTTGTGTCCTCACCGTATGTGATACTTCTCCAGTATTTTGAACCATGGTTATATTCTACGCCCCATCTTCCCTCTCTACTGATAAGTGATGGGAACTGGACGCCAACCCATTCAGAGTAACCTGTTTTTGCATCGGTACTTCCAAGCATATTTTGTCCGCTATTTGGATTTGTTTGAGAAACTGCTCCACTGACAAAGAAAGTCGTATTGTCCCAGAACTCTCCCAGGTCATTACCGATACCGTTGATAACGAAGTTGGCCGTTCCACTGTAAAGGCCACCGACAGTTTTAAAACTTGGATCCATAGAACTTTTTGCATCTATTAGATTATTCGCATAATAGAATTGACTTTGTACTTTATAGTGTCCATTGTCATATGGCACAAAGATAAGTCCTGCTAAGTCAATATCATTCGTCGTTGTTGGATCTTTTGCATAAGGTGCACCATTTGGATCAAATCGAGGTAATGCATTGGTGCCACCACGACCTGCACAAAACTTCACATACATTCCCGAAACACCTGTTACTCTTTCAAGTCCAAATTTTGAACTGAGACCATCAAACTCAACATTGATAGCGTGTCCCATCGGTGAAGATTCTGGATCATTGTCACGTAGATTTACTAAGTGACCATTTGTGGAAGGACGGCGACCTAAACTAAATGTCCAAGGAGTATTGAGGCCTAAAAATGTATTGTTTTTATAGAAAAAGTATGCAGAACGTACTTTTAGTGTATCATCATAAGCATTTTCGTTTGTGATCCAGTCAAAATTTTCATATCCAGCATTGGTTGTATTTGCACCGCTTCTGGCACCAAAAGCTTTATTGTAAGCTAGTTGTCCAGTAAAACTGATCTTATCAGTTGCTGCCCAGCTCATGCCAAGCCAAAGCCTGTTGGTCATTAAAGCATCATTCCCTTTTGTTGAACCATCTGCCATTTTGTAACCGATATTTTCAATAGCAGTTCTAAAATCTACATTGAATTTCAGGTGATTTCCGTTTGTTTTTTTGTTGAGCTCATCTATATCATCTTGCATATCAGCAATTTTACTTTCAAGCTTGCTAGTAGGACTTTTTGTACTTTTTGAAAGTTTTGCATCTTCTTCGTCATCATCATTTGAGGATGAAGCTTTTTTAGTAAGTGCTTTGTTCTCTTCATTATCTGTTGCATTCACCATTTTTGTAGTTGAAACAGTTGATGCAGCCTCTTTTGCTTTGAGATCTGCGATCTCTGCTTTGAGTGCATTCATCTCTTTTTCCATAGCATCAAAGCGCTCAAGCATTGTCGATGCATTTGCATTGTTTACAAGTAGAGTTGCTGCTGCTAACGAAACCAGTAGTGTCTTTTTAATCATTAAAATCCCCCTATCACATTTTTATTACATTTATTGTTCGTGCATAGTAACTAATATATTATAAAAAGTAATTTAAACTCTTTTTCTCATAGATTTGATTGTCTTATAGTAAATACAAAAATAATCTTAAAACAGCGGTTTTTAAACTAATATCATATACAATTCCGAGATTTTCTTTTTTTAAATAAAAGAAAAACATTGCAAGTATATGCCAAAACGTCGGTGCGTCCTTCCTGAAATAATAGGAAAAGATGTCTGGTAATACCCAAGTGAACTGACAAAATTTCTGGCAGAATCTGCCTTTAAAGGACCTTGAATGGTAACTATGAAAGACCTATTAGAATGTGGTGTACACTTTGGACACCAAACTCGTCGTTGGAATCCAAAGATGAAAAAATATATCTTCGGTGTGCGTAAAAACATCCATATTATCGATTTACAAAAAACATTACGTTATTTCCGTAATACATACCAAATCGTTGTTGATGCTGCTGCTGAGGGAAAAACTGTTCTTTTTGTTGGAACAAAAAAACAAGCTCGTAACACTGTAAAAGAAGCTGCACTTAAATGTGGTATGCCATACGTTGAAAACCGTTGGTTAGGTGGTATGCTTACAAACTTTGATACAATCCAAAAATCTATTCGTAAGTTAGAAGCTATCGAGCAAATGGAAGAAAATGGTCAAATGGGATTATTAACTAAAAAAGAAGCATTAATGCTTTCTCGCCAAAAAGAGAAACTTTCTGAGTATTTTGGTGGTATCCGTCAAATGAAAAAACTCCCAGACATGCTATTTGTTATGGACGCTGCAAAAGAGCATATCGCGGTTCTTGAAGCTCGTTGTTTGAATATTCCTATCGTTGCTCCACTTGATACAAACTGTGATCCGGATCTTATTACTCACCCAATTCCTGGGAATGATGATGCTATCCGTTCTATCCAACTTTTCTGTAATGAAATGGCTGAGGCTATCAATGAAGGTAAGGCATTGGCAAATGGTGGTTCAACTACTGTAACTGAAGAAGAGTTTGCTACTGAAGCTGCTGCTGAAGAAGAAACTACAACAGAGGAAGCGTAATCATGGCAGAAATCACAGCAGCAATGGTAAAAGAGTTGCGAACAGCAACTGATGCACCGATGATGGATTGTAAAAAAGCACTCACAGAAAATGATGGTGATTTCGATAAAGCAGTTGAATTCCTTCGTGAACGTGGTATTGCAAAATCAGCTAACAAAGCTGATCGCATTGCTGCTGAAGGTTCAATTGGTTTGAAAATAGCTGATGATTTTTCAAAAGCTACTTTAGTTGAAGTTAACTCTGAAACTGACTTTGTTGCTAAAAATGATGGGTTTAAAAACCTTGTCTCTACATCTGTGACACAAGCATTTACTCAAAATTGTGACTCTGTTAGTGCACTTCGCGAGACTGAGCTAGATGGTAAATCATTTGCACTTGTATTTGATGAATCAGTAGCAAAAATCGGTGAAAAAATCGAATTACGCCGTATGGCTACTTTGACTGCTAATGCAAACACAATCATAAACGGTTATGTTCATTCAAATACTCGTATCGGCGTTATCGTTGCTATCGAGTGTGACAGTGAAAAAACTGCAAAATCTATGACTGATATTGCTAAAAATGTAGCAATGCATGCATCTGCTATGAAACCGACAACTCTTAGTTACAAAGATTTTGATGCAGACTTCGTTCAAAGTGAAACTATCGGACGTATTGAAGTGATCAAAAAAGAAAACGAAGAGCTTGCGCGTTTGAAAAAGCCTTTGAAAAATATACCTCAGTATATTTCGATGTCACAAATGACTCCAGAAGTTTTAGCTAATGCTGAAGCGGCTATCAAAGCAGAGTTAAAAGCACAAGGGAAGCCTGAGCAAATCTGGGACAAAATCGTTCCTGGTCAACTTGCTCGTTTTATTGATGATAACTCTAGCTTAGATAAAGAGTTAGCACTTTTAGATCAGAACTATGTTCTTGATGATAAATTGACAGTAGCACAGGCTGTTGAAGCGGCTGCTAAAGCAGTTGGTGGAACAGCTACAATCTCTGCATTTTTCCGTCTTGAAGTTGGTGAAGGTTTAGAGAAAAAAGTTGACGATTTCGCAGCAGAAGTCGCAGCACAAATGGCATAAGGGTTTTCCCTTATCCATCCTTTTTAGTTTTTATTTCCTTTCTTTTATC
>JAQUHB010000084.1 GCA_028683835.1 Sulfurimonadaceae bacterium | reverse complement strand
CTGCTCATACACCTCAGACATAATCTAACTGGGCATCCAAGCAAATATATATAGCTTTGTCAACGCTTATTGCAGCTGCATCTGAATTGAAAATTGATAATTGTCCCATGGAAGGCTTTGAACCTGAGAAGTATAACAAAATTCTTGGTCTGGATAAAAGGGGGCTTAATGCCTCAGTAATTACTGCTATCGGGTATCGTTCAACTGAAGACGAAACTCAGTTTGCTAAGAAAGTAAGAAAACCATCCGAAAATTTATTTGAAATAATTTAGGGTAAATACATAGTTCGTTAATCTTTATTACAGAAGCGAAAATTTGCAACTTATAAAGGTTAATAATATGAAAACATTTGATTTTTTAAAAACAATCCGCAGAGGGGCAACAGTATTGCTGATGCTCCTCTTTATTGTGCCGGTATGGGCACAGGATGCCAGCTATTTTACAATTAAAGGTGTTGTTAAAGACAAACGAACTTCCAAGACCTTGGAATACGTAAATATATCTGTTCCGGGAACAGATATCGGCACTGTTACAAATGCAAACGGGGAATTTATCTTAAAGATTAATACTACGGCAAAAGCAAAAACAGTCTCAATTTCTCACGTTGGCTATTCTACTTATAGTTTTCCAGTTAAGGGAGAAAATATGGATTTGGTTACTATCTTACTTGTTCCAAACCCAAATCTGCTAAATGAAGTAACAATTTATTCTAATGATCCTTTGGCTGTAGTTCAGCGTGCGATCGATAGAATTAGAGAGAATTATTCCAATAAAGACAAGCTTCTCACCGGTTTTTATCGTGAAACTATCAAGAAAAACAGAACATACATAAATGTCTCTGAAGCTGTTGTAGATGTTTTTAAATCTCCATACGAACAAGGTATTGTAAGAGATCAGGTACAGATTTTAAAAGGGAGAAAACTTATCAGCCCAGACCCAAAAGATACATTAATGGTTAAATTACTTGGTGGACCTACTTTATCGGTTTATGTTGATATTGTTAAAAATCCTGAATTGATTCTTGATCCTACAGCATTATTGTATTATCGTTATTCGATGGGGGAATCAGTTATGATTGACGACAGAAGTCACTATGTAGTGAATTTTGAACCAAATGTATCTATTGATGTTGCCCTATATTATGGTAAACTGTACATCGATAAAGAGACATTCAATATCTCAAGAGCTGAATTTAACCTCAGTATGGACGATAAAAACAAGGCAACTCAGGCAATCCTTCGTAAGAAACCGTTCGGACTCAGGTTTACACCTGAAGAAATTTCATTTCTTGTCAATTATAAAATTATCGATGGACGTTCCAGACTTAATTATTTGAGAAGCGAAGTAAAATTCAAATGTGACTGGTCTAAAAAGCTTTTCCGTACAAACTACACTATTGTAGCAGAGACAGTTATTACAGGAGTTAAAGAAGATAATGCTTTAAAAATTCCATACAGGATGTCATTTAGAGAAAATCAATCACTTTCCGACAGAGTTAATAGCTTTATTGACCCTAATTTCTGGGAAGATTATAACATAATTGCTCCCGAAGAATCACTTGCAAATGCTGTAAATAAACTTAAAAAGGCCAATATCCGTGCCGGAAATTAAACTTTCCTTTGGCAAGTTAGTAATCTAATTTTGTATCTTTGAGCTATGTTAACCGATTTACTACTTGCCAGAAATATTAGGAACGGGGATATAAAAGCCTATGAACAAGTTTTCAGGCACTATTATACCCCGCTCCTGTATTGTGCAACAGGAATTACAGGCCGATCGGATGTTGCTGAGGAGATTATTCAAGATTTGTTTTATTCAATTTGGAGAGATAGAGAACTTCTCGATGTTAAAAGCTCTTTGAAAGGATATCTTTTTACTTCTGTTAAAAATAGTTCTCTCCAATTTTGTAGACGAGAGAAACTAGGCGAAAGATATTCAGTTTACGCAATGGATGATTCAAAATCAGACCCCGACCCCCTTAATGATTTGGAATACAAAGAGATGGAGAGTTTTATTTACGGGGCATTAGCAAGGATGCCGTTAAGAAGGGCTCAGATATTTAAAATGCATAGATTCGATGGAAAGAAGTATTCAGAAATAGCAGATGCATTCTCACTCTCAGTCAAATCTATTGAGGCGGAAATGACAAAGGCAATAAGGCAATTAAGGGAAGAGATAGAAAAACAATAATTTAAGAAAGAATAATGAACGTAAACAACAATATGAATTTTGATCCTGATGAAAAATCAGACAGAGTGGGTCGTGCTTGGGAAAGGTTAAGAGGAAGGTTAGAAAAGGATGCTCTGTTAACTGATACTGACGGGGAGAGAGTTCCAATTTTCCGCAACAGAAAATTTAATCATTCATACTTTGGCCGTTTAAATGAATACAAATTACGGAGAGGATTTGCTTCTGCAGGAATTGCAGCAAGTTTTCTCAAAAACAATGGAACTTAAAGAGATAGTAAAAATCTTAAAATTTTTATATAAAATCAAAGAATCTTTCAATGATAAAAATCTTTATTCATATAAAGCA
>JAQUHB010000083.1 GCA_028683835.1 Sulfurimonadaceae bacterium | reverse complement strand
AGAGTGATATCAATATTATTTCCTGCTTGAGACATATTATAGAATGCCTGAATCATACCCAGAACTGTTCCGAGAAATCCCAACATTGGAGCACCTCCGGCTATTGTAGCCAGAATTGGCAATCCCTTTTCGAGCCTAGAAACCTCAACGTTTCCCATGTTTTCAACAGCTGTCTGGATATCGTTTAATGGTCTTCCAATTCTTTCAATTCCTTTTTCTATAAGTCTTGCAATTGGAGTCTCTTGGGATTCACATAAATTTATTGCTGCCTTAATCTTTCCTTCGTGAATGTAGTCATGGATATTTCTCATAAAATTCTGATCAATTTTTGATGCTTTTTTTATTGCCCACCATCTTTCTCCAAAAATATAAATGGCAGCTATGGATAGAAAAAGTATTGGAATCATAATCCAACCTCCCTTTATTGCCATATCAATTAACGAAAACGAAATCTCCTCTTTTTGAGGTATGCCTTGAACCAGAGCATCTGCGCCCCCTTGTGCCGACATAAGCAAAAAATTTATAATCATAATTATGTGTTTATTTTATATTTCAAAACATTTTTCGGGGTATTCTATTTTGCATAGAAACAGGGCTTTTGCAGGTACCGATGTTCCGGCTTTTCCTCTGTCCTTTGCAATAAGAATCTGCTCAATCCACTCCGGCTCCGATTTACCTCTACCTACTTCAAGAAGTGAGCCAACAATTGCTCTTACCATGTTTCTGAGGAATCTGTCGGCAGTAATAGTAAAGCAGATTTTATTTGTATCTATATACTCCCATTCTGCCTTACTAACATTGCAGATGTTTGTTTTTACATCACTGTGAAGTTTTGCCATACTAGTGAAGTCGTGAATTCCTAAAAGATATTCACATGCGTTGTTCATCTTTTTAATATTTGTTTCGTAATGGAATTGGTAAGAGAAATCATTACAAAACGGGTCTTTGTTAAAGTGAATGTAATACTTATAGGTTCTGGAAACAGCGTCGAATCGGGCATGAGCGATATTATTTACTAATTTTATGTCATCTATTACTATGTCAGGAGGTAAAATGGCATTTAATTTGTAAATATGCTTCGGGGAATCTTTTCCGACGAAAGGAAAATCTGAATCGAAGTGGGCGACATAATTTAAGGCGTGAACACCGGTATCTGTTCTTCCGGCTCCGGTAATATTAACAGAATTTCCAGTATACAGGGTAAGAGCTTTCTCAATACTCTCCTGCACGGATGGATTATTAGGCTGAATTTGCCAGCCAAAATATGAAGTTCCTTTGTAAGAGAGATAAATAAAAAAACGCATTGGAAAAATTAAGTTAAATTTGTGGTTTAACAAGACAAAAATACAAAATCATTCAATATGGAAACCTTTAATATCAAAGAGCTGAACGAAAAAATTCAAAAAGAGAGCGCTTTTGTTGATATTATTACAATGGAAATGAATAAAGTCATTGTAGGACAAAAGCATTTAGTAGAAAATCTGTTAATAGGCCTTTTGGCAGATGGCCATATTTTACTTGAAGGGGTGCCCGGGTTGGCAAAAACTTTGGCTATCAACACTTTGGCTTCAATTATTGATGCTCGGTTTAAGAGAATTCAATTTACGCCGGACCTGCTTCCTGCCGATTTAACTGGTACTTTGATATACAGCCAAAAAAGTGAAGAATTTCACATTAAGAAGGGACCTATTTTTGCAAACTTTATTCTTGCAGATGAAATAAACCGTTCTCCGGCAAAAGTTCAATCTGCCCTTCTGGAGGCAATGCAGGAGCGTCAGGTGACAATTGGAGACGAGAGTTTTAAACTGCCTCAACCTTTTCTTGTGATGGCTACTCAAAACCCGATTGAACAGGAGGGAACTTACCCGCTTCCCGAAGCTCAGGTCGACCGTTTTATGCTTAAAGTAGTGGTTACCTATCCTATAAAAGAGGAGGAGAAACTTATAATAAGAATGAACAATAGTGGTACTTTCCCAAAAGCAAATACTGTACTTAAGCCTGAGGATATAATAAGAGCGAGAGACGTTGTTCGTGAGGTTTATACTGACGAAAAAATTGAAAAATACATTGTTGACATTGTTTATGCAACAAGAACTCCGGAAGAGTACGGACTTCCAAAACTTAAAGATTTAATTTCTTATGGTGCTTCACCAAGGGCAAGTATTTCTCTTGCAATGGCTTCAAAGGCATATGCATTTATTAAGAGGAGAGGATATGTAATTCCGGAAGATGTGAGAGCTGTTTGTTATGAAGTCCTCCGTCACAGAATCGGACTCACATATGAAGCAGAAGCTGAAAATATCACTTCTGAGAATATTATCACTGAAATAATGAACGCTATCGAAGTTCCTTAATATGGACACAACAGATTTACTTAAAAAGGTCAGAAAGATTGAGATTAAAACCAAAGGTCTTTCACGTCAAATTTTTGCCGGTGAATATCACTCTGCATTTAAAGGGCGTGGTATGGCCTTTAGTGAGGTAAGGGAATACCAGTACGGGGACGATGTCAGAAG
>JAQUHB010000023.1 GCA_028683835.1 Sulfurimonadaceae bacterium | reverse complement strand
AAGCGATGAGTATTAAAGATTTTATCCAACGCGGAGATATCAAAAATGCTGCTCTTGTCTTAAAAGAAGTAGTGCGAACCAAGCCTGAGAAAAACCGCTGGAGTGAAGCAAGTGATGAAGTCTCTACTCGGGCTTTTTATGAGACCGGCGGATGATGTAAAAGAGATCAAAGACTACTAGTCAAAAAGCGCTTGTAACCCTTCTTTGTTTTTAATTTTATAGGTATTATTGAGATCTTTTTCTAGAAGATTAAGTTTTAATAGTTTTTTAAATACACGTGAAAGTGTTTCAGGTGTCATATGCAGATGTTCTGCTAGTTGATAGTTTTTATAGGTGATAAGCGCATTTCCATCTGTATCATAGATGAACTTTGCAAGTCGA
This sequence comes from Sulfurimonadaceae bacterium, assembly GCA_028683835.1. Lineage (GTDB taxonomy): Bacteria > Campylobacterota > Campylobacteria > Campylobacterales > Sulfurimonadaceae > Hydrocurvibacter. The sequence continues at coordinate 40,899 of JAQUHB010000023.1, read as the reverse complement.
GTGGTAGAATCAAGCACAACGTTGAGAGCAATGACTGACTCAAGGTAGCGTATTTTTTTAGAAAGAGATTTAAAGAATAAAAAGGCAATATCAGGATCATGTAAAAATTCATTTTTGAATCGGGCAAAATCGATCTGAATAACTTCACCATCTGATTCAAATACAGCAGAAGCAGGATAGGGTAAACCTTCAAGAACAGCCATTTCTGCGATCAAAGTTGTCGGCATAAAACGGTGCATGACAATCTCATTGTTTTTTAAATCAGTTTTATAAACTTTTAAGACACCTTCTGTTAATAATGTAAGTGATTTTGGTTGTTCTTTTTCATAAAAAAGAACAGAACCCTTTGGCATTTTGACACGTGTGGCAAAGGTATCTATAATCGCTAACTGTTCTTCAGAAAGGTTATTAAAAAAATAAAATTTTTTTAAATCAGACATTTTAACGTCCTTTATTAGATAAATTTTGGTCAAACAGCAGTATAGTCGCTTGAATCATACAAAGGAGAATGTTTTAGAGTTTTACGTAAACTGCTGCTTGACCAAAACGCCTGTTCAACAGGCGAATGTTATGCGAGGCTACTTACCTATAAGATCTGAAACTTCTTTGATATCTGTTTCAGATAGTTTAGCCACCTGTCCCTTCATCAAACCTTTTGAAGCTCCACCATAAGTGCCGTCTTGATAACCTTTAAGAGCAGTAGCAATCTCTTTTTTTGTCATAGTATTAATAATCTTACTTTTACCTAGAGCAGATTTTTCCCCTGTCGCTCCATGGCATCCTGAACATTTCTTGAAAGTTGTCGCGCCATCTGCCATGACTGAACTCGACAATGCCAACAATGCTAAAATACTTATCGCTATTTTTTTCATTCGTAACCCCTATTTGAATATATGAAATAATTATATAGGAGATTTATATTCTATGGCTTGACTTATGTCAAAAAAAATAACTTTTTAGTTCTTTTTTGAGATAAAAAGATATAAATCTTGAAAGACTAAAACTATACACACAACCCATAAAAAATCAAGAATATAGTTGTTTTGAAAGTTACTCAGTAAATAGAGTGTTGGCAAACCAAGCAATAATGGCCATTTAAGAAAATAAAAAAACATAATCAATGCACCATAAAGATGCTTTAGAGTACGAATGTTATGCTCCTAAAGCTTTTTTAACATTCTCATTCGCCATAGTAATATTCCAAGCTGGTTCCCACACTACATTCACTTCACACTCAGATACCTCTTCAACTCTCTCACATGCCTCTTTTACCCATTGCACTATCATCTGATGTAAAGGACAAGCTTGCGTTGAGAGCGTCATAGTCACTATAACATGATTGGAATCTTTGATTTCTACCTTGTAAATTAGTCCCATTTCCACTAGATTAAATCCAACTTCCGGATCGATAACTGTTGAGATAGCCTCATATACTTTTTCTTCATTTAACATTATTTAAACCTTATTATATAAATTAAATTGCGCAGTAAAAAAATACCGCCTACACATAAAAATAACACACCGACTTTAAACAAATTATTGTTGCTTAAAAATAAGCCGTAAGCTCCTATGAACACACCAAGTGCACTAAATAGAACTTGAGAATTAGCACTTTTTATCGGTATCATATTGGCTAACATAGGTACTTTTTCTTTTCCCACAAGAGGTGAAAAACGCTCAAACCATACCAAAAAAGGTACTATCTTGTAGAGATGCCCTGTAATTATAAAACCAAAAAAACCTGTAAATATTAACCAACCTGTTACTAAAATCATAGCTTCATTTTTACTGAATAGATAGAGTATACAAAGTAAAAATGAGCTTACAAGCGATGTAAGAGATATATATAATGATTTTGCATACACATCATGTTCTTTGCGTGCACGGGTTTTGTATAAAACAAACATCTGAAACACATATAGTAGAAGAGACAAAGCACTCAACAAGTATCCAAAATAACTCAGAGCAAGTAAATCAAAAAGTGACGAGATGGCGACTGATAATACTCCAATGCTCATAAGTACAAGCGCTGTTTTTATCGGACGCCAAGAAAAATGGTGCGAAAGCCCAAACATAGGAATTAAAACCATGGATAAGCCAAAAATAGTAGTCACGATATAACCCATAACTACCAAATAGACATGTCCTTTGAGAAGATCAGCTAAATTGATACTGATCATGCCAGAGTATCCCAATGCCAAAACGATACCGAAAACGACTCCTAAAAGCAAAAATATATTTGCGATGATAACGCTAACCATCGTAAAGTTTAATTTTTTTTCTATTTTTCGTATGGTCATGAATGTATCAAAGAGAAATGTGAGCATTGCTATCAATACAGTTAAACCACCAAAGGGAAGGGCAAGGGGCGAGAAAATGAATCCGTATGCCATCATCAGTGTTCCAAAAAGGAGTAAAGGCCAAATGATATAATAGAGATCTACCGCAAAATGCCCGTTTTCAAGCACAACAGGGACGAGTTGTGCCATAGCCCCGAAGATGATCATCATGATAAATCCCAAAAGAAATATATGCACCCATGCTATGACAGAAGGGTCCATATATCCAATCGAGGAGATATCTAAAGAGAAGGCGAAGAGACTGCTCAAAAGATAAAACAAGACCCCGATAATAAAATAGGGCGCTATTAATTTAAACGGTGGAGCAAAATCACGATTAATCGCGAACATTTTTACAACTGAAAATCAGTTTGATCCGTCCATCATCAAGATATTCTGTGTAAATGTCATAATCTTGACTTGTTTTTTCTAACAGCCCCATTGGTTTTTTGTGGTTTATCATAACAAGTTTGTGATCTGTAGAACCTATAAGTTGTAATCCAATCATTGCATTTACCATAGGCTCTGGCGGTTCACACATGGATGTATCGAACTGATAGTAAGTCACATCATTTCTCGTGTACGTAAAAAAATCAACAGTTGCATTTTCAACATCAATTTTTGTAGCATTCTCAGGGAGTAAGTTCATAAACAGTCCTTTATTTGGAAGATAATTTATAAAATAATAGGACAAATGATATTTTTATGCATTAACAAATGTCAAGAACTATTTTGTTTGATTGTTGTAGTATATAAGATAAAAAAAGAGGGCAAAATAATGGATTTTTTTAAATATATACATGCAGTCGGTACTGGGGTAAAAGGCAATAGGGATTTAAGCTTTGAAGAGGCCAAAGATATGATGCATCAGATTTTAGAGCAAAGTGCTCATCCTGAGCAGATTGCAGCATTTTTGCTGGGTTGGAGGCTAAAGCCTGAGACGACAGAAGAGTTTCGCGGTGCGCTTAGTGCCTGTGATACTTATATCACGCCTGTAAAGATTGAAAATTCGATAGAGCTTGGTTATCCATTTGACGGAAAGGCAAACAATCCTTATATCTTTCCTTTAGTCGCCAAAGTGCTTGAAGAAAAGGCTCTGAGTCTTGTTGTAATGGGAGATGAACTTCAGCCAGCAAAACATGGTATTACCTTAAAAGAGATTTGTACAAATATTGATTTGAGTGAAAACTGTCACTTTTTTGACCGTAAAGATTATTTTAATAAGATGCATCAACTAACAGATATACGAATGCGCTTAGGATTACGTAGCGGATTTAATACGATTGAAAAGCTTCCACGAATTGCACAAAGTGATTATGCAATAACGGGAGTATTTCATAAGCCTTATGTAAAAAAATATATTGAAGTTTTTGCTGATCGCTATAAAAGATTTGCCTTAATTCAGGGGAACGAGGGAACACCAGAGCTCTTTAGCAAAGGAAGACTGTGGATAGCCGATGGTGATGCAGTAGAAGAGTTTATAATTGATCCTGAATATTACGATATAAATTATCAAAAATCATGGGAGAGCATCACGCTAGAAGAGTCTCTTGAACAGTTAAACAATCCATCAAGCGAATACCTTAAATTAGCAAAACTCAATGCGGCGATCTATCTTTTTGTTGCACAAAAGGCCGAGAGTATTGATAAAGGTTTTGAAATGCTAAACGGGTAGTTTTTTGAAGTGTTATATGGTAACTATTTACAAAGTTTCAGATGATTTTTAAATCTTTGGGGCGTTATGTTTCCTTCTAACGTTTTGCAGCAAAAGAGTTCTGAATTATCTAAAAAAAATAGAGTCGGATACGTAACGGTATAAAGCATCTCTATGGGATAACTCGATGTTTGATCTTTAATAATGACGACAGAGATGAATTTTTTATTTATGGCATTAATATAAGGTTGATTCATAAATGTAGTAGCTAATACCTCTTTACATGCAGGACAATCTTTTTGAAGAAGTAGTACCATCAAGCACTTGTTTTGTTTGAGTGCTTCTTGGTGCGCTTTTTCAAAGTCAAAATACCATCTTACATGAGAAGCGTTCAAAGGGTTGAACGTCCCAAATAAAATGACAATAATTAAGATTTTCCATTTAGCTACCATCTTAAAACTTTTTTACTATTTTGTTCAACTCGATGACTGGAGGATTTGGAAGCTGCGGATATGCTTTTTGAACTATACTAGTCACCCATTGCGGATAAATCCTAAAGTTGAGTTTTACAATGGCGGTCAATGGATATTGTGATTTTTTAACCTCTTTTATAGTGTAAATCTCTTCTCTTCGCTCACCTGCTGGTATTCGTGTATCACTTATAAGCTTTTTGTACCTCCAAAATTGCAAACCGACAGGTTGGTTATTTTCATCCCCGAATACCTTCATAAAAGGTCTTGCATCTTTGCCAAGGTTGTTGTCAGCTTGTAGTTTTCCACTCTCAAATACAACTTTATTATTTTTATCTTTAACTGTGATCTCAAGCCATAACTCTCTAAAATCAGAAACTCCTGTGGGCAAGTGATGTCCTGCTCCGATATTTTTCACACCGACTATCACTTTCCCCTCTTTTATATCTACATCCAATTTTGCAGAAGTTTTAAGCAACTGAATCGTTTGATCTTCATTAATCTTATTTTTTAAACCTGATAAAAAGTGATTTGATCCTGAAAAATAATGAACTTTCACGTCATCTTTCATTGTTCCGCCATTTGTTGAGCGACCTTTTAAAGGTGAAAATTTATTGTCTTTAAGATTTGTCATATGACAATCGATACAATCTTTGTGTTTATTTGGATTTTTTGGGTCGTTATAAGGTGATTTTTCCCACTCTTTAAAAGTTGATACGACCCCAAGATGACTATCTGGCAAATATTCATCATGACAAGAAGCACAGTATCCACTTTGTTTGTAAATCTTATTTGAGTAGCTTTTCTTATGTATTTTTGGATTTGCATTGATAAATTTTTCACTCAGCCACTGCTCTGTCTGTGAATCACTTTCTTCAAAAGTATATTTTTTTCTATTGGTTAAGTCTAAGCTATATGAGCTGTTTCCGCTTGAATCGACTTTTGTGATTCGGTGACATGCCAAGCAGGAGACTCCTTGCTCAAGCTGTGAGTTTCCATGGATCTTTAACTCATCGATTAAAGTGCTAGAGCCGCTTTCAAAAAGAGGATCAGGCATGATATTGCCATTCATAGTATGAGTTGTTTTATCTTGTTCTGTCGTTACGGCACTTGGGTTGTGACACCCCATACACCATTTTCTAAATCCATTTCCTTTATCTTCTGCAGCCAGATTCTCCATAACCATATAATAAGGATTTGATCCTGTCATATGTCTATGATTTGAATCTGCCCATTGGTTAAAGATATCAGTATGACATGATTTACATCTAGCAGAATTTGTCCAATCTTGATTATGGTATCTCTCAACATTCTCTTCGAGTTTGATATTGGTAAGTTTACTGCTAATAGCACTAAAAGAAGGAGTAGAGTAGAAAGTACCGGCTATCAATATAAGCATAAGCTTTGAGGTAAATGTCGCATTAACTCTTTTTTTTGTATGAAGAAATAAAGCTAAGAGTAAAAAGAAAGAACCATAGAGATGAATATAAAAAGAGATGATTCCATATATATCTCCGCCTCGGTTTCCAATGAAAAATAGATAAAAGCCGCTTATTGTAATTAAAAATAAGACAACTCCTAACACTATGCCATTTATACTGTTTTGTTTTTTTACAACTAAATGTCTGTACACATGAATATTGACAAGAGGGATCAAGAGAAAAATAGTTAAAAGAATAGAACTGATAATATGTATTGCTTGTATATATTTAAAATAATTCCATTCAACGTGTAAAATATCTATTTGTAATAAACCCGTTATAAAGATGAGGATCAAGTATATTTTAATATGTGCGGTTTTCATAAGTTATCCTTATCGTCAATAGTATAATCCACAATATCACCATCCAAGGTTTTAAAGAATGCTATTATTTCATCTGTTTGTGTGTCAGTGATATTGAGTCCAAGCTGGTACTTTGCCATTATGTGTATAGCGTCTCGCAGTTTTGCAATCGAACCGTTGTGAAAGTAGGGTGATGTTTTGGTTACATTTCGCAGTATAGGTACTCTGAATAACTGCTTATCATCTTTGCCCATAAACCCTCCGATATTTTTAAATGGATATTGATGATAAGTATTGAAATTGAAGCCAAAATGGCTTACTTCTCTCCCTTCTTCCCCTTGGTGTAAAGTAGTTGTTAAATCAAGGATACTGTTATAGGTTCTAAGTGGAAATTTTTGTATGCTTTGTCCTCCAACACTTTTTCCTGTGTGACATCCTTTACAGCCAAAAGTGATAAAGTTTGCCAAACCTCTTTTCGCTTTTTCACTTATCGCATTATTGTCTCCGTCTAAAAATCTATCGTAATCACCGCGTGTTAAAAGTGTTCTGACATAAGCGCCTATTGCTTTTTGTACATTTAAAAAAGTAAGCGTCGGAGCTTGCTTGTTATGAGAATCTTGAAAAACTTTTTGAAATTTTTCTACATACGATTTGTCTAAAGAGAGTCTTTGTTCAACTTCTGATGGGCTCATATTCATTTTGTAAGGATCTTTAATAGAATTTCCGGCCTCTTGCTCTACGGTATCGACTTCTCCGTTCCATGTTAAATGTTTGGCTAGTGCAGAATTTAAAATACTCAAAGTATTTAAATGAAAAGGATTTTCTTGTTGATGGTATCCAATGGCGGTTGAGAGTCTGTCTGTACCGCTTTGATCAGATAAGTGACACACAACACAGTCTTTTGGAGAAGTTTTAGAAGGTGTGAGAAGCATACTTGAATAAGGTTTATTTTTATTATTGTCTTTGTCTATCATATGACAGGTGTTGCAGCTGATATCTTGTTCTTTAGATAAAATTGTATTAAAATAGAGCTCTTTACCTAAAGCAATTTTTTCTTTACTTAGTCTATTTTCGGGAGTATCGACAACTTTTAAGAGCTCTTTATAGGTACTTGGATTGCTTGACATATTTTTAGAAAGAGCCGCTTCTCTTAACTCGTCATCACTGAACGGTTTGCTCTCTTTTTTAGTGAATAGTCCTGATAATGATAGCAATAATATAATAGAAGTTGCGACAATTATTGATATAGCCAATGATCTCATAACACTGTTCTCCTCTGAAAATTTCCACCTTTTTTTTACGCGACTGATTTTGTTGATTTTAGTTGGCTCAGTATATATCATACGTCTAGGATATGATATGATACAAATCAAGAAAGAGCATAGTATTGATGTAAAAATGAAGAATAAAGGTGTAAAATGGATAAAAATTCCAATCATATAAAAAATATTCTTCACGGATTTTTTCTCTCTATCGGTACGACCATTGCAGAGCCTTCGACAATCCTGCCATTAATCGTGAACGCTTTTGGTGGAGGCTCACTTTTAGTTGGTTTTTTTTCATCTTTATTGCGTGGTGGTGCGATTATAGTGCAGATGTTGGCTGCTTTTCAATCACAAAGTTATGAGCGGATGTTGCCTTATCTCAGACGTGTTTTTCTTATACGCTTTCTCGCATGGTTTGGGATAGGAGTTGCGATTGTTCTTTTTGGTAAGTCACATCCGGATATCACTCTCTTTAGTATTGGTTTTGGTCTTTTTATCTTCTCGTTTAGTGCCGGTTTTGGAGCGATCTATTTTAAAGATATTCTCGCAAAGATCTTTACTCATAAATTTCGCGGCAAGAGTATGGCTTACAGACAATTTTTTACGGCATTAGGTGGCTTAATAAGCGGTTCACTCGCAGCATTAATACTAAAAATATTTGAGCCGCCATTAAGTTATGGATATCTTTTTATTATTAGTTCATTTTTTATGGGATTTGGTTATCTAGCTTTTGCAACCGTAGATGAACCTATAAAACAGGAAATCATGCCACGAGAGAACTCTTTTAAAAAATTTTTACATAACGCTCTAGATATATTTAAATCAGATAAAGATCTTCGTATTCAAATCACTACATTTTTACTCGCCTACGGTTATCTTATAGCTTTGCCTTTTATTATCCTTGACGCTAAAACAAACATAGATCTCAGTGCATCTGCTATTGGCATACTTATTACTACACAGATGGTTGGCGCAATGCTTAGTAATCTTTTGTGGGGAAAACTCAGCGGTAGAGGTAAAAATAGACATACTGCCAATCTTGCGATTGCAGTGCATCTGATTGCTATTTTAGTTGCTAGCTTTGCTTCAAGCTTGCATGCGTATATGCTAGTGTTTTTTCTTATCGGAGCGGCGGCCGATGGTAATCGCATCGCTTCTGGAAATCTCATCTTAATTCTAGCGCCACCAGAAAAACGCCCTTTGTACGTTGCACTGCAGATTAATCTTGTTTCTTTTGGGATGTTTTTCTCAATAGTTGGAGGATTGATCTTACATGTGAGCAACTATACAATGCTTTACACTATCACGTCTGTAGTACTTATTGCCTCTTTTTTTACTTCACTTAAACTCAAAGATGAAAGAGAAAACTAATCAATTTGTGACACAAAAGTGACACAAATTGTTATAAGAGCTTAACTCATCTTCCTATAAACTACCAAAATATTTGGAGATGATTATGATAGAGAAAATCTTAAAACGAGACGGTACACATAAAGAGTTTTTGGCCTTCAAGATTGAAGATGCCATAAAAAAAGCTTTTAAAAGTGAACATATTGCTTATGACAGTGCAGTGTTTTTTAATGTCTTAGAAAAACTAAAAAGCAAAAGAGCTGTGGCAGTAGAAGATATCCAAGACTCAATAGAAAAAGAACTCTACAAAGCAAGATATTTTGAAGTTATGAGATCGTTTATTCTTTATCGTCACACCCATAAAATGCAGAGAGAAAGTTTACTTGAAGAGGATACCACATACATTAACTCTACTCAAACAATAGAGGAATATATCAGCGGCACTGATTGGCGTATCAAAGCAAACTCAAATACCGGCTACTCAAATGCTGGTCTTGTAAACAACACCGCGGGCAAAGTGATAGCAAATTATTGGCTGGATAAGATCTACTCAAAAGAGGAAGGGTATGCCCATAGAAATGGTGATTATCATATTCATGATCTTGATTGTTTAACCGGATATTGCGCTGGTTGGAGTCTAAGAGCGCTTCTTGATGAGGGTTTTAACGGTGTACGAGGCAGAGTGGAAAGCGATGCTCCAAAACATTTTCGCGAAGCACTTGGACAGATGGCAAATTTTTTAGGGATCTTACAAAGTGAATGGGCGGGAGCTCAGGCCTTTTCATCATTTGACACTTACCTTGCACCGTATGCTTTTGCAGACAGGCTGCCATATAAAGAGATTAAAAAAGCGATAAGAAGTTTTATATATAACCTCAATGTTCCCGCACGCTGGGGACAGTCGCCATTTACAAATATCACGATAGATTGGACAGTACCTGATGATCTTAAAGATCAGATCCCTACATGTAAGCAAAAACATCTCTTAAAAGATAGATTTGACAGAGGACTTTTGGCTCTCGCAAACGAGAGAGGCTGTGAAAAACTCGAAGATATGACATACAAACATTTTCAAAGTGAAATGAATCAGATCAATAGAGCTTACTATGAGATTATGACTGAGGGCGATAAAACCGGTCAGCCTTTCACCTTTCCAATTCCTACTGTAAATATAACAGAAGATTTTGATTGGTATGGCGAAAATACGGATATTTTGTTTGAAAATACGGCGAAAGTAGGTTCTTCATACTTTCAAAACTTTATAGGAAGTCAGTACAAAAGAGATTTAAACGGAGAATTAATAGCCAACGATGAAGCGTATAAGCCAGGGCATGTAAGAAGTATGTGTTGCCGTTTACAGCTTGATCTTCGCGAGCTTCTTAAACGTGGTGGCGGACTTTTTGGCAGTGCTGAGATGACTGGAAGTATAGGCGTTGTTACTCTTAATATGGCAAGACTAGGATTTCTATATAAAGGTGATAAAGACGCATTAATAGCGAGGATCGATGAGCTCATGAATTATGCGAAATCGACTTTGGAGAAAAAAAGAATTTTCATTCAGGAAATGTATGATAGAGGTCTTTTCCCTTATACCAAAAGATATCTTCCGGGATTTAAAAACCATTTCTCAACTATCGGTGTCAATGGCATCAATGAAATGATTAGAAACTTTACAAGTGATCGTTATGATATCAGCTCGAATGAAGGGATAACATTCACAACACAGATATTAAACCATATAAGAGAAAAAATGGTTGAGTATCAGGAGGAAACAGGCAATCTTTATAATCTTGAAGCAACGCCCGCTGAGGGAACTACATACAGGTTCGCAAAAGAGGATAAGAAAAGATACGGAGATTCCATCATTCAAGCGGGAATGGATGAGAATATCTACTATACAAACTCTTCTCAGATTCCTGTTGATTTGACAAATGATCCATTTGAGGCATTGCAGTTACAAGATGATCTTCAATGCAAATATACAGGCGGAACAGTGCTTCACCTTTACATGCAAGAGCAAGTGAGTTCAACTGAAGCATGTAGGAAGCTGGTCAAAAATGTTATATCAAACTTCAGACTTCCATATATAACAATTACACCGTTATTCTCGGTGTGTCCAAAACATGGTTATGTAGCCGGAGAACATGAATTTTGCCCAAAATGTGATGAAGAATTGATGGCAGAATATGAAGTCCAAATACGAGAGGTATCTTGATTATATAAAATATAGGCCTCTTACGAAGCTCCTTGAATAGCCTCCGGGAGCTTCGTAGGGGGCCTAATTTAAAAAACTAAGGAGTAAAAAATGAGTAAAAATGAAATTCTAAGCATGTTAAGGGAAAAAAGACAAAAATGCACAGTTTATACGAGAGTGATGGGGTATCACAGACCAGTTGAAAGTTTCAATCTAGGGAAAATCGGTGAACACAGACAGAGAAAACAGTTTACTGAACACTAAGATCGTCTACGACATCACAAAGTTCACGCATCTTGATTTTCCTGATAATCTAGCTTGTATCATCTGGTTTGCCGGATGCAATATGCGCTGTGATTACTGCTATAACAAGGAGATAGTTTTTGCTAAAAGCGGAAACTATACTCTTAGTGACGTCATAAACTTTTTAAAAACAAGAGTAGGTTTGCTTGATGGAGTCGTTCTCTCAGGGGGAGAGGCGACGGATCATGATTTGGTATCTCTTTGTAAAGAGATAAAAAATCTTGGTTTTAAAATCAAACTGGATACTAATGGAACAAACTTTCAAACACTTCAAACTTTGTGCAACTTAGAGCTGATTGATTATATAGCACTTGATTATAAAGCGCCTAAATACAAATTTCAACAAGTAACGAAGTCGAGTAAGTTTGAACAGTTTTGTAAAACTTTGGATTATCTTTTACAAAGCAGTATAAAATTTGAAGTCAGAACAACTGTTCATACAGATTTATTGGATGAAAAAGATATTAACTTTATCATGAAGGATCTTGTAGCAAGAGGCTACGAGTATAAGTATAATCTCCAAAATTTTTTTGACACGGGAGAAAATATCGGCGACCTAAAAACCTCTCTTAAGAAATTTGACAGATCCTTATTGTCAAATGATTTAGAAATAGTTTTCCGATAGAAACTCATAGCTTAAATATATTACATATGTATCCTATCTCTTTTAGAAATAAATGTTATTTTAGACTTTTGGTTCATTATAAAATTACTTGACAATAATAAATAAACTCTCTATAATTTCTTCATATTTTGAATGAATAGTCATTCAAAAATAATAGATGTTGCAAGCTTTATTAAGAACTTTTAGGGAGCGTGTTTCTCTTAAGTAACTGTTTTTGTCATATCTAATAGAAGTGTAATCATTATAAATGCTTCTAGATTTTATAAAAAGAACCACTAAATTGAGTATTTTTAGGATTTAATACATGAACAAATATAAAATTTTAATTATTGAAAATGACGAGGATAATAGATCTGAGATTAAATTGTCATTACAAAATTATGGATATCAAGTGATGTCGATAAATCAAAATATGTCAAAAGTAAAAAATAAATTAAAAAATTTTCTACCAGATATTGTTATTATCGATAATATAGTTGATGATATTAGGCATGCTGCGAAATGGGCGAAATATATTATTAAAGCGGAGTTTCCTTGTATTATCTGTACAGATATTATAGATACAAGTATATTAAGAGATATTTGCTGTATGGAACTATGTGCTTTCTTTGTCAAACCATTTAATGTATTGAGCTTACACATAATGATTCAAATGACATTACATAAATTTGACAAAGAAAAGAATAGCGATGAAAATTTTATTCACATTAAAAATGAAAATAGAAATTTAAGACAATTACTTTTTGGAAAAGAGATAGTTGAAAATCCTATAGTAGGCTTTGGGAAAGATTTATATTTTCATTCAAGTACATGTGAGACATTTTATCAAAATAAGAGACTTTCATTGACTAAAAAAGAAAACCTTTTGATCCAGTTACTTATATCTAACATGGGGCACACTATCAATTTTGAACAGATCATAAAATATGTATGGGGTAAAACAAAGGTAAGTGAAAATAATGTTAGAACGCTTGTGTGGAGAATGCGAAGTAAGTTACAATCAGACATTATAAAAACAGTTTCTGGCGTGGGCTATTATATAGAAGGGACACTTACTCCTCTGCAAAATAACGTAAACGATACTATTTTGAGTTATAATCAAAAACTGAGAGATTCAGCTTAAAAATGAAACACAATTGCAATATTGAAGGGCTATAAGTTAAGAAGTTTATTGTTATATATCAACTTAATTCAGGAGAGTATTTTTTATGTTAAATAACGTCAAATCAAAAGTTATTTTTTCTATTATATCCCTTAGTATTATCGTGATGATTAGTACGAATTATTATTTGTCAAAAACATTACACGAACTTTCTCATAAGACAACTGAAAAATCACTTACAATGCTTAGCGAGTCTATCTTTCAAACGCTTACTGGAACTATGCTTGTGGGTGATTCTGCGTTGGTTCAGAATTCTTTAGATGCAGCAAGTAAAATTAATGGTATCCAATCTTTAAAAGTCTTAAAATCACAAGCTGTTATTGACATTTTTGCACCAAAGGAAAAGTTTACGACTGATCTATTAGTACTTGATGTTTTAAAAACCCATAAGATGAAAATAGAGGAGCAAAAAGATGACAACCATCATACTATCCGTATGATTCGTCCTATGATTGCAGAAGCCAAATGTCTCTCTTGTCACTACAATGCTCATGAAGGAGATCTCCTTGGAGCTATGGATTTGACTATCTCTTTAGATAAAAATGATAAGGATATTAGCGCTACACAAACAACTCTGGCTATCAATTTTATTATTGGAAGTATTGTGTTCATTATACTTTCGGCAGTATTTTTTAAAAAAGAGATTTTTGCTCCTCTTAGCAATTTAAAAGTACATATCTCAGAATTGGTTGATGGCGATAAAGATCTTACAAAACGCTTGAATACAAAAAATGACAACGAATTTTCGGATGCCGCAAAAGAGGTGAATAAGTTCATCAATATGATTCAAGAAACCATCAATAATGTAAAGACGCTCGGAGTTAAGAATACAAATATAGCATCCAAAATTCAAAGTTCAAGCGAAGTTATCAATACAGGAACTTTACAAGAAAAAACTATAGTCGATCAAACAACCAAAAAAAGTATTTTTATTAAAGATCTTTTAGAACATAATATTCAGACGACACAAGAGACTCAAAAAAATGTAAAAGAGGCAAACGATGAGCTTGACATTGCAAAAAATTCCCTTGAACAATTGAGTCATGAAGTAAGTTCATTTGTCACAATTGAAAATGAATTGTCTCATGAACTTTCAATTTTAAAAAATGACGCGGATCAAGTCAAACATGTTCTTAATGTCATTAAAGATATAGCCGACCAAACAAATCTTTTAGCATTAAATGCTGCTATTGAAGCCGCTCGTGCGGGTGAAAATGGAAGAGGTTTTGCCGTGGTTGCAGATGAGGTACGTAAACTGGCCGAAAGAACGCAAAAAAGCTTACATGAGATAGATATCAGTGTAAGCACGATTGTTCAATCGATTAATGATGTTAGTGACAAGATGTCACAAAATGCAAAAAATATAGAGAAGCTTTCAAATATTTCTGATGATGCAGAAAAAAAGATAAATATGACATCTCAAGCGATAAATACCTCTATTGCCGTAGCGAATACTTCAAGAGAAGATAGCCTAAAGATGTCTTCACAAATTAATGAGATTATTGATGATATCGCAGATATCGACAGACTTTCTACTACAAATAGAAAGAGCGTTCAGGAGATAGACATTGATCTCAAGCAACTAGTCAGTATTGCTGCATCATTACACAATGCGATCAATGAATTTAAAAGTTAATTGATACATATCATTAATTTTAAGTATCTCATTTGCTACCATAGTGACTTATAAATAATGGAGTAACATTATGTCAGAAGTCGAACAAAAATTAAATAAATATGAGCGTTATAAACTTCGTATGTCTCCCTACGAATTTTTTCCTCAAATACAAACTCTTGATTTTGAAAATCTGGGAGACGCAGATAGATATTACTTGCAAGATTTTGGTATTTTTAATGCTGATTTTTTAGAAGATGAGTTTACGTTGAGAATTCGTGTTCCTGCAGGTAGACTAAGTACTCAACAATTTCAAAGTATCGCAGATATTATGACGAAATATGACCTTCATCTCATTCTCACTGCAAGAGCTGGAATGCAGATTCATGGACTGAACTCAGAAAATATTTTAGATGTTTTCAATCAAATAAATGATCTTGGACTTACTACTTGGCAAAGTTTTGGTGATAATGTGCGTAATATCGTCACCGATATATATGATGGAGTAGGGCAATATTGTGAAATAGAAACTTATCCGATAATTATGCAAATGCAGGAGAAGATCTTAAAAAATCCGCGTTATGTAGGGATGTTACCAAGACGCATCTCGGTTGGCATCTCTGCAAACAGGGCCAATGTGGTTTCTCTTTTTGCAAATGACCTCTATTTTGCGTTAGCAAACAAGAATGGAGTCGTTGGCTTTAATGTTTATATGGGCGGTAAAAATTCAGAAGTTGCAAAAGATGCGAATATCTTCTTACATGAATACGAAGTTGTTAATTTTTTTGGAGCATTTGTAGAGGCTTTTTTTAAGCATGGTCTGCGTGGTTCACGATTGAAGACACGTCTTTTTCACCTGCTTGAAGTTATAGGTATAGAGAAGTTCAAAGAGTATATACAGAGTGAATATGGCAAATCGTTTGAAGAATCAGGAGAGTTACAGCTACAAAAAGTAAAGTTTTCACAAAATGAAAAACTCAAAGATGGCACTTATTCCTTTTGCTACCAAACAGATTTTGCACGTATTAATGCCAAAGAGATCAACCTTATCGCGAATTATGCTACGCAACAAAATGCTCAAATCCGCCTTGGAATAGATCAAAACATCTATTTGATTGGATTAAAAGAGATGGCTCTAGAGCTTAGTTCTGCAAAGCAAAGTGCGACGATCCTTGCATGTGCGGGCAGTGAATATTGTCCCTATTCTTATTGGAATATAAAAAACGAAACCTCTTATCTTCCGCTTGAGAAAATAAGTGAGCATGGGATTCAAGTTGGATTTTCAGGATGTGCCAAAGGATGTGGCAGACATCAACATACAGACATAGGTCTTATAGGTCTTAGAACAAATAATTTCGGTGCTGCAGAGGGAGGCGCACGTGTATTTCTCGGAGCGGAACATTCTGATGGCACAGCTGTCGGAAGAATGATCTTTTCTATGGTTCCTTTGCAGCATCTTCATTCACTTTTAACACTTATCATTACTCTTTATGAAGAGAGTGGATATGATGATTTCCAAGAGTATTCACGCGAGGTTTTAAATAAATACTCCGAAGAGTTTCTCGGCTTATGGTTTTTAGCTAATCTTCAAACGAACAAAAAAGTGAAATTAGACTCACAAGAAAGAAAAGATTTTGAATATGAGAGAAGCTTACTAGAAAAGAATTTTGCTTCATCAGAGCTACTGGAACTCATTAATGATAGTTTTAAAGATGCGGTGTCTGTTGTCAGCAAACAACTTTGGACGATTTAAATTGGATTTCATAGCCAATCCCCTTTGTATTTTTAATTAATCCTTTTGAAGTTTTTTCTCTTAGTCTTTTTATAAAACTTCTAACTCTATCATCACTAACATCCTCTTGTGGCCAGAAGGTCGTTTTGATTGTTTGGGATGTTTGATGATTTTGAAGTAGCTGTTGTATAAATATTTTTTCTTTCGCAGTCATGGCTATATATCTGCCATTTTTATATAGATTGTTTTTAGTCTGGTTAAACGAAAAGCCGTTGATGAGCTCAATATTTCTATTTTCAAATTTTTGAGCCACTTCCTCTATGTACTCTAAAAGCTCTTGGGGATCAAAGGGTTTTATAAAGTATTTTACCACGCCGACATCTATCGCATTTAACAATTTATCGGTTTCACTAAAAGCGCTTAAAATAATAATTGGCAGATCAGAATTTATTTTTTTCATCTCTTTAGCCATCTCAAGGCCTGTAAGTTTAGGCATCATAATATCTGTGATGACGATATCTGGAGTTATTTTTTTAAACTTTTCTATCCCTTCTTCTCCGTTATTTGCGATTGTGAAACTATAAAAATTGTCACCTATAGCATTTTTTAAAAGAGAAGAAAGCTTGTGCTCATCTTCGACGAGTAGAATTTTCAACTCTTTTAAGAGTTTGTTTTTAAAAGTAAAACGACTTTTTTTAGTATCCATGATCTTCCTCCAAAGGAATTTTTATGCTAAATGTTGTTATGTTTTTTTTAGAAGTTACGTCTAAAGAACCGTTAAAACCCTGTTCACAGATCATTTTGGACATAAACAGACCAAGTCCGGTTCCTTGAGTCGTGTGTTTTGTCGTAAAATAGGGCTCAAAGATTTTGTACATCTCTTTTTCTTGTATACCGCCGGCATTGTCTTGTATCTCAATAATCGCAAAATTTTCTTCTCTTTGGATGTTGATATTTATCTCTCTGATGAGGATACTGTTTTGTATAAAAGCATCTCTTGAGTTTTTAATAATATTGATGATGACTTGAGAAAGCTCATTTGGTATACCAAGAATCTTGATATTTTCAACACTTTTAATCGTGACATGTATCATCTCACTTTTTATCAGAGTATTTAAAATATGAAGCGATTCTTGGATGCTGGTCATTAAATCAAAATAATGTTTATCTTTATTGGGTCTAAAAAAGTTTGTAAAATCTTCTATCGTATTGGACATGTTTTGGATGATGACTTTGCTTTGGTTGTAATACTCGCTAACACCCTTTGAGTCCTCTTTTAACGTGGCTTTTTTAATATTAAAAAGAGTAAGACTCAGCTCTGTTAGAGGTTGCCTCCACTGATGTGCTATATTCGCAAGCATTTGACCAAGACTCGCTAGTCTGGATTGCCAAAACATCACTTGTTGTTTTATTTCATTTTTGGCGATCTCATTTTGTACCCTTAACTCTAACGTAAGATTCAGTTCTTGGAGCTGTTTGGTTTTTTCCTCTACTTTGTTTTCGAGAATTTTATTTAACTCTTCGAGCTCTTTCTCTTTTCTTTGGAGCTCCTCTTTGTAAAAAACCTCTTTTGTTACATCATATCTGATGGCTATATACTCTACAATCTTTTCTTTTTCATCGAGGATAGGGATTACCGTGGTATTTACGTAAAAAGTAGAGCCGTTTTTTGCACGGTTTTTAACTGTATTTTTATAGATTTTCTTACTTTTTATAGTTTCCCAAAGAAGCTTGAAGTTTGAAGAATCAACATCGGGGTGTCTGACAATATTGTGATTTTTGCCGATAAGTTCATGACGGCTAAAACCAGATATATTGCAAAATTCATCACTTACAAAAGTGATGATTCCCGCAGTATCTGTTTTGGAGATGATGTTTGTTTTTTCTATCGCTTCTTTGTACTGATCTAACATGCAAAATCATATAGAAGTTTATTCGTATTTACATGTAACAAGATTTGCATTTGTATCAAATGCAGCAAGGATATTTTGTACTCTTCCTTGCCACACATCTTGAAAATCTTTTTTTGTTTTCGCATCTGCATTGCCGCTTAAAACCATCTGCATCAACTGTTGCATTTGAGGCTCTGGCGGAACTAGTTGCGGATTGTAGGTGATTTTGACACTTTTTCCTGTATCAACTCTTTGAAGAAGCATTTGAGCATCTAAGTTTTCATCATAAGAAAGAAGTCCACGACGATCATAGTTTCCTCCTAGCCCATGAAATCCGCTGATATCTGTAGCCCCCGTTATGTAGGAGACAACAGAGGAGATAACTCCTACCACTCCATCACCCAGTTTGCCTTGAATAACAGCTTTTATCCCGCCGCGAAGAGGTGTTTCATCACCATAAAGAGCTTCAACTCCTTTTTTTACCATTAAAAAAGCACCTGAAGCCGTCGGACAAGAGTGACCTGTAAGTTTTACAACGTCTTCATAGGTATAAGTCATGAGACCGTTTGTGTTAGAACCGAGCAGGTCAAAAAGCGGATCGTATAAACTAATTTTTATCATATTTATTCCTTCTTATAAAGAGAAATAATACTTTTTTTTGTAAAAATTTTGTTTGATTTGTATCAATCAAACTGATCTTGTTAAGTATGAAAAACTTTTAGTTTTGTATGAAGTGCGTCTGTCATAGAATTTAAATGTTGAGACGCTGAAGCTATTCCTTCGACACTTCTGGCATTTTGTGTTGATATCTCATTTATTTTTGAAATTTGTAAAACTATTGATTCTATATTTTCTCCTGTTTTTTCGAAATCACTTACAGTCTTATCGCTTTCACGTACAGCTTGATTTACAATAGAAACACTGTTGTTGATTTTAGTTTCAACAACAGATGCACTATCGGAAAGTTCTTGCATCTCCAAAGAGTTGTCATGCATTTGACCGCTTACATCGATGATTGATTGTACGATGACGTTAATAGTTGCATTGATTTCCGTGAGTGATTTTTGGGTTCGTTCCGCTAGTTTACGTACTTCATCGGCAACAACGGCAAAGCCTCTGCCGTGTTCTCCTGCACGCGCAGCTTCTATAGCCGCATTGAGTGCTAAAAGATTTGTTTGATCAGCGATATCAGAGATAATACCTAGAATATTTTTTACATCATTTGCTTCACGTGAAAGTATTTCCATACGACGTGCTAACTCAGTTTCGAGTTGTGCACTGTTTTGTACTTTTAAGGTAAGTGCCACTATATCATTTCGGGCAATTTTAAGATTTTCATTGGCGAAAATAATCTCTTGTTTACTCTCTTGAGCAGCAGCAATCGCCTCTTTTATTTCATCTTTTATTCTACTTGCCTTATTTGTTGCCTCATCGACGATTGTAACAGATTGTTCCACATTTTTCTCTACGCCGATTGCAGAATCAGAGAGTTTATGTGCAATAGATACATTTTCATTTGAGCCGTATTTTGATGCCTCTATGAGATCTCTTAAGGTTTTAATAAGATCATTAAACCCTTTTGCCATTTGGGAGAGTTCAAGAGGAGCATCTTCATTTGCACGAATGGTGAGATCATTATCGGTGCTGATATTTAATAGTGTTTGTTTAAAATCATTCAAAGGATTTGAGATAGATATTTTTGTAAAATAAATGATAAAAACAGTAAAAATAATAATACCGATAACTAAAGCTGCCAGCAAAGAGATGATGTTAAATATTTTTTTAGCGATTTTGTTATCAATTTCATTATTAACCACTTTAAAAAGTTCTAGTTCAACTGTTCTAAGGAGCTCGATTGAGCTTGTTACGTTGGAAAACCAGACAGATGGATCTACCATAAATCCACCATCTTGCCCTTTTTCTTTTGCAATTTCAATCATTTTCATTGTATTATCAACAGCTTCGCCTTTAAATGTTTGGATATAAAATTGTGATAGTTCCGTAGGGGCCAAAAGAGTAAATTTTTGTAGATTGATACTGTAAGCGCCATTACTGCCTGCAAATGTGAAAAAGGTATCCCCCATAAATTTATCTTTAGTAAAGGCACCGTTAAGATTGGCTCTGATTTGCCCGAGTTGCTCTTTCGCAGTTGCTAAGTGTGTATATGCTTGAATGATGTTTCGTCCCGTTTGATCGCTCATTTGCGGAGGAATAGATGTAAGAGTATTCGCTAAAGAAGCAATTGTTTTAGTAAAGTATACGCCTATTTGTGGACCATTCAATGAAAGATTGTCTATATTGAGTCGTTTTTGAGTTAGCTCGCTGAGACTTTCAAAGACTTTCATATCACCACCGTTTGTGGTGTAAACTTTTTTAGCGTTCTCTATAGCATCATCAACTTTTTGACGTATACTTAGCAGTTTGTCTCGATTTTTTATTCCATTGCTTGTTACAAATCCTACACTTAAACCTCGTTCGATTTGTATAACATGGATTGCACTTGCAAGTGCCTCAACTTCTAAAATACGGCTTTTACTTACTTCGAGATCTCTTTTTTCGGATATATCATAAATTATTTTTCCAGTTGAAAGAGCTACAATAGCCAATATTGGTAAGATAATTAAGATCATGAGCCTTAAGCGAATACTTGTCTTCATCATATGTCCTTTAAAAAATTGATAATAGCGCATTGAAAATATTTTATGATTGATTTAAATCAAGTAAATTATTTATCTCTTAACATAAATCAAGAAAAATCATCTTTAAAAAAAGCTATAATAGAGGACTATGTAACTCACAACTAATGATCTATTTATACTAAAAAAGGTGAAATATAATGTTACGAGAGTTAGCAATGATTTTTTTTGAAAAGATTGAAATATCTAAAATACTGAAATGGTCAACATTTGTTATGGCCTTTTTGGTTGTGTTATCTTTTTTAAATCTTTTTTTCCTTGTCACACAACAAAAACAGTATGCGCAACTGATTAATCTTAGTGGAAAACAAAGAATGTTGTCTGAAAAAATTCATTCCTCTTTGTATCAGATACTATTTACTCCTTCGCAAATGGGTTATCGTGAATTTGAAATGAATTTAGCTCTCATGAAACATGATTATTTATTTTTAAAAAAATCCCTTGATAAACTTGAGTTTAAAGAGCAAAATATATATACATCAGGATACAAAACTTCACCGTTAAGAGTTATTTACGAATCAAAAGCTTTACTAAAATATCCCATTGATCCAAAAGAGATACATGAAATTTTAGATCATCGTGAAGAAATACTTGCTGACTTAAACCTTCCAGTAGATCAACTACAGCATAAGAGTGATGAGTTAAGTCAAGAAACGATCAATCGTGGTGTCTTGTTACTCGTCTTGGTTCTCTTAGGGATCATCTCAGTATTGATTTTTTATCCTCTTTTACAGTACTTAAAAATCAAAAATCAAAAAACTCTTCAATTAAACAGTGAACTCGAAGATAAAGTTGCAAGACGAACTAAGCGACTCAATGAGATGCTAGATATTGTAAATCAATATGTTTACAGTACCCATACGGATAAAAACGGAGTTATTACTTATGTTACCGATGCATTTTGTGAACTGAGTGGATATTCACGAGAGGAATTACTTGGGAAAACTCATAGTCTTATCAAACATCCTGATAACTCAAGCAGCGTATTTGCTCCTCTTTGGAAAACAATATTAAGTGGAAACCCTTATCATGACATTGTAAAAAACAAACATAAGAACGGAACAGACTATTGGCTAGAGTCTTATATCGTTCCCGATTTGGATGATAATGGAACTATTATTGGTTTTGGGGCATTTCGACAAAATATTACGGATAAGATGCAATTAAAAGAGCTAAACGATGAACTGGAAAAACGTGTTGTTGAACGAACAGCAGAGATTGAACGCATTGCAGTGACAGATGCATTGACAGGATTGTTCAATCGTCATCGGTTTAATGAGGAACTTACAGATGCTTTGGCTTTTTACAAACGGTATCAAGCTCCCATTGCATTGGCTATCTTTGATATAGATTATTTTAAAAAAATCAATGATACTTACGGACATAATACCGGTGATAAAGTTTTGGTGACTTTTGCAGAATTACTAAAACAAAATATGCGTCAAACTGATAAACTGGCGCGTTGGGGCGGTGAAGAGTTTGTAATCCTTTTTATGAATACCGAAATAAATGGGGCATGTTTAGCTGCACAAAATTTATTGGATATTATAAGAAATCATCTGTTTGAAGAGGTTGGAGTTGTTACATGTAGTATTGGATTGGCTGCATTAACACTTTTAGATACGCCTGAGAGCCTTCTACAGCATGCAGACAGTGCTCTATATCTTGCAAAAGAGGGTGGAAGAAATCAGGTTCAAGTTTTTGAGGATTGATAATATTACCTGAGGATTTCTTAACCTAGGTCAATCTTTTTATGGGCTTTACATGTAAAAATATGAAAAGAAGAAAATGGGTTCGTAAGGAGATTAAATGACTTGGATTTTATATATACATATCTTAGCTGCATGCTCATGGATTGGGGGGAGTATATTGTTATTTGCTTTGGGGGTATTTTTAAAAGAACCAGCAACACAAGAAGCGGTATATGGAGCAATCGGCCCTTTTTATGGATATTTTGAAACAGTGTGGTTAATAGTATTGATAACTACGGGACTGATAATGGGAGAGTATTACAATTTATTTGCACTTTTAGGTTCACAAGGGGAGCTTGCAAATGCTGTAGAAATTAAATTAATTCTTGTTCTAGCTCTTACTATTGCGACAATCGTGCATTTGATCATTGCATTTTCAACTCATAAAAAAACACGAACTTTTTATCAAAAACTTCTTTCAAGGGGAGGCTCAATGGCTATTTTTCTTTTGAACCTCGCTATTTTATGGTTTGCGATGGAGATTAGGACACTGCTTTAACGATTAAGATATTTGAAGCTCATAAATATTGTGCCGGCTCATGAAAATAAAACCCTTGTGAAAAATCGACTCCGATCTCTTTGACAATTTCATAAACCTCTTTTGAATGGACAAATTCAGCGATGGTTTGAATCTTAAGTCTTTTAGCAAAGGCAACAATCGTCTCGACAATGATACGAGCGTGCTCATCTTTATCTATATTTTTGATCAAAGATGCGTCGATTTTTATAAAATCAACTTGCAGGTTGAGTATGTAGGCAAAATTGGAATATCCGCTTCCAAAATCATCAATAGCGATCCGTGCTCCCCACTGCTTGGCTTTTTTAATAAACTGTTGTACTTCTACATAATTTTCAATTCCTTCGGATTCCAGAATTTCAAAGATGACTCGTTTTGCAATGCTGGAATGTTCGAGTTTATCAAGTATAAACTCAACTGTTTTTTTGTCTAAGATATCTTCTACAGAGAGATTAATAGAAAACGCATAACTATTTTGCTCAAAAAAGGAAAAAGTTTTCTCGATCATGATCCGTGTCAGCTGAGGATACAGTTTTGCTTTTTTTGCGACATCCAAGAAGAAGAAAGGGGAGACAGTTTTGCCCTCATGATCTATTAAGCGGATCAGACACTCATATTTGGTCGGAACTTCCCTAGAATTATCTATATTCTGATGATAGGAAGACTTTTTTTGGAAAGTTTGATTATTTACAATCCCTTGAAAGAACGGAACGATCTGGTCTGTGGCAATAGCTTCTTTTATTTTACTAATATACTCAATATTATGTGCGATTTCATTTTTGAGCATACTGGTATCGTGAAGAACAAGAACCTCTTTGTCATGTCGTTTGGCATGGCGCAATACCATATCCGCATCGGTTAGAAGATGCGTTGTCTGCGTATTGTCTTGTGCTGCAAAAATAAGATCTATGACTGCTCCAATGGTCACTTTGATGATTACTGAGTTTTCTTTCACGGAAAAAGGACGTGCTTCGATTTGTTCATGCAGTGAGGTTGCTATCTCCTCGCATGAATGGTTTGTAATGCAGCTTTGTTCACACATTAAAGCAAACTCATCCGCATAAATACGGTATAAGATACAGCATTCTGGCATAAGACTAGAATAGATACGTTCACGCATCTCAATCAAGATATTATCACCGATTTCCGCGCCGTAAAAATCATTAATTTCTCCAAAACGATCTATATTGATAAGGATCAAAACAGGCTCTTTCATCAAAGCTAGATTTTCTAAAAGTTGTGTTCGGTTTGGAAGTTGTGTTAATGAATCGGTGTATAGTTGATGAATAAGCTGCTCTTTTTGAGTGATAAGCTCTGTAATATCATGTTTTGTTGAGACAAACTCAACGATCTCCCCTTTTTCGTTCAAAATAGGGGTAATCGTTGAATCAGTGTAATAAGGGGTTCCATCTTTTTTTATGTTTTTTAAACTGCCCGACCATATTTTTTTATTGAGAATGGTTTCCCACATGAGGCGATAAATCTCTTTGGGAGTCTCTTTGTCTCTAAAGATACGATGATTTTGTCCGATGAGCTCTTCACGCGTATATCCTGTAGCCATACAAAACTTATCATTCACATAGGTGATATTGCCGTTTATATCCGTAATAGAGAGAATATCGCTCGCATCAACTGCTTTCTTGTAGCTTTTTAAAAAAGAAAATGACTGCTGGATTTTTTTGGTCATGTTGTTAAATGCGTGGGAAATATCGGCCATTTCATCATCGGTTGTGATGGGAACACGAACTACATACTCCCCCGTAGAGATTAAATGAGCTGCTCCCATCAGTTCATCAAGAACTCCAATAAATGCCAGATAAAATCCAACTGTAAAATAGATAATAGACGCCAATATTACCAAACCGACGATCTCTCCGACAAGTATCTCTCGATCTAAATTGGCAAGTTTCTCTTTGAGTTGAGATTGAAGTGTAGCAGAAAAAATATCATAGGCATTGAAATAGGTGTCAATGGTATTGGTCGTATTCTGAAAATAATGGTTGGAAGTGATTGCCCAATGATCCGTATTAAGAATTTGTGTTGTAAAAATAATTGAAAATTTGTCTGTTTCCTTCTCTATGTCCGAAATAGTTGGTGTTATAACGCGACACAGTTCAGGATGGCGCTTGCAGGCGACAGTACCGTCATAAATGATACTGTCTAAATGAGAACGAACTTTTCCATAAAGAACTGTAGCCTCTTTTTTTTCATCAAACGTCATCGATTGCTTCAAAATCACTCCCGTACCGATTGCTCGTCCCTCTCCGGTATACTGAACAAGAGCAGGAATATGGTCGCTGAGTATATTAACGAGATGATATATGCTTAAGTCTGAATCATTGATCGTATAAGAAGCATCCCCAATGTGGCGCATCAGTAACAAAATGTTATCGATCAGTGCCGTATGCATACGATAATTCTCGTCTGCAGAGCGTTTCCAAAGTCCGTTTTGGAGCTCCCAGTATTGAGTTTTGATATCTTTGTATTCTGTGGCGATCGAGAATGTCGGCACAGGCATGGAATCTATTTTTTTTATTGCTGCTTCGATAATTTTAAAGTTTTCTTCTATTTTCGCTTTGTAAGAGGGATCTCCTTGCTGTACAGCCATCATCATTCCCCGCTCAAGCGGAATATATTCAAAAAAATATCTGACGCTTTGTTGATAGGCCAATCCTATCTGAAGTTTTTGAATGGAACGGGACTCACTTTCAACATGCTCATAACCCAAATATAAAAATAGTACAAAAGGGAGAAAAAATACCGCTGTCGCCAAAGCAAGCTTTTTAGGGTATTTCATGCGGCTCATCATAGCCACCGCAGGAGAAAAAAGATTTGTTAAACGCATATAAAATCCTTAATTATAATGAGAAAAAGAGATTATCAACTATTTTAATATTTTCAATTATAGTGTATAAATTTATAAAAAAAATAGACTTTTATCAAGGACTTCTCTTATGATAGGATCGATGGTTATTTCTCCGGATTTTTATTTTTTGAGCTTACGAGCCAATAAGAGATAGACAAACCTACGATAACGGCACCGATGATTAAGAGCTCTTCAGATTTTTCTGACGATAGGGAATATATAAGAACTTTTCTTATAAGTGCAGCTAACGCCAGCATAATGAAAGCTCCTATAGCAAAACCTTTGCCTTGAAGGTGATTGATCTCTTCATGAATCAGCTCGATAGCCGCCCATAAAACCAATAAACTTCCAAGAACGGTCAAAATCCCTTTTTCTATGTCTATCTCTGAGGTAAACAGTATATAAATATCATAACTAAATAAGCCGATAGCAAAAAAAGCGACTAAAGCCAAAGCTCCGGCAAGGAAAAAGTTGACATAAGAGTTAAATTTTTTCAATCCTTGTAAAATTGTTTTTTCAAACTTCGATAAAGATAGAAATTTACTTAACTCCTCTTCTCTATAAGAGCTTGTCAAAACGTCAAGGTTCATATCGATGATCTTTTCAACGGCTTGAATCTCTTTGACGTGTTGCTCTTTATTGTGAAAGTTTCCTTCAATATTTTGCAAAACAAAAGTTCTGACAAAAGTAAAAGCAGAGTTTACGAAGTGTGTTGGCAGGCCGATTTTTACATGTATTTCGCCAATTTTATAAAGATACATAAAATAAGACATATCGTAGTTTCCGCAAAATAGATTGATAAACCACTCTTTTATTTTTTTGCGATGATGAGCGATAATATCTTTATTTTTTAAAAACTGTGCCGTTGTTCCAAAACCCCATATATAATCATAAAATCCATCTATAAACTCATCTGAGAGAGTTTCCATTCTCGATTGCAGATCTTTTAATATCTGAGCTTCTTCGTCCGTGAATTTATAATGTGCTTTTAAAGTGCTGTATTGCTGCATAATTACTCCGTTTACTTAATTGTTATAGGTAAATAATAGGCTAGAGCAATAGAAAAAATAACAATACTCAGCCAAAGTGTAGGTATGATACTGTATCTTAGTTGAACATTTTTTAAACCCATAAAATAATCGATCACAAGTTGCCCTTTGATAAATGTGGTTATGAGTAGAATATCGACCAATAAGGTATTTACTAATTTTAATTCTCCGAGCAGATAAGCAAAAATTGTAAAAATGATTAAAACTGCCCAAACGCCTTCAAGTGATTTTTTCATATTGTTACCTTATGATATAAACAAGGACAAAGAGTACGATCCAAAGAAGATCTACTAAATGCCAGTACACACCGCCAGTTTCTATCCCTCTGCTATCATCAGCACTATAACCATCTCTCTTTGTTCTTTGGCGAATATTCAATAATACAACCGTACCTAAAGCAACATGCATGAAATGAAACATCGTTAAAAGCAGATAAAACATAAAAAAAGTATTTGTACTTAAACCGATACCTTGAGAAAATATGGCTGAAAATTCTAAAAGTTTATTGACTAAAAATATAACTCCAAAAAGTATGGCAGCTAAAAGCCATTTTGACGCAAGAATGTTAGCAGACTGAATCATTTCACCTCTTGCATTTTTGACAGAATTTACGGCCTTAACTATAAAATAACTGCTTGTGATAAGGATCAAAGTATCGATGAATCCTGCTGTTTGGTTGAGTAGTAACTGAGAATTGTTAAAAAGTGCGATATCTGCTCTTCTTGAAAATGCATAGCCCACAAACATCAAACCAAAAGTGATCAACTCCACATAGATGACTATCCAAATAGTAAAATCACCTGGAGGGTAAAGTTCTTTGATACTGCTCGTTTTGTTCATGATGCACTAAAATGCAAGGAAATAAGTTTTTGTAAAACTTCCAAAACATCTTCCTCATCACTGAGTGACTCCACAATGGAGTGCATACACGCCTGATGCGGGTTAAAACCTTTGGCCATCAGTTTTGCTGCATAGATCAAAAGTCGTGTTGATACCGCTTCTTGTATGTCACTGTCACTGAGTCTGCGAATCTCTCCTGCGATATTGACAAGTTTTTGTGCTATTTCCTCGCTTACACCGCTTTCTTTGATGATAACAGCTTTTTCGATATCAGGTTTAGGATAGGTAAAACTAAGAGATAAAAATCTCTGCTTTGTACTTGGTTTCATCCCTTTGAGAACGTTTTGATATCCGGGATTATAAGAAACGACGAGCATAAAATCAGGATGTGCTTCTATAACTTCGCCAGTTCTATCTATTGGCAAAACCCGTCTATAGTCTGCGAGTGAATGAAGAACAACTGTTGTATCTTTTCTAGCTTCTATAATCTCATCAAGATAGCAGATTCCGCCGTTTCTGACTGCTTTTGTCAGTGGTCCGTCTTGCCAAAATGTACCATTTTCATCTATCAGATGTCGGCCGATCAAATCAGCGGCGCTTAAGTCATCGTGGCAAACTACGGTGTAAACATCGCGCCCTAATTTTTCGCCCATAGCTTCTATAAACCTTGTCTTTCCGCATCCCGTAGGCCCTTTTATAAGAACAGGTAAGTTCATACCGGCTGCAGCTTCAAAAAGTTCAACTTCATTTGATTGTGGTAAATAATAAGTTCTTGACATGTTTTTCCTTTATTTGGTTAAGTTCATATAAATTTCTGTAACAACTTTTGGCAGTTTCTTTGCATCACGGATAACCGCAAAAGAGTTTTTGCCAAAAAGATAGGGCAAATACTCTTTTGCTTCTATATCGATGGTGATACAAAAAGGGATGATCCCCTTTTGTTTTACCTCTTCTATCGCTTTTTTTGTATCTTCGATCCCATATCTTCCATCATATCTGTCAACATCATTTGGTTTGCCGTCACTGAGAATTAAAAGCAGTTTATTGGCACTTTGCTGCTTTTGTAAAATCTTCGCACTTTCTCTTATAGCCGCGCCCAAGCGGGTGTAGTAACCTGGTTTAATGGCGTCAATACGTCCACGAACTAGATCGCTGTACTTTTCTTTAAAGTTTTTGATGATGTGAAAATTGACTTTTTTATTTCTGATGGATGAAAAGGCATAAATTCCAAAACTATCTTGTAGCTTTTGAAGCGATTCTGAAAAAACCATCAGTGAATCTTTTATCATGTCTATGACTCGTATATCTTGTGTTATTCCCGATTCTGTTGAGAGGGAGATATCAGCTAAGATAAGCGTTGCCATATCTCTTGTCTTTTTCTTGTAACTTTGAAAAAATCTTTGCGGATGGTTTGAGTGGTTTTGATGCCCTTTATAATCTATCCAAGAATCAAGGTTTATCTCATCTCCATAAGGCAAATTATCTATCTTTATACGATCAAGCTCCATCAAATCCAATTCGGCTTGAATCTGTTTCATCATCTTTTCAAGTCGTTTTGGTAAAGGTAAAGGCTCTACATGTAAAGATATATACGGTTTTATACAGACATAGTTTTTTAAATAACTCTCTTTTTTATAGTCCCATTCATCTCTAAAATACCCTTTGCCAAGGGGATAATCCTCTGCACTATTTGCAGAGATATCCAAATCCATTTTGATTCTAGAAGCCAGATTTGCATCTTTTTTTCCCAGTGTTATCTCGTCTAGATCCTCAGCATTATAGAGTGCATCTTCATCAAAACTGTCATTTTCCTGCCTGTCTACATTGACCTGTTCCATGAGACTCATGAGAGATTCTGGCAGAAAGAGTAAAAGACCATCCGTCTCCTTATCATCATCGATTTGCTCAGCTTTTTTCTTCATCTTTAATTCTTCGGTTTTATCCTTTTTGCCGTCTTGTCTGCTTATCTCTTCTTCATCATTGAAATCAAGAAGTGTTGTATAGTTAGAGACTGAGGGGTATATCCAAAGCGGATTTGGATAGCTATTATCATCTATTAAATCTTCACTTAAAGGATTAATATATGATAATTCAGGATATTTGCCCAGTAAGAATTCCTCAGCATTTTTATAGAAATCTTGGAATCCTGGATATTTATGGATAAGAAAATTTGCCATTTTTTTATTTTCATTTATGATGTTATGACTATTGATGTTGACATGAGAAAGCATCGCACAAAGCCAATAATAGTGCATATCATTGAGTTTTTTGTCTTCAAAATAGGCGAGCGTTGCAGGAAAATAAAGAGCTTTATCATCTTGCCATGCAAGAAAAAAACTCTTTCCTTTTCCTGAAAATTTTTCAAGTAAAGTTCTTGAAGTTTTGAGGAATCTTTTATCGGTAATATGCAACTCTTTAGCTTTATCACCGCCTAAGAGGTGATAAAATATTTTTAAAGATTTGGCTTTATCTTCAAAAGAGATTTGACTTTTCTCATAAAAACGAGATGCTTTTTTTGTGACATATCTGTCCCAAAATTGACCGACTTTTTGATCCATGTTATGCTACTTTCTTGTCATCTTTAACAAAGAAACTATAGAAATATGTCAATAGTCCTAAGAGCGTCATCACACCAAAGAGTGAACGAACTATGTAAACAGGAGTTATTTTTGCCTGTACTTCCATAAATACCATGGCATGCGCTGAATCAGGAATTCTTTGCATCTCTATTTGCATGACTCCAGCAACAGTAAGTGCCAAAGTAAGCCCTATCATCCCGATAACCATCAACCAAAAACTAGCACGTTCCACTTTTTGCGCTTTAGCACTGTTTCCATGCGGACGACCTCGTAAAATCGGCATAGCATAAGATATCATAGTAAATATGATCATGACATACGCACCAAAGAATGCTAAGTGACCATGTGCGGCTGTAAGCTGAGTACCATGAGTATAGTAATTAATAGGAGCGAGCGTATGCAAAAATCCCCAAACACCTGCACCCAAGAAACCAACGACTGCCGTACCTTTTGCCCAAGTTAGTGCCATTTTATTATCATCTTGAATACGACGATTTTTGATCATATTGTAAGCAAATAAGATCATCAGGAAAAATGGTATAGGTTCTGCAGCTGATGCGATAGACCCAATCCATAACCAATAACCAGGAGCACCCATAAAGAAAAAGTGGTGGCCAGTTCCAGCAAGTCCAGCGATAAGCGTCATAGCGATAATAAGATAAAGCCATTTATCAATATGCTCACGGTCAACACCGGTAAGCTTCACAAGTACAAATGCAAGTAATGCGCCCAAAATAAGTTCCCATGTAGCTTCAACCCATAAGTGAACTACAAACCACCAGAAAAATTTATCCATGACTAGATTATCCGGAACATAAAATGCGAATAAAAAGAAAAATGCCAAACCAAAAAGTCCAGTCAACAAAATAATAGAAATCGTTGTCTTACGCCCTTTGAGAACGGTCATTGTGACATTTAAAAGATACGATAATACAACAAAAACGATACCTATTTTCGTGATGGTAGGTTGTTCTAAAAACTCTCTACCCATAGTCGGCCAAAGATCATTCATAGTCAGTTTTGCAAGTTCTGCATATGGGACAAGAAGATAACCAAGTATCGTAGCCACACCAGCTATAAGAAAAACCCAAAAAGTGATCTTAGCCAGCAAGGGACTCCAGAGTTCTCTCTCCGCTTCTTCGGGAATGAGATAATAAGTAGAACCCATAAAACCAAATAGTAAAAGAACAATCAATAAGTTTACATGTACCATACGAAGCACATTAAACGGAATTGCCGGAAATGCAAAATCTCCATAAATATATTGGATACTCATAGTTAAACCAAATAAAATTTCTCCAGCTAAAAGCATCAATGCAAAAATGAAATATGGTTTTGCGACCATTTGAGATGAATATTTCATATACGCTCCTTATCCTTGAATATTTGGCGGCCATTGTTGGGTGTTAACCTTCGATGTCCAAATTAAAAAATCTGCAAGATCATTTACTTGCTCTGGTGTTAGGTGAAACTGCGGCATTTTTCTTCTATCGGGAATATTTAATGGCTGAGCTGCCATCCACCCTTGCATATAAGCTTTAAATGTTGTTTCATCACTGCTTCCTAGTCTCTGAAATACGTTCCCTAGTTCTGGAGCATAATAAGCGCCTTCTCCAAGGAGAGTATGACAGCCGACACAATCATTATTTTCCCATATCTTTTTTCCTGCCACTACAGATTTTGTAATATTCTCTGTATGGCTCAATTTCGGTATTTGATGAACACTGTCAAATGCCAATCCTACGAATATCAAAATAGCAAAAATACCTCCACCAAAGTAGATATTCCTAGCCATATCTTTGGTAATACGCTCAGACATTTTAACTCCTGTTTTAAATTCTACCTTTGAGTAGTAATTGAAATTCTAGCTAATAAATATTAAATACTACTAAATGGTAGAATTAATATTTATTTTTAAAGAATGGTTGTATAATTTTGTCAAAAAAGGGGTTTTTTATGCAACTACATAATACATCGCAATATGCAATCAGAGTTTTAAATTTCATTGCTAATCATAGTGATGACCGTTTATATAGTGCAAAAGAACTCTCTGAGATATTAAACATTCCGTATAAATTTTTAACTAAGATTATGGGGATACTTGTAAAAACAGGATTTATTTCATCGATTCAGGGTCGAGAAGGTGGATATGAGTTAAATACACCCGCATCAGAGATTAAACTTATAGATATTTTAAATACCTTTAATGATGAAACAGATAATGAGAGCTGTGTTTTAGGTATAGGTATTTGCGACAGTGTGAACAAATGTGCGTTGCATGATCAATGGATGGAACCAAAGAGTTTGATGCGTAAAATGTTTGAAGAAACTACTTTAAATAATCTTACATGTAAAGATTGTAAATTATAAATCTACACAATATCCAAGTGGCAATAAAAATAGGGAGAGAGTATGCGACATCAAGTAAGAATATATACAAGAAGAATGAAGGGGTTCGAAGGCTGTCCTCCAAGAAAACCGCTTTCTAAAATTCTTTGGTCATGGATTGGTTCATTAGTCGCTATTTATGTGATTTCAATCTTAAATGAAAAGATCCATATTGATCCCAAAGATACTCTCTTTTTGGTTGGCTCATTTGGAGCTTCGGCTGTTTTGATATTTGCAGCACCTCAAGCAGATTTTTCCCAACCTCGAAATTTTTTAGGAGGGCATGTCCTCTCCGCGTTAGTAGGGATCACCCTTTATAAATTTTTGCATGTAGATATAGAAATATTGAGTGCGATTGCAGTTTCATCGGCGATTGTCGTTATGCATTTTACGCGCTCACTTCATCCACCCGGAGGAGCGACTGCATTGGTGGCTATAGTAGGAGGTGCTCAAACGCATGCACTTGGTTATCTGTTCGCATTTTTTCCAATTTTGTTAGATTCTTTTGTGATGTTTACCATCGCATTGCTTATTAATAACCTATCAAGTAATACTAAAAGACATTATCCCCGTTATTGGTTTTAGTATATTGGTAAAATTTCATGATGTGATTTGCAACTGGTTAACTTAAGTCAAGCATAACTCTTTTATAAAAAGGTAATATTATGCGTAAATAGTGAAGAGATTACGCATATACTTATAAGAGAGGTTGGTTAATGAAAAATAAAAAGTTGCTTATTGTAGAAGATGATGAAGTAACAGCCATGAATCTACGATTTTCACTTGAAAGGCAAAATTATGCCAATATAACAGTGGCATACGATATTGCTTCTGCAAAAAATAAAATAGCGCTGCTTACTCCAGATATTGTTCTTATAGATATTTCTCTCAATGATACGCTAGACGGTATTGATCTAGCAGATACGATTCATCAAAACAATGCTATCCCTTTTATCTTTTTAACTGCACATACGGATGAAGATATTCTTGATGCCGCCAGCAAAACTGAACCTTATGGGTTTATAGTAAAACCTTTTAAACCCTCAGCTATTCATGCGATGATAAAAATGGCTCTATACAAACATGAACAAGAAAAAAAGAGAGAAACCGATCAAAAATCACTTGCGCTCTTAACCCCCTTTGCGGAGTTATATCATTTTGATATGGAAAATTGTCAAACTTTTTATAATAATGAAAAGCTAAACCTTACAAAAAGTGAAAATTTGCTGATGCAGCTTTTTATTACAAAACTCGGTTCAATCATGAGCTTTGATTTTATTATTGAGAATATATGGAAAAACAATAAAGTAACAGAATATAGCGTACGAACTCTGGTTTGGAGACTTAGAAATAAACTGCCTACAGATATTATCAAGAGTACTTTTGGTGTTGGCTACTATATTGAAAAGTAGATAAACCAAACTTTATAAACAGTTCACCTTTCAAGGTAAAAATAAGGTAAAAAGAGTGCCTTTTTCATCTGAATGTACGTGTATCTTGATATTCATAGCAGTAGCAAGTCTTTTTACTATGTCTAAGCCGATGCCACTGCTGTGTTCTCCACTATAAGAACGTTCAAAGATCTTCTCAGGTTCTTTAATCCCTTTGCCATTATCTTGAATATATAAAATTTTATCTTTTGAATATATTTTTACAAATCCCTCTGCAGTGTTGTATTTACAAGCATTTGAGACAATATTTTGCAAAATTTGTTTTATGGCATGTTGGTTGAGACGGCTTATGCAAGAGTTGCACTCATTGATAAATTTGAGATTAGGATAGATTTGTCTTTGCATCGCGATCACGTCTGCAACAATAATGCAGACATTTATCTCACTGATTAAAAAAGTTTCTTCATGAAGTAAAAGTGTGAGATTTTCATGAAGTTCTGAGATCATAGACGCACTTTTATTTACTCTTCCTAAGGCAACATTGCTTTGAAAATGGGGATCTTTTTGTAATATTTTCATATTGAGTTGTATGGACGTTACCGGAGTACTGAGATCGTGGATAAGATCTTTTGTAAATTTATCAAGAGTAAGTATGCTTGTCTGAAGAGGGCTCAATGCGCTTTTTGCGAGCTTATAACTTAATATTCCAAAAAAAGTTAGCAACAAGAATTGAAGGGTGATAATTTTTATGTTGATTTGCCATAGTGAATCATAAAACTGTTTGGTAGGTTTATAGACTACAAGGTAGTATCCATCACTTTGGGCTGGAAGGTATTTAACAAACTCTCCGTTTTGCATTGTAAAATTTCTTATATCTATGTGCTTGGCAAGTTTTTTTGTAAATATATGATGCAGTTCTGGTTTGAATTCTTCAAGATTTTCATTCATCTTAATATGTCTGGCGTATTCAATAAGAGAAAACTCTTCGGCTTTTAGCTTTTGGTCATATATCTGTTGAAAATAGAAATAACCACTGACAAGAATGAGCAGAGCAACACTAAAAAAATAGGTAAGAAAAAATTTTAAAAATGCTTTTTTTTCATGATGCTGCAAGACGGTATCCTATCCCTTTGATGGTTGTTATGGGAAGTCCTATATTTCTAAGTTTGTTGATATAAACTCGCAGTGAACCCTCGCTCACTTCTCTTCCCTCATCCATGCTATTAAGAATGTTCTCTTTGAGAATCGTTTTATTAAGATTTTGAAAAAAAAGTTTCGTTAATGTCAGCTCATAAGGTGAGAGCTGAATGAACTTGTCTTCTTTATAAAGCTCATTTTTTGAGATTATGAAGCTAAAGTTATTAAGTAAAATAGTATCGTTGTAGGTATTGAACTGACGTTTAAGCAGGGCTTTTATACGAATAAGAAGTTCATCGAAATCAAAAGGTTTTTTGATGTAGTCATCAGCCCCGACATCAAAAGCGTTTGAAAGAGAAGCAATATCACTCAGAGCACTTATAAAAACAGCAGGAGTTTTGGATCCGCTTTGACGCAGGCTTTTGAGCAGATCAAAACCGTTCAGATAGGGAACGTTGACATCAAGTATTAAAAGATCGAATTCTTTTGTAAAGGTTGTATCAAGCGCAGCTTCACCATCTAACTCATGGTGCACACGAAAACCTTCGCTTTCCAAGAGTTCAATCAAGGTTTCACTTAAAACAGTATCATCTTCTAAAAGTAATATATTTGCCATGAAGCAAGTATAGTAAAAGGATGTTAAAAGAGTGTTAAGATGGAATCTCCACTGCTTCAAAGATGATTTTTTTATTTTCTATTTTCATGATCTTGTCACACCGCTGTACCATACGTTCATCATGAGTGACCATAATAATTGCGACATTTTGTTCAGTTGCTATTTTTTTAAGCATTTGTACAACACTCAGTGCGCGTGCACTATCAAGCGCGGCTGTGGGTTCATCTGCTAAAATAATTTGAGGGTTGTTTGCAAGGGCGCGTGCAATGGCAACTCTTTGATTTTGTCCGCCTGAAAGAGCGGAAGGTTTACTGTGAGCTTTATCGGCAATATCTAGATACTCTAACAGTTTCATAGCATCAGCTTTGGCTTGTTTTTCAGAAACACCATTTGTTTGAGGTACAAGAGTGACATTTTCTATAACATTTAAAAAAGGGATAAGATAGTGCGCCTGAAAAATAAAACCTATCTTTTCTCTTCTGATTTTTCGAGAGTTGTGTGTGATCCACTTGTCTTCATACACTTTTTCTTCTCCAAGCCAGATTGTTCCTGAAGTTGGATCTATCACGCATCCTATCATCATAAGTAAGGTTGTTTTGCCAGCTCCGCTCGGTGCAATAAGCGCAATGAGTTCCCCTTTGTTTACAGTAAAAGAAGCGCCATCAATAACACGTAAAAGGCTGTCCCCTTTTCCAAACTCTTTGACAAGATTTTCAATTTTTATACTTTGTTGTGTGCTCATTTATCCCCCGATTGCAACTGTTGGATCTGCATGTACGACTTTAGCTACACCCACAAATGAAGCGATAACTGAAGCTATAAGGATTACCCCAAAAAGCGTTAGGGCGTCAGGCGCTTCAAGGATCACTCTTTTTGGAAATTTGTCATAGGTGAGATGAGAGAAGATATTGCCAAATATAAAAGCAAAAAACCCAAGTAAAACTGTTTCTTGTACGATCATCTTTATAATGACACCATCAGGAATCCCAATAAGCTTCATGATTGAGATCTCTTTGATCTTTTCAAGAGTCATAGTATAGATAATAAGACCAATAATGATAGTTGAAACGATGACTAAAATTATTGTAAAAAGGCCAATCTGTTTTGAAGATTTTTCAACCACATTTTTAGTTAGGATCTCTTTTTGTTCATTATTTGTATAAACACTGAGATGTTTCCAACGAGCGATATTATCTGAGATGATATTGTTGTTGTAGCCTGTCTTGATAGTGCCAATGATTGCATTGACAATATGCAGATCAGGATTTGAAACAGCACCTCTATCTCTATCGTTTCTTATAGTCGCATTGGAGTAGGAGAACTGAAGTTGCTGCGCATCTTTGAGACTCATATAAATTAAGGGATCGCCGCCAGAGGAGACCGTTTTTTGTGTGATTCCTACTATAGTATAAGAGTCGCGTCCAATATCTATATGATCATGAAGATTCAATCCTGTTTCGGCAGATACTACGACTTCATAATGAGCACGGTTGAGCGTTCGACCTTTGATGAGATGAAGTGGGTTGATGGGATCGATATCGCCAAAGGGATCAAACCCGACAGCTTCGACTCTGATGGGTTTAGAGTTCGTGTAAAGCTGTATATTTTGAAATGTTATCGCTTCCGCTTTGTCGATCCCCTCTATGGCTTTGAGCGTATTTTTTAAATCTTCATGTATTCGTGAAGATTCAGCAAAAGGCCCTAGAGTATTTTCTTGAACAACCCAAATATCAGCATTCACATCATCAAGTAAATTGGTCGCATCTACGATCAAACCTCTATAAACTCCTATCATGATTAAAACTATTCCAAGCAGCATCCCAACACCCATAGCCGTAACGATAAACTTGCCAAAAGTGTGAGAAATATCTTTTTGTGCCAGATGAATCATAAGTGGATTCTCATCCCTTCAACAAGAGGTCTTTTTGTAGCATCTGGCACTAATATTTGACTTGTAACTTTCTCTTTGCAAGCGACTTTTTTATCACTGTGTGCGAGGATAGTGAGCTTTAAGAAGTGGGCTTTTGAATCTTTGACTATCCAGACACCGCTTTCTTTATTAAGATAGGTGAGAAGTGATTCATCAAGAAGAGTGACATTATTTAAAAGCCCTGTCTCGATTCTTACTTCTGCTTGTTCGTGGATATAAAAAGGGATTGGAAGGTTTACAAAGGCGACAGCTACTTCGCGTTCTTGCGTTGTTGCATCGCTGATAGCTGAGATACGTACCACTTTTGCATCGAACTCTCTATTTAGCTGTGAGCGAAGGGTGATTTTTGCATTTTGACCGAGGGCTATGTTAGAACTGATCTTTTCATCTACAAAAGTTTTAACCCAGACTGTTTTTGGATCAACGATGGTTACGATGCTTTGAGTTGGGGAAATATTTTGTGCGACTTGTGCATCTTTTGAAAGTACATATCCATCAACCGGCGCTATGATATGCAATCGTGAGAGTTTGGTTTGTAAACCCTCAAGAGAACTGGAAGCTTTTTTTATCTCTATCTCGTTTGCACTGTTATGTGCAAGATTCCCAGCTATTTGCGCATTGATCCCTTTAAGATCAGTATCTGCTTTATCGTATTCTGCTTTGGATATATACTTTTGAGCATACAGTTTTTCATATCTTTTAAATGTTATCGCTATCATCTCT
Organism: Sulfurimonadaceae bacterium; assembly: GCA_028683835.1. GTDB lineage: Bacteria > Campylobacterota > Campylobacteria > Campylobacterales > Sulfurimonadaceae > Hydrocurvibacter. The sequence continues at coordinate 2,032 of JAQUHB010000023.1, read as the reverse complement.
TTTTGAGCTTGAAGCGTTTTAAGCTCATTTTTGGAAGCAACAGACTCAAACTGCGCTTTTTGACGAGATCTCTTTGCTTCATCCAACAAAGAGGGAAGATCAACCGGATCAATAGTTGCTAGGAGATCCCCTTTTTTTACCCATTTCCCCTCATCGGTTAAAATCGAGCTAATCTTTCCACCTGTCTGTGCAGTGATAGGATAAATATCTCTTGCATCCACGTTTCCTATGCCAAAAACGCTCACATGTAAGGAACCAATTTTGGCAGAAGCGGTTTTATAACTTATCTTTGGCAGATATATTTTAAAGTAAAATAGTGTTGCTGCGCCAAGAAGTAGGGCGAAGATAAGAAGAGTTTTTGTCCAAGTTTTCATTGTTTTGCTCCAGTGAGGTAGATGATTTTGTATTGTATTAAAGAGAGATTATATTTAGCTTCCAGAAGCTCAAGCGCTGACGTGAGATAAAGAGTTGTGACATCAAGCAATTCTATATAGGTTGCAAGTCCCTCTTTATATCTTGCTTGTAAAAGATTTTTGGTACTTAATGAGGCCTCGAGTTGCGCTTGTTTAGCTTCTATGGTTTTGGCATACTGTTTTTTATCGATTAAAAGTTTGCCAAACTCTTCTTGAAGCGCTAAGTTTTTTGATGACTTTGCCTCTTGTGCAATATTTGTGGATATTGCAGAGATCTGCTCTTTTGCGCTGATATCGAAGCCGCTAAAAAGTGGAATATTGAGAGTGAGCCCGATAAAGTGCGTGTCGTAAGCATTGATATTATCAAAATGATTGTATCCAGCAACAAGGTCAAGCGATCCATAATGTTCTGCTTTAAGAGCTTGTGTTTGAAATCTGTTTTTTTCAATCACTTTATCATAGATCTGAAGTTCAGTATTGTTTTTTAATGTCAGTTCTGTTGTTTGGCTTTTGTCAATAGAAATATTTTTCTCAAACTCTACGTCAAATCTGATATTTTGTGAAGTATATAATGAAAGTGTTGTAACTGTTTTTTGAAACTCCGCTTCGGCTTTTGAGAGTGCATCTTGCGCGGCATACAAAGCAGATAAAAATCGGGTTGAATCGGAAGTTGTTTTGAGCCCTTGCTCCACAAAAGCGAGCGATTGTTTGTAGAGTTCCTCTTTCGCTTGAAGATCTTTTTTGCGAACTTCTATCGCTTCTTTTTGTATTAAAGCCGTTTCATAAAGGGTCTCTACTTTATAAACCATCAGATTTTTTGCCTCTTGTGAACTGAGTTTTGCCATCTCCTGATCCACTTTTGCAGATTCAATCAAAGAAGAGGTTTTATAAAAGTCAAAAACTTTTTGTTGTAAGGAGATCCCTATTTGAAGATTTGACTGATTTAAAGTAGAAAGTTCCCCATTTTTAGGCATAACATACGTGCGCTGTGGATCATACTCCGCTTGAAGATCAAAGTGCGGCAAAAGTGCAGAACGCGTGGAAATATAACTTTGTTCACTTTTAGATATTTCTAAAGTAAACTTCTTAATATCCGGATGCGTTTGCAATGTCTTTTCAATACACTCCTTCATTGTGAGTGTTTGGGCAGGTAGTAGCGTAACCACAAGACTGAGTGCAAAGAGAATTTTCTTCATAATTTGGCAGATCCATTTTTGATTTTGTATATTGTAGTCTTTTTGTGTTATTGCAACATTAATGTAAGAATTTAGAATATTTGATGCAACGAGTGTTTATCGTTTTTAAGAGAACATACCTTGCTTAGCAATTTTATTATTAAGTTCTGGGAAATCCAATCTAAGGTAACCGAATCTACTTTATTTATTTATTAATGAAACTTTCAGATAGTCTGTTTTAATGAATAAACGGTAAATCTATTATTCACCTTTTTGATACATAAATTTATAAATTTGATATTTTTGCAATTTTTTTAAAAAACCTCTTGACATCCATTCCTGATTTGTCTATAATTCCCGTCCACAAACGAAGAGACCTAAAGTTTAGGCCTTGACAGACGAGAGTTTGACTAGTTTGAGATCATTGAAAACTAAGCAAGTAGA
>JAQUHB010000082.1 GCA_028683835.1 Sulfurimonadaceae bacterium | reverse complement strand
TAAATACTCTTCTTTCGCAGGAGGAGACATATGCAGATATCTCCCCTGTAAGGATGGATAAAAATGGTGTAAGTTCTTTTATTTCAATTATGAGGGGATGTAACAATATGTGTACATACTGTGTGGTTCCTTATGTAAGAGGTGGTGAGAGAAGTCGCGATCCTGAGAGTATTTTAAGGGAGGCTAAGGAACTATTCGAAAATGGTTATAAAGAGATTACACTATTAGGACAAAATGTGGATTCATATAAATGGGTAAGCCCCTTTAATCCTACTCATACGGTTAGTTTCTCGCAACTTTTGGAGATGGTGGCTTTAATAAGCCCTCATTTAAGGGTCAGATTTTCTACATCACATCCTAAAGATATGGAAGACAGCGTAATATACACAATGGCAATGTACTCGAATATCTGCAACCATATTCACTTGCCTGTACAGTCGGGAAGCGATGCCATTTTGAAAAAAATGAATCGCAAATACACTCGTACGGAGTATCTGGACAGAGTTAAAAAAATCCGAGAGATTTTGCCGGAATGTACAATATCGACCGATATAATAGCAGGATTTTGCGGGGAGACTGAACAGGACCATCTCGATACACTTTCAATAATGAAAGAGGTAGGTTATTCGCTGGCTTTTATGTTTCAGTACTCGGAAAGGCCCAATACCAAAGCAGCAAGGCATTTTCCCGATGATGTTCCCGATGAAGTTAAAACAAAGAGGCTAAATGAAATTATTGAATTGCAAAAAGGACTCTCTTTAATAAGTAATCAGCAGGACATTGGAAAAGAGTTCGAGGTACTTGTAGAGGGTTACTCAAAAAGGTCAAAAGAGGAACTTCAGGGTAGAACATCTCAAAATAAAGTTTGTATTTTCCCCGCCGGGAATCATAAGATTGGTGATTACGTAAAAGTAAAGGTTCTCTCTTGTTCTTCGGCAACACTTAAAGGGGTAGAAGTAAATTAAAAAGCCCCAGATATAAATAGCATAATTTCAGATACTTAAGAACACTATTATTTAAGAATATTATTATGACAAAAATGAGCACACGCTACCTCGGCGAACTGAGGACAGAGGCGACGCATCTGCATTCGGGAGAAAAAATTATAACCGATGCACCTCTCGATAATCAGGGTAAGGCAGAGTACTTCTCTCCTACCGACCTTTTTGCAACATCACTTGGCTGTTGTATGCTTACAATTATAGGAATTTCGGCGCGTGCAAATAATTTTTCGATTGAGGGTACAAGGATTGAGACTGAGAAAATTATGGGGACCGATCCTCGTAGGGTTGTGGAGATTGTAATTGATTTTTATCTGCCCGCCAATAACTATTCCGACAGGGAGAAAAGGCTCATTGAGTCTTCGGCAAGGACTTGTCCTGTGGCCAACAGTATTCATCCGGACATAAAAAAGAGCATCACTTTTCACTATTAGTGGAAGCGATGCTCTAGTCACAAAAATTTAGCTTTTAAAAAAACAGATATCTTGAGGTACCGATTCCCGCGGTAGCGCTCTTTACGAGTGCTCCCGACGAGTCCGACACTTTAAGAACGGAGTTGGAACTGAAGCTCACTTCGGCAGTAAAAATGTTTCCGGTGTTCGGGCTTGCACCTACGCCGTAGAAATAGTTTCCTGTTATAAGTGTACTTACAGTTTTTGTAGATGCGTCCACCGCATAAATCTTAGCCTCTTCGGGCATCCACGATGAGTTAAATGTTGTATAATATGTAAGGATTCTGCTACCGTCGCCATCGGTGCAAATGTAGCCGTCCATGCCATCGACAGGGACATTCACTACTGAAAGGGCCGTATTGGTAGAGGGTTCAATCTGCACCAGACCTGTTGCCGGGAACGAAGCCCAAATTTTTCCGTATTTGTCGATTGTAAGATTTTTTGCCGATCCTGCAGCGTTAGGATGGCGGATAGTTGTTACTATGGGGAACGACGGATCGGAAGTATTTATTACTACTATTCCGGCTTTTGTTGCTACGTAGAGCTTTGTGCCGATTAGTAGAATACCTTCGGCATCGGTTCCCACTGCTACAGATTTTTTATATGCGTGTGTTACTGCATCGAAAATGGCAATGTATGAGTTTATATATTCATAAAAATAGTTTTCATTTACAACATATTCTGTACTCCAGTTTGAGACATACAGATTTGTAGCATCGCCGGTAATTGCTCGGGGGTTCGAGAGGTGGTCGGTAATGGCTGTGCCTTGTTTAACAGCTGTTTTTGCATCGATAATCTCGATTTTGTCGGGATAGTTGCATACCAGAAAAGCATTTTTGGAATTGTCTACCCAACCGGAAATTATTGTGGCTCCAATGCTGATTCCTCCATTAGCGGTTTCGTAAACTCTGTTTGTGATTGTGTTTGAAGTTTCATCGTAGAGCGACAGACTTGCTGACTGCTCGGTGAAATTGCCCTGATTTATTACCAGGGCGAGGTTTTCGGAGGGGATAACGGGGGTTTCGTCTTTGGAACAGGATGTAAATGTGGCGGCAATAATTGTAGTTAATGTAATTGCCAGAGTTGCCGACAGACGGGAA
>JAQUHB010000043.1 GCA_028683835.1 Sulfurimonadaceae bacterium | reverse complement strand
CACTAGATAACTATTTTTGGAGTAAAGTAAAGGGTCATCAGATCAAGAATGATGTGCCTGATTATAAACACGCCATGACAACTTCAAATATCTCCGATGAGATAACCAAAGATCTGAAAAAACGGGGATTCAAATTTGTAGGTTCAGTCACCATCTACGCATTTATGCAGGCTTGTGGGATGGTGGATGACCATGAAAATGATTGTTTTTGCAAAAATTAAGAAGTAAATAATCCCAACCGTCAAGCTCAGATCGTAAAAGCCGTCACTATCACAGGATATTTCAACTACATCAATACGCTTTCTAATGTTTTTGCATTGGGGGGAGTGATTTTTTAGGATAAAATAGTTTATCTTAAAAATATATTGTAATTAATAATATAATGGTAAATAGCTTATAATTAGCAGAAAAAATATATATAATTAACAATATATTAATAATTAGCAGGAAAGATTAAGATAATGGCTGTTCTCTATAAAATCGATGAGTTGTTAAAGCAAAGTAAAAAGTCTGTTAGAAACGAGCGCATTGCACTTGGCTTGACGCAAAAAGAGTTTGCAGATTTTGTCGGCTTGAAATATGCGACATAAAGATATTTTGAGCAAGAGGGAAAAATCTCTTTAGAAAATTTCCTGTATATTTTAAACTCTCTGAACAAAACCATAGAGTATAAAAAATTTCTTGACGGATTTGAGTTTGAGAGTGCAAAAGAACGGGCAAAATCTGAACAAAACAGTGGGCAAAACAGTATGACAAAGCCCATTGTACTGCCGTCTCAAAAACAGATTACTCTTGATAAAGAGATATTTGGTAACGAACTCTTTTATAGTGTAGAAAACGGGCATATCTACGAGGTTTCAACCTTTATTTCGATTATATTGGGTCAGTATAATGATGCAAGACTACTATTACTTTTACGTTATTTTGGAGCGGATCGCTTAAAACCTTACGTATTAAGAGAGAAAAATATTGATCTGTTAAAAAAATTCAATAAACATGTTACATATTTGAAAAAATGAGCATGACATGTTAGAAAAAACACAACAGGTTTTGGACGCTTTAGCCCGTCATGAACTTTTTAAAAAACATGACATTAGATTTGTAGGTGGTACGGCACTCTCACATCTTATAAATCACCGTTTATCAGAAGACTTGGATTTTGCAATGTTAGAGTTGTGCAGGGAAGAAATAGAGGAAAAAGAATTGTTAGTATAAGTCGGATTTAAATATAATGAATCAAGGTATATGTTTGATAAATAAGATGAAACCTAAAAGGATAAAAGATGAATATTTGTATGTGTGATGTTGGTGATGGATTAAATCTATTTATTGACCGTCGTATGATGGTTGATTTTGGTGGCGAAAAAGAGAAACTCAAAGAACATTATCGCCATAGATGTTGTCACTATTGTTATCCATTCCATCATATAGAGACTTTTGTATTATCCCATTTCCATGAAGATCACTACAATGGATTGTTTTTAGAAGACGAGTTTCCACATTATTATTTTCATGATTTAAAATATGTTTATTATCAAGGTATCCCAATCATTGTTGACGAACAAGGAAATAACATACATACGAAATTTCTTAGTTATTTAATGGCTATGAATCATTACATGCTTGGGGATAAAAGTGGTGTTGCTTCTGCTGATTTAATTGATAGACTTCAACAATTGAGTCATAGTACTTTTGCGTATGCACCACTTTTTAAAGGGGATACTTTTACACACAATACTCGAAAATATGAAGTGCTTTGGCCTCCTCGGAGAATTGAAGAAAATAAAATATTTGCAAAAATAAAAAAAGCAATCAATGATTTCGAGAAAGCAAAAAAAAATAATCCTGAGTTGGATAAACTAGCTGAAAAATATAAAGATATCGCTGAAAAATATGCTCGTAATGGCGAAGCTACAGCTGAAAGAAGATATGAATATCCAAATGAAAGTATGCAAAAAGTAGAGCAGAATAGAGAATCAAACAATGAAACTGTAGAAAATAAAAAAGTGAATAAAAAAGATTTGCCTGAATTTGTTCAAGCAGCAAATAAATCACTCCGTGATGCGGCTAACGATTTAAGTTTAGCATTTAAATCAATTGATAATGATTTGTTATTTATGGGAGATGTAAGAACATATAAATCGCAAACTAATACAATATATGATGTATTAAAAGGACAAACTTTTAAAGTTTTTGTGACTCCTCATCATGGAACATATGCTGATGAAAAAATGCAATTAATTAATGCAAAAATTGCATTATCATCCGTAGGAAGCAGAAAATTATATAATGGATATTTAAAAAATGAGTATTTAAAAGCGGTATCTAACCATCTATATTGTACTAAGAAAGATGGTTGTTTAGTAGTTGATATAAATTATTCATCGTTAAATATTGATATGTGTAAGCATGATTTTGAAGAAATTAGCTGGAAATAAAAAGGTAATTATGCAACTAAAAATCTACCAAATAGACGCATTCGCAAAGAATGTATTTGAAGGCAATCCTGCGGTGGTTGTTCCTTTAGAGTCTTGGCTTGATGATGCTTTGATGCAGCGTATTGCTATGGAAAACAATCTAAGCGAGACGGCTTTTTTTGTAAAAGAGGGTGCAAAGTTTCACATTAGATGATTCACGCCGACAGACGAAGTCGATATGTGCGGACACGCGACTTTGGCAAGTGCGTATGTGCTGTTTGAGATTTTGAACTTTCAAGATGAGACCATACTCTTTAGTTCTAAAAGTGGAGACTTACATGTAAGGAAAGATGAGGGGATGTTAGATTTCTCAATCCTAATCGAATCAAAAAAATACACCACCATGAGCAACACCATTTTCCCTCGTTCTATTTCTTGGATTAGTACAGAATAAAATTGCAATTTGTAATATATTGATGTAGCTAGAGACAATTTTGATAAAGTAAATGTATCAAAGAAAAGGTTGCATCAATATGGGAAATAACATAGAACACATTGACAAAAATCAAGATATACAATCAAAAATATATACTATCCGTGGCTTGCAAGTGATGTTGGATAGGGATTTGGCAATTTTATATGAGGTAGAAACAAAAAGAATCAATGAAGCTGTAAAAAATAATTTAGACAAATTTCCAGAGGATTTTTATTTTGAATTGGCAGATGAAGAGTTTGATAATTTGCGGTCGAAAATTTCGACCGCAAATTTCTCTAAAATAAGAACAAACCCAAAAGTATTTACAGAACAAGGTATTTACATGCTAGCTACTATATTAAAAAGTAAAGTTGCTACAAATATAACGCTCTCTATCATTAGAACATTTGCAGATTTGAGAAAGTTTCTTTTATCAAACTATGAGCTTTTTAGAAAAATAGAAACGATTGAAAAAAGACAAATGGGTTATGAGCTTAAAAGTGATGAAAAATTTGAGAAACTATTTGAAGCCATAGAACAAAAAGAGCTAAAACCCTCTTATGGTATATTTTACGATGGGCAGATGTTTGATGCTTATATCTTTATAGCTGATTTGATAAGAGGTGCAAAATCACATATTGTACTTATCGATAATTATATTGATGATAGTGTGCTAACACTTTTCAGTAAAAATCAAAATATAGACGTAACTATTTATACTCATTTAGTATCTAAACAATTAAAATTAGATATAGAAAAATATAATTCTCAATATAAAACTATAAAAATCAAAAGTTTTAAAGATTCTCATGATAGATTTATGATAATTGATAATATGGAAGTTTATCATATAGGGGCAAGCTTGAAAGATTTGGGTAGAAAGTGGTTTGCATTTTCTAAGATAGCAATAGAGCCATCAAATATATTAGATAAATTGAAATAAACTATTTTTCCTCGTCTGATTGTTTGGAAAATATCGGAAGAGTTGGGATGGAGTATTTGGTTGATAGTTCAAGAGTTACATAAATTGATAAAGGCTAAAAGATGAAACTAAAAATCTACCAAATCGACGCATTTGCAAAACATATTTTTGAGGGAAATCCTGCGGCGGTTGTTCCGCTTGAAGCTTGGCTTGATGATGATGTCATGCAAAAAATAGCGATGGAGAACAACCTCTCTGAGACAGCATTTTTTGTAAAAGAGGGTGCAAAGTTTCACATCAGATGGTTCACGCCCACAGACGAAGTCGATATGTGCGGACACGCGACTTTGGCAAGTGCGTATGTGTTGTTTGAGATTTTGAACTTTCAAGATGAGACTATACTCTTTAGTTCCAAAAGCGGAGACTTACATGTAAGGAAAGATGAGGAGATGTTTGTGATGGATTTTCCCTCTCAGGAACTCCTTACATGTAAGCTTCCGGATGTTTGGCATGAAGCGTTTGAAGTACAGCCAAAAGAGTGTTACAAGTCTATGGATTATCTGCTTGTTTTTGAAAACGAGGAAGATCTCTTCCATGCAAAGCCGGATTTTGAGAAACTCAAAAACATTGATGCCAGAGGCGTGATAGTCACTTCTAAAAGCAAAGAGTATGATTTTGTCTGCCGTTTCTTTGCTCCAAAAATAGGTGTAAACGAAGACTCCGTCACGGGTACGGCATTTACTCAGTTAGTCCCTTACTGGAGTAGAGTTTTAAACAAAGATGAGTTTGGAGCCAAACAGGTTTCAAAAAGAGGCGGAGAGGTGTTTTGCAGACTGAGTGAAGAGAGGGTTGAGATAGCAGGATATGGCGTGAAATATCTTGAGGGAACGATAGAAGTTTAGAAAAAGGCGATAGTATGAATCCAACTAAAGTAGTACGCCAAAAAGTCCAAAAACTCACCGATTTGCCAAACATCGGAGTCTCTTTGGCAGATGACTTGCGCCTTATAGGAATAGAAACTCCAAAAGAGCTAGAGGGAAAAGATGCATTTGAACTTTATGAGATGCTTTGTAAAAAAAGCGGAACACGACAAGACCCGTGCGTGCTTGACGTCTTTATGTCGATCACCGATTTCATGAACGGAAGCGAGCCAAAGGTTTGGTGGGATTATACGCAAAAACGTAAAGCATCTTATGACTTAGGAAAAAAGAGATAATGAAAATGTCAAAACTACTGATTTTATGTATGCTGATTTTACCTTTGTTCGCAAAAGAGCCGAACTTTGGCAAGTATGATGGAAGTGCGGTTATTTTGGACTTAAACAGTTCAAAACGAACTGTTTTTGGAACAAGAGCGGATGAGCGTTTGAGTCCATGTTCAACATTTAAGATTTTAAATACCATGATAGCTCTTGATACAGGTGTTATAAAAGATGAAAATGAAACTTTAAAATGGGATGGCGTCGTTCGTGAATATCCAGTGTGGAATCATGACCACTCTATGCGTACTGCCATCGCTGTATCTGCTGTTTGGTTCTATCAAGAGATGGCGCGACGCATCGGAGTAAAACAGATGCAGGAAAATGTAAGCAAAGTGCACTATGGAAACGAGGACACTTCGCGTATATTGACGAACTTTTGGCTTGGAAAGGGAAGTTTGAAAATCTCGCCAAACGAGCAAGTAGATTTTCTCTCCCGTCTTGTTCGTCATGATCTGCCGTTTTCATCTCGTGCCATGAATATAGCTAAAGATATTATCACTTTAAAAAAACATGGAGAGTATCAGCTTGCAGGAAAAACTGGTAGTTGTGCCAATGTCGGCTGGTTTGTAGGATTTGTGAAGCAATATGGTAAGACAAAAGTGTTTGCCTTTAATATAAAAGGCGATGGGGCAAGCGGAAAAGAGGCTGAACGTATCGCTTATGAGTATTTACAAAATAAAGAATAAAATGAGATATATAAGGTTTTAAAAGTGAACAGTTATTGCTTATAGACTTAGTAAAAGGAGTTTATCATGCAAATATCTTCTACAACAAATAGTAGTTTATTGAGTATCACTTCTGATCCTGCAACGCAGGGTGTAACAACTTCACAGAGCTATGTGGATATTGTTAAAAGTCTCATTGGCGATACCACCTATCAAACTCGTGATGAGGTAAATGCCAATGATGGTGAACTAGAACAATTTAGAAAGAGTTTGAGCACCAAAGGTGCAGCGGTTTTTCTGGCAGATCAAAATCAGGAAAAGATAGATGCTTTAGTTGAAAAGTATCGTCAAAAACTTCTTGATGAACAAGCCAAAAATCCAGATAAAACTATGAATATCGCGAAAATGGTGAGTGATTATAAAGAACAGCTTATGAAAGAACTTGAGAAGGCACAAGAAGCAGAAAAAAGCAAAACTGCCTTACCCGCACAAACTATTTTTAAGGAAAGAGTAGCCCAAGCAACACCTATCAATAGTGAGGGAAATTTGCAACAGCTCTTGAACGTTCAAACAAGTGCAAGTAAAAAAGAACTTGGGTTATTTGAATAATATTTCACTTATCTGTAAGCATTTTTAAACAAAGGAGTTCTATGGTTTCTATCAAATATTTACATCAAATTCAAGCTCTGCTTCTCTCGGGATTTATGAGTCTTATAATGTCAGGAGCCATTACGTTTATAAATCTTGGATATGTGGATCATTTTCTTGGGATTTGGTTGCATGCGTGGGTGATTGCGTATGCTATTGCTTTTCCGACAATACTACTAGTGTTCCCGTTTGCGCGTAAACTTGCGATGAGAATCGCGTCGAAATAGAATTTTAAGATAGTGAAAATTGATCTCTTACAAGTCATAGGAAGTTTTTTATTTACTATTGTGTAGAATCACTAAAATAGTTTATAAGGCGAGGGCAGATGAGAAAATTTTATTATGTAGATACAGGTCATAGAGTCGGACTTGACAGATTTCGTCGAGCGGTTGCGATCTTAAATGCACTTGGTGATGATGAGGTGACACTTTTATGCTCTGACTTTCGTATTGCTCATGAGGCTAGACATTTTGGTATAAAGAACAGTGTAGGTATCGATCTTGTAAGAAATATAGTCAATATTACCCATCACGGTGACGCCCTGATTTTCGATAGTGCTGAGGCGAATCCTTTGATGCTTGAAGATATGAGATCTTACTTTTCAAAGTTTATCAGAGTGAGTGATGACCTAGAAGATAAACGCGCTGAAAATGAGTTTTTAATATCGCCGTATTTTGAAGATACATTTACGTGTAAAGCTGTGATAGTCGATGATAAATACTTTGGTAAATTTGACAAGACGATAGAGATAGGATTTTTCTTTGGTGATGATGATTATGAAAAAGATTTAGAGAAGCATCTTGATATATTAGAAGGGTTAAATGCAGAGCTTTTACTTGGGTTTTACTACTTTTTTGATTATGAAGAGATGTTAAAGAAAAAATTCAAAAAATACTATGAGTTTGAAGAGTATGACGAGTTTATAACTGCTTCTAAAATCTTAATCACATCATCTCCACAAGCTGTATTAGACTCTCTTGCAAGCGGCGGAAGACCGATATACCTGAAACGTTCTGATTATTCTAATGGATTTATTAAACTTTTCTTAGAACTTAATATTCCTGTGATAAATGGCTTTGACAAAACTCTTTTAAGCACCGCAATCTCTCAAAATTTATTACATTCTTATAACCAAGTGCCACAAAACAGTATTAAACTTATAAATTATCTTAAAGATAAGTTCTATTTATAGAATTTTAAGAGAGATTGATATAGCATTAAGCTTACAATTCTAAATGTAGTGAGGAAATACTATGAAAAATGGAAGAAGAGGTTTTATGGGAAAAGCCTTCGGTGCCGTTGCAGGTGTCGGAGCAGTCGCCTCTCTTTATGCTATGAAAAAATCTTGGGATCCACTTCCAAGCGTACGTTCTGCGGGTTTCACGACTCTGGATATGTCAGCATATAAAGAGAATGAACTTGTGGTAGAAAAATGGAGAGGGAAACCTATCTTCGTTTTGAAAAAAACAGCAGAGATGCTTGCTAAACAAAATGATGCAGATAAAGCTCGTGATATTCTTGTAAATGGTGAGCATTATATGGTTTGTATCGGTCTTTGTACTCACCTTGGATGTATTCCAGGATATGACTCTAAAGGAGAAAGCTTCTTATGCGCATGTCATGGCGGTATGTATGATTTTACAGGTATGGTTACAAAAGCTCCACCTCCACGTGGCCTTGACATTCCTCCTTTTAAAATAGATGGAAATAAACTGGTTCTTGGTGAAGAAGGTCCTGAGTACAAAAAAATGAAAGAAACTGGCATAACGCTGTAAGGAGGAGTAATAGATGGCACATTTTACAAAAGCAACTAGTGTTCATGATTGGGTGAACCAACGACTTGGCATTGACACGGTTCGTCGTGTTATGGCAACTGAGTATTGGATACCAAAAAATATAAACTTTTTGTGGGCTATGGGTATGGTTTTAGCTATTACTTTTGCTCTTTTATTAGTTTCAGGAATTTTTCTATTGATGTATTATCAACCAAATGTTAATACAGCATTTGACAGTGTAAACTACACTATTATGCGTGAAGTGGATTTTGGATGGTTATGGAGACATATACACGGTGTTGCGGCATCTGTTGTATTTTTGGTAATTTATATCCACATGTTTACAGGTATCTACTACGGTTCATATAAAAAAGGTCGTGAGCTAATCTGGATTTCTGGGATGCTTTTATTTGTTACTTTTTCAGCTGAAGCGTTTTCTGGTTATATGCTTCCATGGGGTCAAATGAGCTATTGGGCTGGTATGGTTATTACAAACCTTTTTAGTCTTGGCGGATTACACGCAGATGGAATTGTTGAATGGATTCGTGGGGATTATGTTCCTGCTCAAGCATTCTTGGATCGTTTCTTTATGCTTCACGTGTTACTTTTACCACTTGCGATTATGGGTGTTATCGGTCTTCACTTTGGTGCACTTCGTATCCCTCACGTTAACAATCAAGATGGCGAAGAGATTGATTTTGAAAAAGAGGCTGCAAAATATAAAGCAGGTGATAAAAAACATTCAAAAGTTATCGCATTTGCTAATGACTTTATGAGTAAAGATATGTTCGTTGTTGGAATTTTCTTGATCTTTTTCTTTTACTTAGTATTCTTCCACTATGATTTTGCAATGGATCCGGTTAACTTTGATCCAGCTGATGGACTTAAAACTCCAGCGCATATTTATCCTGAGTGGTATTTCCTATGGTCTTATGAAATTTTACGTCCGTTTTCTACAAATATCGGTCTAATGGCATTTGGTTTCGCTCAAGTTATTTTCTTCTTGTTACCATTTTTAGACAGAAGTCCAAATGCTATCCCTGCTAGCCGTCGTGGTTTATTCGCGGTATGGTTTTGGTTGATGCTTATTGATATGATTGTGTTAACAGCAATGGGTAAATTACCTCCAGAGGGTATTTTTAGCTCAATTGGTTTTTATGCGGCTTTAGTATTTATCGGTTTGTGGATTGCACTCCCGATTATTACTAAACTAGAGAAAAAAGCGTAAGGGGAAATAGAAAATGAAAGAATTATTTATATTAGCTATTGTTACAGTTTTTACGCTTGTTACATACTATCTTGTAGAACCGTTTGCGCATTCAAAAATGCATAAACATGTAGAGAGTGAGCATTTTGCTTACGCTGATCTTCCAGCTTTGACTAAAACTGGCGACGCCGCTCGCGGTAAAGATTTAGTTACGGGTGCTGGTGCTTGTACTGGTTGTCACTCCATTGAAGTTGCTAGTATGCCAGCTCCAATGGATGCTGTAGCTTCTGCTCAAAGCTATGGTGTTAGACCACCAGATTTAAGTAATGCGGGTGTTGTTTATGATGCTAAATTTTTAGCAGCACTTATCAAAAACCCTGCACATGCTTTAAAAGTTGAGCATAAATATACTCCTGAAAGTGGAAAAGTACACCCGATGGCGTCTTTTGCTGGTGCTGGTGGAGATATTGACCAAGAAGTAGCTGATATGGTTGCTTACTTACAGTCAATTGCAGTAAAACAAGATAAATTGACTCCAAAAATGGCTTTTGAAACAGCTTGTGGACGTTGTCATGCGATGAAATATGAAAATTGGACACAAATAGGTGAAAAACCTACGTTCAAAATGAAAAAAGATGAGTTGGCTTTTGATATTCAAGTTCTTGATTACCAAGATGCATTAACTAAATATATGGGTAAATTGCCTCCAGATCTTTCAATGTATATCCGTTCACGCGGTGAGCATTATATAAGCACATTTGTGGAAAATCCACAACAACTTCTTGAGGGAACAGCAATGCCACGTGTTGGTGTAACCGCTGCAAGTGCTGATAAAGTTATAGAACACTTAGCAGATGCTGGTGATACAAAACGTTTTGAGCGAGATGAAGTTGGTAAAAAAGTGATGATATTCATTATAATATTTGCACTATTTTCTTATCTATGGAAACGTTCTATTTGGAAAGATTTACATTAGTAAATACAAGATTTAGAGCAAAGCACTAAATCTTGGCAGGGACATAACATCCCTACAACCCCCTGAAGCTACTTGCATCGTCCAGATGCAAGAGAGTTTTAGGTTTTGCCTTCAATGATTTCTTTTGTATACATAATTATTAAAAAACTTTCATTTCTTTTTAACATCAACTCTTTACAAACTTCATACTGATATAATCCAAAACTTATAAGACCTAAGGATTTATCTTGCTAATAGATAGTTATGACAGAGTAGTAGACTATATCCGTGTCTCAGTTACAGAGAGATGTAATTTTAGATGCCAATACTGTATGCCAGAGAAACCTTTTTCATGGGTTCCAAA
>JAQUHB010000022.1 GCA_028683835.1 Sulfurimonadaceae bacterium | reverse complement strand
GTATGTATCGTAAAACATGGAAATCCTTGTGGTTTTGCTATCAAAGGCGACCTTTTAGAAGCTTATACAGAAGCACTTAAATGTGATCCTGTTTCTGCATTTGGCGGTGTTGTTGCGGTAAACGGTACTGTAGATAAAGCGCTGGCAGAAAAGATGAATGAGATTTTCCTAGAAGTCATCATCGCTGGACGCTTCACAGCAGAGGCACAAGAGGTGTTTGAATCTAAAAAACGTATCAAGCTTTTTGAGTATGGGAGTGACAAGTTAGTGCTTGCAAATGACACTTATGATTTCAAACATATTGATGGCGGTTTTGTATTCCAAGACGCTGATAAAGTGGGTGAAGATGAAGTGAAAAACTCGAAACTTGTAAGTGCAAAAACAGCAACTGTACAAGAACTCAAAGATATGGAGATCGCTTACAAAGTAGCATCTTTGACTAAATCGAACTGCGTCGTTTATGTCAAAGATTCTGCAATGGTAGCTGTAGGAATGGGTATGACATCTCGCGTTGATGCATCTCAGTGTGCACTGAAAAAAGCCAAAGAGATGGGTCTGGATGTGAGCGGAGCAGCATTAGCTTCAGAAGCATTTTTCCCTTTCCGTGACAGCATCGATGCGGCTGCTGCGGCGGGTGTTAAAAGTGTGATCGAACCGGGTGGAAGCATTCGTGATGATGAGGTCATAACCGCTGCAAACGAGCATGGCATGGCACTTTACTTCTCTGAGACTAGACACTTTCTTCATTAAAAAAAACTTTTTATACGCAAAGTGCCCCCTGTGGGCATAAGCTTTTTTCCTTACATGTAACTACAAAACTTCTTCAAAAAACTTGATTGACACTGACTCAAGTTTTGTGATATAATCCTGCATAACAATTTAATATATATAATCAGGATATAAATATGAGTAAATCACTATATGAGACTTTGGGTGTTTCCCAGAATGCTTCAGAAGCAGATATAAAAAAAGCGTATAGAAAATTAGCAAGACAGTTCCATCCAGATATTAATAAAGAGGCTGATGCAGAAGAGAAATTTAAAGAGGTCAATGCCGCGTATGAGATACTAAGCGATAAAACAAAACGCGCGCAGTATGATCAACATGGCGACTCTATGTTTGGCGGACAAAACTTTCATGACTTTGCAAGTTCACGAGGAGGCAATGTCGATCTTGATGAGATCCTTCGTAATATGTTTGGCGGAGGCGGCGGTTTTGGCGGAGGTTCACGTGGCGGTTTTGGAGGTGGCGGTTTCGGAGGTGGCGGTTTTGGCGGAGGATTCCAGCAAGAGACAAATCTTGATATCGAGTCCAATGTAACGATCCCTTTTGTCGTTTCTATCTTAGGTGGTTCTCATTCAGTGTCTGTCAATGGCGAAAGATTTGATATCAAAGTTCCAGCGGGTGTAAAAAGCGGCGAAAAACTTCGTGTGCGAGGAAAAGGACATGCTCAAGGGGGACGTGCAGGAGATCTTTTTTTAAAGATAAATGTTGCGACTTCGAGTGAGTATGAAAGGGATGGCGATAATTTGGTCAAAACTTTTGATGTACCACTTCATGCAGCACTTTTTGGAGATAAAATTAGCATCCAAACACTTGATAAAGAAATCAAACTCAAAGTTCCTCAAAATACAAAGAACGGTCAAAGTTTTCGTGTCAGAGAGATGGGTGTCTTAAATCGTAAAACAAACAGTAGGGGTGATTTGTATCTTAAAGCAAATATAGTGTTGCCTCAAGTTGAGAGTCTAGATGAAGCATTGGTAAAAATGATGCAAGAAAAATTACCGCAGGAGTAGGGCATGCCACACCATTATGATGAACCAGTTTATCTCATAAGTGTTGTTTCTAAGATCTTGGAAATCCATCCTCAGACACTACGCCAGTATGAGAGAGAGAATCTCATTATTCCATCACGTTCTGATGGACGTATTCGTATGTATTCACAACGTGATATAGACAAGATCAAGATGATTTTACGTTTGACTCGTGAGCTTGGTGTAAATCTAGCCGGTGTGGATGTGGCAATAAGACTCAAAGATCAGATAGATGATATGGAGTTGGAGATCGCAGAATTGCGTCATGAGATCTCGCGTCTACGAAACTCCTCTTCAGTCGCCCCAGATAAATCTTTGGTGACGAAAAAAAGTATCTACGAGATGATTATTTTTAAAGAGTAGAAATTTTCTACTCTTTTGCTCTTTCTATTTTTGCTCCGACAGCTTCGAGCTTTTTCTCCAGTTTTTCATATCCACGATCAAGATGATAGATACGGTGGATACTTGTTTCTCCATCTGCCACCATTGCCGCTAAAACAAGTGCGCTAGATGCTCTAAGGTCTGTAGCCATAACATCTGTGCCAGAGAGTTTTGTAGCACCTTTGATAGTCGCTGTATGCCCGTTTAGTTTGATATCTGCACCAAGACGCTGTAATTCGCTCACATGCATAAATCTGTTTTCAAATAAACGCTCTTCTATAGTAGAAACACCCTCTGCCTGAGTTGCAAGTGCCAAAAACTGAGCTTGCATATCTGTAGGAAATCCAGGATACTCTTGAGTTACGATATCCACAGCTTTGATAACTTTTGCTGGATGAATAGTCAGAGTATTTTCCCCTTTTGTAAAGCTACAGCCCATCTCTTCGAGTTTTGAGATGATCGCACCAAGATGACCCATCTTTACTTTGTTGAGAGTGAGTTCAGAATATGTAATTGCTGCTGCACAAAGATAAGTCCCGATCTCGATACGGTCAGGGATAACGCTAAATGTTTTGATATCGATAAGTTCTCTATTAGTTCCCTCTATAGTCAGTATTGCAGTTCCGACTCCATTGATCTTTACACCGCTGTCTCTTAAAACTTCACATAGTTGTACTACTTCAGGTTCACGTGCTGCGTTGTTGATAGTTGTCGTTCCGCGAGCAAGAGCTGCTGCCATTACGATATTCGCTGTTCCTGTAACCGTAATCTTGTCGAAGTTGATATCACAACCGACTAAGCCATCTGGCGCTTCAGCTTTGACATATCCAGCTTCAATGGTGATCTTTGCGCCCATTTGCTCTAACGCTTTGAGGTGCAAATCTATTGGACGCTGACCGATGGCACATCCGCCAGGAAGAGAAACTTCACAATGTCCAAAACGAGCCAAAAGTGGTCCTAAAACCAAAATAGAAGCGCGCATAGTTTTGACAATATCGTAAGTTGCTTTTGTGTGATGTACAGTTGATGTATTGATATCTAAAGTGTTATTGGCAAACGTGTACTCTGCACCTAAATTGCCGAGAAGTTTTAGAAGCGTTTTTATATCAACGACCTCCGGAAGATTAGTAATTTGTAAATCACTTTTTGCTAAAATAGTCATCGCTATGATAGGTAAAGCTGCATTTTTTGCGCCTGATATTTCTATCGTTCCACTAAGTTTTGTATTGCCTTGTATCTTTAAGTAATCCATGTTTGTCTTTATCTTTTTTAAGATATTATATCTTTTTAAAGTTTGTTTTTGCATAAAAGGAAGTTATAAATTATGAGTAGTGCATTAGATAGATTGAAAAATCTCACTTCCAAAATTTCTGGATATGAGATGACGAGAAAAGAAAATCTCAAATTACTTGAAGAGCTTTTTAAAAGCTTACAGGTAAGCGAAAAGATAGAAGATTTTTCAAATATTTTCGACTTTAAAGCGATTAACCTTTCAGGAGTTTCTCTTAAAGATGAAGATCTGGGCAAAATAAAAAAAGGGAAATATCTTCAGATACTTGCAATTTCCTATGATAAAGAGGCGGTAGTTAAGAGTAAAAATATTTCGCTTGCATATTTTGGACGTGTGGAAAATGTAGATGAAAAACTAAAAGATGATGTTGTCGCTTTTGTTTTAAGGTGGAGATTTGAAAAAAGTTTCATGACATTAGAACATTATCACAACCTTTTGGAATCTCACACAAGTGCGTAGATTTTGGTTTAAACTTTGGCTTTCTTGGGCCGTGCGACTTAGTATAGAAAGTTTGCTTTATGCTTTTATACTTGCTTTTTTGCTTTGTAGTGCAATATATTTTTCAAAAGGGATGCCTCCTCTTCAAAAAGAGTTTCTTTTTGCGCTGGGTACGATTTTTCAATTTTCGTTTATGATTTTTTGGAGTATAACACTTCTAGTCTCTTTGTTTCGTGGACTTAAATATCTTTTCAATCGTTGCTACGAAGGATATGCTCTTAAATTGCTTACATGTAAGGGTGATGAAGTTATTGAAACAATTGGTTATGGCGATCTCACGCCTCTTTTTCGCAAATGGATGATGTCGATGATATTGTCTCTACTTACTTTGATGATTCTCTCCTTTATAGTGAGCTATTTTCTACTAAGTTTCTATAATTGGTATAATATTTACGTAATGTATATTTTTATCCTTATTTCTGGAGGAATCACTTTGCCGTTGATGGGGCATAGATGTAAAGGAGTGAAACTTTACGTATGCTAATTTATATTGATATAGAAACCACGGGCTTAGAGCAAAATGATAGAATATGTGCTATTGGTTTGATTGTGTTTGATGAAAAAGTTTTAGTTTATAAAGAACTGATCAAACCTCAAAAAAAGATGCGCTCGGAAGCTTCTGCTGTAAACCATATAACAGATGAAATGCTCAAAGAGAAAAAGAGTTTTGAAAATTCACAAATCAAAGAGATACTGGAAAAATATAATAGACCTGATATGACTTTTGTTGGCCATAATATTGCTTTTGATATTGCAATGCTTAAATATGAGGGATTTATTTTTCATGGAGCATTCATTGACACTCTTAAATGTACAAGAGCTTTAATACAAGAGTGTGAGCAGTTTTCTTTGCAGTATCTTCGATATGAACTTAAACTTTATAAAAATGAGAAAAAAGTTGCAGATGAATTTGGGATAGAATTATGTGCTCATGAAGTGCTTAGCGATGCTTTACACGCAAGGCTTTTGCATAGCTACTTAAATGATATAGCTAATGATGAAAAACTCCAACAACTAAGTTCTCGTCCAGCCTTGTTACAAAAGCTGAGTTTTGGAAAATATAAAGGTCGTTTTATAGAAGAGATTGTTATGAATGATATTGCATATCTTAGCTGGATGTTAAGTAGTGTTGAATCACTTGATGAAGATATGAGATACTCCATTGAGTATTACATGAAGATGCTATAATGCGCGTCGAAAAATTAGTAAAAAGAGAAAAAATGACAATTTCGCAAGAGAATAAAAAAGTATTGTTGCTTATTACGATAGCGTATCTGTTTAGTATTGCCGTGCGGTTGATCTGGGTGTACCAGTTTTATGGTTACGAACCATTTATGTTTCATGGACAGTTCATGATTAATACCAATGATGGGTATTTCTTCGCAGAGGGTGCAAGAGACTTACTTGCTGGTTTTCATCAAGCTGGTGATCTTTCCCCTGTAGATAGTGCAACGTCACAACTTACCTATGTTCTAGCAAAAATTTTACCTTTTTCAATCGAGAGTATATTTTTTTATATACCTGCATTTTTAGGTTCACTGCTTGTTATACCTATTATCTTGATTTCTTATAGTATTAAACGTCTGGATATGGGTTTTATTGCAGCACTTCTTGCTTCGATCGCTTGGAGTTATTATAACCGTACGATGGTCGGATATTACGACACGGATATGCTTACTATCGTTTTGCCGACAGTTTTACTTTGGTCTATTATCTGGGCAATTAATTCAAATCAGGACAAATTCCTTCTCATAACTGCACTTGATATTTTGGTATATAGGTGGTGGTATCCGCAAAGTATTGCACTAGAATCTGCTTTCTTTGGACTTATTCTTGTATATGCACTTTTCTTTGATAAAAAAAACAGTTTTAACTTTAAGCTCTTGGCAATTATGCTTTTTGCGATGATGATGACGAGTGAACTTATTCGTTTCCCTATTGTTGTGGCTCTTTATTTCATTTTTAAAAATAAAAATTTTGATAAATATGTTTATTATATTTTAGGAGCGGGAGTTCTTGCATTTCTTGCAAGCGGTGGTTTAGAGCCTATCACAGTAAGATTAAAAGCATATGTTTTTAGAGAGAGTATAGATGCTTCAACTGCTGGACTTGGACTGCATTTCTTTACCGTTATGCAAACTGTTCGTGAAGCGGGACAAGTTCCATTTTCCGAGTTTGCAAGCAGGATCAGTGGGAATCCTATTACATTTATCCTTTCAATCGCAGGGTATATTTGGCTTTCATACAGATATCGTGTAATGCTTTTAGCACTTCCTTTGATTGGTCTTGGTTTTTTAGCAGAGAGTGGCGGGCTTCGTTTTACTATCTATGCCATCGTTCCATTAGCTTTTGGTGTTGCTTTTATTATCTCTGAAATTGCAAATAAGATGCCAAGTTATTTTATGCAGTATGCGACACTTTTTATAGGTGCAGTTCTTGTTTTACTTCCAAATATCTTACATGTCAAAGAGTATCAGGTTCCCACAGTGTTTAACAAAGATGAAGTCGTTATGCTTGATAAATTAAAAGGAAAAACAAGCAGAGAAGATTATATTATCAGCTGGTGGGATTATGGCTATCCTCTTCGTTATTATGCAGATATGTTTACTTTAGTAGATGGAGGCAAACATGATGGCGATGTGAATTTTCCTGTGAGTTACATTTTAACAAAGCCCCAAGACGCGGCAGCTAAAATGGCAAGACTTGATGTGGAGTATGATGCACGTGCGTTTAAGATTTCAAATGAGAATGCTAAAAAAAGTGAAGCAAATCAGACTAAAGTTGCTTCAAATATAGAAGAGATGACAAAAGCAAACGGCTTTAAAGACACAAACGATTTTTTAAGTGCATTAGAGAGCGGGGCAAATATTACTTTGCCTAAAAAGACAAAAGATGTGTACCTTTATCTTCCATATAGAATGCTCAGTATTTATCCGACTGTTACACTCTTTTCAAATCTTGATCTTATGAGTGGCAGCAGATACGCAGACCCTATTTTCTTCGCTTCGCAAGCGAGCAATGAAGATGAACATTTCATCTATCTTCAAAATGGAATCTCTATCAATAAGACAACTGCTAGTGTGAAGTTTGGAGATAAAGAGATGCCGATCAACAGATTTATAAAAACAGGATATGAAAAAGATGGAAAGCTTAGTATTGACACTAAACAGTTAAACTCTATGGCAAGCATTACTGTGATTTATTTGGCGAGTTATGGGCAGTTTTTAATTCTCGATGAAGCAAGTTTTAATTCTACATACGTACAACTTTTTGTACTTGAACATTATGATAAAAATCTTTATGAACCAGTTGAAATGACTCCATACGCAAAAATATATAAGTTGAAGATTTAGCAGATGCGAGTATCTGTCAAATGTGAATCTCCGCTTCTACAGAGAAGCGTAGAGCTGTTTTTAGAGAAAGAACTCAGTCCCATTAAAAACTGCGATATTGTTGTAAGTGATCAAAAACTTGATATCGATAAACATATACTCTACATCTCAAATGAGAGTGACGCGGATTTACTGAAACCATTTTCAAAATCTCAGCTTGTTTTGGCTCTAGAAAAAGTGATGAGCGATGAGAAAAAAAATCAAAGCTTTCTTTCTATGATAGACGAACTTGAACAAAAAGAGAGTTTTGAAACTACAGATAAAGGTTTGGATTTCACATTTTTGCAAGAGAGAATTGAAAAACTCACACAAGAATATCAAGAAAATTTAATCAAGACAATAAGAGCGTTTTATGAAAAATAGTACGAATTTTACAAAAAAAATTATCGCAGGCAAGTATAAGGGTAAAACTCTTAAACTTCCTTCCAAAACAACAACACGTACCTCAAAAGTCATAGTATTGGAATCTTTTTTCAATACAATTCAGTTTGCTATCATGGATGCTATTTTTATTGAGGTGTTTTCAGGAAGTGGATCTGTAGGCTTAGAAGCACTTAGTCGCGGCGCAAAAAAGATCATTTTTATGGAAAAAGACAGAGATGCTCTGAAAATATTACATGAAAATATTGCACAAACTGATTCAGCTGCATGTGAAGTTTTGAGTGGAGATAGTTTTACAAATATCAAAACGGTAATAAATAAAATCAAAAATCTGGGAGAAAGTGCTTATCTTTATATCGATCCCCCTTTTTCTGTTCGTGAAGGGATGGAAGATATTTATGACAAGATGATAGAACTCATCCGTGAGTTTCCTCATGAGCTTTGTGAAATGGTTATTATAGAACATATGAGTTCTCTTGAACTGCCTGAAATGATAGGAGAGTACATTAAGACAAAAACGAAAAAATTCGGAAACACTTCTTTAACTTACTATAACTAATTTTGGAACATAAATTGCTATTCTTGCTCTTAAGAAGCAAGGATAGCAATGAAATCATTTTTACTACTTTTAATACTGTCACTAGCCCTCGGGGCGACTAAGATAAAAGATGTTTCTTCTATCGTTGGCGTCAGAGAAAATCAGGTTATTGGTTATTCTTTGGTCGTCGGTTTGAAAAAAACGGGTGATGGGACAACTTCAAAATTCACCTTACAATCAATTGCAAACATGCTTAAAGCTATGAATATAGATATGAATCCTGCAGATATCAAGTCTAAAAATGTTGCAGCTGTTGTTGTAACGGCTAAAATAGGCGCATTTACAAGACAGGGCGATAAACTAGATGTGACAGTCTCTTCAATAGGAGATGCACAGTCGCTACAAGGCGGTACACTTTTGATGACACCTTTAAAGGGAGTTGATGGCAAGATATACGCACTTGCTCAAGGTCCTGTGAGTATCGGCGGAAAAAATGAGCGTGGTGCAGGTGCGGATTCTCATCCAACTGCAGGTCTTGTCTATGGCGGCGGTATGATAGAACGAGAGATAGATATAGATATCGCTCATCAGCAATACGCGACACTCTCTTTAAAAGAGTCAAATTTTGAAAATGCAGTTGCTGTGCAAAAAGCTATCAATGCATCATATAATTCACAAATAGCAGTAGCTCTTGACTCTCGTACTATTAAACTACAACGACCGACAAACCAGACAATGGTAGAGTTTCTCTCAAAAGTTGAAAATATTAATATGGACTATACACCGGAGAGTAAAATAGTTATCAATGAAAGAACTGGGACTATCATCGCCGGTGTTGATATAGAAGTGAAGCCGGTTGTCATCACCCAAGGGGATATTACAATAAAAATAAAGCCATCTGCACAGGCTGAATCTCCAGCAGGAGCTGTGAAACTAGATAATGATCTTGTCATTGGCTTAAATCAAAATGAGGTTTACACAAAAGCAGGAACAACAACAGTAGCAAATATCGTGAGATCGTTACAAAAATTGGGCGCTACTCCAAAAGCGATCATCTCAATCCTTGAGGCGATGAAAAGCGCAGGTTCTATCTCAGCTGAACTGGAGGTTATATAATGAGCAGTCTTATAGGTTCAACGTCTATGCAACAGGCTTTATTGTCCAATGATGTTGGTTCTACACCAAAGATCACGGCAACTCAAGATGATAAAAAATTACGTGAACAAACAGATGCATTTGAGTCAGTTATTATAAAAATGATGATGGATGATGCGATGAAGGATGAAAAGAGTCTTTTTAGTTCTCAAAATGATCCAGGAGATAAGATGTACCAGTCCATGTACCGCGATGAACTCAGTAAGCAAAGTGCTGGAAGTTTTGGATTTTCACAAATGCTATATGATTATCTAAGTCAAAAACAAGTAAAGCCAAGTTAAAAGAAAATGTGTATTTGCCGATATGAGAGTATAAATTATAAGCTAAATGCTACTCTTGATATAAGAGGTAAGGAATACCGATGATAAATCAGTTAAATAGCGTGGTTGGAAGCGCGGCTTTTCAAAGTATAAATACTGAAGTAAAGTCTAATACAAAAAAAACAGAGCAAATGAATAAAGATGCTGATATGAGTAAAGTTGGTCAGTTAAAAGATTCAATAGCGTCTGGAGAATATAAACTTGATCTCTCTACGCTTTCAAAGCGTATCGCCGATGAGTTATTGCAATAAACAATCAGGAGTTTAAAATGCTGTTACACCATTTACAAAGTGCGGTTGGAGACTTAAAAGATCTTATACGCATGACAGAGACTGATATTGAGGATATAAAAGAAGCAAAGCAAGCTCCTCAGTTTGATCGATTACCGCTTAAAGATGAAAAAATTAAAAGTTTTGAATCTAAAAAAGCTATGATTGATCATGAAATATCAAAACTCATGAGCAAAAATCCGCAGAAGGATCTTGCAAATTTGTTAAATAGTGAAGAGCATAGTGCACTTGGTGAACTAAGAGATGAACTTTCAAACTTAAGGATAACTAATCAAAAATATGCAAAAATGGTTTTGACCGTCAGTGCATTTTATAATACTTTGTTGGAGCGTATCGTTCCTACGGAGATGAATGGATATCAAAGAGTTGCATCAAAAAACCCATCATTTTTGGAAATTAGAGCGTAGGTCATGGCATCAATAATTAACTCTCTTAGCATCGGGTATTCAGGACTTAATGCAGCGCAAGTTGCAATAGATACGACTGGACACAATATTACAAATGCCAATACCGATGGGTACAGTCGTCAGCGAGTGATGACGCAGGCTGCTCCACCAATCAATCTTACTCCAGGTGCAGTAGGTAATGGAACTCAAATACAGCAAATTGCACGTATTTTTGATCAATTCACTTTTAACAGTTATACCTCTTCTTCTGCGGATAAACAGGCATCAGATTTTACAAAAAGTACATTGCAACAGGTTTCAACTTATTTTCCTGAAATAGACGGTGTTGGAATCAAATCAGATTTGAGTGCTTATTATAATATGTGGCAATCTTTGGCTGATAATCCTGATAATAATGCGGTAAAAGTGGCACTTTCACAGCAAACACAGGTCTTAACGCAACATATTCAAACAACACAAGCGCAGGTTTCTTCGCTTCAAAGTCAGCTGAACGATCAGCTCAAAACGAATATTGATGAAGTGAATAATATAGCAAAACAGATAGCAAGTCTAAATACGGCTATTGGAACTACTGAAGCTGGTGGTGCGAATAATGCAAATGATTTAAGAGATCAACGAAGTACTCTTGAACTTTCGTTAGCTAACCTTGTTGGTGCAAATGTGATGTCTGGTCAGATAGAGTCAAATAATGCAGTTGATTCTAATCTGGCAATTAAAAATGGTAGTTATAGTATCAGTATTAATGGTTTCAATATTGTTGATGGAACAGGTTATCATCCTATAGGTTTGGATAACACTTCAAGTAAAAGTGGTATGTATTCGCTTTACTATCAGCGTCAAGATGGTGCTCAGATACCATTTACTCAAAATATAACTGGTGGAAGTGTCGGTGCTCTTTTAAATCTTAGAGGTTCTGACATAGGTGCTGATGGAAAGCCGACAAATGGAGTATTGCAGGGAATAAGCGATCAACTAGATATGTTTGCAGCAGGGTTAATCCAAAGTACAAACAATATTTATGCACAAAGTACAACAACTTCTATGCAGTCAAATCCAGTGATCTCAAACCCATCAGATGCACTTATAAATACAGGTTTGGGAATACAAAAAGGAAGTTTTGATCTCATCGTATATGATATTAATGGAAATGTAGTTGCAAATCGTACTATTAATGTAGATGATTTGACTACTTTTACTTCTGGTTCAAACTCTATTCAAGCACAAGTTGCCGCAAGTAAAGATGATAATGCCGATAACAATGCAAACAATGATGTTAATTCTTTCCTATCTGTAAGTTATTCAAATGGTTCTTTAGGAATTAATTTAAAAGATTCTAGCTTGCAATCACAAGGCTATACTTTCGCTATCAAAGACAATTTAGATTCAAATAATAGTTTTGGTTCAGGAACAAATTTCGCGGGAGCTATGGGTTTAAATAAATTTTTTGATGGAACCGATGCAAGTAATATAGATTTGGCTAGTAAACTCAAAAAAGATCCTACGCAAATTGCCGCTAACACGGCACCAACTTCTGGTAATAATGCAATCGCTATGGCTATGGTTCAGTCACAGTTTGAAAATATCAAATTTACACAAAAAAATAGTGGTGCTACTTATAGTGATACAACTTATGGGATGTTTGATACTATCGCTACAACAGTCGGATCTCAAACAAATGCGGCTATCGCAGCAAATGATACTATTACAGCCCGCTACACAGCAGCACAACAAGAGTATGATTCCGTTTCAAAAGTGAATATGGATGAAGAGATGACAAATCTCATTAAGTATCAAACTTCATACGGTGCATGTGCAAAAATTATTACGACTATTGATCAAATGATGACTACTCTTCTTGGTATCAAACAGTAAAGTGATTTTCATTTGATCCCTTACTTTAGTATTGTAATTTTAATTTTTGTCATGCTTTTTAGTTTTATAGGGTCTTTATTTTATTCCGTTTCTCCAACAGCCTTACATGTAAGCGCAATATTAAGTGCACCTTCGTCTACATATCTTCTTGGAACTGACAGACTAGGACGTGATCTTCTTGCACGCCTCATAGAAGGGGGACAGGTTTCTTTGCTCATCGGGATACTCAGTGCCTTTTTATCCACATTTATTGGTCTTATTGTCGGTGCTACTGCAGGATATTTTAAAGGCAGAACAGACAAAAGTTTTGTTTTAATAGTAGATCTATTTTTAACTTTTCCCACTTTCTTTTTACTTTTGGCACTTGTGAGTTATGTGAACGCTTCTGTCTGGGTATTGGTCCTTATTATCTCTCTAACTGGATGGATGACAACAGCAAGACTCGTAAGAAGTGAAAGCTACTCTATTGGTGCACAACCTTTTATTAAAATACTTCGTATTGCAAATGTTTCCAAGGCAAAAATAATTTTAAAATATTATGTACCGCTTTTAGCACCGATATTTTTTGTCAGTTTTACTTTTGGAGTTGGCGGTGCGATCCTTTCAGAATCGGCTTTGAGCTTTTTAGGTCTTGGCATCGTGGCTCCACAGATGAGTTGGGGAAGTATCATGAGTGATGGAAAAGAGGTGATACAAATCGCTTGGTGGGTGAGCTTTTTTCCGGG
This sequence comes from Sulfurimonadaceae bacterium, assembly GCA_028683835.1. Classification (GTDB taxonomy): domain Bacteria; phylum Campylobacterota; class Campylobacteria; order Campylobacterales; family Sulfurimonadaceae; genus Hydrocurvibacter. Next base: position 29,417 of record JAQUHB010000022.1, on the reverse strand, counting down.
ACTTTTGATTTTTTTAATTACCTTTTCACTCATTAACATTTCAAACTACTTACAACAGCTCACAAATCAAAAAGAGATTAGAAACTGATTTTTAACATCTGGTATAATAAATTATATTAAGAGATATGGAGAAGAGATGTTAGATATTATAAAAAATGAACTCAATAAATTCAAAGAGTCAAACTGTGCGGATGATGCTATATTTTTTCAGGCGATGGAAGAGGTAATAACTTCTATCGCACCATTGTTAGAATCTGATCCAAGATATAAGAGACACGCTATTTTAGATCGTCTGATTATTCCAGATAGAATTATAAAATTTAAAGTTACATGGATGGATGATCAGCAAAATATTCAAGTCAATACCGGTTATAGAGTTCAATTTAATAACTCTCTTGGACCCTACAAAGGTGGACTTCGATTTCATCCAACGGTGAATGAAGGGATACTTAAATTTTTGGGATTTGAGCAGATACTTAAAAATTCTCTTACCGGTCTTCCTATAGGCGGGGCAAAGGGTGGAAGTGATTTTGATCCCAAGGGAAAAAGTGATTTTGAAATCATGAAGTTTTGTTCTGCTTTTATGACGGAACTTCACAAATATATAGGCCCTCGTATGGATGTGCCTGCAGGTGACATCGGCGTAGGCGCTCGTGAAATAGGGTATCTTTTTGGTGAGTATAAAAAAATAACATCTACATATGAAGGTGTTTTGACAGGAAAGCCTTTTATTTTTGGCGGCTCTTTAATGCGTCCTGAAGCGACAGGATACGGTGTTGTATATTTTACTGAAGCGATGTTAGAACATGAGAGAAAAGAACCGCTTAATGGAAAAATATGTACAGTCAGCGGTGCGGGAAATGTTGCGATATATACGATAGAAAAACTTCAGTCACTTGGAGCTCTAGTTGTAAGCTGTTCAGATTCGGCAGGGACATTATATGACAGTCGAGGGATAAATTTAAAATTGATTAAAGAGATTAAACTTGAAAGACGAGGCTCTTTAAAAGAGTATCTTAGTGTTCATAACGGTGCCAATTATATTCCACTAGCAGACTATCCAGATGGAGGACATTCTGTATGGACGATTCCTTGTTATGCGGCATTTCCATGTGCAACACAAAACGAGTTGACAAAAGTGGATGCCGATAATCTTATAAAAAATGGTTGTGTTTCAGTAAGTGAAGGAGCAAATATGCCCTCAACTCCTGAAGCTACGGAGCTCTTTTTAGCCCATAAAATATGCTTTGCTCCCGCAAAAGCTGCAAATGCTGGTGGAGTTTCTGTGAGCGAGTTTGAGATGAGTCAAAATGCTTCTATGCAAAAATGGTCTTTTGCAAAAGTGGATGAAAAGTTGAAAGAAACAATGCAACAGATTTGTAAGCGTATCGCTTTAACAGCAAAAGATTACGGTGTTGAAGGAAATTATATAGATGGCGCGAATATTGCAGGATTTAAACGTGTTGCTGATGCGATGATTGCTGAAGGGATTTAAGAGTTTTTAACTAACGCCTTATACCCAAAGGGTACTTCACGTGTAAGGCTTTATTATGAAAGATAGGGCAAAAGTTTTAAACCCATTTGCCACAAAAATGCCGCAGATATTCCAGCGGCAAATCCTGCAACGATATCATCGAGCATCACTCCAAGACCTCCGCTCATATTTCTATCGATTCTTCCTATAATAGAAGGTTTTACAATATCAAAATATCGAAAAAGGACAAATGCTAAAAGTGATTGAATTAAAAAACCATTAGAAAAATCAAAAATATCACTGAAGTTTAGCATCGTCCCCGGTGCAATAGAAAGTGCAAACCACATCCCAGCAAGCTCATCAATAACAATACTTTTATCATCATGTGTACCGCTTGTCACCTCATAACGGTTGATCTCTTTGACTGCAATAGCAGAGATAAGAAGTGTGAGTGTAAACATAAGCTGATTACCAAGATAAGCAAGGGCAGGGATTCCGATAAGAAGCGCAACAAAAGAGCCTACTGTTCCCGGCGCTTTTGGCGAGAGTCCGCTGTAAAATAGTGTTATAAAAAAACGGTTCATTAAAATCCTAAGTAAGTGATGTTGTTTGGTAAAGATTCATAAGTTCTTTGTAAAACTCTTCTTCTGTATGGCTTTCTAGAAGTCCACCGATAGGAAGGAGGTTATAGTACATTTTTTCAAGATTTTTAAATCTATTTTTAAACATTTTTGAGAGTAAAAGTGCCGAGATCTCTTTCCTTACAAGTACCGCAGGAGGAACGATACCAAGTTTTAAAAGTTCCAAAATAGACTCTGCATGATAAGAGATATGGTGATGTTGCCCATGAGGACAAGTATTTGTACTAACAAGTGTTTTACAAATATTGCAGTAAACATATTCACTTGCAATAGAGATATTAATACCGATATCAGTTACGCGATCAAGAATCGATTTGTTTGTATTACTATCATAGTACATCCCAAGACCTGCATGATTTGGTCCAATCGTAAGCTTTGTACAGCCATAGTTTTTTGCTACAATAGCATCAATGATGATCTCATTGATCCCCGCAAAGATATAGTTAGTTTCCAAAGGAACAATAATCACTCTATTTTTTGGCAAATAATTGTCAATAAAGTATTTTAAAGCTTCATATCGAAGAGAGTACTGAAGGTCAGCCGTTTCATAAGGCTTGAGTAAAAATATGACAGTAAGATCACTGGACTCAAGAGACTGTCTTATCAGTTTTTCATGTGCACGATGAAGAGGATTTACTGCCATCATAATAGCCGTGATATTTTTGGCATTTAAGAGCTCTATAGCTTCTTTGATATACTCTTTATGAAGATCTGGAATCTCATTAGTAAGTGTATAATCACCACAAACAGCATATCTGCCAAGTCTTTTACTTGTCGATCTTACTCCCGGATGCGTTTCATCATCTGTTCCGTAGATGTGGCGAAGTCTCTCTTTGGGGTCAATCTCAAAAACCTCTTCCACAATAAGTGTGGCAAAGAGTTCTCCATTACATATGAGATCAAGTTTTTCATCGGTATGCATCTCTTGAAGAACCACTTCATTACGTTTTCCAGAGGGTGCAAGGATAAAAGGGAAGGGAAATATTTTTTTATTTACTGTTGAGGTTGAGAGAACTTCCGAAACTTCAGTTTTATTCATTAATGAGACAACAGGGTACAACAGCCCAGCTTTTAAAAACTCTAAAGCTGAAGCTGCTTCAGAGTCGATTACAAGAACTCTATTTTTTCTTTGCGATGCCATATTTCTTTCTCTTTTCCCATAAGCTTTTTCTTGATATTCCAAGTTTTTTGGAGAGTTCTGTATCTGGAAATTTATGTTGGTAGTTTAACACAATATATTTGACATAATCCTCGATAGGTAGGATGTCGCTTTGATCAAAAATATTGTTATCACTTTTGATATCGATGATCTCATAGTCTACATCATCTATCTTATCTGTACTGGAGACGATAACATTTCTACCTTTAATAAGATCCAAAAACTCTTTTTTATCAGATTTCTTGATCACTTGAAAATCTGTAACATAGATGATGGTGCTAATTGGAAGCATCGAGATTTCACTCATCGCTTTAGGATTTGTAAGAGAGACAAAATAGAGTGGTTTATTTTGTTTATTTGCATATTTAAAAGCAAATGAATCTGAATACTTTTGAAAATTACACGAGATGAAAATCGGAAGTTCCATATTTGCAATATTAGGCTCATCGGTAATAGATGCAAAATTATGATTAAGGTATCGTTCATATGATTCTGATTGATGCTTTAGACGTTCATAATCTTGAAAATGGTTGATTTTTCGGATCAGTTCTTCTATCATGAACGGCTTGAGAATGTAATCTTTAGCACCTAGCGAGAGTGGTTTTGAAACGGTATCATTGCTGATATACGAAACCATCAATATAACAATAGATTTTCTGAAAGCTTCAATGATAGGATTAAAATCTTGACCATTGATATTGGTAGAGAGTAAAACGACATCATAAAGATTACTTTTTAGGGCATCTTTTGTAGAGGTACACATGTCACAGATGTGACCGAGTTCACCTAGTTTTGTTGCAATGCTTTGCGCAAGATAGATCTCATTTTCAATAATTAGTATTTTCACTTGTTCGTCCAATTGTAGTAGTTTAATGATGCACAGCTAAGAACGCCGACACCCTCTTTGCGTCCTATAAATCCAAGTTTTTCTGTAGTTGTCGCTTTTACATTTACACAAAATGTGGGAATTTCAAGTATTTTCGAAAGAGTTTTTCTCATCTCATCTTTATATTTTCCGATACGCGGAGTTTCTGCGATAATGGTGATATCGACGTTTACTATCGCATATCCAAAACTGAGAAGTTTTTTGACAACATCTCTAAGTAATATTGTTGAATTAATGCCTTTGTAAGTATCATCATTATCAGGGAAAAGTATTCCTATATCACCCATTCCAGCGGCACCCAAAAGAGCATCGATAAGCGAATGAATAGCAACATCGCCATCACTGTGTGCCAAAAATCCAAAATCACTCTCAATCTTGACTCCACATAAAAACATCTCTCCCTTATCATCAAAAGCATGCACATCAAAACCGTTACCGACTAATGTAACATTAGAAGGTGCACTTAGACATCCAAGTTCTTTGATATCTCCGGCAAATGTCAGCTTAAACGCTTCATCTTCTCCATCAACAAATACTCTTGTTCCGCCGTTGGCAACGATAGCACTGCTTTCATCTGTATATTCTACTTGGGTTTGGAGTGCCTGCTTCAAAGCATCTGTGCGTGAAAGTTGGGGTGTTTGGATGCGGAGAATGTTATTTCGATCTACAGTGTCATGCTCATAAACAATAGTATCGCTTACATGTAAGGCAGGAACGATGCAGTCGGCTTGATCTTTTGTATCTAAAATTCTTTGTAACAGAAGATCGCTTATACAAGCACGTGCAACGTCTGTGACGAGAACATAAGGAGTGTTTACATGTAAGAGAGCATTTTTGAGTGATTCTTGGCGCGTTGCTCCGCCTTGGATGATCTGGTGTTCTGTATAGCTGTGCATAAATGAAACATCGTTTTTTGAAGCTGTAATGATGATTTTAGAAAATTTTTCCGTTTTTTCAAATCTAGAAGCTACAAAATTCCATAGAGGTTCCATACCAATTCTTAACCATTGTTTCTTAATAGGGGTTTTAAAACGTGTAGAATCTCCAGCAGCAAGTATAATGAGAGTTAAATCAGACAAAAAGTCTCCTGTATCGGTAAAACTGTTACGAAATTATACATATAAAAAGCTTTTTTTTATCTTGTTTGTGTAAAATTCTGTAACTTTAAAACTAGTTGAAATATTTTGTATTACTGATTATACAGATGGTAGATTTTTGTGCCCTCTTGTATAAGTACATAAAGAGTTTGAAAATAGGAGAATATTATGAGAAGTGAATGGCTAAAAAAACGGGAAAATGACCCAATTCGTACACAGATGTATTATGCAAAACAGGGCATAATTACTGAAGAGATGGAATATATTGCAAAAATTGAGGATCTTTCTGTAGAACTAGTGCGTAGTGAAATAGCTCGCGGAAGACTTATTATTCCTGCAAATGTGAATCATACTTCACTTGAACCGATGGCGATTGGTATCGCTTCAAAATGTAAGATTAATGCAAATATCGGTTCATCCGCGATAGCAAGTGACGTCCAAGGCGAGATAGAAAAAGTTCAGGTTTCTCAGCACTATAAAGCTGATACGGCAATGGATTTATCGACTGGTGGAGATTTGGATGAGATACGTAAAGCGGTAATCGCAAACTCTAAAATCCCTATAGGAACAGTGCCTATTTATCAGATTCTTCATGATGTTGGTAATAAGATCGAGGATTTAAGTATCGATGTTATGCTTGAGGTTTTAGAGCGTCAGGCAAAGCAGGGGGTGAGTTATTTTACCATTCACGCTGGCTTTTTACTTGAAACGATGCCTAAAGTCGCAAAACGTAAAATGGGAATAGTAAGTCGCGGTGGAAGTTTGATGGCTGCGTGGATGATGCATTATCATAAAGAAAATCCATTTTATACGGCGTTTGATGATATCTTAGATATCTGTGCAAAATATGATGTTTCTCTTTCTCTTGGTGATTCTCTTCGTCCGGGATGTTTAGCAGATGCTTCAGATGATGCTCAGCTAGGAGAGTTAAAAGTTCTTGGGGAACTTACACTTCGTGCTTGGGAAAAAAATGTTCAGGTCATGATTGAAGGTCCGGGGCATGTTCCGCTCAACCAGATCGAGAGAAATATGAAGATACAGCGTGAGCTTTGTCATGAAGCGCCATTTTATATTCTTGGGCCATTGGTCACTGATATTGCAGCCGGATACGATCATATCTCTTCAGCAATCGGTGCAGCAGTTGGCGGATGGCATGGAGCGAGTATGCTTTGTTATGTTACGCCAAAAGAGCACTTAGGTCTTCCAAATGCAGAAGATGTTCGTGAGGGTATCATTGCATACAAAATTGCAGCTCATGCGGCTGATATCGCTCGTGGGCGTAAAGGTGCGAGAGATGTAGATGATGAGATGAGTGATGCAAGATACGCATTTAACTGGGAAAGACAATTTGAACTTGCTCTCGATTCTGAGCGTGCTCGTGAATATCATGATGAAACACTTCCTCAAGATGTATTTAAAGAGGCAGAGTTCTGTTCAATGTGTGGACCGAAGTTTTGTAGTTATAAGATAACACAGAGTATTATGGAAAATACAGAAGAACTCGATCGTATCATCGCAGAAAACAAAGCCGCACAAACAGTATAACTTTCTATCGTTGTCCCAAGTGGACAACGTTTCTATTCCACTTTATCTTACATCCAAGTGCTATTTATTTTCATTGTGTAAAACAAGATACTTTTTATCCTCTTTTGCTGAAAATAAAAAATCGAGATAATCTATTCAGATAAGATTAATGAACTTTTGATATAACTCTATTTAGACAAAGTAACATTTAATTCAATACTAAATTATAGGGGCGAGAATGACTCAAGAAAATGTAAAAACTGCACTTTCTAAAGTAATGTATCCAGGTTTTACCAAGGATATCGTGACTTTTGGATTTGTAAATAACATCAATGTTAATGGTACGGCAGTAAGTTTGACTGTTGACATTACGTCAAGTGCACCAGAGGTGGCGGCACAGATCAAAGATGAAGCGACAGCTGAATTAAAAGCTATGGGGGCAACAGAGATCAATATCAACATTGCTGCTCCAAAAATGCCTCGCGAGAGTTCATCACGCGGTAAAAACATTGCTCCGCAAGTAAAGAACTTCCTGATGGTAAGTTCAGGAAAAGGTGGAGTCGGTAAATCGACTACATCAGTAAATATTGCTATTGCACTTGCAATGCAAGGGAAAAAAGTAGGTCTTTTAGATGCTGATATCTATGGACCAAATATTCCTCGTATGCTTGGTGTTGAGAGTCTTAAACCTGAGATCAATGGAAATAAAGTCCTTCCGATAAAAGCATATGGTATCGAGATGATGTCTATGGGTTCACTTATGGAAGAGGGTCAGTCACTGATCTGGCGTGGAGCGATGATCATGAAAGCGATTGAGCAGTTCTTGCGTGATATCTTATGGTCTGAATTGGATGTCTTAGTTATCGACATGCCTCCAGGAACTGGTGATGCTCAGCTTACACTTGCGCAAAGCGTTCCTGTGACTGCCGGTTTGACTGTAACAACACCACAAATGGTTTCTTTGGATGATTCACGCCGTTCTCTAGATATGTTCAAAAAATTGAATATTCCAATAGCGGGTATAATTGAAAATATGAGTGGTTTTATTGCTCCAGATACTGGCGTAGAATATGATATCTTTGGAAAAGGCACAACACAGCCTATGGCTGATGAATTTAGTACAACTATCGTTGCAGAGATTCCAATAGAGCCGGCTGTAAGAGCTGGTGGAGATGAGGGTAAACCTATCGTTTATGTTCTTCCAACAAGTGAGACTGCAAAACGTTACATGGCTGCTGCTGAGAAAGTATGGGCTATGATAGAAAAAGTAAATGCAGACGGCGGAGTAGATAATCAAGCTATTCAGCCAAATACACCTCCGGGCGTAAGTGCTTGCTCAACTGCAGCTGCTCCAAAAGTTGAACCTAAAGAAAGTTCTGAAAGTTGTGGTACAGGATGTGGCTGTCATTAACGCTTTATTCTTACATGTAAGCTTTACATGTAAGAGAACTTTCTTTCTTAAAAACTCTTTGACTCTTTAAAAATCTTCACCCTCAAACATTTCAGATTCAAATTTGATCACTTGGTTTCTTCCATGCTCTTTTGCATAATAGAGTGCGGTATCAGCAAATTTGATACATTTCCAGATAGAAGCAGCATCACTTGGAAATTGCGCTACACCGATACTAATAGTTTTTTGTAGTACTTCTTGGCCGATGTGAAATTTTTGTCTATTAAACTCTTGGTGAATTTTATTAGCAACTTCTAAAGATCCCTCGAGTGTTGAGTTGTGTAACAGGACAATAAACTCTTCTCCTCCATAGCGTATTGCCAAATCTGAGCCTCTTATATTCTTAGAAATAACCTCAGAGAGCCCTTTGATAACAATATCTCCAATATCATGACCATAAGTGTCATTAACCATTTTAAAGTAATCGATATCCAGCATTAATACACTGTACTTTGTTTCACCTCGAAGTGCTTGTTTTGCTAGTTTGTCTATAAACTGTTCCAAAAATCTTCTATTGTAGAGACCTGTCATCCCATCTCTGAGTGAAGTATCTCTGAGTTTATCTGTCAATATTTTAGATTCTATCACAGGTTTTGCTGCTTCAAGATAGTTTTTGATGCTAGTTGTGTTTGCATGGATCGTGTCAAATTCAGATAAATTATTTATGATAACATTGAGAGTTAAAGAAACTTCATCATTAATATCAAAAGGAACACAAATATAATCATGCTCTAATGCATTACAACTTTCACAAAGGTTTGGAAAATCTATAGAAACTACTTCAGAATGAGTCCTGTAAGCTCTGCAAAGTTCTGCATTTTTATTGACTGCAGGGGAACACATTGCTTGGTCTGTCGTGTATATTGTAGTTCTAAATTTTGTATTTTTATCAATTTCATGAAGAGAAAAGTTTTTTATATTGTATTTTTCTTTCAATACAGTGACTAATCTTTGATATACAAGATTTTTAGTATCATCAAGTTCTATAGTCTTTTTAAATTTATAAATATCAGAAAGCTCTTTTATAATTATCTTTGCTTCAAAAAGTGGATCTGAACATGAAAGATTTGATTTTGTCACAAATGTGGCAAGACTATATTTAATCTCTCCAAAGGTCTCTTCCATCTTCTGAAAAAGTGTATTGATCTGATCTGTGACTTCTCTCCCTTCCCCAGCCACTTTGGTTTGAAATCTATATGAAAAGTTGCCACTGTGAGCTTTTTTGATGCCATCTCTTAGATTTGTAAAAAGATCCATATAAGGCTTAATGTAATAGTTTAAAACAAGAAGAGCGATAATAAGAAAGATGAGATTGATAGCAAAAATCTTTAGAATGGTTATCGTACTTGCATTTCTAACACTATCAATATCAAACTCCATACTGATAGCACCTAGCGTGTCTCCATCATTGACGTTGTGACACTCAAGACAACTTACTTTAGAAGTGATATCCGCTTTATAGGGAATAGTAATACGTAGTTTTACAGAGTCAGTACTTTCAGAAATTTTTTTGATCATATTGCCTGATGCAAGGACTTGTCCATCAATAGCATCACGAGGGTTTTCGTAGCTGTATCCAGGGCCATACTGATTAACAACTTTTTGCCCTCTAACTATCCATAATTTTTTGATTTCACCATTTTGTGCAATAGTATCAAGAAAGTATTTTCTTTTGTCCATCATGCCATTGACCATATGTGAGGTCAAGCCATCTTTGACTATATTTGCGGTGAGGTTTGCTTTGTCCAAGGCTGAATTGATAGCAAAATCTCTGAAGTTAAGGCCTACATTGATGATAGTTGCGGTGGCTAGCGCCGCGAGCATAAGAGCTACCATTAAAAGAAATTTATTTTTTGTATTCATATCCACCCCACCGTTTTATTGTCACAGTAAGGTTACTGAAATAAATGTTAATAGTTTATAAATTCTTATTCTACCGTGACACTTTTTGCTAAGTTTCTTGGCATATCTACGTCATTACCAAGTCTGATTGCAATTTCGAGTGAAAGTAATTGTAACACAACCATCATCTCAAAAAACTCAAGCATATAATCTTTGGCATTTGATGTTTGGATAAAGTCATCTGCTTTGTCAAATTCGATAGGACTAATGGCGCAAATAGTTGAATCTCTTGCACTTAATTCTTCTACATTACTTTTACTTTTTTCATATAATTTATGTTGAGGAAGCAGAGCGATAGTAAAAAGTTCAGGATCAGCCAAAGCGATAGGACCGTGTTTCATCTCGCCTGATGGATATCCTTCTGCATGCATATAACTTATCTCTTTGAGTTTGAGCGCACCCTCTAGGGCAAGCGGATAAAACACATCACGTCCGATAAAGAAAAATCCGTGCCCGTGAAGATATCTTTTTGAAAGTCTTGTGATTTTATCGTGTAGACCATCTGGTATTTTAACTGCTCTTGGAACTTCACGTAGAAGCATAACTTGATCTTCTATCTGTTTACTTGTAAGAGAGTCTTTGAGTTTTGCGATGTATAGAGAAAGCATCCAAAATACAGCTACTTGTGTCGCAAATGCTTTTGTAGAAGCAACACCTTTTTCGATGCCTGCACGTGTGAGTATGGAAGCATCTGCTAGGCGAACCATAGAAGAGTTATCGACATTACAGATAACAAGCGTTTTTAATCCCGCTTCTTTTGCCATCTTCAAAGTTTCAAGAGTATCGGCTGTTTCACCACTTTGTGAGATTGCAACAAAGAGAGTATCTTTACATAAAAGTGGTTCTTTATATCTAAATTCACTTGCGATCTCTACCGAAACTCTGATCTTCGCATATCGCTCAAGTAAGTAGCTTGCTGTCAGTGCTGAGTGATAAGAGGTTCCGCATGCACAAAGTTTGATTTCATTGATCCCATCAAAAAGAGTTGTATCTAGCTCTTCAAAAATGATCTCTGAACCTGAAAGTCTTCCTAAAAGAGTATCTGTTATAACGTCAGATTGCTCATAGATCTCTTTTTCCATAAAAAATCTATACCCATTTTTTTGAGCTGAGAGTTTATTTGTAGAGAGTTTAGAAAAATGAGGAATTTTATTATTCCCATTTTTGTCTATTATCATTATCTCCGAAGGCTTAACAAAACCAAAATCTCCATCTTCAAGATAAACGACTTCGCTACATTTTCCGATGAGTGGAGTGTCTGAAGAAGCAAAATATTTTTCATTCTCTGCATCACGTCCAAGTATCATAGGGGAACCTTGTTTTGCAAAAAAGATCGTGTCTTCTTCGCTTTTTGTAACAAGTAAAATCGCAAATGCACCATGAAGCTGAGAAATAGTTTTTGAAAAAGCTTCAAAGGCAGAAGCAGAGCCTCGAAGCTCTTTTTCAAAAAGCCAAACGATCACTTCTGTATCGGTTTGACTTAAAAAGTTTACACCTTCACTTTGCAGTTCATGTTTAAGCGTTGCATAGTTTTCTATAATCCCGTTATGAACGACATATGAGCTGTTGCCTAAGTGTGGATGAGCATTTAGCTCTGTTGGCTTTCCATGTGTCGCCCATCTTGTATGACCAATACCTACAGCAAAACCTGTCGGTTCAAAATCGTGCGCTTTTTCTTGGAGATTGACAAGTTTACCTACAGCTTTATAGACTGCAAAATCATCATGTTGTAAAACAGCTATTCCAGCAGAATCATATCCGCGATACTCAAGCTCGGCAAGCCCCTCTAATAAAATCTCTTTTGTTTTTTTTGAGCCTATATATCCAACAATTCCGCACATGTAATAGTCACCCTTCACTTAATGATTTAAAAATATTTTCGACATTATCGCATAGATTGTTTTGTTTTTCGATTAAGAAATTATCCCTTGCTCTTGTCTTGGTTGAGTCTACTTTCGCTGTTAAAACTTCTATATTATTTTTTTCAAAGATGTCCATGATATGTGCGAGTAAACCGCGTTGGTTTTTTGTATTTATCGTGAGTTGTGCATAAGCTTGAGAGTGTTCGCAGTCAATACTTATCTCATCTCTTTTTATCGTGGGTTTATTGATCAGAATATTTTTACTCATATCAAAGGAATCTTCTATTATCTGCTCAATCTGCTCTTTCGTATCGTCTTCTATATTTTGTGAAAACTCTATTTTGAAGTATTTTATTCCATCAAAAAGGGTAAAAATATCCATAGAACCAACATCAAGGTAGCTTAGATTCGCAAGAAGATAAGAGATATTCAGTGGAACTCTTCTATAGATCTCTATACTGAGCCTTGTGGTATTTGTAACACTGTAGCTGTAAATTTTGGTTTCTTTTGCTTGTTTTGCTATCTTTATAATCTCATCAGGTAAGTATTTGAAATAAAAAAGATTGGATTCAACCAGTAAAACTTTTTTTTGCTCTATGGTGGATAAAGTGCTATAGAGTTCAGAATTTTTAATCTTTTTTTCAATCTGCAAACGTTTTGTAGCATCAGTGATTCTATCTGTTTGTTTGACAACTTCAAGTGCGCCGATATAAAGCTCTTTTAAAAGTTTTGCACTAAATGAGGTATAAACACCTTTGCCAACTCCGTTGATATCAGCGTATGTTAGGACATAGAGAAGTTTTAAGTTCTTTTCATCTTTGATACTCGATAAAAATTTATAGAGTGTTTTTTCATTATAGATGTTTTCTCTAAAGGCAACACCGCTCATCAAAATATGATGTCTGATAAGCAGTGAAGCCCGCTCAGTCATCTCTTCTTTAAATTTTAGCTGTTTTGCGAACTGAACAATGATTTTTGAACCGATTTCACTATGGTCTTGACGTCTGCCTTTTCCCGTATCATGAAGTAAAACAGCTATTTTTAACAGTAGTTTTTCTTCTATACTGAAAGTATCATAGATAGACAAGATAAAAGGCTCTTTAATTCTTTCTAAAGCCTGCACACATTTAATGGAATGGATATCGACAGGATAATGATGATAGCCGTCAAACTGCGGTAAAAACATCACTTTTCTAAAACTAATAATGAGCTGATGTAAGATTCCAGCATCATAAAAGAGTTTTAAAAAGCAGTAACTATTGGCACGTTTAAAAAGCTCTCGAAGTTGATTATAGACTTTTGTGTGAAATGGATGTTTGATGATAGAATAGGTAAAGAGATTTAAAAATCCAGAATCATACCTATAGTGAATATCCGGCAAGCTTAGGAGTAGATCTAGTAGCTTCTCGATAGATTGAGGTTTGAGGTGATAAGAAGCATAGAGTCTTGTATCCATAACATAAATGCCATGTTCAATTCTTGCCTTTTTGATTTTTGAAAAATAATGCAGGTCTACAAGATAGGTTCGAACCATTTTTTTAACAAATATCTGAGAAAAGTTATTGATTCTCCAAAGTGCTTGAAAGATTTTTGTGGCCATGATTTTTTCATTTTTAAACCCGAGCATTTGGGAAATTTGAGGCATTTGTCCAAGGCTTAGTCTATCTTCTTGTTTATTGTTTACAAGGTGCAACGCACTTCGCACACGAAAGAGAAGTTCGAGTGAGACACGGTATTCATTGTACTCTTCATCAGTAAAAATCGTACCACAGAGATCTTTGAGGCTTTGTACATCATAAATACTCTTAGCTACCCAATAAAGAAGTTGAGAATCGCGAAGCCCACCAATACTCTCTTTGATATTTGGCTGCATGGAGGTTGGATATTTTTTACGTCTTGCCGTCGCTTCATCTATTTTTGCTAGTAAAAACTCTTTTTGATTTGTGAGTCTTGCTTTGCCTAGTTCTTTTTGAACCCCTTGCCAAGTAAAGGTAGAACCTGTAATATAGCGCGATTCCATTAAAGCCGTTTTAATGGTGACATCTTCACTAGCCGCTTTTTTGATGTCTTTAAGCTCATGCACACGATGACCGAGTTTCAAACCCGCATCCCATGCAAGATAGAGAAATTTTTCTATGATAAAATCGGTGTTATAGCCATCGCACTTCGCATAAACAATCATCAGATCGATATCACTATGAACACAGAGTTGTTCACGTCCATAGCTTCCAAGTGCGACGATAGTAATAGGTACAGAACCGCTCATTGGTACATAAATACCAAAGATACGGCGAAGAACTGTTTTGTACATAAGAATGATGATTTTGTCGAGTTCTTTTGTGTGTTTTACTAGAAAATCTTTTCCCTGATTTTTTTCAAAAAGGGCAGGCAAAGAGTCTTTATATTCCTTGATATATTGTTTAAAAACTTTTGAAAGCTCAAAATCCGAGCCGTTTCTTTCAATTGTATCTTCAATTTGAAGTATGATATCCATCTTAAAATCTTTTGTTAAATTTTTAACATTATAGTATATTGGTTATAATTCGAATCCGTAAAATAAACTAAATTTTAAGCAATTTTTTTAAAAGGTAAAGTATGAGCAGGATCTCTTTTGATGAAGCGTTAAAGATGTATGACATGGAGTTTTTTGATCTGGCACAATTGGCAGATAAGAAAAGAAAGGAACTTCACGGTAAAAAAACTTATTTTAATATCAACCGTCATATAAATCCGACAAATGTATGCAAAGATGTTTGTAAATTTTGTGCTTACAGCGCAAGTCGTAAAAATCCAAACCAATATACGATGAGTCATGATGAGATTATGGAGATTGTGAAGGATATCGATTCACGCGGAATAAAAGAGGTGCATATAGTCTCTGCTCATAATCCAAATACGGGTTTGGAATGGTATTTGGAAATTTTCAAGAGAATAAAAACAGAATATCCACACTTACATGTAAAAGCCCTTACAGCCGCTGAAGTCAACTTTTTGGCTGAAGAATATAACAAAAGTTATGATGAGATCTTAGACCTTATGGTGGAAAACGGGGTGGATTCTATGCCTGGAGGTGGAGCTGAGATCTTTGATGAAAAGGTGAGAGATTTTATCTGTAAAGGGAAAGTGACCTCTGAGCAATGGCTTGAAATCCATAAAAAATGGCATCAAAGAGGTAAAAAAAGCAATGTCACGATGCTTTTTGGACACATAGAAAATCGTGAACACCGCATCGATCATATGATGCGTATCCGTGATCTTCAAGATGAAACAGGCGGATTTAACTGCTTTATACCGCTTGTGTATCAGACACAAAACAACTTTTTAAATATTAAAAAAGATATCACGGCAAATGAGATTTTACGCACGATGGCGATCAGCCGTCTGGTACTTGATAACGTGCCAAATCTCAAAGCATACTGGGTAACTTCAACGGTTAATCTGGCTCTTGTGGCTCAAGAATTCGGAGCAAACGATATGGACGGAACGATAGAAAAAGAGTCTATAAACTCTGCAGCAGGCGCTAAGAGTGCAAACGGTGTCGTACTAGAAGATTTTGTACAGCTCATCAAAAATAGCGGATTTATTCCAGTAGAACGTGACAGTGTCTATCATGAGTTAAAAGTCTGGTGAAAATTTCCGTAGTTATTCCTACATACAACCGCTACGAAGTTTTAAAAAGAGCATTGGCATCTGTCTTTGCTCAAACCTATCAGCCATCAGAAGTGATTGTCATCGATGATGGCTCGAGTGATGAAACTTCCAAAATCATTCAAGATTTTCCTTCCATCATTTACAGATATCAAAACAATGCCGGAGTTTCTTCTGCTCGTAATCTCGGTATCTCGCTTTGTTCATATGAGTGGATCGCTTTTTTAGATTCCGATGATGCGTGGCATGAAGAGAAACTTGCTTTACATGTAAGCCTTCACAAAGCAGATAAAGAGCTGTTTTTTTCTTACACAGATGAACAGTGGATTCGTGATGGCAAAGAGATGAAAGTTCCGAAAAAGTTTCAAAAATTTAGCGGAGATATTTTTTCACAGTGTCTGTCTCACTGCATCATCGCACCTTCATCGGCTTTTATACATAAAAAACTCTTTGAAGATATTGGCGTTTTTGATGAAAGTTTGGAAGTGTGTGAGGATTATGATCTTTGGTTGAGGCTTACATGGAAGCATAAAGTAGGGCTCATAGAACAAGCTATGACTATAAAATATGGTGGACATACGGATCAACTTTCGATGAAATATTGGGGAATGGACAGATTCCGAGTGGTAGCACTAGAAAAACTTTTATCTTCACATATAAAAGAAGATGAGGTGAAAGAGATACTTGTGCAAAAGTACAATATCTTACTTCAAGGTGTACGAAAATATCAAAAAATAAAAGATGCAAAACTCTATGAAGAGCGCTTAAAGAGTTTAGCCACTGAGTATTAAGAGTAAATTTGATAAAATAATAGTCTCAAATATAAAATAATTATTAAAGTTGGACAGATGAATATACTCATAACTGGCGGAGCTGGATATATAGGCTCGCATGTGACGAAACAACTCCTAGAAACTTCACAACACAACATTACAATATTGGATAATCTTAGTACCGGAAGCGCAAAAACTCTTGATACCCTAAGAGAGATAAGAGATTTTAAATTTCTTCAGATGGATTTAAATGAGTTTGACACCGTTTGTGAAGTTTTAAAAGAAAATCATATAGACACTATTATCCACTTTGCTGCATCTATTGTCGTTTCTGAATCTGTCGAAAATCCTTTAAAATATTATATGAATAACACTGTCAACACAACAAACTTAATCCGCTGCGCAGTGGCAAACGATGTAAAAAGATTTATCTTTTCAAGCACGGCGGCAGTTTATGGTGAGCCTGCAAATCTCCATGAAACAGGAATCGATGAAGACTATGAAACATCTCCTATCAATCCTTATGGAATGAGTAAATTAATGAGCGAAAGAATTATCCAAGACACGGCTTTAGCGCATAAAGATTTCAAATATGTGATCTTTAGATACTTCAATGTTGCCGGTACAAGTCATGATCTTACGATTGGTGAGTGTCATGATCCAGAAACTCATCTAATACCATTAGTCGCTAAAACAGCTCTCGGTAAAAGAGATAAGATTATGATTTTTGGAGATGATTATAAGACAATTGATGGAACAAATATAAGAGATTATGTACATGTTTTGGATTTAGCTGATGCACATATTCAGGCTATAAGTTATTTAGAAAATAACAGAAGTGATATTTTCAATTGTGGTTATGGCAGAGGTTTTAGTGTAAGAGATGTCGTAGAAACTATGAAGCAAGTCACATCTACAGAATTTCAAGTTGAAATTGCACCTCGCCGAGATGGTGATCCAGCAATTCTTATCTCAGACAATCGTAAGATAAAAAGCAAAATGAACTGGACTCCAAAATATGAAGATTTAGCACTTATTTGTGAGAGTGCTTATGCGTGGGAAAGTAGAGTATGACAAATGATCACTTGAATGGAAATATCATGTTAAACTCGAAAAGAGTAATACAAGAATATATAAATTGTTCTTTAAAAAGTGTGGAATAATTAAATGATAAATGTAACAAAAACCTATTTACCAAATAAAGAAAAATATAAAAAATATATAGATGAAATCTATGAAAATGGATGGCTAACAAATAATGGTCCACTTGTACAAAGACTTGAAAAAAGACTTGCAGAATATTTGGGAGTTAAAAATATAGTCCTAGTTTCAAATGGTACAGTAGCGCTTGAAATAGCGTATAGAACTCTTGATCTTGAGGGTTTTGTCATTACTACACCTTTTAGTTTTGTAGCAACTACAAGTTCACTGGTAACTAATGATTTACTTCCAATATTTGCTGATATAGATGAAAATACGCTGAATCTAAATCCAAAAAATATAGAAAAATCAATAACCCCAAATACATCTGCAATACTTCCAGTACATGTATTTGGCAATGCTTGTGAAGTTGAAGAGATAAAACAAATTGCGAATAAGTACAACTTAAAAGTAATTTATGATGCAGCGCATGCTTTTGATGTAAAGTATAAAAATCAAAGCGTATTGAACTATGGAGATATTTCTACTCTTAGTTTTCATGCTACAAAACTCTTTCATAGTATCGAAGGCGGTGCATTAATCATAAATGATGATAAGCTTGTAGAAAAAGCAAGATATCTTATAAATTTTGGAATTAAAAATCAAGAAGAAATACCCCATCTTGGAACAAATGCAAAGATGAATGAATTTGAAGCGGCTATGGGCTTATGTGTACTTGATGATATAGAAGAGATAAAACAAAAAAGAAAAGTAGTATTAGCATTTTATAGACAAGAGTTGAAAGGTTTAGTCAAGTTTCAAGAGCAAAATGAAAATGCTACTGAAAACTATAGCTATTTCCCAATAGTTTTCAAAAGTGAAGAACAACTTTTAGTAGTACAAAAAGCCTTAAATAATGTGCAAATATTTCCAAGAAGATATTTTTATCCATCACTTGATACTTTAAGTTATATAGAGCCAAAACAAGTAATGCCTATCTCAAGAGATATAAGTAAACGAATACTTTGTTTGCCTATTTATGCTGAGTTAGAGCCAAATATGCAGGATAAAATAATAGAGATTGTAAAAAAGGCACTATGATGGATAAGTACAAGATACCTTACGTAAAAACATTTGAATATACAAAAATAATAGGTTTAGAGAATATAGAGTTTGGTGAAAATATTATCATAGATGACTTCGTTCTGATTTATGCAAAAGAAAAAATTAAAATAGGAAACTATGTTCATATTGCAAATTTTGCATCAATAACCGGTGGTAATAAACTTGAATTAGGTGATTTTTCTGCAATTTCTCAAGGATGTAGAATATTGACCGCAACGGACGATTTTAAAGATTTTGGTTTTGGTAATTCTACTATAAACAATATATACAGAAATATTAAAAGTGCACCTATTTATATTGGAAATTATTGTATTATTGGAGCTAATTCTGTTGTTCTTCCTGGTGTAAATATTGGAGAGGGATCGACGGTAGGCGCGAACTCGGTAGTAACAAAAGATCTGAAACCATGGGGTATTTATATAGGCAATAAAAAGATTGGAACTAGAAATAAAGAAGACGTTTTAAAAAACTACGAAAGATTTCTAAATACTTCAGAAAATGAGAGAGTTGGGAATTTGTTTAGATGATTTTACAATTTGTAATCGATTTATTATATAAAATAGATGATGAATAAATATTTAATATCTCATATAGATTATTATTTTCCTAGCTTTGAGATTTGTTTTGGTATGGTACAAAGTATTGAATAAACAAATTAATCTTAAAAAAAATACTATAGCCAACTATATAGGGCAGTTTTATACGATGTTTATCGGTATATTTATGCTTCCTTTTTATATAAAACATTTAGGTGCAGAAGCTTATGGATTGGTTGGTTTCTTTACTATGCTTACATCAATTATGATGCTTCTAGATATGGGATTTTCTCAAGCTCTAACTAGAGAAACCGCAAAGTTAAAAGATAAGATTGGTGGTCTTTTTGAAATAAAAGAGATATTAAGAAGTATAGAAAGCATGATTCTTGTACTAGCTATTTTTATAGTAATAGGAGTATTTTTTTCAACTGACTGGATTGTTAATCAATGGTTACAAATTAAAGTATTGAGTTATGACTTAGTTGAGAAAAGTATAAAGTTGATGGGTTTTATGATTGCGTTTAAATGGTATGTGAGTTTATATAATGGCCTCATTATTGGGTTAGAACAACAAGTATGGTTGAATATATATACAATAATTATTGCTACCCTTAGATTTGTAGGTGGATTAATATTAATCTTATTTATTAGTAATGATATTTTTTATTTCTTTATGTATCAGTTTATAATTGCTCTGTTCGAGGTTTATATTTTAAATATCAAGGTTTATCGGAATCTTCCAAAGACAAGTTTTTTAATTCCATCTATTATAAATATGAAAAAAATAGCTCCATTTGCGTTAAGTTTGGCATATATGTCAGGTATTTGGATTATCTATACACAATTGGATAAGTTGTTGCTATCACATTATATATCTTTACATCAGTATGGATATTTTGCTTTAGTAGTTACTATTTCAACGGCCATATTGCAGATTTCAAATCCTATAAGTCAAGCTATATTGCCACGAATGACTTCACTTTTATCTAATGGTAGAGAATTAGAAATGCTGAATTTATATAGAAGAGGTACACAATTTGTTTCTATAGGAATGTTTTCAGTAGTGGGTATAGTTTCTTTTTATTCTTATGAGCTATTGTTTTCTTGGAGCGGAAATATAGAAGCTTCGATATGGGCAGCTCCAGTATTATTTTGGTATGCAATGGGCAATGGCATCTTGACTATTTTAGCTTTTCAGTATTATTTACAATTTGCACATGGTAACTTAAAGTATCATCTTAGATTTAACACATATTTTCCTTTTATTGCATTACCTATAGTTTATTTTGCAGTAAAAAATTATGGTGCAATTGGTGCAGGTATAACTTGGTTTGGAATACAGCTTATAAGTTTCTTAGTATGGCCATCATATGTACATAATAAATTTGCACCAGGAATTCATACAAATTGGATTTTTCAAGATGTATTTCCAGCATTTATAGTTACGAGTATATATCTCATTATTTTAAAAATTTTAAATATTCAATTTGATATTTTTAATAGAATGGAAATTTTTGGAATTTTATTAATAATAGGAATTATATTATTAAGCTTAAATATTTTAGTATATCCATATACTAGAAAAATAATTTTAAATAAGATATTTAAAAAAAGGAAGTAAATGTTCCATAAAACAGAAGAAGAGATTATGAAACATTGGCAAACCAATAATTCATTACCAGTGGTAAGCATATGTACAATTACATATAATCATGAAAAGTATATAAGTGAAGCAATAGATAGTTTTTTGATGCAAGAGACAGATTTTCCATTCGAAATAGTTATAGGGGAAGATTACAGTTTAGATACTACTATCAACATAATTAAAAAGTATATGGAAAAATATCCAAATATAATTAAGCTTATTACAAGTGAAAATAATGTTGGCATGAATCCGAATTTTATACGAACACTATTGGCTTGTAAAGGTGAATATATAGCTATATGTGAAGGGGATGATTATTGGACAGATTCTAAAAAGTTACAATTACAAAAAGATTTTTTAGATAAAAATAAAGAATATGTAATTACTTACTCTTCTGTCATTGGATTTAATGATCAAGGATTAATAAAAAAGTATATTGGAGGAGTAAAAAAAGATTTAAGTAGTAAAGAGCTAAGGGAAGCAACACCTATAAATACATTGACTGTATGTTTTAGAAATATTATTAAGTCTTTTCCTTTGGAGTTTTCTCAAGCAAAATATGGTGATCTCTTTCTTTGGGCATTATTATCTGATTATGGTCAGGGTAAATATTTGGATAACATCAGCCCATCAATGTATCGCATTCACAGAACTGGAGTCCACTCAATGCTATCTATGAGTGAAGTATATGACAATAGTTTAATCTCATTTAGTATGATGTTTGCTTATTACAAACGGATTGATGATAAAGAGATGATGAAATATTATAAAAAAAGAATTTTAGAAATGATATTGAATACAACAGATTCAACTTTTTTTATATTTACCTACTCTTTAAAAAAATATTTAATTAGAAAATATGCTGGAGTGAAAAAAATATTTAAAAGTGTAATTGGGTGAAATTGAAATGAAGGATAATTTATGATAAAGCGTATTAAAAATGTATTAAACAGACTAGGTAATAGTAAAAGTTGTTATGTGTGTGGAAATACTTTCACCTATTTTATACCTTATAGAGAAAGTGAAAAAATATCATATTTTACTCAAGCGTTACAAATGATTGGTAGTGATATAAAAAATTTTTCTTGTCCGTATTGTTGGAGTCATGATAGGGAACGACACCTCCTTATGTATATTGATACACTTGACTTATGGAAAGTATTAAAAGGAAGAGTATTACATTTCGCTCCAGAAGTTCATTTGTCAGATAAAATTGCAGCATTAAGACCTGAACAATATGTTAAAGCAGATTTGTATTCTAATGACGATGATGTAGAAAAGATTGATATTACTGCTATACCCTATGCTAATAATTCTTTTGATTTTTTAATTTGTAACCATGTACTAGAGCATATTGAAGATATAGAGACAGCTTTAATGGAAATTTATCGAGTTTTACGAAAGGGAGGAATGGCAATTCTGCAAACGCCTTATTCGAATCTTTTATCTAACTCTTTTCAAGATAAAAATATAAATTCTGATGTTTTGAGAATGCAATTTTATGGACAGGAAGATCATGTGAGAGTTTTTGGACATGATCTTTTCAATAAATTAGAGGATGTAGGTTTTCAATTAAGAGTGAAACATCATCAAGAAATTTTAGTAAAAATAGATTCTAAAAAATATGGAGTGAACGTTAATGAGAATCTTATTTTGGTAGAGAAATAGATGAATACACAAGCACTTGTTTCTATTGCGATGGCAACTTACAATGGTGATGAGTTCTTAAAAGAACAGCTTGACTCTATTTATGCACAATCATATAAAAATATTGAAGTGATAGTTTGTGATGATTGTTCTTCTGATAAAACTATTGAAATTCTTAAAATGTATGAGATTAAGTACGGTTTGAAATATTACATGAATGAACAAAACTTGGGATATGTGAAAAATTTTGAAAGGGCAATTAATTTATGCAATGGAGATTATATTGCATTGGCTGATCAAGATGATATTTGGTTAGAAAATAAAATAGAGTTTCTTCTTGCAAACATCGAAGATAATTTACTTATTCATTCTGATTGCGAACTCATAGATGAAAATGGTCAAACAATTTCAAAAACTTGGAAAAACGAATTAAAATCTCATAAAGTTTTTGAAGATTTTTTATTTTCAAATGTTGCAACAGGATGTACTATTATGTTCAAAAAAAAATTATTAGAAAGAATATTACCTTTCCCTGAAGGATTGACTTATCATGATTGGTATCTATCTATTAATGCAGCAAAAGACAATAAAATTGTATATATTAATAAGCCATTAATAAAATATAGACAACATATAAATCAAAATACTAGTGCATATATAGAAGGCAAATTCCAAGCTTTAATTATTAATAAAATATTAAGATTTAAAGGAAATACAATACGTAGACAAACAATTTATGAAACACAAGTGAAGAATTTATATGCATTAAAAAGTATGTATCTAAATTTTGATAATGAAAAAATCACTAAAATTGATGAAGCTATAATTTATTTTGAAAACTATTTAAACTCCTTGATACATTTTAAAACTTTTTTAATTGGATGTAAAAATTCGAGCCATATATATTTTAATAAAAATCCTTTTTTTATTAAAAATATCATAAATGATATAATTGGATGAAATCATGAGTGTAGTGGATGTGGTAGTTTTATATCATTCAGATGAAATAATTTTATTAAGATTGAGTCTTATATAAATAATATTGAATATTTATTGCCTAAAAAAATAAGTATATTGAAGGAAACTGATAGTAATGAATAATATAATGTCTACTATTCAACAAAAAGGTTTAAACGGTTTAATAAAAGCTTTATGGGGACGTGTTCATAAAAGTAAAGCAAGATATTATCATGTTGTAAAAGAGATAGTTTCCTCAGGATATGGACTAGAAATAGGAGGGATAAGTTCTGTTTTCAAAAAAAACGGTATTTTACCAATATATTCTTATGTGTCAAATCTAGATAATTGTAATTTCTCTCATACTACCGTATGGGAGGGAGATATAAACCAAGGGTTTACTTATCACTATGATAAAAATCATAAGAATGGGCAACAGTTTTTACTTGAAGCAACTGACCTATATGAAATAAAAAATGATACATATGATTTTTTGCTTTCTTCTCATATGATTGAGCATACAGCAAATCCCATAAAATCTTTAAAAGAGTGGATACGCGTTGTAATACCTGGTGGTCATTTAATCTTATTAATACCACATAAAGACGGAACATTTGATCATAATCGTCCAGTTACGACATTAAAACATCTAATTCAAGACTATAACGATAATATAAAAGAAGATGACTTAACACATCTTGATGAAATTTTAAAGTTACATGACCTATCGATGGATTTGGAAGCTGGATCTCATCAAGAATTTCATGAACGTTCTAAAAAAAATAGTGAAAATAGATGTTTACATCATCACGTTTTTGATTCACATATAGCAGTAGAACTTATTGATTCTTTAAACTTAAAAATAATAGCGGTAGAAGCTATATATCCAATGCATATACTGATTGTTGCACAAAAGCCAATAGTAGAAGATGTAAATAATAATGAAATATTTGAATATATTAAATCTTATAAATTCAATACACCATTTCCTTCAGATAGAGTATTACGGTGCAAATAGCAGGCGTTTTAGTCTTATATCATCCAGATAATAATATTCTATTAAATATTAAATCATATATAGATAGTGTTGATAAGCTGTATGTTATAGACAATTCAGAAAATAAAAATAATGAGTTGACTCATCAAGTGAAAGCATTATCAAATAAATGTATATATATTGATAATAATGGCAATCAAGGTATCGCTCAAGCTTTAAATTTAGGTGCAAGATTAGCTATAGAAGATGGAGCTAGTTGGTTGCTGACAATGGATCAAGATAGTCAATTTAATGAAAATAATTTAGATACTATGATAGAGGAAATAAAAGATTGTAGCCTTGAAGATAATATTGTATTGCTCTCTCCAATGCATTTACAAAAAGAAATCGATAATTATAAAATGTATTATGATTATATAACAATGACTTCGGGTAACTTAATAAAATTAAAGGTTTTGCAACAGCTAGGTGGATTTGAAGAAAAACTATTTATAGATTGTGTGGATACTGATTATTGTTTGAGAATCAAGCAATATGGATTTAAAATAAAAAGGTTTAAAAATATTTTATTAGAACATGAATTAGGGCAGAAGCAAACAAATAGATATTTTACATTTGCGCAACATAATTATATAAGAAGTTATTACATGATGAGAAATAGATTATATCTATGGAATAAATACAGTGATGTTTATAGCGACTATATAAGATATGAAAAATTGATAACAATCAAAGCAATAATAAAAATAATACTATTGGAAAGTGATAAGTTAAAAAAATTAAAAATGATTTATCGAGGGTATCGAGATTATGAACGTAATATATTTGGAAAATATAATGAACAGCTTAAAGAACGTATATGATAAATAAAAATGGGATTATAATCGTAAGATATGAGAATGAAATAAGTTCTTTTATGGGTAATATATCGGAATTGTCTAAGAAATATCGATTATATGTATATGATAATTCTAAAGAAGGTCTAAAGATAGAAAATGAAAGCATTTATTATTTTCATGATAAAGATAATGGAGGGCTTGCAAAAGGGATCAATCATTGTCTTAATATTGCCATAGAAGATCAAATAAACTATATTGTTTATTTTGATCAAGATTCCAAGATAGATATTTCACTTATTTCGAATCTTTTCAATTCATATATAAAATATAAAAAGAAATATACAAATATTTTATTACTTGGTCCACAGCCAATAATGTCTGATGGAGGCATATATCCCATAAAATTGTCTCAAAAGATAGAAGATGATTTGTATCTTGCGACAGAAATAATTACCTCTGGAATGACTTTTGAACCATTAAATATTAAGGCCATTGGTGGCTTTGATGAAGATTTATTCTTAGATATGATTGATTTTGAACTATGTTGGAGAGCAAAGGAAGAGGGCTTTTTGGTAGTGGTCGATAGGAATATTAAAATGGGTCATGAAGTTGGGATAAATACAATAAAATTGCCATTTAAAGTTTTACCTATATCATCGCCTATTAGAAATTATTATCAAATGAGAAATGTATTATATTTAGCGTTGTATAAGCATAAAAAGAGCAAGCTGACTATTCTCTATTATATTTTAAGACGACTTATGAATATTACATTGAACTTATTATTCGTTGATAATAAAATATTGAGATTAAAATATAATTATTTAGCTATAAAAGATGCTATAAACAAAAATATGGGAAAATTTAAATCGTGAAAAAAATACTTTTTTATACATCTTTCATAACAGTTGGCGGTGGATTACAAAAAGTTTCTGTTGATTATTTAAGACTTTTAGTGGACCATCAATATAAAGTAGATTTGATAGTTGATTTTAATATGGGAGAAGAGTTACTTACTTTTGAAGAGATGTTACCTAAAGAGGTCTCTTGTCAATACATCAAATCAGAAAAAATATCTAAATTTATTTATTATTTCAGAACTTTAGGAAAGAGGTATAAAGTTTTTATTATATTTTTATATATCTTCATGATAATGGCTGATTTCTATTATTATCATGCAAAAGTCAAAAAAATTGTTCAAAATGGCAATTATGATTTTACGATCAGTTTCTATCAATTTTTACCGGCATATTTGACGGATAACAAATCTATGAAACATATGATTTGGCTTCACGGTTCCGTGGAACATTTTTTTGGCGGTATTACGAAAATATTTAAAAATAGATATGAAAAAAAATTGAATAGATATGACTATATTGTAACTATTGCCGATGAGATGAAAGAACAGCTAGAAAATTTTTATCCAAACATTTCAAAAAATAAAATTCAGAGAATTTATAATCCTTTTGATTTTCAGAACATTAAAGTTCAAGCCGATAAAAAGTTATTAGATGAAGAAGATATAAAATTACTTCAAGATGATTATATTTGTACAGTATCAAGACTCGATGAAAATCAAAAAGATATCACTACTCTTATTTTGGCTTATGAAAAATTATGGCAAGAAAAAAAAATAAGTTGTAAATTATATATTATAGGTGATGGACCACATAAAAAGATGTTAGAGGATTTTGTACAAGATAAGAAGCTCTCAAAAAAGATAATATTTTTAGGTAAAAAAATCAATCCATTTATATGGATGAAACATACCGATATTTTTATTTTATCATCTAAATTTGAAGGTTTGCCAACAGTTTTGATTGAGGCTATGGCATTAGAAACTTTTGTTATATCATCTGATTGTAAAACAGGTCCTAAAGAAATTTTGAAAAGTGGCGAATGTGGTGAACTTTTTGAAGTGGGAAATATAGATGAACTTGCCAGTAAAATTTATCTTGTAGTAAACGATGAAAAGTATAGAATTTCAAAAATAAGGCAAGCATCTCAGAGAATTAAAGAATTTGATCAAACAATAGTAATCAAACAGTTGTTGACGATATTTGAGAATAATAAATGAAACTCTTACTCACCGGTTCAAACGGTTTTATCGGAAACTATTTTATAAACCATTATACCAATCAATACAAGATACAGAAATTCTCATTTTTAAAGGATGATTTTCAAAGCTTACATGTAAAGGATGTGGATGTTGTCATTCATCTTTCAGCGCTTGTTCATCAGATGGGCGGAGCAAGTGCGGATGAGTATGAGAGCATCAATGTTACTCAAACTTTAGAACTCGCAAAAAAAGCAAAAAAAAGCGGAGTGAGACAGTTTATTTTTATGAGCACGGTCAAAGTATACGGCGAAGAGAGTAATGAGGTGTACACTGAAACTCTTATATGTAAGCCTGAAGATGAGTATGGTAAAAGTAAACTCAAAGCGGAAAATGAACTCCTAGAACTCGAAGATGAATATTTTAATGTCACTATCATCAGAACTCCTATCGTTTACGGTTACGGAGTAAAAGCAAATATAAAAAACCTTGTAAATTTAGTAAACAAAGTTCCTTTACTGCCGTTTGGAAATATAAAAAATAAAAGAAGTATGGTCTATGTGGGTAATCTTTGTCATTTGATAGATGAGCTTATAAAACAAAAGCAAAATGGCATTTTTTTAGCAAGTGATGATGAACCTTTGAGCACTACAAAGCTGATAGAACTCATTGCTAAAAATCTAGATAAAAAAATATTTTTTATCAAAGTGCCATTTTTTGGGACATTTTTAAAGTTACTAAAACCATCTTTTTATAAAAGACTTTATGGAAGTTTGGAAGTTGACAATACGCTTACAAAACAAAAACTAAGCCTTAAAAATCCTTACAGTGTGGAAAATGGGATACAGTGTATGATAAAAGGAGAAAAATAAATGCTTTATATTGTTGTCTTTATATCCTCTTTTCTCCTCACCTATCTCATAAAAAACTATGCCATTAAAAAATCATTAGTAGCACGGGTAAATGAGAGAAGTTCTCACACCGTTGCAACACCGCATGGCGGAGGAGTCGCCATTGCCATTACTTGGTTTAGCGGTTTGATTTACTTACATGTAAGCTCTCAAATAGACACGATACTTTTTTATGTATTGATGGTGGGGATTGTGATATCGGTTGTGAGTTATCTCGATGATCTGTTTGAGCTCAGTCCAAAATTAAGGCTTTTGACACAAAGCGGTGTCGCACTTGGCGGACTTTATCTTATCGGTGGCCTACATATTATTAATCTTGGAGTCTTTAGCATTGAAAATCAATTACTTACAAACCTCTTTGCATTTTTTTTAATAGTCTGGTTTATCAATCTTTATAATTTTTTAGACGGCATTGACGCTTATGCAGGAAGTGAAGCTATTTTCTTGTCATTGGCTGGCTTTTTGCTTTTTGGTGGGGCTCATTTTTTAGTGTTAGCTGTAGCAGTTTTAGGATTTTTAGTATGGAACTGGCAAAGAGCGAAGATCTTTATGGGAGATGTAGGAAGCACACTTTTAGGATACAATATTGCCATATTTACGCTCTATTATGCAAATGAAGCAAGTGTGAATCTGTGGATTTGGATCACACTTTTTGGAGTGTTTTGGTTTGATGCAACTTTGACACTCTTGAGAAGATTTAAGAATAAAGAAAAGTTGAGTCAAGCGCATAGAAAACACGCCTATCAAAGACTTACGCAAAGTGGTTGGAGTCATCAAAAAGTTGTTTTATTTTCGATTTTACTTAACTTTGTTGTATTGGCCTTAGTATATTTTGTTTCAAATCTATTTATCGCCTTTGCAATTTCGCTTGTATTGCTATACACTTCCATGAAATTTGTCGATACCAAAAAAGGGTTTGAATGATTTTAAAACCATCACCGCTAAAGAGAGCACTATTTTTTGTATTTTTTGATATTTTCATCTCTCTAGGAACACTTTTTCTAGCCTATAATCTACGATTCAATTTTACTGTTGATGGTACTTATCTAGAACATTTTTTTCTTGTTTTTTCAATTTTACTTTTTCTAAAAATAGGCTCAATCGCATATTTTAATCTTTATGAAGTTTCGTGGAGGTTTTTTTCGCTC
>JAQUHB010000042.1 GCA_028683835.1 Sulfurimonadaceae bacterium | reverse complement strand
ACTTCCCAACCTTCTATGACGCGTGAAGCACCAAGTGCTTTTTTCTCAGCATTATTTCCGTGACAACTTTTACATTTATTGAAAATAGCTTCTCCGCTGACTTCTGTAGTGTTGGCTCCAGCGATAGGCTGTGTAGACACTTTTTGTGCTTGAATAGGTGCTTTTTCTTCTTGAAGAGGCATTTTCTCTGCT
This sequence comes from Sulfurimonadaceae bacterium, assembly GCA_028683835.1. Classification (GTDB taxonomy): domain Bacteria; phylum Campylobacterota; class Campylobacteria; order Campylobacterales; family Sulfurimonadaceae; genus Hydrocurvibacter. The sequence continues at coordinate 10,735 of JAQUHB010000042.1, read as the reverse complement.
TGGACAGGTGTAATTGTTTGTGTTTGAGGCGTTATATTTGTGTTCGCGGATGTTTCTGCTTTTTGATCGGAATCATTACACGCTGCAAAAAAGAGTGATAACACAAGTGGGAGGATATATTTCATATTTAGTTTCCTTCATGTATTCTCAAAGATTCAGACTTTAAGTTAATATTGGAATTATATGTGTAAGTTGGTTAAAGAAGAATTATCAACTTTTTTACTTTTTTTGTGGCAGAATAATTTCAGGTTACATGTAAAAGAATTAAAGAGGATTATTGAGGGATGTTAATAGGAATATTTAGATTGCTTTTACTCAAATAACGCCATTAGTACATTTTATAAAATATATAAGAGATTAATGTAAAAAATAGGTATAAAGATTTATCATTCGAGATTACGAATAATTGCAGAAACAAAGATCTCAAAATAAAGAGCACTATGACATTTAAAGAACGCATCAAAAGTGAGATGATGGTTATCAAGTCGCTTGGAGTAGTCTATGGAGATATTGGCACGAGCCCGATATATACGTTGGGAATTGTTTTACTTCTCATAAAACCGACACATGAAGCAATCTTTCAAATTCTTTCACTGATAGCTTGGACTATGATCTTTCTGGTTACTATCCAGTATGGCTGGTTGGCAACAAGTCTGTCTAAACGAGGGGAGGGTGGAACTGTTGTTTTGGTACAACTTTTACTTCCTTATTTAAAACAGGCTAAAGCAATAGCAATCGTTAGTGTGTTAGGTTTTATTGGGATTTCATTACTTATTGGAGATGGTGTCATTACACCTGCCATTAGTATTTTAAGTGCCGTAGAAGGGATTGCCTTAATCCCCGGATATGAAACAACTCCAAAAATGTTACTATTGCTTATTGCCGCTGGAGTTACTTTCGCTCTTTTCGTTGTGCAAAAAAGAGGGATTGAAAAGGTAGCTAGCGCATTTGGACCGGTGATGGTTATTTGGTTTTTTGTTCTTGGACTGGGTGGCGGATATTATATTCTTCAACACGTTGAAATATTTAAAGCCTTATCTCCAGTATATGCGTATGAGTTTATTGTAGAGCATCCGGGGATATCTTTTGTTGTTTTGGCAGATGTCTTATTGTGTGCTACAGGCGGTGAAGCATTATATGCCGATATGGGACATATGGGGCGTCTTCCAATTCTTAAAGGATGGCTCTTTGCTTTCTTCGCGTTAATGCTTTCTTACTACGGACAAGGTGCATTTCTTCTTTCGCATCCTCAAGCAGCTGACAGTCCCTTTTTTAAGTTATATCATACGCTTGTTCCATCATTATATGTACCAATTTTATTACTCAGTATTGCTGCAACCGTTATCGCATCTCAGGCGATGATCAGCGGTATTTTTTCTGTTTTGTATCAAGCGATGACAACTCGAATTTTTCCTCATTTTAATGTGAAATATACGTCAAATGAACTGCGTAGTCAAATCTATGTAGGCTCTGTGAACTGGTTCTTATTTTTCTGCGTTATAGCAATGCTATTTATTTTTAAAGAATCTGCAAAACTGGCTTCTGCATATGGGCTTTCAGTTGCTGGCGCTATGAGTATTACCGGAATACTCATGAGTATGATTTTTATGTTTCAAAAAAATTATTTTAAGATGTCTATTGCGATTATTGCTGCATTAGTCAGTCTAATTTTCTTTGTCTCTTGTTGGCTTAAAATACCAAATGGCGGATATTGGTCTTTGATTATTGCTTCTATTCCTTTATTTATTGTTGTACTTTATACACAAGGGCAAAAACGACTTTATAACTCATTGGTTCCGGTGGATAAGAACCTTTTTTTAACTGAATATGCACAATGTTATAAACAAGGAAACCATATTTTCGGTACAGCCCTTTTCTTTGCTCGAAGAACAGATAGTATACCGGCATACATTGCTAAAACTATGTTTAAAAATGGAATCATTTACGATTACAATATTATTGTCATAATTCAAACGTCTAAAGAACCACATGGCATTACAAGTACTTTAACCCCTTTGGGAGAAGCTCTTGATCTTCTTACTATTCGCCCTGGATATATGGAAAAAGTCAATGTAGAAACAATACTAAGAGAAAAACGTATTGATGAACGTGTCATTTTTTATGGAGATGAAGAGATTATTTCAAGCAATATTTTCTGGAAAATTTTTGCGATAATTAAAAATTTATCTCCAAACTTTGTAAGTTTTTATAATTTTCCCTATGAAAAATTGATTGGTGTTTCACGTCGGGCGGAAATCTAGGAAGAACATAAAAAATTAGTCATCACTTCTTCTAGTTCTTGGACTATGTATGGTGATACTACTTGTAGTCGGAAATATGATCGTTCTGGAGTATTTAAGAAAATCACACTTATTTTACTATGTTGCTTCACAATAGTGGTTAATGCCATTTATTAACGACCATTTGGATCATTAATGGGTCTTGGATTAATGTTTATGGGAGTATCATTTTGTTATCATTATTATTATTTTAAATGTAGCAAACTAGGGGATAAATCATGAGGGATATTTTTAGGAAAAAAGATTTGTCCAATCAAAAGGGCGAGTTTTATCGCAGTCTTGGTTTATTGGATGTGACATTTATTGGGGTCGGTGCTGTTATCGGTGCGGGGATTTTTGTCATTACAGGTCAGGCGGCGGCTACAATGGCTGGTCCTGCTATTGTTCTTTCCTTTTTACTTGGTGCGGTTATGGTTGGTATTACAGCCTTAATCTATGCGGAGCTTAGTTCTGCATATCCAGTAGCAGGCAGTGCATACAGTTTTACATTCGCTTCTTTAGGAGAAGTTTTTGCTTGGTTTGTAGGATGGAATCTTTTACTTGAATATGGAGTAGCTACAGCAGCAGTTGGCACAGGATGGTCTGGGTATTTACGACGTTTTTTAGAAGAGAGTATGGGTGTTGTCATTCCAAAAGCACTCAGTGGGGCATATAATCCGGCTGCGGGGACTTATATAGATATCAGTGCATTTGGTATTATCTTACTGATTTTCTTCTTACTTGCTATAGGTATTAAAGAGAGTGCACGAGTCAATACTGCGATTGTTATGATTAAACTTCTCGTACTTATAACGTTTGTGGTTGTTGGATTGCCACATGTTGATTTTAATAATCTTTCTAACTTCTTGCCATTTGGATGGACTGGAGTATGGCATGGAGCTTCATTTATTATATTTGCATATTTGGGCTTTGATGCCATCAGCACGGTAGCTGAAGAGACTAAAAATCCAACGCGTAATATTCCTATGGGCTTGATTCTTTCGCTAATACTCAGTGTTGTATTTTTTATCTTAGTGAGTTTTACACTGACGGCTATTGTTCCATATCAAGAACTCAATGTTCCTGATGCCTTAGCTTTTGCTCTTTATAAAGTAAATGAGCCTTTCGCGGCTAATGTTATCGCGCTTGGTGCCGTTATCACTATTACGACTGTAATGCTAGTCATGGGGCTGGGTTTTACACGTATTTTATTTGCTCTCTCGCGTGATGGTTTACTTCCAAAAAATCTAAGTTCCATTCATCCAAAATATAACACTCCATATAAAGCAACGCTGATTGGTGGTGTACTTCTTAGTGTTATGGCTGGTCTTATTCCTCTCAAAGTGCTTGCGGAACTAGTAAATATCGGAACACTCTTTGCCTATTTAATGGTAACTATTGCAATTATTGTATTGCGTTTAAAAAATAAGATAGAACCTGAGTTTAGAGTACCTGCCTTTCAAGTTCTAATACCATTAAATATCATTTTAATTATTTTTATTATTGCTGGATTGCCGTTTGAAACTTGGGTTCGTTTTATTGGGTGGTCTGTAATCGGATTGCTTATTTATGCATTTTACGGTGCAAAAAAAGAGAAAGTCGCATAAAATGTTACTTAATATATCTTTTTTTCTTAATCTTTAATATCTGGGGATAACTTATATGTCTGTACTTTGGGAAGCGTTGAATAATATCAATACTATTACAATCGGTTTACTACTTTTATCATTAGGGATTGCTCTTTTTTATGAAATGATAAATGGCTTTCATGATACTGCAAATGCGGTGGCCATGATTATTTATACAAACTCTATGCAAGCAAAATACTCGGTCATAATGTCCGGTATTATGAATTTCTTGGGTGTTATAGCAGGTGGTATCGGTGTCGCTTATGTCATTGTGCATCTTTTACCGCTTGATATTATAGTTGCAAGCAATCAAAGCGCAACATTGGTAATGATCTACTCACTCTTGATCTCTGCAGTTATCTGGAATTTTGGTACTTGGTTATTTGGTTTACCGGTTTCTAGTTCTCATTCATTGATAGGATCCATTATCGGGGTAAGTGCTACTTTTGGTGTTATGCACGGCTTTGAACTTTCCCAGAGTGTGAATTGGAAACTTGTTTATGGCATATTAACAGCCTTGGCTCTTTCTCCTATTATTGGCTTTGGTTTTGCATTTTTTCTTATGAAAGCGATTAAAAAAGTTGTTCATAATCCAAAGTTTTTTAAAACGCCGGATGCTGAAGTTAAGAGGAAACGTCCTAATTTTTGGATGAGACTTGGAATTATCGCAACAGGTGCGGGTGTGAGTTTCGCACATGGTTCAAATGATGGACAAAAAGGGATAGGTCTTATTATGATAATTCTTATCGGGATATTGCCATCATATTATGCACTTGATATGAAATCTCATGAATATACGATCAAACAGACGAGGGACAGTGCCGCAAACCTGGCAAAATTTTATGCTGAAAATAATGAAACACTTACCAAACTTGTAAATGATAAACATCTTATCAGTGCTCTCAAAATTAAAAACACGATTGCGGAGTGTAATGTAAATCAAGAGTATGAAACTACAGCTTTAGTAGCAAGTAAATTAAGTGGAATAAAATCATATTCTGAACTTTCTCCAAAAGATCGATGGAGTATCCATACCGCTATTTTATGCTCGGATAATTTTTTCGCTCAAGTAGAAAAAACGTATGCAATCAGTGATAAAGATAAAGCTGGTTATATATCGGCTCAGAGAAAACCTATGATATCCGCAACAGAATATGTGCCTTACTGGGTAATCATAGCCGTTGCGTTTGCAATAAGCATCGGTACGATTATAGGTTACAAAAGAATTGTTCTTACAATCGGTGAAAAAATTGGATCACAACCGATTAACTACATGCAAGGTACTATTGCACAAGCTATGTCTATGGTAACTATATTATTGGCAAACTTTGCTCATGCACCTGTGAGTACAACACATATCGTCTCTAGTGCTGTGGCCGGAACTATGGTAGCAGATCCGGAAGGTGGAGTACAAAAAAGCACCATTACCAATATACTTTTATCATGGTTATTTACTTTGCCGGTAACTGCACTGCTGAGTTCGGCTATCTATTTTTGTCTGAGTTTTATTTCAAAATAAGGAAGACGATGACCATTAAGCCTCGATATAATCTAAATCTTTATGGAATGTATCGTGTGTCAATACGAGTGCTATCAAAGCGAGAGTAAATACAACAGCTCCAACGATAGCTCCTGCATTTAAAACTCCGACACTTCCTTTTAATAAAATGAAAGAAGAGGTAATGGGCACAACGGAACCTCTTACAAAGTTTGGTACTGTAGTTGCGACTGTTGCACGGATATTCGTTCCAAACTGTTCTGCCGCCATAGTGATAAAAAGAGCCCAGTAACCGCAAAAGACACCGAGGAAAAACATTGCAACATAAAACTGTTTTGCACTAGCACCTTGTAAAGTATAATAATAAAACACGCTTGCCAGAGAAAGAAGTAAAAAAATAAAAAATGCTTTTTTACGGCTTTGCATCATTTGTGAAAGATAGCCGCTTCCTAGATCACCCACCGCTAAACCTATATAACAGTACATTAATGCTTGTCCTGCAGTTACTTTTCCACTAATAGCTAATGCTTTTGCAAATTCAGGAGAGAACATGACCAAGATACTTACAACATACCAAAGCGGAATGCCGATTGCAATTGCTTTAATATATTTTATAAAGAGGCGTTTGTGCATAAAAAGAGCAAAAAAGTCTCCACGTTTTACGTCATCGCTTACATGATGTGCAAACATTTTTGATTCAGAAACTCTAAAACGTAAGAAAAGTAGAAATATACCCAGTACAGCACCGAAAATATAGGCATCACGCCATGCAAAATGTTCTGCTACCAAATCAGCAGCCACGACTCCAAGAACACCAAAACTAGCGATGGTCATAATCCCATAACCGCGAAGATGTTTTGGTAAAATTTCAGCGACTAAAGTCACTCCTGCACCCAATTCACCAGCCAAACCAATACCGGCAATAAAACGAAGCAATGCATACTGCTCGACGTTAGTTACAAAAGCATTTAAGAGATTTGCTACTGAATAAAGAATAATCGATGCAAATAGGACTGAAAGTCGACCTCTTTTATCTCCAAGAATGCCCCATAAGATTCCGCCTATAAGCATACCGCCCATTTGCATATTTAAAATGATGGATCCCCATGAAGTAATATTGTCTCCATCGAGTCCGAGTTCTTGAAGACTGGCAACTCGGACAACACCAAATATGATAAGATCGTAGATATCTACAAAATATCCCATGGCAATAACAATGACGGGGAGCGTTAATACTTGTTTTATGATTGAGAGACGAGGATTATTCAATATTATACCTTCTAGATTTTTCTATAAAATGATTTTATGTAAGGTTTTATACTTTTTGAAAATAGCGTTTTTGATTGTTGAGATTTGCACTAAAACCTTCTGCTTCTACGGTAACATCACGAAATATAAGATCAAAACTTTTGGATGGGTTTTTATAGATATTCATGACAATATCTCTATTGAATTGAATACGATAATCGCCTTGAAGTAGTTGAGCTATATCTGCATCAAACAACTGAGCTTTAGCATCTGATAAAAAATGAACTATGATACCTGTTTGAGAACATTGAAATCGATGGTTGTAAAGCTGTTCTTCGAGTTTAATAGATCTTTGTTGTCTAGTTGTATAAATACTATTTTGTACTCGAGTAAGATTTTCTCTAACAACAGGAGTACTCGCAAATAGACTAGTCCCAATTAAAGCTGAGGCTATAATAATTTTTGGATCAAAGCTTTCTGATTTCATTTTAAAATTCCTAATATGTATTATCGAGATATGGTTATCTCAATTATACATTTGCTTATTAAACAATTTGGAATTTTATTTTGATTCTTTCGATTCTCGAATCAAAATTCTTTCTCTTGCCGTGAGGTACATACTCCATTCTTGTTCATCTCGTGCATGCATTTTTGTAATGTTAGCAAGGGAAGTGTCTAAGGCTTTAAAATAGACAGCAATATCCCTCTTTGGATGTACAGGCATTGTAATCCTTCCATAGTATTCCATGTCGGGCACTAGCACAGGTTGAACTAATTTAAAATGTCCATATCCTATACTTTGAATATCTTCATTCCAAGAGAGTGGAAGTTTTTTTGATTCTTCATTTTTGATATATTTTTCGAGATTATCTATTTTTCTATGAAGTTCTACAAGCAAATTAACTACAACAGCATCGCTATCTGCTGTTTCACCTCTTGCTTTGGCAATTTTAAGCCACTGCGCAATCGGGTCCTCATCTGTTTGACTTGCTTTGTCATATTCTCTTAAAAAAAGATCTCGATTCTCTTGAGTGTTTTCACTAAAAGAGATAGAGATTGGTGCATTAACTAAACGTACACTCATGTTGTATTGCCTTTAACTTTTTTTATGGTTTTAAAGCCGAACTTTTCTGATCTAAAATATTTTTCGGAGGAAGCGAAGGAGCTGCATCCTGTTTAGCCACAAAACTGATCGTAACACGTCTATTTTTTTGTCGATTATCTTCTGAGTCATTTGGACTAAGCGGTCTATACTGTCCATAACCAACGGCTCCAAGTTTATTTCCGTTTATACCATCTTTCATCAATTCTTGTACCACGCTAAGTGCTCTAGCGCTCGATAATTGCCAATTATCTTTGAATTGAGAACCTGCTGTTGGCGGAAGATCATCTGTATATCCATTTACTAAAATATCTGTATTTGGCGGCAGTTGTTTAGCGATTGTACTTATATTTTTAATAAATTGGATTGCATCTTCGTTTTCTATAACAGCACTGGCACCTTTAAAGGCAAGTGAAGCAGGTAGGTTTATAACAAAACCATTTTCTGATTCTTCAAGCGTTATATTTGAACCTTTTTTTTGATCTTCGATCATCTTGCGTACATTTAAAACGGCTTGAGCAATGGCTGCAGCTTGCTGTTGCTTATCCTTGCTTGTTCCGCTTCCTCCCTCTAAAATACTTTTTTGCCCATTAAGGATGATACTATCATCCGTGCCCTCTTTTTTCGTTTCTCCGGGTTTAGAATCCATTTTAAGTACAGGAACAGTTTGTTGAGCTTTCGGCGTAAACTCATATATTTCAGCAAAGGCAGATTTCAGAGCACTGACCTTTTCTTTATTTACTGAAGCTATCGCAAATAAAGCAATAAAGAGTGCCAATAAGAGACTAAAAAAGTCAGCAGTAGGAACAGCCCACTTTTCAGCTGGCGGACATGCAGGACATTTTTTACATTTTTTCTTTCTCATCAATATACTTCGTTAATTAAATTGACTATGTCTTGGTTCTCCAGGAGGGAGAAAGTTAAACAATTTTGCTTCAATTGTACGAGGATTATCACCTTGAGTTATCCCTATAATTCCCTCTAGAATCATCTTTTGTTCTTTTACAATATGATGCGATTTTGCTATCATTTTTGCTCCCATAGGACCAAATAAAACATATGAACTAAAGATACCAGTTACAGTTGCGGTAAATGCTCCCGCAATACCTTCTGCCATTAATGGTGGATTGTCAAGTTTTTGAAGTGCCAAAATTAGACCCAAAACGGCTCCGATAAGACCCAATACGGGTGATGTTTCTCCTGCTAAAATCCAGTAGTGCCCACATCCATGATAGTAATGCTCAGTTTCTTCTATTGTTAATTCAAGGATTTCAGTTATGGTGTCAATATCACTACCATCGACTGCCATACTAAGCCCTTGCTTGAAGAATTCGTTATCCATCCCTGCAACTTTGGACTCAAGTGACAACAAGCCATCTCGACGGGCCATCACTGATAAATCAACAATTTCCTTAATTCTTTCTTCTAAGTTAATTGGTGATTTTTTGAAAATCATTCCAACATTTTTAAAAGCACCTTTTATAAACTCCATATCTGTACTAACCATAGAAGCAAGAAGAGTTGTTGGCATAATAATGATAAGAGAAGTTATATGGACGATATGGACAGGATTCCCGCCCTCCATTAAGTCCCCGACAGAAATGGTCGTTATGGCGCCTAATATTCCAAGAATAACAGTTAAATCCAAAGGTGACTCCAGCGCTAAATATTTGATGTTTGTAGATTAAATCGTACAAAATGTGTAGGATTATATCACAAAAGTTGTCATTAAGCCATTTTTTTTACTTTTCTTAGGTGTTTTTTAGATGAATATTTAGACTTATATTTTTAACAAAATAAGAAGATATTTGATATTTGTTTATATTTTAGTCACAAATTGAATGAACCCAAGTTTTTAATTCTTTCATGTAAAGGAGCAGATAAGCTTGCAAAGTTATTTTTGTAATTGTTGTAAATAATCGTGCATTTGAAAATATCCTATGATTACTTCAAACATCATTCTCCAAAGAATTTCACAAAAGAGGATACAGAAAATAAAAATTATTTTCATACGAAGAGGGATTGATTCAGCGGCTGTAATCATAAATTTTTGTAAAAAACTGTATTTTTTGACAAAATAGGATTTAGAAAAAAAGATCATCAATGGAATGATAACCGCTCCAAGGTAGTAAAAAACCACAAGCATATAAAGAGATATAAACTTGTTAAACGTTAGAAAGTCGACCATTGATAAGACTCCTTTTACATTCCTTTAGATTTGTAATATAAGAATCCTACAAGAAGAATAATCCCTATAACAATAATCTTAAAAAGCCATTTCATCATCTTCATATAAAATAAGAGGATCATAACTCCAATTATCAACCCAATAGTACTTAAACTATACACACTCATAAAAGATTGCAACATATAAAACTCTTTGAAAAAATATATGTGATTATACCAAGTAGTTGATTTTATTTAGATTGCTGTCTCGATAATTGCGGAATAGACTAAAATTAGTAAAATATAGTTAAAGTTGTTAAGAATAAAGATATATAATTCAACCATCTAACTCAATATGGGTGTTTTCATGTCACATAAAAAATTATCTGCTCAATATTCCCGAGGCTCAGTTACTACGATTGTTGTTCTTTTATTGCTTCTCAGTGGTGGAGCCTACTATTACTGGTCTAGCTTTACAAAAAAAGATAGCAGTTTGGACACACAAAAAAAGCATTCAGCAAAGCCTATAAGTGTTGTAACCGCCATTGCTAAAAGTTCAGATGTCAACATCTCTATCAACAGTCTTGGGACTATCGTTCCCACAACTACAGTGACTGTGAAAACACTCGTTGATGGTCAACTGATGAAAATATATTTCCATGAAGGACAAAATGTTCATGCTGGAGAAAATCTCGCACTCATCGATCCTCGTCCCTTTCAAGTAGCACTTGAACAAGCCGAGGGGATACTTGTAAAAGATCAGGCACTCTTGGATAATGCACGTATTGACCTTAAAAGATATGAAGAGCTACGC
>JAQUHB010000081.1 GCA_028683835.1 Sulfurimonadaceae bacterium | reverse complement strand
ACCATACATATTTATGGCAAATGATACCGGTTGCAATAACATACTTGAATATAATCCTTTTTGAAAAAAAAGAAAAAACAATAAAATGTTATACAAGTATCCAAACCAAAAATTAAGGACCTTTCTCTGTGTCGCAAGATAGACACATCCAAGCCCTGTCAAAACAGCAATTAATTCCAATAGGCTTACTCCTTGACCACCTATTTGAAAAATAACATTTTCTACACTAAAAAAATCCATCATAAAAAATTATCCTACACTACCTTCAAGAGTTACCTGTAGCAATTTTTGCGCTTCAACTGCAAACTCCATTGGAAGTTGATTTAATACTTCTTTTGCATACCCATTAACAATGAGGCCAACTGCATCTTCTGTTCCAATACCTCTTTGTTGACAATAAAACAATTGATCTTCACTTATCTTAGAAGTCGTAGCTTCGTGTTCAAGTATAGCAGTGTCATTTTCATTTTCGATATAAGGAAACGTATGTGCCCCACATTTATCTCCTAGTAATAAACTGTCACATTGAGTAAAATTTCTTGAAAAGTCGGCATTTGGTAATATCTTAACAAGCCCCCTGTAACTATTGTCACTTTTGCCGGCAGATATACCCTTGCTCACAATTCTGCTCCTAGTATTTTTTCCAATATGAATCATCTTTGTCCCGGTATCGGCTTGTTGATAATTATTTGTTACTGCTACCGAATAGAATTCCGATATCGAATTATCTCCTCTTAATATTGTGCTTGGATACTTCCATGTAATTGCAGAACCAGTCTCAACCTGCGCCCAAAATAATTTACTGTTTTCTCCCTTGCAGATACCTCTCTTTGTGACGAAATTAAATATCCCGCCTTTCCCGTTTACATCTCCGGGATACCAATTTTGAACGGTGGAGTATTTCACATGAGCGTCCTTTAGAACAATTATTTCAACAACTGCTGCATGCAACTGATTTTCATCCCTCTGAGGAGCAGTGCACCCTTCCAGATAACTCACATACGAGCCTTCATCTGCAACAATAAGAGTCCTTTCAAACTGCCCTGTTCCTTTTGCATTAATCCTGAAATAACTGGACAACTCCATTGGACATCTAACCCCTTTTGGAATATAACAAAATGATCCATCACTGAAAACTGCAGAGTTAAGCGCCGCAAAATAATTATCCCCATACGGAACAACCGAAGCGAGATATTTCTTTACAAGATCGGGATAATCCCTTACTGCTTCTGAAAACGAGCAGAATATTATCCCCTTTTCGGCCAATGATTCTCTGAATGTCGTTTTTACAGAAACAGAATCAAAAACGGCATCTACGGCGACTCCCGCAAGAACATTCCTTTCGTCAAGAGGTATTCCCAACTTGTCAAAAGTTGCCTGCAATTCGGGGTCTATAACACCATCCTTGGAGGGCTTTCTTGGTGATGCAAAATATATAATATCTTGATAATCTATTTTTGGAATTTTAAGATGTGGCCATTTAGGCATTTCCATCGTAAGCCATTTATTATAGGCTTTTAATCTGAATTCAAGGAGCCATTCAGGTTCACCTTTCTTTTCTGATATCAGTTTTATGACAGATTCATTAAGTCCCTTAGGTATTAGCTCTTGATCCAGTGTGGTTTCGAATCCGTGTTGGTACTCACCTTCAGTAACCTGCTGTATTATATTATCGTTTTCACTCATCTGCTTACAAAGTTAAATCTTTTAATCTATTTTTGTGAAAAATATCCGGTTATGGTAAACAGCGACGAATTTAAGAAAAAGACTGAAATTTCCGACATTGGCAAAAATGCATTTACAGCAAAATTGCTTTCTGAAGTTAATTCAAGCCTTGACTCTTCTTTAATTTTCGGTCAAGAGAATGAATACATATGGGATAACTCACATTCCCTTTTTCTTGAAGGCATAGACTTTGATTTGACATATATGCCATTAAAATATTTGGGATACAAATGCACAATAATGTCTTTTGGCCCATTATATTCAAACCTCTTTTTACCGGACAATATTTCAATACGGATAGGCCTTTCTGGTCGTTTTTCCGCCGAAGACGTCGAAGAATTGTGGTCCGGAATGGTTGCTGCCATTAGAGAACACAAAGTTGAAAAAGTTTCACTGGAACTTTCACCTTCGCTTACTGGTCTTACAGTATCTGTTTCTTCACAAGGGAAACAAAAGAGAAGCATCTTTGTTCAAAAATCCTCCCCTTCTTCGGGAGACCTTGTTTGTCTATCAGGCAATCTGGGAGCAGCCCTTATGGGCTTACATCTACTTGAGAGAGAGAAGAAACTTTTCAGTAAAAATTCTGCACAACCGAATCTGGAGAATTATAAATATATTTTAAAAGCATATCTCAATCCGGAAATAAATACATCCCTTTTTGAGGAGTTCTTTAAAAACGATATAATCCCGACACATGGAGAATTTCTCTCTAAGGGCTTAGCAGATTCAGTAAAAATGATGTGTCACAATTGTGGTTTTGGGGCAAAAATATTTCTTGATAAAATTCCGGTTGCTTCTCAAACATCTGCAATGGCCGAAGAACTTAATATTGACCCAATAACCGCAGCGCTAAACGGTGGAAACGATGTGCAGTTTTTGTTTTCAATCCCGGTTTCAAAATATGAAA
>JAQUHB010000080.1 GCA_028683835.1 Sulfurimonadaceae bacterium | reverse complement strand
AAGCTGCTTCGCCTCCTCTTTTGCCTGAGAAATTATGCTTTTCCTTAATGCCTGTATTTCGGTGAGCTCTTTTTGATATTTATCTGTAATGTTCTCAAGTACCTTATCGGTGGTCTTTATTCTGGCTAGCCTCTCTTCCCACTGACGACGATTTTTTGCAATTTTTTTCAGATGCTTTTCCAAATCGACAAAATCGGAGCCTGCTCGCTCTTCTGCCTTTTTAACAACTTCTTCGGGCAGACCAATTTTTCTTGCCAGTTCAAAAGCAAAAGAACTACCTGGCGTACCAATTTCGAGTTTGAACAATGGCTTAATGTTTTGTACATCGAACTGCATGCCTCCGTTTATTACACCCTTACTGCTGCTAGCAAAAAACTTTAGATTACTGTAGTGAGTAGTAATTACTCCAAAAGCCCCCATCTCCTCAATTTCGGATAGAATTGCCTCAGCAATGGCACCTCCGGCAGTAGGCTCAGTTCCGGCACCAAATTCGTCAATCAGAATAAGACTATTACTATTGGCACCCGATAAAATATTCCTCATATTGAACAGATGAGAACTATAGGTACTTAAGTCGTTTTCAATAGACTGTTCGTCACCGATATCAATAAAAATTGAACCAAACACAGGAAGTTCCGAAGTTTCAGAAGCGGGAATAAGCATTCCACACTGAAACATATATTGTAGCAATCCGGCAGTTTTAAGACATACCGACTTTCCTCCGGCATTTGGCCCGGAGATTAGTAAAATTCTTTTATCCTTATTCAAAGCAAGAGATAATGGTACTATTGCTTTCCCCTCTTTTTTAAGTGCAGATTCTAACAGTGGATGTCTTGCCCTTACCAAATTAAGCTCCCTTCCCTTTGATATTATTGGTTTGCCGGCAGTCATCCCAACGGCAACCGAAGCTTTAGCCCTAATAAAATCCATTTCACACAGATACTCCGAAGATAATAAAAGTTCTGGTAAATAAGGACGTAAAAATTCAGAGAACTCTTGCAATATTCTGATAATCTCTCTCTGTTCGGCAAAATGTAGCTCCTTAACATCGTTATCAAGCTCAACAATCTCCATTGGTTCTATGTAGACTGTCTTTCCGGAAGCAGATTCGTCGTAAACAAATCCGGGAACCTTTCTTTTATTTGATGCATTCACAGGTATTAACATCTTACCCTCCCTTATTACAACCGAAGAGTCCTCATCGGCAAGCCCCTCAGCTTGAATTTTCTTTAGAATGGAATTTATCCTTCTTGAGATTTGCCCCTCTTTATCTTTAAGTTCCCTCCTAATTGTGAGAAGTGTTGGACTCGCGTTATCCCTGACTTCTCCGTATTTGTCTATAATTGTGTCAATCCTTCTAGAAACTTCGGGGAACAAAATTACCGGTTCGGTCATCTTTTTAAGATTAGGATAGGCCGATCCTCTCTTTTCATCAAAAAAGTTTATAAGTAACTTAATTGTGTCAAGAGACTGTTTAAGCTTTATAATTGACGCCAAATCCAGCCAAGATGAGATAATTTCAAGTTGTTTAAGAAATATTTGAGTATCGATGTATCCGGAATCAGGAAATGAAGGCTCAAGCATAAGAATAACTCTCATTTCGTCGGTCAAATCAAGGTCTTGAACAATAGATTCGGTATCTGTCATAAAACCGAACTCTTTTGCCTTCCTTTTTGCATACTCAGTCGAGCAGCGATTCTCGACCATCTGCCTTATTTTGTCAAATCCTGTTTTTTGTTCAAGCTTTTGAATAGTATTGGAAACCATTTGGATTATCCTTTATTTGTAAGAATTTTCAATAGCAAGCCTAAGCTCTGCTATACTATTTATAGGTTTAATCTCTCCGTTTTGAATAAATGAAATATTTCCGGTCTCTTCAGAAACAACCACAACTACAGAATCAGTCTGCTCGGTAATCCCTGCGGCAGCTCTGTGCCTCATTCCATAACCAGCCGGAATATTGGGGTTCTCCGAAATAGGTAAAGTACATCTGGCAGCAACAACTTTATCATCTGAAATAATCATTGCTCCATCATGTAATGGGGCGTTTTTAAAAAAGATATTTTCTATGAGACGTCTGTTAATTATTGCATCTATTCTGTCTCCTGTATCAACAATAAATTCGAGAGAAGACCTTCTGGCCAGGACGATTAATGCCCCCGTTTTTGTCTCAGACATTTTCCTACAAGCATGAGTCAGCTCACCTAATGATTCCAACGAAAGACCTTTTTCCCGTTTATTAAACATCGCACCCAAAATACGGAAATTCCTACTTGAGTCCATATATCGAGTCCCCAATCTTAATAAAAACCTTCTTATTTCCTGTTGAAAAAGAATTATAAGTGCTAAAACTCCAACTCCAATAACCTGTCCAAGTATTGCACTCAGAAGATCCATATGGAGAGCTTTAACGATTAACCAAATAAAATAGAAAACAATTATTCCCGTGAAAATATTAAGAGCCGCAGTTCCTCGTATGAGCTTATATGCTTGATAAATTAACACTCCAACAAGGACAATGTCAATAACATCTATGAGATTAATTTTTATGAAATCTAACATAATATGCAAACTTAATAATTATTCGACAAAACCTAAGGTAGCAACACTTACTTTACAACCCTCGATTGCTTCCAAATGTTTGCCACAAGCTTCAATTGTGGCACCTGTAGTAAGAACATCATCAATTAAAAGAACATGTTTCCCTTCAAATATCTCCCCTCCCTTTATGCCAAAAGCT
>JAQUHB010000041.1 GCA_028683835.1 Sulfurimonadaceae bacterium | reverse complement strand
TTCCGTCTTGAAGTTGGTGAAGGTTTAGAGAAAAAAGTTGACGATTTCGCAGCAGAAGTCGCAGCACAAATGGCATAAGGGTTTTCCCTTATCCATCCTTTTTAGTTTTTATTTCCTTTCTTTTATCTTCACTTTGTTATAATCTGCTCCATGAATTTACTAAACGCAACTTTAATATCACACTCATTTGACTATGATCTTTTTTCAGATATTTCCTTACATGTGAGGGCTGGAGATAAAATCGCAATTACCGGAGTAAGCGGAAGCGGAAAGTCCACTTTTTTACATATACTCTCAACTTTACTTAAACCAAAAGTTGGAAATGTAGAGATCTTGGGTAAAGATTTGAACTCTTTAACTGAGAAAGAGCTGGTACGTCTTAGAAGTAATGATCTTGGTATCATCTTTCAATCTCATTATCTGTTTCGGGGATTTAGCGCCATGGAAAATCTTGAAGTTGCATCAATGCTCTCTCACGAAGAGATTGATAATGAACTATTAAAGAGACTTGGCATTGCTGAAGTGATGCATCAAAAGGTAAGTGAACTCTCGGGTGGGCAACAGCAACGTGTTTCCATCGCTAGAGTTTTGACAAAAAAACCAAGTATTATATTTGCAGATGAACCGACAGGAAATCTTGATAATAAAACAGCGCGTGAAGTAATGAATATTTTTGATGAATATATCACACAAAATGGAGCTGCCTTAGTTCTTGTAACTCATGATGAAGCTCTTGCTCATAGGTGTGATAAAATTTATCATTTAGAGAATAAAGAGCTCATTCAGGTTAAGTAATGAACTACGCAACAATATTTACCGATACAAATGTTGTTGGTTTCTTACTCCTTTTTTTTCGTTTTGGTTCGCTCTTTATAGCTGTTCCTATTTTTTCTCATCAAAGTATTCCTATGGTTCTAAAAAGTGCCATGGCTTTTTTATTTACTATTGTTTTTTACTCTTCCATGCAACCTGTTACATTCGAGATCAATCTTCTCAATATTATCATAGCACTGGTGAGCGAGATTATGTTTGGACTTGTTATCGGCGTAGTCTTACAACTCGCTTTTAATGTTATTACATTTGCCGGAGGTCTGATCTCTTTTGCTATGGGGTTTTCTATGGCAAGTGCCATCGATCCACAAAATGGTATTTCTATGCCGATTATTAATCAATTTTTATCTTTAATAGCACTTATGGTGCTTTTTTCTCTAAATCTTCACCATTGGATGCTTCTGTTTATTGACAGCTCATTACAACATATTCCTTTAGGTGGTTTTGTAATGTCAAAATCCCTTTTTACGTATATTATACAAGCTTCGGTAAATATGTTTGTCGTAGGCTTTACTATTGCTTTTCCTATTATTGCGCTTTCATGGATGGCAGATATAATTTTTGGAATGCTCATGAAAACAATGCCACAATTTAATCTTTTGGTTATTGGATTTCCAATCAAGATTATTATCTCTTTTGCAGTTCTTATAGCGATTTTAGCATCCTCTATGTTGATATTGCAAGCACAGATGCAAGATGCATTTAACTGGCTTGAGAAGCTTTTTTAATATTTTTTTGATACAATAAGTCAAATTCTATTCAATCATCCAAGGACGCTGTAATCATGAACATTTTACTCTTAAACGACAACCCAGTTGTTACGAAGCTCGTTACTCTCAGTGCACAAAAAACTGGTAGTGAAATTTTAATCGTAAACAATGTAGAGGAGATTTTGGGTGGTTCGTATGATCTTCTCATCGTTGATGAAGCTTTATATTCTTCATCCTTGATGGACGAACTTAAATCAAAGATCTCATATAAACGTTCACTTTATATGCTTTCACGCGGTTCGCAAAGTATTGATGAGTTTGATCATGAAGTTAAAAAACCATTTTTACCAACAGATCTCGTAGAGTTGCTTAGTTTGATCTCTGCAGCAGTTTTAAAAATGAAAGATGAACCAGTAGCGCCTGCACATGTGGAATTAGAAGAGGATCTTGATCTCAATAAAGATCTTGATCATGAAGTCCTGACTGATTCTGATATAGATGATGGATTCAATTTAGATGACTTTGATTTGAATTTGGATGACATTGATTTGGATAATCTAGATCTTGCTGATGATGAGATTGGCTCAATTCTTGATCAAGACGAGGTTCAAGAGGTTAAGAATCTTTTAGATGAAGCAGAATCAGAGAAAGAAGAAGATGAATTAAATTTGGATAACGAGCTTGGTCTTGATAATTTTGAATTCGAAGATTATGAGCCTTTATCTATGTCCGATAAGGTTAATCTTGAAGATTTTAATGATGTGAAGGAAGAAGATTCTTTACATGAAGATGTGCTTGAAGATGATTTGAGTTTTGATGATCTTGATATGTTGACAGATCTTGAAAGTATAAAACCGGCAGAAATGCCAATCCAAGAGAAAATAGAAGAAGAGGGTGACGAATTTCTTTTTGAAGATGAATTAAATCTCGATGAACCTACAGAACCAGAAGCAATCCCTATGGATGATAAAGTGATCCTTGCTGATGATGAGTTTGATGTAATTGAGGATGATGAATTTAATTTGAATACGCTTGAAGAAGAAATAGAAAACGCTCTTGGAACATTAAGCCAAGATGATTTGGATCAAGAGATTGATCTAAGTTTTGATGACTTAGATGAGTTTGCGACTTTGGATGAAAAATCTTTAAAAATAGCACTTGGTGAAGAAGTGGAAGATACAATTGAAGACGGGATACCACATAATGAGAAGAATGAGCTTTTGGATGAAGCAGAACGTTGCCTTGGAGAAGAGAGCGTTCCGCATGTGAAAGAAGAATCAAGCGAGCTATCGGTAAACACGACTGATGGTGTTGAAGCCTTAAAAACTCTTTTAAAAGCACTCAGTAATGAAGATGTGGTTGCATCACTCAAAGGGATGAATATTAGTATAAATATCTCTTTTGGAAGTAGCAATGACAAGTAGTGGAGCGATTTTAGTACTTTCAGGACCAAGCGGAGCTGGAAAAAGTTCTTTAATCAAAAAAGTTTCTGAAGTTATCGGTACACACTATTTTTCGATCTCTACAACTACTAGAGCTATGCGTGAGGGTGAAGTGGATGGAGTTGATTATCACTTTACAACCATTGAAGAGTTTGAAAAAGATATTGAAGCAGAACAATTTTTAGAATATGCGCTTGTTCATGGAAACTACTATGGTACTTCTGTAAAGCCGGTAAAAGAAGCATTGAAAGCTGGAAAGTTAGTGGTATTTGATATTGATGTGCAGGGAAATATGTCTGTTAAAAATAGGTTCGGAGATATTGCAACTTCTGTCTTTATAACGACTCCGAGTCTCAAAGAACTAGAATACAGACTGAGACACCGAGGGACAGATAGCGAAGAAGTCATAGCAAATCGTATACAGATGGCTAGACGAGAGGTTCAGCGTATATCTGAATATGAATTTTTCATTGTTAATGATGATCTTGAAAAAGCTGCTAAATTTCTTATAACGATAGCAAAAGCGGCAAGATTAAAAATTCCAACTTCAAAGATTAACAAGTTTATAATTGATTGGGAAAACTAAGGGCAACTACAGCAAAACGCAGATATACTTTTGCAAATTTTAATGGCAGTGATGCCATGTATTAAAGGAAATTCATGGGCATACCTAGTGGATCAGAATGGTTAATTATCCTTCTTGTTGTTGTTATTTTATTTGGTGGTAAAAAAATTCCAGAACTTGCTAAAGGTCTAGGAAAAGGTATCAAAAATTTCAAAGATGAAATGAAAGAGGCAAATCCAGAAGAGCATGCATCGTCTGAGCAACCTAAAAACACTGAAATAGATAAAAAAGCTTCAACTGCAGAAGAACATAGTTCAACATCTACAACAAAACAAGCGTAAACATTGAAGCAACGTGTAGGATCGCTTTTACGCGAAAGATTTGATCGAGACGTTGTTTTAGAAAAGCCCAAAGATAGAAGTTTTGGGCATTTTTCTACTCCTATTGCTTTTTCTCTGGCAAAAGAACTCCGTAAATCACCGATGGTTATAGCACAAGAACTCAGTACTTCATTTGAACAAGATGATATGTTTAGCGTGGTTGAATCTGTACAAGGATATATCAACTTTCGTTTAAGTGAGACATTTTTAGATCAATATGCTTCTTGGGTTCTTGAACACAAAGAAGAGTTCGGCAAAGCTGATAAAAGTGAAAAAATACTTTTAGAGTTTGTAAGTGCAAATCCTACTGGTCCTCTTCACATAGGTCACGCTCGCGGAGCTGTTTATGGAGATACACTTTTACGCCTTGGACGTCATTTAGGTTACGATATTACCGCTGAGTATTATGTCAATGATGCGGGAAATCAGATAGATCTTCTTGGACTTTCTATTCAGCTTGAAGGTCAGGCAACTATCTTAAATCAAGAAGTTGAGTGGCCTGAGAGCTTTTATCGTGGCGAGTATATGACAGATTTGACTACCAAAGCTGTTGCAAAATTTGGCATTGAAATATTAACTGATGTAGCCCGTCAAAGAGAACTTGCGCTTTGGGCAAAAGAGAGCGTCATGGAACTGGTAGTAGATACTTTAGCTGCTACAAATATTCATTTTGACACTTTTATCAATGAATCTTCACTGTATGCCGATTGGGACAGAGTTATGTCTAAAATGGGCGAGGGTGTTTATGAGCAAGATGGAAAAATATTTATAGCATCTTCTTTAAAAGGTGATGATTCAGATAGAGTCGTTGTTCGTGAAGATGGTCGTCCAACTTATTTGGCTGGAGATATTATCTATCACAACCAAAAGTTTGAAAGAGGGTATGACCACTATATCAATATCTGGGGAGCTGATCATCATGGGTATATTCCTCGTGTAAAAGCTGCTATTGAGTATTTGGGCTATGACAGTGCTAAACTTGAAGTGCTTCTATCTCAAATGGTGAGTTTGCTTAAAGATGGTGAACCATATAAAATGAGTAAACGTGCGGGTAATGTTATTCTTATGAGCGATATCGTAGACGAGGTTGGTTCAGATGCACTTCGATTTATATTTGCTTCTAAAAAAAGTGATACTGCTTTGGAATTTGATGTTGAAGAATTTAAAAAACAAGATAGTTCAAATCCTATCTACTATATCCAGTATGCACACGCTCGCATAAGAACTATGGCTGAAAAAAGTCTCCTTAGTGCAGACGAGATCAATAATGCACCTTTGAAAAATATGAGTGCAGATGCGGATTCACTGTTATTTGAAGCACTTTTATTACCGGAAATCATAGAAGATGCATTTAGCTCAAGACAGGTTCAGAAGTTAACTGATTATCTTAAATCACTTGCTGCAAAACTTCATAAGTTTTATTATGATTGTAGAATCATCGGAAATGAGGAAGAAGCAAAATTACTCAAGATTTTAGAAGTAGTCGCCCTCTCTTTAAAAACAGGGATGAGCCTACTCGGGATTGAAGCAAAAGATAAAATGGTACGTAGCGAGGACGAGGTTTAAAGACCTATCCTAACAGTTGCGATACCATCACCGCATTAATGCTGTTTTTATGAGCTTGTGTCATTAACGAAGCATTCAACAGAGTATTTTGCTGCGAAAAATTACTCGCTTCATTGGCGATATCTGCATCACTCATTTGAGATTTTGCAGATGAGAGTGAACTTATTTGAGTCAATATTGAACTCGTCGAACTGCTAAGTGCATTACTGATAGCCCCTACCGTACTTTGAATATCTTGAAGTGATTTCATAAAATCAGTAATACTCTGTTGTGAAGAGATATCAAGAGAACTTGTATCCACACTCCCAATATTTCCAGATAAAGTACTATTTCCTAAAGAAAACTGCATATCATTTCCGAAAATTTTTACTCCATTAAAAGTTGCGTTATCAACACTATTTTGCATACTCTCTTTAATGGCATCTGCTTGAGAATTGAGAGCATTTTTATCATTTGATGAAAAAGCCGCGTTATTGGATGCAACTGAAAGAGTATTAAGATCATTTGCACTGTTTGAAAGACTTTGTAAAGTGCCACTCGCGATTTGCATCATTGATGTTGCATCTGTTGCATTTTGTAAACCTTGGGAAAGTGTTCCAATATCATTTCCTATTGAAGAAGCAATAAGTGCCAAGGTGGCGTCATCAAGCTGCTCATTTTTACCTGAAGCTATCTTACCGAGTGAAGCATCAGCACTTTTTTTATGTTCATTGATGTAAGAAAGCGAGTTACTGTTTGAACCATTTACTTGCATATGAAACTCCTTCGTTTTGAGTATGATAACGCTACAAAACTAAAAGTAGGTTTATCTTTTAGTATTACATTTTATAGAATCAGGAATATCTGTGAACTCTCTAATGGCATAATCAAGATATTCTTTTGTGACCTGTACTAAAATAGGTTTTTTAGAAATATCAAGCCATTTTAGGAGTTTATAGAGATCTTCATAACTCATAGAAGTGCATCCAGCTGTTGGATGATTGAGTTCTTTTTGTACATGTAAGAATATACAAGAACCTTTATAGGGAGCTCTATGTGGATTATAATTAACAACAATACCAAGCTTATACTGATCATCTTGGCGTTTCATGAACTCAAAACTATTTGGTTTGATCGGTGGCATCGTGACGAGAGAATTATACAGAGATGAATTGCTATCATCAACGCAGATATCCTCAGCTATACTCTTGTGAAAAGGAAGTAAAAAAGTATGATCTTCATATCCAAAACTTGATGTAAGGGCAAAAACACCTGCAGGTGATTTCCCATCTCCTTCTTGTTTCATGGGCTGATTTGTTACATGTGAAAAGATTTTGTCATTCATATCCCACGCTAAACCATTTCTGCCGAGGTTTACATCAATATTTTGAAACACAATTGTTCCGTCTTCAAAACAGTACATTTTTGCTTTCGTAGTATTGAAATCATCGCTAAGAACTAAAACAACTTGACGGGCGTACAATAGGTTAACACTCATAGTCAATAAGATTAAGAATACTTTTATCATAAAGTATGATACTATTAGCAAGATTTAAAAAATATAAAGTGTAGTAGATGAAAAAAATTGAAGTAAGAAAAGCGACTCCTGCTGATTCAGAATTTTTAGCTTTATGTATGTTGAAAAGTTCGAGAGCCGGAAAAAATATTGGTCTATTTGATCTCATTTTTGACATAAATGAAGATGAGCGCCTTTTAGGTATGCTTGAAAAGTTGACGGTTTCTGAGATTAAGACGTATTGTCATTATTCCAACTTTTTAATAGCCATTATCGATGGTGAGGCTGTGGGAACATTATGTAATTATGAGCCTAGAATAGCAACCTCAGAATTACTTAGCAAGGCACTTGAAGAGTTGGGCGCAGGAGAAAAGTATGAAGAGAATGCTTCTATGGTTTCACTTTGTTCTTTTCAAACCGATAAGCGAACTTGGATGCTTGATTTTTTGATAGAAAAAGATGGTTACAGCGATTTAGTCATTGTAAGGGAATTGCTTAAAAAAAGTTTACTTACAGCAAGTTTAAAAGGCTACCGTATCGTTCATACGATGGTGGAAATAGGTTCTGCAGATATCTTGTTGGTTTATAAGAAACTAGGTTTTAAAGTGATTGATGAGAAAAAATGTGAAGTATTTAAAGAGAATTTTGGTCGAAGCGGCGTTGTTCTTTTAGAAATTCATTTATAAAGGCGCGAAGATAGACTACCTCAGTGTCTTGCCACCTTTATTGGCAATTTCTTTAGCCCTTTACACGCGTAATGTTTTAATATCGCTTTTAGGTGGTATCCTTCTTGGTCTCTTTATTCTCAATGACTTTTCAATTGTGCTCACAGCTGGTGCGACTTTTTCACTTTTTATAACTCTTCTTTCACAAGGCTGGATACTCAAAACTCTTGGCTTCGCTCTTCTTGTAGGCTCTATTATTATATTAATAGAAAACTCCGGCGGTATAGGCGGATTTATTCATTATGTACAAAAAAAACACTCTATCATCAAATCTGCAAGGGGATCTTTGCTTTTGGCTTATGCCATTGGTATTGTTATCTTTGTTGAGTCCTCCATCACTTCGCTTGTTGCAGGAACGGTGAGTCGCCCGCTGACTGATAGCTTTGGGGTTTCTAGGGCGAAGCTGGCATTTGTGTGTGATTCTACATCGGCACCTGTTTGTTCCCTCATCGCAGTCAATGGCTGGGGTGCTTTACTTTTAGGACTTATCTCTACACAGATTTTAGCTGGTGTTATTACAGGTAATGGCATTGACATTTTAATTTCATCGATTGGATATAATTTCTATGCAATGGCGGCGCTTATTGTGACATTTTTGATGATATGGTTTAACATCGAGATTGGTCCTATGAAAAATGCTACTATTGTTCACAATCATTATAAGCACAGTAAGTCAGGAAAAATTGGGCATATGTTTTATCCTATTTTTTTGATGATCGTTTTCGTTTTCATTTTTTTAGCCATTACCGGTGATGGTGACATTCTAAAGGGAAGTGGTTCAAGTTCTATCTTTTATACGATGCTTTCTACAACACTTATAACGATTTTCTATTATAAAATTGATGGGGTGATGGGAGTTAAAAAAAGTCTGTATCTCTCATACATAGGTGTTAAAAAGATGATACCAATCGCTACAATTTTGCTTTTTGCATTTGCAATTGGTGATGTGACAAGCGAACTTAAAACTGGTGTTTATTTGGCTTCCTTTGTATCTCATATTTTATCAGTCCACTTTTTAGCTTTTGTTATTTTTCTTCTTGCTTCTATTATCTCTTTTTCAACTGGAACTTCATGGGGAACGTTTAGTATTATGACACCCATTGCATTGCCGATGGCTGCAGCAATGGGAGCCGATATCCCCCTTGTGATGGGAGCCGTGATATCAGGAGGTGTGTTTGGAGATCATTGCTCACCTATCTCAGATACGACGATTATCTCTGCTATGGCGAGTGAATGCGATATCGTAGAGCATGTAAAAACGCAACTTCCTTATGCGCTTATCTCTGGAGGGATTGCTGCTCTGCTATTTGTTATATTTGCTTACATGTAAGAGACCATTTCTTATTTATGTGTATTAAAGTAACAGTCATAAATAGCTATTTGTTACTATTGTACACATTTTTATCTGATTGCTATAAGATTGAAATCTATTTCAAAGCTGTGAGATAAAACTATGTTAAGATACTCCAATTTCAAAAATCTGATTTAGGAGTCAACATGGCACAATCAACA
Organism: Sulfurimonadaceae bacterium; assembly: GCA_028683835.1. Classification (GTDB taxonomy): domain Bacteria; phylum Campylobacterota; class Campylobacteria; order Campylobacterales; family Sulfurimonadaceae; genus Hydrocurvibacter. The sequence continues at coordinate 2,204 of JAQUHB010000041.1, read as the reverse complement.
CCAACGATCATCTGGTCTGTTATAGATGAAGCACCGGCTTTAGCTACATATTCACTTTTACCAATAGTTAAAGCTTTCGTTAAAGAAGCTGGCGTAGAGGTTGAGCCAAGAGATATTTCTCTTGCTGGAAGAATCATTGCGAACTTTCCTGATAATTTGACTGATGAGCAAAAAATTGCTGACGAACTTGCATATTTGGGTGAAGTGGCAATGCAACCTGAAGGTAACATTATCAAGCTTCCAAATATTTCTGCTTCTATTCCTCAGTTAAAAGAGGCTATAGCAGAGCTTCAATCTCAAGGTTATGATATCCCTTCGTATCCTGAAGATCCTCAAACTGACGCTGAAAAAGCTTTAAAAGAAAGATTTTCTGCATGTCTTGGTTCTGCTGTTAATCCAGTTTTACGTGAAGGTAACTCAGACCGTCGTGCTGCAGTTGCGGTTAAAAACTTTGCTAAGAAAAACCCTCACAAACTTCGTGCATGGAATGAAGGTGCGCAAACTCGTGTTGCTCATATGAATGAAGGCGATTTTTACGCAAATGAGCAATCAATCATCAAAAATGGTGACGGTAAAGTAACTATTTCTTTGAATGGTAAAGTTTTAAAAGAGATCAATGCTGTTGATAAAGAAGTTTTAGATGCAACATTTATGAGTGCAAAAGCACTTCGCTCTTTCCTTGCTGAATCTATTGCAGAAGCAAAAGAGAAAAACATTCTTTGGTCTATTCACTTAAAAGCGACTATGATGAAAGTTAGTGATCCTATCATGTTCGGTCACGCTGTTTGTGTATTTTTTGAAGATGTATTTGCAAAATTCGCAGATGATTTCAAAGCTATCGGTGTAAATCCAAACTTAGGTCTTGGTGATTTATACAAAAAAATGGCAAAATTACCAGCTGATAAGCAAGAAGCAATTAATGCGGCAATGGCAGCAGTGTACGCTGCGCAACCTGCAATGGCAATGGTCGATTCTGACAAAGGTATTACAAATTTACACGCTTCAAACGACATCATCATCGATGCTTCACTTCCAGTTGTTGTACGTGATGGCGGTAAAATGTGGAATCCGGCTGGAAAAGTTGAAGAGTGTGTTATCACTATTCCAGATCGTTGTTATGCGACAATGTACTCTGAAATCGTTGAAGATTGTAAAGCAAACGGTCAGTTTGACGTAACAACTATGGGTTCAGTATCAAACGTTGGTTTGATGGCTCAAAAAGCTGAAGAGTACGGTTCTCACCCAACAACTTTCGAAATCGAAGAAAATGGTGTTGTAACTGTAACAGATGCAAACGGTGAACTAATGAGCTTCAACGTAGAAAAAGGGGATATTTGGAGAATGTCTCGTGCAAAAGATATCCCGATCAAAGACTGGGTTCGCCTTGCAGTTGAACGTGCAGAGATCGAAAATGTACCAGTTGTTTTCTGGTTAGATGAAAATCGTGCTCACGATGCAAAAATCATAGAAAAAGTAAAAGCTTATTTGCCAGAATTTGATAAGACTGGAATCGAGTACCATATCATGGCTCCTGAAAAAGCGATGGCATTCTCACTTAAACGTGTAAGAGCGGGACAAAACACTATTTCAGCTACTGGTAACGTTTTACGTGATTACCTGACTGACCTTTTCCCGATCTTGGAGCTTGGAACATCTGCAAAAATGCTTTCTATCGTTCCATTGTTAGCGGGTGGCGGTCTATTTGAAACTGGTGCTGGCGGATCTGCTCCTAAGCACGTTGACCAATTCTTAGAAGAGGGTCACCTTCGTTGGGATTCACTTGGTGAATTCTTGGCACTTGCTGAGTCACTAAGATTTATCGCTAAAAAACACAATACTCCGGCTCTTGAAGCTGTAACAGAAGCGCTTGACATTGCAAATGCTGGTTATTTGGATAACGACAAATCACCTTCAAGAAAAGCTGGCGAGCCAGATAACAAAGCAAGTCATTTCTTTGTTGCTCAGTACTGGGCAGATGCTCTTGCAAACCAAACAAAAGATACAGCAATTGCTGCAAAATTTGCACCAGTAGCAAAAGCGTTGAAAGAAAACGAAGCTAAGATCATGGAAGAGTTACTTTCAGTAGAAGGTAAAGCGCAAGATATTGGTGGTTACTACCATCCAGATAACGCAAAAGCAAATGCTGCGATGCGTCCAAGTGCAACACTTAACGCGATCATCGATTCACTATAATCTTTCTTTTT
>JAQUHB010000079.1 GCA_028683835.1 Sulfurimonadaceae bacterium | reverse complement strand
AGATTTAAACAGTACATCACCAGACATTTTATTCAAATTTGCAGTAATTTTTGCATTTGCATAAATTGGTCTTTCATCAATTCTTTGATCTCTTTTATCTAGTGTTCCTGTATAATATCCTAAAGAGATTCCCTCTTCAAGAGTACTTGTTGTAACCATCGGAAGTTGATTTGTTACTACATAGTTTTGATAAGAATTTTTACTAAAATTACCGGAAATATTATAAGTTAGAGATGTAATAAGTGATTTATTAAGCATCCAATTACCAAATAACGCAACTGCTAAGTTGCTGTTTCTAGTTTTAGAGAAATCCAAACTTGAAACGTCAGGATCACTTGTAATACTATTACCTGTAATATATCCACTTACTCTGAAATTAAAATTCAAAGGAGTTTTATTTTGATTGAATGTATTTGAATATGTAACACCCAATGTAGTTCTATCGAAAACATTTACCGGAGAGACCATATTTGCAAATGATCTTGCATAATCAACATCAAAGTTTAAATTACCGGCATTTTTACCTACAGAAATACCTTTACTGAACGAAACTGCCTTTGTTTTTGGGTCAGTTTTCACTCTCACTTCATAAGGCGTTCTTCCTGTTTTAGTTTTAACAATTATAGCTCCCGAAGTTAAATCGCCATATTCTGCCGATACAACTCCTTTAAGAACTTCTACAGATTCAATATTATCAGTTGAAATATTTCTGAAGTCATAAGATTCTGAAGAACTCAAAGTTGCATCATTAGAGATTTTAGCTCCATTTACCAAAATTCCTACCCCTCTAGAATTGTATCCAGAAACATTTGAAATTGAGCGAATTGTAATTACATTAGATTCGTTCAATGATGGATTTTTAATCAAACTTCCCGGGAGAAGCTGCATTACATCTGCAAGACTTGTTGCCTGCAAGTGTTGAATAGCTGCATTATCGATTCTGGAAGATGAGTTTAGAGAAGTACCCGCCTTTGCGGTAACGACGATATCGTTGAGAGTAAGGTTTTCTTCTTTAAGTTGAAGTTTAAACCCTGTGTAGTCCTGAGTAATCTTGACCGGTATATTTACCGTCTGATAACCCAGAGAAGAGACCTCCATCGTGTACGATCCTGGAAGTATTCCCGGAATTTTAAATTGGCCTTGTGCGTTAGTAGAGCTCCACTGGTTCAGCTCTTTGATTAACACATTGGCGTAAGGAATAGGTTCCGATGTACCAAAAAGGGTGACTGTTCCCTCAATGGAGTACTTCTTTTGCCCCTGAGCAAAAGAGACATTTGGAATTATCAATAATGATAATAGCAAAATAACTAGGAATTTTTTCACTGTGTTAGGTATTAAGTTATAAATCGTTTATTCTGTTCCGAATACAAAAAGCATTCTATTTCCCTGTTTTATCAATTCAGCTGCAAGATTTTTCACATCTGCAGGTTTAATAGTATTAAGAATTGCATCTGCTCTATCATTCAAATCGACTCCGTCGGAAATCAAATTGTAATATCTTTCACTCAAATAACTTTTTCTAACAGATGCATCTGCAAAACTTTTCTTTAAAAACAATAAAGCAGCATTAAACTCTTCATTTTTAGGCCCATTCTTGACAATATCCTGAATCTCTACTCCAATCAGCTTAAGAAGCTCTTCGCGCATCTTAGGATCGGTATCGAAATTTATCTCCAAAGATAATCTATTCTGCGGTTCGCTCATTAAATTTGCTCCAACACCTACATAATAAGTCCCCCCTTTATCCTCTCTTATAGATTTAAGGTATCTGTCTGTCAGTATATGTTTGAGCAAATAAGAGGCAATATAATTTTTAGCAGTATAGGCCGCCTTCCCGCTATATATAATATCGATTGATGAAATCGGAGTTTGAATAGATTTAGTGTAAAATTTGAGTCCTGTTTCTCCCTTTACAAAATCAACTCCACCGGTCGATGGTTTTTCCAAATTTTTATTAACCGGTAAAGAGCCAATATATTTTTCCACTAAAGGTTTAATAGCATCAGCAGATTCTGGCCCGCTTATGAAAAACTTGAAATCCAACGCATTTCCAAATCGCTCTGTATACACCTTGTTCATTTTTTCAAGAGAAACATTTGCCAAATCACTTAACTTAATTTGTCTTGGCAGATTACTGTTATATTTAACGAATTGTACACTATCAATGTATTTTGTATTGTCCGAAGGCTCTTTATCGAAAAATTCAATTTGCTTTTTAATCATTTTATCGTACCCTTCCTTCTGCAAATCCAGACCTTTGAATGAGAGATATACCATCTGCATCATAAGTTCAATATCACTTCTTGAAGAAGACCCCATTATTCTTTCATTGTATAGACTTAAATCACTTGATACAGCAGCATTCTTAGTACTTAGAAACAACTTTGTTTCATTTTCGTTAAGTTTCCCAAGATTCTTATATCTTCCGGCATTCCTGAGCATTTTTGCAGATGCGACATCGTTTCCGGCAACCTTTACAAGCCCACCCGGACTCTCAGCAACCAAGTTGTAATTTGATGTTGTATCTTTAATTTGAGTCCAATAAACCTTAATCCCGTTCGATAATGTCCACTCTCTACCTTGATATTTATCATTCACGACCTCTTTAACTATTTTTGAACCTTTTAAATCGTCGAAATTATAGAAATTCTTATCTATTTTGGAACTTGAAAAAGGTGCAAGTGTTTCATTTTTTGCCGATTCAGCAAATTTTATAATTTCATTTTCGGAAGGTATGCTCGGTAAATCAGATT
>JAQUHB010000078.1 GCA_028683835.1 Sulfurimonadaceae bacterium | reverse complement strand
TCGGAAGAATTTTACTATCAGCGCAATATAGGCTTCGTAATATTCCCAATATTATCGGTTTACTTCGCATGGAAGAACGGATTCTCTTTCAAAAAGACATTGTCTATTATAAGTATAATGATAATGAGTGTAATATTTATTAATCTTCTGCCCGAAGCAAAAAAAAGCGATACACTTATTCTCTCTTGTATTCATCTTTCACTTTTCTTATGGTCACTGTTGGGATTCTCTTATGTTGGCACGATGACAAGAAGTGACGAAAAAAGGATGTCTTTTCTTAAGTACAATGGCGACCTTATTGTTATGACAACTCTCATTATAATTGCCGGCTTAATTCTTTCGGGTGTTACCGTAGGTCTTTTTGGACTAATAGGATTTAATATTGAAAAGTTTTTCTACTCAAACATTTGGGTAATTGGATTAGCAGCCTCTCCAATAATTGGGACTTATCTTATAAGAACAAATCCTCAATTAGTAGGAAAGGTATCTCCGGTAATTGCAAAAATTTTTAGCCCGCTGGTTTTGATTATGCTTGTAATATACATATTTGCAATAATAATTTCCGGAAAAGATCCATTTAACGACAGACAATTTCTGATGCTATTTAATGCCTTGCTAATTGGTGTAATGGCAATAATTTTCTTCTCATTGACAACTTCATCAAATTCTCAAAAATCAATGGCGCAATCATGGGTATTGTTTTTGCTTTCATCTGTGACGCTAATTGTTAATACAATTGCATTATCTGCCATACTTTTCAGAATTTCCCAATGGGGTGTTTCTCCAAACAGAGCAGCAGTACTTGGGAGTAATTTACTCTTTTTTGTCAATTTGTCGATGATTACCTTCCACCTTTTTAAAGTTGTTTCAAAAAAACAAGGTATAGAGATCGTTGGTCAAGTTATAGCCAGATATCTGCCATATTATGTAATATGGGCAATTATAGTAACATTCTTGTTCCCTGTTTTTTATAACTTTATTTAATGAAATTGTATCAGTTCTTTGATTTCGTTAAAAACTGTAGCAGATAAGTATGCCACCTTTGTACAACGGAAGAAAATCGTGACTCCAGTTTAACCTGACATTTCTTGCTCCTGTTTCATTATTCCAACCTTCATAATTCGATGCATTCCAACCGTTTCCATACGAAAAATCAATACAAAATTTATCGTTAATAACATATTTATAACCGATACTGGCACCAATCATAATGGCAGCACCAAACTGAATTATATGATTATCCCAATAACCCTTGTCTTTTGAGGTGCGGTAGTAGGCACAACCGGTATTAAGTCCCAGATACAATCCTCTCGTTGTATTTATAAAATAGTGCCGCCCCTCTATCCAGGTCGCTACAACTGTAAGAGGTCTGCCATCAATGCCCCAAAATCCCGACGGATAAAAAATACCCAAGCTCTCCAATTGTATAGATTTTTTCTCAGAAATACCAAACTCAAATGCCGGATTTACAAACCCTATTGCAATGAGTGAATTCATCTTAATTGTTCTAATGTTAGCCTCTTTAATATTATTATCCTGCGAAAAAATTAACGTATTCTTAAGAACAAGAAACAGAAATAACAGCCCTATATTTAAACGAAATCTCATACTCAATTCAGGAATTAACTGAATAAAGTTAATTACAATAATCAGATTAACTACTAGACCAAATTCGCTTTTTAAAAAATGCAATATAAAAACTACCTTTAATGTATGAAATTACACAGAGAAATTCGCTTAAGTATCCCGGACCCAATGATTCTGGCACTCGGTCTAAGTCTGGTTACAATGATACTTGCCCTCGTTTTTGGAACAAATCAAAGACCGGGTATTTTGGGTGCAGCAGATGTTTTGTCATATTGGACAATGGGATTTTGGGATTTACTCTCTTTTTCAATGCAGATGGTCCTTATTTTGCTTTTGGGTTATATGCTTGCTTTATCTCCTGCTCTGGATAATCTTTCATCTATTCTAGCGAAACTAGGAAATAAACCTGTTTTAGGGGCAGTTATAATATCGGTAGTTGCAATAGTTGTCGGTCTTATTAACTGGGGTCTGGCATTAGTTTTAGGTGCCGTTCTGGTTAAAAAAACCGCAATACAAGCAAAGCGATCCGGCTTTGCAATAAATTATCCCTTAATGGGTTCTGCCGCATATTTATGCATGATGATATGGCATGGCGGGTTATCCGGATCTGCCCCACTATCTGTTTCAAGTGAAAATCACTTTCTGATTGCAAAGACCGGAATCATTCCATTGTCTTCCACTATATTCTCTCCAATGAATATAACGGCAACTGCTCTCCTATTAATATTACTTCCACTTTCTGTATGGTTTTTTGCCAGAAAGGGGAAAAATGAAATTCCTGAAGATAACTTATTAAACCAAGCCACATCCCTCAAAAATTTAAATAAAAACTGGCGCCCAGGTTTTCTCTCCTTTTTTGGAATATTGCTTCTTATAGGATTGGTTTTTAAAATTATAGCACATAAAAATAGCTCTATAGGACTCAACGAAATTAACCTTATCCTATTTTCTTTTGTCCTCATAGTATTCCCAAATGTAGATACACTCTCTAAGGCAACCGGTGACGCAATTGGAAGCACCGCCGGAATAATTATTCAGTTTCCATTATACGCTGGCATTATGGGAATAATGCAACATTCCGGACTACTCTCAGTTATGACAGATTGGTTTGTAGATATTTCAAATCAACATACTTTTCCTCTTTTTTCATTCTTCAGTGCAGGTCTTGTTAACTTATTTGTTCCAAGCGGTGGT
>JAQUHB010000077.1 GCA_028683835.1 Sulfurimonadaceae bacterium | reverse complement strand
CGACTGTGATGAAAGGGTTCATGGCGGCGGCGGTCCTCCGTGAAGAATCAGAGAACACCGGCCAGATCGAGATCGACCTCGCACAACAACAAAGGAATTATCGAAAATTCTAAAAAAACAGGATTATGAATTCTGACAAAAATATAAGTAGGGTATACGACCTGGCAGAGCAGTTTGAATTTAAGGATCTTTTAAGTGAAGATAAAGACTATGTTTTATCTTTTATGAAGGAAGATGAATACAATGACTTGAGAAAAACGATACAAGATCTACCGAACTATTTCGTGAGCGATATTGAACCTATTACAAATATCCCTTTTATAGATAATATCAGAGGAAAAATAAGATTTACAAAATTTATACAGTATCCACTTCGTTTATATAAAGTCGCTGTTCTAATTTTAATTGCTTATTTTCTGTTCAATTTGAATCGACATTTTTACAATAAATCTAATCAGACATTTCTTACTCAAAATGATACGGTATATATTCATAAAACAGACACAATCTCTCGAATTATTCACGATACAGTTTGGGTTGAAGGACAAAACAATTATTCTCCTGTTATAAACAAAACGGAAATGGAAATTGATCAAACTATGTATAATGATTATAACTTCAATCCAGATGAAGTTGAAAAAATTATGAGTATGACTAACAATAACAGTTTAGCTAATGATTCTATTCTAAAAAGTATATTAGTATTATTGAATTAAAAAATTGCACTGTCTTTTATGCCATCCCCAATTATTTGGTCATATCTTCGAAATTTATTTGAAATAATTTCCTGCGCCAGATTGTGGGGCAAACACTATTGTGGAAATGGGTATAAATCGTTAATTTATTTCTTTTTTATTGCTGTATTGTGTTAATAATATGTTTTTTAGTAAATTTGTAGAAACTAAAAAAATATGAAAAAAACATTATTGCTTTTTATATTTCTAACAGGCATTTTTACTTATGGCTTTTCCCAGTCTGTTTCTTATTCTACACTTATAAAAAAATCGATTGATTCATTGTCTTTTCAACTCAAACTTAAGGAGAAATTAAAAAGTTACCTTATAATGGATATTGTTGTTAAAGGATTTAATTCAGGATCAATTACAATACCAAATCAATTTTTTAACAGATACTTTAATGAAAGCTTTTCAAACAATAACTCCGAATTAAAAAAGGCGTTTGATGATTATTATACTAATAAACAAAAATTTACAAATTATTTTAATAACAGTAGTGAGTATATTGATATAATGAACCTACCAAGGGGAAATGCAAATGAATTAAAAATAAGAGAATACAAATTAGGAGGGTTGCGTTCACGATTTTATAATAATGATGTTGTATATAAGAATCTTTTCGATAAGAATAACTTGTATGTAAAAAGATATCAATTTCTGGTACTTTCTCAACTTTATAATTCGTATATTAAGAAAGATGAGACCTTTCCTGTTATGATGTTGGGCATCGACAATGTAATTAATAATCTTACAAATGTTTATTCATCAATCTACTCTCTTAATACTGAAATTGAAACTATAAAGAGTATTATACAAACAATGAACAGAATGTATATTGCTGATGAAGTTAACGGAAAGATATATGGTTCTAAAATAATTGATTCATTGGTTGTTGTAATAAAACGAAATGTAAAAGATGTTCAGGATATTCCTTTAAGAATTAATAAACTTGAGAAAAAGCTTTCAAAACTAAACACCGACTATAATAACCTTATTTTTGATAAATTCATAGAAATGAGATTAACAGATTCATCTGCAATATCAATTTATGCTAATTCTGTAGCCTCAAATTTGGAGTATATTAATTCCATCGATTCACTTCGTTATCTTAGAAAAAAATTTGAAGAAAAAGACTCAGTACTTTTATCAATTCTAAAATCTGACGAGGAATATTCCACTATTTATAAAAAAGTAGAAAACCGCGATATTAGCGGAGAAGAATTTAAAAATGAATCTTCTAATATTATAAATAACAAATTTAGGTTCGATGATAGATATATAGATGCCAAACGAGAAAGAGAGAGAGCTCTTTTCATTTCAAACCTTGCAATTTTAAGACATCTGCTAAAAATTTCATCAAAAGACGCATATCTCGTTGATTATAAAATAATACCAGGAAATGAACTTATGCAAATAAAAAGTTTTCCGGAATTATTTGTAATGGAAAACGAAATAAATAATATAAAATCTGTTATAAAAACTTCATGGAATAACTATTACTATAAGAAATACAGCATTCCATATGTAAGGACCGGGAAAGCTGATTTTATGCCATATTAACACATAGATGTTCAATTTTTTTTGAATTAAGTCTGAGAAAAAGTAATGAGTATGAAAAATATCGTCACATTCGTCGTTGCAATTTTGTACTTTGGAAGTATGTATTCCCAAACAGTTGGGAGTAGGCCCAACATGGAGGCAGATATCGCTAAATATATGACAGACAGCCTAGAAGTGATTGCAGCAAGAATAGAACAGCAGGTAATTCCTGCAAGGTATATGGAGCAGACCTTTATCTGCAAAACCGACACTCTTAATGGTTGGAAGGGTATTGAGGTCTCTTTGTATAACTACAAGGTGCACGGCACAGATATCATAGCCAAGGTATACTTGGCAGATGCTGATTCGAAGAAGATGGCATCGTGGATAATAACTACCTGCGTGAGTCTTACGGGAAAACTTAGCAAGACAAATAGCGATAAGCTAATTAAGGATATTCGGTTTGCCTCCGGCGGTCAATTTCCGGTTTTAGGAATGGTATATGAAGATATGTATGGAACCGG
>JAQUHB010000076.1 GCA_028683835.1 Sulfurimonadaceae bacterium | reverse complement strand
GGAGTTTGTAATAAATACCGGAAATTATAAATTTACGTTTAATGAGCTGTCAAATCTGGACAAGCCAATTGATGATAAAAAAATTCAAATATCTGGCATTACCAGCGGAGGAAGATATACTTTAATCTTCTATACAATTTCAAAAATAAACGGCAAACGGTTTAGCAGTTTTCTGGCAATGTACGACAACAAAACAGGGTCATATCATCAAAATGTAAGCATCGTTAATAAACCGGACTATCTGTCTGTTCAATCTGGAGATAAGGTATTTCCCGGATTCGAAGATGACTGTATTATTCTTTTACGTTATCCTGCAGAAATTCTTAAGTCAGATCCGGATTATAACATAAAAGAAGACAGTAACCCCGTACTTATTAAATACAAATTGAAATGAGAAGGAGTGTGTTAATTCTAAGCATTCTGCTGATAATTTCATGTGGCAGAAAAACAAAACTCAATTTACAAACAATCGATCTTAAGTATCTGAACAGCCTTAATGAGTCTGTCATAGATACAAGTCTGAGTAAAACATTCTCTGATCATTACGCTTTCTTCCTGGAAAACTCTGATTCTCTACTTGTAAAGGATGTTGCCAATCTAACTTGTTATAATAACAACTTAGTAATGTTAAACAAGCACAAAATCATTCTGTACGACATGATAACAAGTCGCCAGATAAGAACATACAATTCAGGTGATTATCGATTTGAGGCTTTTGATTACGACACATTGAACAACAGGCTCTATACACTAGATTCAAAAAAATCGCGCATAATCTGCTTCAGTATCAACGGTAAAAAGGAGAGAGAGATAGCCCTTAATCCCGAATTTGAGTATAGTAATATTTTCTGTCTGGGTAATGATAATTTACTGATCACGGCGAAGAGTCTTCCTTTTTCTGTGACGTTTGTTGTTAATACGAAAACAGATCGAGTAACTTACATAGACAAGCCAAAAAAAAAGAGTTTCACTCCCACTCAGGAGCAATATGATTCTCTTGTGGCAAATGCTGCTCCATTATATGTTTATAGCAAGAGCCCTCACGGTTTATTGATCAAATATCTCTTTAACGACACAATTTATAATTACACCGCAGCCGGCAGGAAGCCCTGGTTTTTTGTTAAAATTGGCAATGAAAGAGTCTCTTTCCGGAACAAAAGGAGATTAATAAAAGATAATGACAGGCTATGTTTGCTTAATTTTTGGAAATTAAACGACACATGGCTGCTAAGATTCCGGAATAAAAAATATTTTAGTACTGTAATATGTGATTCGCACATAAGGCCGTTTTATCCTGGATTGACAATGTGGACAGCCCCTAAAACTGTTTTCTATATACAGGGAAGCAATAATCTGTTCATGGATGAAAGAGGTCAAACCTTGTTTTCTGTTCAGAATTACATATCAAAAAAGGGAGATATTTTCAAAAACTTTATGTCCAATTTAAAATTACCTCCGTATCTAAAAGATCATGAACCAAAAGGTGATCTGCTTTTATGTTATTATACTATAAAAAAATAAACATGTATAAATTTTAGATAAGTTCATTTTAAAGACTACAACATTGCCATACAACAATATTGACTCTATTTTTTCAGATTTATCGAGTTTCATCTTCGACAAAACTGTGTTAGAAGCAATTTATCTAGCATCTTCAGATCTTTACAATGGTCTCAATAAATACCTTAAAGGTTCTATTACATATAAAAATAAGGACGACATAATTAAATCATTATTAAAATATCTCTCAAGGATGAGCACAAGGTGTACTCCATTTGGATTATTTGCAAAATGATGTCAACCATTATTCAGGAAATATTTCTAACTTTATGATTAATAGGCACTAAAAAATTATGTCATGAAATCAAAAATTACCATCGTTCTGTTAATCACGTTTTTAATCACTTCGTGTAGTAATAACCAAAATCAACCGAAAACGATTTCGGTTATTGATGCTATCGGGAAAGAAAAAGAGTTGAATCTCAGCCAGATTGCATCCGAGGTTAAATATATATACTTTGACACTACCGGACATTCTGTTTTAGGCGAAGTTTCCGTTCCTGTATTTGAAAACGGATATTTCTATTTAACCGACCAGCAGTCCGGAATTTATAAAATATTCGATAAGAAATTGTAAATGGCGGAGTTGACAGATTCGCTATTGATGAGAAAAGCAACAGAGCGTACATTATTAGAAAAAATTTAGAGGGTAAAGACATGCTTGCATATTTCAATCTTTAAAAAGTTAATTCATTTAAAACTGTCTCCATTAGGCTAAATCTTAAGGATTTCGAAAGGATTTTTATTATATTTTTGTAAAAAAGGGATAATAGTCATAGAAAAAAGATTTTTAATTACCCTTAAGTATCTTTTATCTAATTAATAGTTAATGAGATGAAAAGCGTCGTAGTTTCTATTTTATTATTAACAAGCTCATTACTTAATGGGCAGATTATCGATTCGCTCGCTCCTGCTGTTAAACTGAACAATGGAGAGAAGCTTTACATCCATACCGATAAAAGCTCCTACTTCACTGGGGAAAATATCTGGTTTAGGGGCTATTTGCTTAATTCGTCTATTGACTCACGACAAGAGATTAGCTCTTTCATTTATGTTGAACTGTTGGGGGATTCCCTGGTGAGTCGTGTAAAAATTAAGGACTCCGAGGAAGGTTTTGCAGGACATATTAAGATTGCTGATGACCAAAAGGCCGGTCGGTACATCTTAAGAGCTTACACTCGCTGGATGCAGAACTTTCCGGTCGAGTATATGTTTACTAAAGAGATCGAGATAAATAGTATTAAAGCTGCCAGCGGTAATATCTCTAAGGTCAAAATTCCTCCATCCAATTTCGACATCCAGTTCTTCCCCGAGAGTGGACGATAT
>JAQUHB010000075.1 GCA_028683835.1 Sulfurimonadaceae bacterium | reverse complement strand
TAAAAATTTAACTTCTTATGTTCCTGGTGATGCTGTTTCTGCTCAGGCTTTTGCTGATGCTGTAATGGATGGCGAAACTAAAGTTTACAGTCAACTTAGTGTTTCTGGCACTGATACTGCTTCAACTTGTCGTTATGTATCTTCTTATATTAAAGACAATACGACTGGTGCTTCTCGTTTTTTGAACTTTATCATTAAGTCAACTAAAAATGAGGGCGATGTTATTGCCGCTCTTACTGGTAAGACTTTTGACGGTATCAAAGCTGACAAAGTAGTTATTACTTCTATGCGTTCAGCAAGTTTCTAAGGGATAACCCTTGGAGCTTGATACAATAATCGCTCTTTTTAGTGTTATTTTTGTAGTTCTCTCAAATATTATCGTTGTCACTTACACTTACGGTAAGATTGTCACTCGACTTTCTCACACCGAATCGGACATTATAGGTCTCAAAAAGAGTGATGAGTTACACAACGCAGAGTTAAAATCTATTCACGTAATTGAGGGACAACTTAAGACACTGATAGAATTTATAAAAAAAGATTAAGTGTAACATTACGTTACACCTTTTCTCCTCTTCCAAACTTTTTCTATATCTTACTTGACATCTAATATAAAAACTTAAAAAAAATTAATTGGCTAAGTGTTAAAAATCGAGTGTATAATTTCGAATTATTAGGTGGTTATTATGAACGAATGGATTAAACTTTTACAAGCTAGTGATTATTTAGGGATCAAAAAATATCTAAAAAACGGTGCGGAAATTAATGAGTACAATGAAAGCGGAGAATCCGTTTTAGCTTTGGCTTTAAGATATAGATGTGATGATGAGATCATAAGTATTTTACTCGATAACGGTGCTGATCTGGATGATTTTAATGAAGATGGCGTAAGTATTTTAGACTATGCGATTATGTACAATAGAGCTGATTTAGTAACAAAGATTTTAGAATCGGGGGTCGATGTCAATTTTACACGCAGACACAGTAAATTTACTCCGCTTATGGGTGCTGTTTGTTATGGACGCAAAGAGATAGTAAAGATGCTTTTAGCAAATGGAGCGGATAAAAGTGCGATAGATACAAAGGGTCTTAACGCTCTTGAGTTTGCCAAAAAAACGCATAAAAAAAGTATGATAGAACTTCTTGAAAACTCTTAATCAAGAAGTTTATACTCTATATTTTTTGACTCTAAAAAAGCTATAAACTTTTCAAACTCATTCTCTACAATCCCTTTATCATGATAGTTCAACGACAATTCTACTTCAGGGCCATCTTTACCGATGATTGGCAAAGATGACAGTTCCATATCTGATGGAATGTCATTCATAAGGTCTATCAGAGTATTTTCACTCGTATATGCAAAAAGTGTCTTTCTATATTTTCTTACAGAGCTTGAAAAATATTTTCCTACACATTCAGTAATCATCGGATGCGACATTTCAGGAAATCCCGGAACAAAAAAATATCTGTGAGAAAGTTCAAATGCGGACATATTATTGATAGGATTTTTTATCAGATTAGCATTTTTGGGAAGGTCTGACATATGAATACGATGAGGATATGCCTCTTCTCTAAACCTTTCTATAATATCTTGTTCAAAATTCTTATTTCTAACCAAAGGCTTACATGTAAACACTTGTGCGGCTATTTCTCGTGTGAGATCATCAGGCGTTGAGCCGATACCGCCAAAACTAAAAAGTACAGCTTTTTCATCCTTCTTTACCAACTCAAAAATATCTGTAATAAGTTGCTTTTCATCTTTGATGATAAAAGTAGCCAGAAGTGTGTGTCCATAAGAGTTTAAAAGATCGCGAAGAAAGCTAAAATGCTTATCTTCTCTTCTACCGTTTAGTATCTCCGTTCCAATGATAACGGCATAAAAATTATACATATTGAGAGCCTTTTCTGCTTTTAAAAGTAAAAGATTATAATGGGAATCTTGTTATATATGGCTTATATGTAACCAACTATCTGGTATTATTTTGTCTACTATAATTGAAGGATGAAAAATGTTATTTTCACAAAAACTCGAAGAGATGATAAAACAAAGTGTGTT
Source organism: Sulfurimonadaceae bacterium (assembly GCA_028683835.1). Taxonomy (GTDB): domain Bacteria; phylum Campylobacterota; class Campylobacteria; order Campylobacterales; family Sulfurimonadaceae; genus Hydrocurvibacter. The sequence continues at coordinate 889 of JAQUHB010000075.1, read as the reverse complement.
GCCAGATATTGAAGATAGAATGGATGAGCTTTATGAAATCATAGCAGACAAAAAAAATGATTCTATTGAAGAGTCCAAAGAGGAGCTAGAAGAGTTAATAGAGTTTCGTGATGATTTAAAAGAGATTCTTGTAGATATCGAATGTGGCGAGATTGAAGAAGATGAATGTGAAGAGATTTTTAATGACATCATATCAGCGCAAACAGAAGAAGATGACGAAGAGTAGATTAAACTCATTTGTATATAATTTCAATAACAAAACAGATAGGACTTACAATATGAGAATCATACTACTTGGAGCTCCGGGTGCAGGAAAAGGCACGCAAGCTCAATTTTTGACTAAAAAATACAACATCCCTCAAATCTCAACTGGGGATATGCTTCGTGCGGCGATCAAAGCTGGCACTGAGATGGGAAAAATGGCAAAAGCTGCTATGGACGCAGGTCAGCTTGTAACAGATGAGATCATTATCGGTCTTGTAAAAGATCGTATTGCAGAAGATGATTGTAAAAATGGCTACCTACTAGATGGTTTTCCACGTACACTTCCTCAAGCTGACGCTGTTACAAATGCGGGTATCGCAATTGACGCGGTAATCGAGATAGATGTTCCAGATTCTGAGATCGTTACTCGTATGGCTGGTCGTCGTGCGCACTTGGCAAGTGGTAGAACTTATCACTTAGTTTATAACCCGCCAAAAGTAGAGGGTAAAGATGACGAAACCGGCGAAGATCTAGTCCAACGAGATGATGATAAAGAAGAAGTGGTTTTAGACCGTTTAAAAGTCTATCATGATCTTACAAGTCCACTTATAGGCTACTACAAAGAACAAGCATCTAAAAACTCTAGTATCAAATACATCACAGTCGATGGTACAGCGCATATCGA
>JAQUHB010000074.1 GCA_028683835.1 Sulfurimonadaceae bacterium | reverse complement strand
TTTTGTCGGATAATCATAAACTTTAATAACATCTTTAAATCCAATTTTTTCAAATGCTTCGTTCCATTTTGTCAAACCTTTTTTAATTGCCTCTCTCCACGCAGGAATAAATAATGTATCTACATAAAATACAATTGGTTTACCGGATTCAATTCTCCATCTGTTTGCCATGTAACTAATTTGAGAACCCTGTTCTTTACTGTTAAATTTTTCAAATTCAGTAACACCTGTTCCGATTCTGTAATCGGCCAGTCTGTATTTGAAAGATACCTCAGGCAACAGACTTAAAGTTGTTCTGAGATCTACAGTAAGATACTCCTGTCCGCCCGATTCCATACCAAGAAAATATGTCTTAAAGGTATAAGTCATATTGCTTATAATTGCAATATTATCGTCGTATGACTCAATGTCTTTAAGGGCAGATAAATCTTTGCTGAAAGAGGAGACTTTTTGTATGAATCCACCAAAGGAGGAGGCATTAAGACTTCCGATATATTTGCTTCCTGATACAAAAAATGGTGTTGCATCGAAAACAACCGCAGTGCTATCATTATTGAATGCAAGAATAGGACTTGAGCTGAGAATCGAAGGCAGTGAACTTCTATTTACGGCATCCTGAATTCCTTTGTCGTCGGAATCTACTATTTTAGGAGCAGGTACAAGACGTATCTGCACAAGTGAATCTGTTTTGGTAAAACAAATTTGAGTTGGTCTCGATGTTCTTTGACCTACATATCCAAGACTCATATCGCTTACATTATCAACGACAGAGCTCATAAGAAAGCTCCTGCCGATAACATTTACAGGTAATTCAAAGTACACTTTACCGTCTACATTGTGTAGAGTAATTACTCCTACAGTCGTTTTTACATTTTTTTTCTTATCGAATAACTTCTCATATCGAGAAAGTTTTTTTACGGAATCCGATTTTACCGCATTTTGGGTTTTTTCTTGAGCAATAACTGCAGTAGCTATGCAAACGAAAAGCGTCGATATAAATATTTTCTTTATCATATTAATGCCAGGATTTGCTAGTCTACTTTTAAAGCAGAGTTGATTTTCTTTAATAAAAGTTCATAGTGAAGTTTGTCCTCTTTACTCACACGTGCATGCTTAAGTGATTCGAGCAATTTTTTAACCTTTATTACATACTTATAGTAGTTACTTTCTGTGTTAAAGACGATTGCGAATTTTGTTGAGGGAACACCGTTGGCCGATACCGGTTGGTATTCCATTGCATTTTCGGTACGCATTTGTTTGGAGAATCTCTCTTGACTATCTTCTTGTTTCAATATCTCGAACAAAGAAGTATTATTAATTTCCGATATACCCGAACCTGTAATTAATTTCGAAATATTGCCGGAATTCATTACAGTATTAAGATATTCAGTTTGCATAAATCTCTCGATCTTAGTGAGGTTCTTTCTTTTTATAGAAGATTGCCATACAAAATTGAATACATCATCGGAACATTCGAAGAAATCATACGGGTTTTTCGATACCATCGATGAAAGAACAACTTTTGAAGGAGATGCAATTACTGCTTTTGCCAATACAGTTTGTAAAAGATTTTTTGCAGATCCCATAACGGTGAGATTCTTCATAAGTTCTTCATTTTCCAGCCAATCGAGATTATTTATTTGGTTCATAATAAACTCTAGCGATCTTTTTTGCTTTTCCCTCTCTACGCTTTCAAATGGCACCATTTTATCGCTTACTTTTACCTGATTGAGATAGATACCTCCAACATTAGCGAAAATGTGATTAATATACCTTATGTATTGGTAAACTATTCCGTCATAAATTTCTCCTCTGTATGAAAAGTCCTCATCATCGGCACCTACCCATCCATTAAGGTGATTAATAAGGTATTGTAAGTTTTTAATACCATATTCCGATGCTTTTATTGCATCATCGCCCAAATCTTCGGTTTGTGAACGTGGATCTAACGGATAAGAGAGTTGAATTCCGTATCGGTATATTGGATCTTTAATGGCCTTACTTACCATGTTCGATAATGTATCTGCCTCTTCCTGTGGATTCTTTGCATTGGGATAATATGTGTAGTTCCATTTGATTAGAAACTTATCGTATTCTCCAAATCTTGGAGGAGTTAGTTTTACACCTCTCTCTTTATCACCTGGTTGAGCTACATAGTTGAATCGAGCATAATCCATTATGGATGTGGTTGTTCCTGTTTTGTTGGTAAAAGTTGGTGAGCGAAGTGAATCGACAGGTATAACGCTTGATGCACTCATATTATGCATAAAACCGAGACAGTGACCTACTTCGTGGGAAACTACATATCTTATTCCGTCACCTAATATACCCTCCGGTATGTTTTTGGTTTGCAGATCCTTGTTTGCAGGTGAAATCTGCACAAACATCCAGTTATTTAGGAGCTTGATTATGTCGTGATATACATAAACCGATGCGTTGATAATCTCTCCCGACCTCGGATCGACCCAAGACGGTCCCATTGCATTCTCTATACCTATAGGGGCATATCTGACACAAGAATATTTAATGTTGTCCGGATCGAATTCGGGGTCATCAAGAGGAAAATCAACTGCTTTAATTACATTTTTAAAGCCTATCTGCTCGAAAAGTTCGTTCCATTGCTCAATACTTTCCTTGATGTATGGAATCCATTTTTCGGGGAAATTGTTATCTACGTAAAATATTATTTGATTTTTTGGTTCGACTAATTTACCCTCTTTCCATGCTTGTAAATCTTTTGGTTCAATATTCCATCTATTTGCATAATAGATGGTCTTCGATGCCTGTTCTTTCTCTCCGAAGAGATATTTTCCGGTATTGAACACAGCAACTCTATAATCGGCAAGTCTTGGCTTAACGGGTACCTCTTTTAACAGAACTATAGAACGGGTAACTACTGCAGTAAAAGGTGCATCCTTTACAACCTGCTTGTTTGTTCTGGGTTCGG
>JAQUHB010000073.1 GCA_028683835.1 Sulfurimonadaceae bacterium | reverse complement strand
GTGTAAAAGATTATACAGCAAAAGCTATTTCATCATATTTATCATTTGTTCCATCTCAATGCCCAAGGGCCCATAATCTCTCTTTATTTGACATGGTTGCAACAGGGAGCTATAACAGAACAAATTGGCTCGGAAATCTTTCTCAAGATGAGCAAACTAAAATTGTAGATATAATTACTAAACTGGGATTATTCCATTTAATAGAAACCGACTCATCTCAATTGAGCGACGGAGAATTTCAAAGAGCAGCAATTGCAAGAAGTTTAGTACAAGACAGTAAAATAATACTTCTCGACGAACCTACAGCTTTTCTTGATATCGAAAACAAAGCAATTATTACAAAATTATTATCGAATATTGCTCATAATGAGGGAAAAACAATCATTTTTTCTACTCACGACCTTCCTCTTGCAATTAATATGTGCGATAAAATATGGATTATGGGACACTATGGATTTTTTGAAGGGACACCGGATGATCTCATAAAAAAAGGAGCCTTCGATAAAATGTTCAAAGACTCCGATCTCAGGTTCAACCCACGAGCACTAACATTAATTTAATTAACCGAATACTTGGTACTTTCTTGGAACATTTTAGCGATTGCTTTTGACAATCGTTTAACTCCCTCTTCAATTTTATCGTTGTCCATATAAGAGAAATTAATTCTCATTGTATTTTTTCCTGAACCATCACAGTGAAAAGCTTCTCCAATAACAAACGTTACATTCTCTTTTAGAGCAATTTTAAATAAATCTGAAGTATCATAACCCTTAGGTAGCGAAACAAATAAAAACAAACCACCTTCCGGATGAGTCCAACTCACTCCCTCCGGCATATATTTTTCGAAACAGGTAATCATATGATCCCTCTTTCCTCTGTAGAGTTCAATAGTTTTCAACAAATTTTTATCAAAAAGCCCCTTCTCTAAATATTTTGCTGCAACAGCCTGATTAAAAGGAGGAGTACACAAATCTGCAGATTGTTTTGCAACAACATATCTCTCAATAATATCAGGATCAGCAATCACCCATCCAATTCTAAACCCGGGAACAAAAGTTTTAGAAAAAGTACCCAATAGAATAACTCGGTTATCGCTATCCATAGAATAAATGGGTGGTTGTTCAACACCGTCGAAGCGAATTTCTCTATAAGGACTATCTTCAATTATAAGTAAATCATATTTTTTTGCAGTTTCTAAAAGAGCTTTCCTTTGTTCAAGATTCATTGTCGATCCCGATGGATTTTGAAAGTCCGGAATTGCATAAATGAACTTAGGTTTTCTACCTTCACTAATAAGTTTTTCGATTATTTGCGGGGTGTCTTCCTCTTTTGCAACACCTACAGGAACACCTTGATATGACCATATTGCCTGTAATGCACCCAGATAAGAAGGCAGACCACATAAAACAGTATCGCCAGGATCCAGAAAAATTCTGCTGGTAAGATCAATTGCTTGTTGAGAAGAAGTTGTAATAATTATATTATCTCTTGTAATATTGAGGCCAAATTCCCGGTACCTTAAAGCCAACTGATCTCTCAGCCTGTTATTGCCTTCCGTTGTCCCGTACTGAAGTGCAGATTCACTTTCGTACTCAAGCACTTCGGCCATAATTTCTTTAAGATCTTCTACAGGAAAAGTATTTGGATTTGGAAATCCACCTGCAAAAGAGATAATCTCCGGACTGTTTGCAACGCTTAAAAGATCACGTATTGCAGATCTTCTCATATTTTTTGCGTTCCCGGAAATAATTTCCTGAATATTAACTGACATAAAAATTTGTTTTTACAAAAATACTAAATTGTTATAATATTACAAATTTTTATAACATTTTACTTATTATAATTAATAATATTTATGATTTTACATAATTATTAGGTAATTAGTAACGATTTTTAAATTCAATTATCCGGCTTCAAGAAATAATTTTAGTATTTTTGTAAAAAAAGTATGTCAATAATACGTATTACCAAAGAGTTTACTTTTGAAGGAGCCCATGCACTCAAAGGATATGACGGAAAGTGCAGACACATTCACGGCCATTCTTATCGTTTATTTGTAACTTTCAGAGGTAAAACTTCTCAAATAAAGAATCATCCAAAATCGGGAATGGTTATAGATTTCACGGAAATTAAAAAGCTGGTTAACGAACTTATTATTGAACCGTTCGATCATGCACTTATTTTACGCGACGACTCTCCTCTTACAAACGAAATTAAAGATGCCTATTGCAATGTTCATATAGTTGAATTCCAACCTACTTGCGAAAATTTGACTGAATATTTTGCAAAAATTCTTAAAGAACATCAACCGGCCGGTTTAGAACTTTTCAGCATAAAATTACACGAAACAGCTACTTCATTCGTTGAATGGTTTGCAAGTGACAATCAATAAATAAAAACTAAATGAAGAAGCTCTTTTTAATAGACGGACACGCGCTAATTTTTCGGTCTTACTATGCATTTTTGCGCAGACCAATGATTAATTCTAAAGGAGAAGATACTTCAATCCTTTTTGGATTCACAAAAACCTTGCTGGATCTTATTCAAAAGGAGCACCCTACTCATTTGGCTGTCGCTTTCGACCCTCCGGCAAAAACATTCAGACACGAACTATATGACCAATATAAAGCAAATCGTTCGGCCACTCCCGAACTAATTAAAAGTGCATTAGAGCCGTTGATAGAAATTATGCAAGCAATGTCAATTCCTGTGGTAATGAAAGTAGGATTTGAGGCAGATGATGTTATCGGGACACTGGCAAAAGAGGCCGAAATCAAAGGGTATACGGTCTATATGGTTACTCCTGACAAAGATTACGGGCAACTTGTTTCCGATAATATTTTTCAATATAAACCGGCAAAAAACGGAAATGAAATTGAGATAATTGGCCCGGAAGAAATCTGCAAACAATATGGTATTGAAAGACCTGAACAGGTTATAGATATTCTTACTCTTTGGGGAGATGCATCAG
>JAQUHB010000072.1 GCA_028683835.1 Sulfurimonadaceae bacterium | reverse complement strand
ATTATTTCTTTAAATCTATCTTTATCCTGCGTAGGAGTACCGTCGTCACGTCTAACATGTAAATGAATAATTGAAGCACCTGCTTCAAATGCAGATTTTGCCTCTCTCACAAACTCATCTACTGTATATGGAACCGCAGGATTGTGCTCTTTTAGCACTTCTGCACCGCTTATTGCAGCAGTAATTATTAATTTTTCCATAATTTATTTTCTTTGACAATTTTTAGGAGTTACACAAGTTCCACTTGCTTTACAAACGATTATGGGTTCGTCAAGTATATCAGCCGCAGATGGTGATATATCGGGACGAGGAACTATTACTTTTTTAGCAGTAAATATCATTTTTCTAGAGGTATTTCCTTCTGATATTATTTCACCTGTAGCTTCGATATAATCTCCGGCGTAGACAGGAGCTAAAAATTCAATATTATCATATGCTTTAAAAAGACCTTCGTCTCCATCTCTTTTAATAAGTAGTTCGGTTGCTACATCCCCAAAAAGTTGAAGCATTTTAGCCCCATCTACAAGATTTCCTCCGTAATGAGCATCGTGAGAACTCATACGAACCCTAATCATAACAGATTCTGACATATAAATTATTATTTTAAATGAATGTAATCAACAAAAATTCCAGAAGTATGAACATTTTCAGGTTTGATTTCACCTGTTTCAACTAATTCTTCTGTTTCAACAATAACAATATCGGCAGCCATGGCCATTAATGGGTTGAAATTACGTGAATTTCCCTTATAATAAAGATTCCCGGATTTATCAGCAACCGATGCCCCGATAAAAGCAATATCTGCCTTTAATGGAGTTTCTAAAAGATATTCAATGTTGTTTATGGTAAGTTTAACTTTTCCGTTTTCAACTGAAGTACCAAGTCCTGTAGTTGTAAGTATCCCGCCAAGACCTGCTCCATATGCTCTGATTCTTTCTGCCAGTGTCCCTTGTGGCGAAAATTCAACCTCCAGCTCACCTGAATTCATCAATTCTCCTGTAACCGGATTAGTTCCAACATGAGAAGTTATAACCTTCTTTACTTGCCTGTTAGCAACAAGTTTACCTTGTCCGATTTCAGGAAATGAAGTATCATTAGATATCAAAATCAGGTTTTTAACACCACTCTCAACGAGTGCATTCATCAGTTTATTTGGAGATCCGTTAGAAAGGAAACCACCAACCATTATTGTCATACCGTCCTTTACTTTAGAAACGGCATCTGTTAAAGAAATCAATTTGTTTTTCATAAAAAACGCAAGAAATTTACCCTTATTCTGCAAATTTAGGTAATATAAACCGGTAAAAAAAACAAATTGATAGTTGGGTTAAGGTAAATTAATGATTATTATAAGAATAATTAACCAATTCGCTTTAAGTTTAAAATTGGGTTTGCATAAATTGAAAGCATAATTTCCTCAATCTCATCTCTATCACCAAACAGTTCGGAAATTTTTGTTTTATAATATTTTACAAATTCACTTTTATCTTGAGCAGAATATTGAGAAGTGAACTCATTGGTTTTATTGAGTATATCATATGCTATATAATTATTCTTCCATAATTTAAAACCAGTTATAATTCCCTTGTCAATAATCTCTGCAAGAGATTTAAATTTCTCGTTTTTTTCAAAACCTGCGACAGAAGATATATCCTCTTCTTTAAGTGGTTTGCCGAAATGGATATGAATATTACCTTTTTCTTGAACAATACCTGTAAGTATGGAAACGATGTCTTCACCGGCAGCTTTAACATATTTTTGTCGTCGTGAGACATAAATTTCTTTTGTCTTTAAGTGGTCGCATGGCTCGAATTCATAAGAAATTGATACTGGAATTATTGAAAGTTCATTAAAACTGTCGACAAAAGAGCCTTTGCTACTCATATCAAACATTTTAAGAAGACCTTGCTCAGTAAGATCAATGCCATTTTTTGTTCTGCCATTGCGTTGTGCTATCCAAACGGAACTTTTTCCTGAAGTAATAATGTACCTAATATAAGAAGATAACTGAAAGGCTGAATTATACAGTTCCTTAGGATTGGTACTTCTTACTACTTTAATCATTTTATTGGCTCTTGCAATGTCTTCAATAAATTGTTCTGTAATAAGATTATCACCAACTGCCATTTCGGATGTTGGTAAATCATTATCATGAAGAATAGTCTGAATTATACCTGAATCGAGCAAAATATCTCTATGGTTTGAAATAAGAAGATGTTTTCTATCAATTGTTATATTCTCAAGACCAGTAAATGTGAGATTGTTGGAAGTTTTATCTAGAATTGAATGAATAGATTTAAGCATTATTTGCTTTTGAAATTCTGCAATCGTACTAATTGATGCAATTTCTGCCCTAACCTCTCTGATCACTCTTTCTGGAAACAAATATGACAGCATTGGATCAAGTAAAGGATGCTTTGCAATTCTTTGCATAGCAGGTTTTATCTCGTTATTATTATAGGGTCTTATTTCTTCAAATTTATCGGTCATTACTCGTTTAAATTAAATTTATTAAATATATTTTTCCCCTCAACTGAATAAGATGCTTGTATTTGTTCCTTATACACCTCTTCGACACGGGAACGAACCATCTTTAAAGTTGAGTTAATCATTCTATTTTGTTCCGTAAATGGCTCTTTGGCAAGAATAAAAGTCGTCGGTAACCATCTCTCCGGAAACATTCCTGAGTAGATTCCTCTTCCTTTGTATTTGTTAATTTCATCCCAGACAGCTTGAATAAGTTCTTTACGTGATTGCTTCAATGTATTGTCTGCCACTATTATAGCAATAGTATATGGATTTTGATTATTATGAAGCATTATTTGTTGAATAACTTTAGATTGACTTACCATAAGTTCTTCTATCTCCTCGGGAGAATATTTTTCACCGTCACTTGATATTAACAAGCTTTTAAATCTTCCTTGCACATATAAAAACCCATCTTCAGTAATATAGCCTAAATCACCGGTATATAGCCATCCATCCTT
>JAQUHB010000040.1 GCA_028683835.1 Sulfurimonadaceae bacterium | reverse complement strand
AGTTGATTTTTTACCTTTATCTTATCAAAATTTATCAAGTAGTATGGATATTTTATTGGTTAGTATAAGCTCAAATATTGAAAAACTAAAATCCGATGAGAGTACAAAACAAGTTGAATTAAAAAAAATTTTAGATGCCATTTCACCATTAGAAGAACATAAAGCTATTTTTGAGCAAAAAGAACAAATTAAAAAATGGATAACTTTAGGTAAAAAAATACAAGTTTTAGAAACAAAAATGAATGCTATAAATACAAGAGCATTATCAAGTTTATCGAAAGAAGCACATGATAATTTATTAACAGAAAATTTAAAAACTAAATTTTTAGAAGAACTGCAATCAATAGGATTTAGAAATCTTGAGGTAAGACTAGAAAATGCAGGTGTATCAAAAGGCAAAACTCAGACAAAACTTATTTTACACAATACAGATAGAATTTCTTCGGTTTTAAGTGAAGGTGAACAAAAGGCTGTTGCATTAAGTATATTTATTGCTGAAGTTAGAATGCAATCTCAAAATAATCCAATAATTTTTGATGATCCAGTTAATAGTTTAGACCATAAAATTGCTTCCAATTTTGCAAAAAGAATATTAAGTCTTGATAATCAAACTATTGTATTCACGCATAATAAATTATTTTTAGATTCATTTGAGACAGCAAGTGGTGCGCATATATGTAAAAACTTGATTACTAATGGTTGTAACAAACAAGGCAAACATATATATCTTTATACTGTACAAGCTGAAAGTAAAAACTCTAAAGGCGTCATTTCAAATAGACAGGAAGATAAAGCAATAACACATTTTGAAAATGCCAAACAATATCTTTGTGAATCTCCATTTTCTGAGCATAATGAAGTTGCAAGTAAATTAAGAAAAACAGTAGAGTGTCTTATTGATGAAAAAGTTTTCAATGGTCAAGTTCCAACAAAGTTTACTTCAAAAAACAATCGTATTCATTGGGATAGTTTAAAGCAATTGAACAATGAAGATTCTTTACTTAATACATTAAGAGAGATACATGATAGAGTATCTGGTGGTGAAATGCATAATGGAACTGAATCAGAAGAAAATCAAATTGAAAAAGAAGAGTTTGATGACATGATAGTTAAATTAGAATTAATAATTTAGAAGTGATATTAAAAGGAATAAGATGGAATTAGTTTATCTGTGGATTGAAAAGTATAAAAATATTGAAAATCAAGAATTTAATTTTAGTTCTAGGTTTGAATGTAAATATATCGTAGATACTAATAAATTAACAATTGATAAAAAGAATAACATTGTAAATATTTTTCCTAATAACATTAATATTACCGCAATTGTCGGTGAGAATGGAAGTGGAAAAAGTAGTATATTAGAACTACTTTTTACAAGATATAATGAAGAAAAAGTATTTTTCATCTTTTACGATAAAGACAATAATCAGTTTTTATCACTAGGTACAAAAAGTGATTTTAATGTTAATATAGTAGATGATAGATTAAAAGAGATACAGTTTAATGCAATTGAATGTTTGCCAAATACAAAAGCTATCTACTATAGTAATATTTTAAATAAAAATGACCTTTATTTACAAGAATTTCTTGTTCCTCATACTTATACTCATACTGTAAATATATCTACTAGCCATATGCTCAGTCAGATGAAATTAATAGAAACTAACTTGCAAGGTGGTTGGAACAAATCTAATACTGGGTTTGATAAGATTTATCGTTCATTTGAAATTCAGCAAATACAAAATGCGATTATTTTACTTCAAGATAAAGTAGTTCAAATACCATTTGAATTACCTAAAAAATTAATTATTCGTAATATTAACTTTAAGTCATTTATTGAAAATGCTAAAAATAAATTTGAAAACACAAACTATAGAAGAATTTTAGATGTTATAGAAAAAAATAATGATAGTAATACTATTTTTAAAAACTATTTATCTACAAATTTAATAATTTCATTACTTCTAGAAAATATAAACTCCAATAACCCTATTTTAGATGAACTATTAAACATTGTATTAAATCAAAAAATGAGTAATTATTTAGAAGATTTCTACGCGAATGTAAAAAATAGCTTATATCAGCACCAGTTTACTTTCAATGGAGAACTTGTGGATGCCTCATATATTGATTTGTTTTTTGACTTAGCAGATGAAATTTTAGGAACATTAGATAAGCAAAGTAACCTTAGTACAGACAGTTATTTACTTGAATTAAATATCCAAGACACAAACTTTGGATTTTTAAAAGCTTATGAAAAACTAATTCAACAGTCAGAATACTTTTGGGATATAAGTTGGAGAGGCTTGAGTAGTGGTGAAGAAAGTTTTTTGTATCAGTTTTCAAGACTTTATAACCTAAAAAACAACTATAAAGATGATCCATATAAAAACTTAATTGTTGGAAATGGAATAGCTGAAAATCTAATTATTTTAATTGATGAAGGTGAAATTACACTACACCCTGAATGGCAAAAAAAATATATAAGCTATTTAGTGGATTTTTTAGAAAAAAACTTTTCACAAAATATACATCTTATTTTAACAACTCATTCCCCTTTTATATTATCAGATATTCCAAAACAAAATTTGGTTTTTTTAAAGAATGGCGAACAAGTAGAGATTGATATAGAGACCTTTGGTGCAAATATACATACATTATTAGCTCATGGTTTTTTTATGAATAATTCATTAATAGGTGAATTTGCTAAAAATAAAATTCAAAATGTCATTGATATCCTTAATGAAGAGAACCCTAGTATTGAATATAAAGACTTTGTTAAAAATATTATAGATTCTATTGGAGAACCTTTTTTAAAAAATAAATTACAAGAGATGTATGATAGAGTATTTTTAGATGATATTGAACGAAATAAAAAAATTAGAACTCTTCAAAGAGAAATAGAAAAGCTTAAAAATGTTGACAATAGCCAAGAATAATAATTTATGTCATGAACATTATACTACTATAAAAAACGTAAATCGAATAAGACACACAATCCAAAGAATTTTAAGAGATGGCGGATTGTACAAAAAAATTACTGAAAACATTTCCTTACTTGCTTTATCAAATGATGATAGACAGTTTTTAAATAAGTTAAATAAAAATAGCGTTTTAAAAAGAATAATCTGTATTGAACCTGAAAATATAAGAGCGTTTATACAATCAACACAATTGAAGTATTCTGATATATATGATACATCTACATTACTATATAAATGTATCTATAACATATTTGTTAAGCATGGTTACGAGGAACTAGCAAATTTAAATAAATATGAGTTTATAAAAAATATTGGTTTAGAGTCTTGTCCATATTGCAATAGGAGTTATATTTATACACTTAATCGAAATACAAAGATAAAGCCAGAAATAGATCACTTTTATCCTAAAGATCTTTATCCCATTTTAGCAATATCTTATTATAATCTGATACCAAGTTGTCCAACATGTAATGGGCTTGGTGCAAAAAGTAACCAAGATTCATTTGCCTTAAATTTAAAAAATCCATATCTTATGAATAGTGATGATTTTAAATTTAATTTTAATATAAAAACTTTAAATATTTTAAACCCTTTAAGTAATATTGATAAAGATAGTGTTGAAATATTCTTCGAAAATGAAGTTCCAAATCAAGCTGATGTGTTTGGATTAGAAGAGTTATATAAAGAGCATAGAGATATTGTTATAGAACTATATATAAAGGCTAAACACCAGTATGTCAAGAATTATGTTGACTACTTACACTCTTACTCTGGACTAACTTTTTCGGATGATGAAATTTATAGACTTATTACATGTGGATACAAAAATGAGAACGAACATCATAAACGACCACTAAGTAAATTGATAAAAGATATTAGCGATGAATTAGGTTTAGGATAAATAATGAGCAAATTCACAGAAGAAAAACTAGAACTGGCGTTTATAGAACTACTTGGCAATCAAGGCATCGAGTATCAGTTTGGCAAAGAGATAAAAAGAGATGAACGTGAGGTCTTGCTTGTCGGTGATTTAGAGACATATCTAAAAAACAGATACAAGAGTGACAACATCACAACCAACGAGATCAGCCAGATAATACGCAAACTGGAATCATATCCTGCCAGTGACCTTTATGACACCAACAAAGCTATTATGAAACTGGTGTCTGATGGCTTCATTCTCAAACGTGAAGATGCCAAAGAGAAAGATATCTATATAGAGTTTATAGATTATGATGATGCAAACAATAACAACTTTAAAATAGTAAATCAGCTTGAAATGGTAGGTTATGAAAAAAGAATCCCCGATGGCATCCTGTATATAAACGGGTTGCCTCTCGTGGTATTTGAGTTTAAAAGTGCAATACGTGAAGAAGCTACCATCCATGACGCTTTTGTACAGCTCACAACAAGATACAGAAGAGATATTCCCGAACTCTTCAAATACAATGCGTTTTGTGTCATAAGTGACGGAGTGAACAACAAAGCAGGTTCATTTTTCTCCCCTTATGAGTTCTTCTACGCTTGGAGAAAGATCACGGGTGATGAAATAGAGGTTGATGGCATTGCTTCAATGCACTCTATGATTCAAGGCATGTTTGATAAAGAGCGACTCGTAGATATTATCCACAACTTTATCTATATGCCCGACAAGTCAAAAAAAGAGGAAAAGATAGTCTGCCGTTATCCGCAATACTACGCAACTAAAAAACTCTATGAAAGCATAAAGCTCCATCAAAAACCAAACGGTGACGGTAAAGGCGGTACATACTTCGGTGCCACAGGCTGTGGGAAAAGTTTTACAATGCTTTATCTGACGAGAATGCTGATGAAAAGCATCCATTTTTCAAGTCCTACTATTATTCTTATTACTGATAGAACAGATTTGGATATACAACTAAGTTCTCAGTTTTCCAGTGCAAAAGGATTTGTAGGAGATGATGGTATTGTAAGCGTTGAAAGCCGAACCGATCTAAGAGAGAAATTGCAAGATCGTGAAAGCGGCGGTGTGTTTTTGACCACTATCCATAAGTTCACGGAAGATTTAGAGATACTCAGCGATAGAACGAATATCATCTGTATCTCCGATGAAGCACACCGCAGTCAGATAAACCTAGACCAAAAGGTAAAAGTAACAGAAAAAGGTGTAAAAAAGACCTACGGTTTTGCAAAATACCTGCACGATTCACTTCCAAACGCTACTTATGTCGGTTTTACTGGAACTCCGATAGATGCTACGCTTGATGTATTCGGCGATGTTGTAGACAGCTACACCATGACTGAATCTGTCAGAGATGAGATCACTGTGAGAATCGTCTATGAAGGACGCGCTGCCAAAGTACTTTTGGATAATTCTAAACTACAAGAGATCGAAAGATACTATGAAGAGTGTGCGGAGATTGGTGCTAGCGAGTACCAGATAGATGAAAGTAAAAAAGTTATGGCGAGTATGGGAAAAATCCTTGGAGACCCCGATAGGATAAAAGTATTAGCCAAAGATTTTGTGGAGCATTATGAAAAGAGAGTTGAAGAGGGAGCGACCCTTAAAGGCAAAGCGATATTTGTCTCAAGCAGTAGACCTATAGCATACGCTCTTTTTAAAGAGATCATCACTCTACGCCCTGAGTGGAATGAGCAAAGGGTATGCGATGAGGGTGTAGAACTGAGCGATAAAGAAAAAAAAGAGATACTCCCATTAGAAAAGTTCAAGATGGTCATGACACGCAACAAAGACGATCATGAGGAGCTGTACAATCTGCTTGGAACAAAAGAGTATAGAAAGACGCTCGACATACAGTTTAAAAATGAGAAATCCAACTTTAAAATAGCATTAGTCGTCGATATGTGGCTTACAGGATTTGACGTACCGTTTTTAGATACGATCTACATCGATAAGCCGATTCAAGAGCACAGTCTTATTCAGACTATCTCACGGGTGAACAGAAAATTTGAAGACAAAGAGAAAGGCTTGGTAGTCGATTACATCGGTATTAAAACTGCCATGAACAAAGCTCTAAAACAGTTCTCAAAAATAGACGGTCAAAATTTTGAAGATATCAATGCCTCCATCGTAGTGGTAAGAGATCAGCTTGACTTGCTTGCGAAGCTTTTTCATAAATTTGACAGCACCCTTTACTTTAGCGGTAGTGCCGTAAAACAGCTTGAATGCCTAAACCGTGCCAGTGAGTTTGTACAGCTTACAAAAGAGCTGGAGTCAAGATTTATCTACTTAGCCAAACGGCTCAAATCCGCTTATGATATCTGCTGTGGAAGCGAAACATTTACTCAGGAAAAAAAGGATCATATCCACTACTATCTAGCTATCCGCTCTATTGTCGTAAAACTTACACGCGGTGAAACTCCGGACACTGCACAGATGAACGCAAAAGTCACAAAGATGATAGAAGAAGCTCTCAAAAGTGAGGGTGTCGAAGAGATATTCAAACTAGGCAGTGAAGATGAGGCACAAATCGATATTTTTGATAATGATTACATCAACAAGATCAACAAAATCAAGCTGCCAAATACGAAGATAAAACTGCTCCAGCAACTGCTTGCAAAGGCACTGGAGGATTTCAAAAAAGTAAACAAGGTCAAAGCGGTCGATTTTTCCAAAAAGTTCTCTGCACTTGTTGATAAATACAATGAAAGAAAAGAGGAAGATGTACTTGTCAGTGGAGTCCTAGAGGACTTCACCGATGAGATTATTGACCTGTACCACGCATTGCAAAAAGAGAAAGAATCGTTTGGAGATTTAGGGATAGATTTTGAGGAAAAAGCATTTTACGACATTCTCAAGGCGATCTCTATCAAATATGACTTTGCATATCCCGAAGATAAGCTTATAACCTTAGCAAAAGAGGTAAAAATAGTTGTTGATGATAAATCCAAATATACAGACTGGAATATTAGAGAGGATATCAAAGCAGAACTCAAAGTCGATCTCATCATGCTACTTGCAAAACATGGCTATCCACCGATTACAAAAGATGAAGTGTTTAAAGAGATATTTGAGCAGGCTGAAAATTTCAAGAAGTATAGACAATGAACGAAATGACTACGAAAAAAATAACATATGTAAAAAGTTATATCGCATTTTTAGATGTATTGGGATTTAAGAAATTAGTTCTTAGTAAAAATGAGGACGAAAAAGCTCGATAGACAGATATTTTGAAGGGGAATTTTTCTCATTATTTTTGAAAATTTAACTTATCCTTTTTATTCTTTTCTTATCCATACAATAAGCACAAAATTTTCACAAAAAACAATAACTACAAATACCGATTACATCAATGATATAGAATTTTTTACCACGTAAATTTTTCCACTGTTTAACTTTTTAATGATAGTTATACAATGTTTATTAATAGACAGCATTCTTAAAAATAAAGAAGAGTATTTTTTATATGGGAATTACCCCACATAAATTATATAAATACAGCAGAACATAAATTATATAAATACAGCAGATCTTATTTCAACAGTACGATCTCCAGCATATACTCCTTGAAATCGAATATGTTTGCGTTCGTGTTTTACCTTGTAAATTTTGTCAAAGATTGTTTGGTTTGTATGAGCACTATAAGTTCTTCCATCATAATCGATTTTAAATGATATATTTTTTTCATCAAATGCTCTTGTTTGATCAATATCAACATCGGCATTAAAAGGTTTTTGGTTGAACATATCAGCTATAAGAGAACGTATTTTATGGATCTCACTCATTGATAATTTTGATTCAAATAGTATTCCTATATTAATGCTAATACCTTTTAATGACTTTATATACGATAGGTTTTCTATGTCTTTTAAAAGCTTTTTGTAATTATCATCAGAAAAATATCGATCTGCGGAAATAATTCCTGCTTTTAATTCATTTAAAAGAGTAATCATCCCATCTGCTTCAAACTTATTATCGAAAACATTTATTTTATAACTACTCGCAAGTTCCTCTTGTCTTGGCTCATAATTTCTATTATTAGAAGCTTTAAATATTGAAGTTGTAAGCGATGATATTCGATTTACATCTGATTGTGATGCCACACCTGGAAGTAACTCGTGTCCCTGAAAAGTAATACTAAATGCAGTATTAGTATCTTCTACAAGTTCATATCTCAATCCTTTATTATTAAAGTATTCAGTAAGAGTATCAATTGACGATGTTTGTATTTGACGATAATCTGTAGAACTACGAGAGCATACAGTTCCATCATCTAAAGTAATATTTTGAATATCTTCAGAATCAAATACCTCGATATATTCTCCATGTATCAATTCATCAAGCATTGCTTGGCAACCATACTTATCATCACCAAGCGTACGGTAGTAAATTTTATTATCATGTTCTTCGAGAAGAGCCTCATACCCAACTTTCCCACCGAAAAGGATACGCAATAATTTGGGCGTTATTTTCTCAGTCATCCTAATCTCCTAATCATTGGTATTTTTGTATCAAATCCACGTGTCTTAATCCATTGTGTAAAGTCACCATGTATTTCATCAAAGAAGTAAGAAGAATCTACTTGCTTAAGATCTATATTTTCAAGAACAATATTCTTAACCTCATTTAGATAATCTGCAAAATGAGCGATTAGTATAGTTTTATCCGTTATATTACGATATTCAAAACCTAATCTATGCCATGCAATTATACCATCCTCGATAGCATTAAGACCTATTGCAGATATGCCATGCTCAATGTATTTTTTATCCCATTTTTTACTGAATTTTTTTACATTTTTACTTTTTTTGAACTCTGGTTTTAACCTGATATTATTTATCCAAGCATATTTTTTACCTGAATATGCAAAAAAGAACTTATCCGCACAACATATATTACCAAGTATGGTATTACCCTTCTTATCTAAAATGTTAAACCAAAGTGTTCTTCCATCTACTAATGTTCTACCTGTAATCCAGTTCCTATCTTGAATACATTCATTCTTTGTTGAAACTGCATTAAACGGTAAAAAAACATCTTGGATATGTTCAAAATCAACTAGCTCTCTACAGGGCATTCATTTCCTTTATTGTAGATTTTGCATCTTTTTATATTCAATAACGCACTGTTCAACAGCATATGCAATATTTTCGACTGTTTTTGGGACTGGCCAATATTCCTTATCAACACAAGAATTACATTTAAATTTAACTTCATCTATATCTATATCATTTCTTGTATATGTAAATGATACAGTACTTGCACACCCTACACCATAGTTTCGTACTATTTCTAAATCTGACTGTGCAAATAAAAAATTAGTTAGCAATATCGTAATAAAAATAATCTTTTTCATAATTTATCCTTTTCAGCCTGTTCAAAAGTAGGCTCAGGAACATTAATAAAAATATCTATATCCCCTTTCTTTAAAAGCTCACAAATTTCTGATCGTTTTGACTCTACAGCACTAAAACAAGCTTCTTGAATATTATTTTCCATCTTTGCTGAAAGCATATCTTTAGCTAATGCACCAGCTACTTTAATTGACAAATCTTTGCCATTATATTTAATATGTACAAGATGATTTGCAGATTCATCTGTAGCAATTGGGTAATCTCTCTTAATTTCAAAACACATACAATACTCCTTTTACAATGGTCTTATCTTAGCCAATAATTATGACAGATAACTATTTCATCATATCCATTATTATCACTGAGAAATTTAACCCATCTCTTCATTGGGTCTTTCTTTATCCATTTGACATAAATATCACCATTGATTTTTTCATATCTTGCTTAACAAATATGTTAAATACTCTTGACATACTAAACATATTTGTTATTAATTTCAACAATCGACATAAAATTAAACAACATTTAGCATTAAACGCTGTTTAACTTTTGAATCGGAGTTAAACAGTTACTTCGGTAATTGAGTTTTTTTATGTATCAGCGGTGAGACTTCCAAGCTATTTTTAAATGATCTGATCCAAGAGTATAGGAAACTATACTCCAGTGCGAAGTATGAGCAGACGGGTATTTCTACACCTTGATGATCTCTCCGAATGGAGATCATCAAAGTGTAGGAGAGAATATATGAAACGTAGAAGTATTTATTTCAAATTATTGATATATTTGACCAGTAAAATTACTGGTCTATATTTTAAGATAATAAAAATTTTTTGCCAAATTCTGATCATCTGTCCATTTTGTACTTACATTATGTTTTTTAGAGAAGTTATAAACTTCAATGCCTAAAAGTTTTCTTGTTTTATCTAAGTTTTTTTCTCCTACATGTTCATTTACTGTATTATTTCTCCATCCCAAAAAATATATCTTATCAGATTCTTCGACATCGGAATAGTAAGGCGCTAATTGATGAGCTTTAACTTGATTATCTTTATTAATATTGACATTCATATTTTGATTAAAATGTTCAAATATTACACTTGGGTTAAAAGGATTATTTTTGTCAAATGTCAATCCTAATAGTTTAAATATTAAATTATATATATCTGTAGGTATATGAGTATCTATGTTATATCCTGGGCGAACATTAACCTTAAATGCCACATTTTGACCAATTATTCCAAACATTAAAATATAAGGTGATTCATCTGTCAAAAAGAAAACATCAAAATTTAATATCCGATATGTGTACTTAAAACGACATCTCGTTATACCATTGGCTTTCATGTTCGTATGTAGTTCTCGTAATCTTGTAAGTGTCATTGGATACTTCCTTATAATTTTAATATTCGATATTATGACCTAGTTAATTTGAATAATTTTTTTAAAAAAATAAAAGTATTTTTTTGATTTTAAAATGTAAGTGTTTTGTTGACATGTAGGGCTAAAAAGGAAGTATACTATTACCTTAAGATCGGTTATATATAATGGAAGCTAAAGAATACACAGTTGAAATAGCATTAATTTTAGGCTAATAAAGTTAAACAATTTTCTCATATTTTTTGGGTGTTTACAATCACTTGTTTATAGCATTTTTCACTTGATTTTATCTTTTGGCTAAATGATCTTTCCTATTTTTTTTCATTATCACTCATCATTTGCATTATTCTAAAAATCATTTCATCAGTAGCAGTTGGATATATTTGCTTTAACGAAGTATATTCACCCATAGCACTAACATCATTTATTATATCTATCTGTTGTGATGGTTGTGAAACTAAATTTGTAAAAACTTTTTGTGCATTGGCAGCCTGTTTTGCTCCACCTTCCACATATCTAGCTTCAGTTGTTGCAACTTTTTGATGAGCAAGCATCTTAGACACATCATATATGTTGGCACCGTTATCAAGAGCTGTTTGTGCCACCATACTTCTTAAATCATGAATAACCATATCATATATACCAATATTACTCATAGCTGTTTTAAAATGCAATAACATCTGTCTATGCTCTAATCTAAAGATTCTACCATTCTGTGTGTTTTGCATTTTGATTGCTTGAATCAACTCTGGAGTCAATGCAAACACAAAATCTTTCTTTGTTTTTGCATACTTAGCCGGAATCGTAAAACTATTGTTTTTATAATCTATATTTTCATGCGTTAAATATAAAGTTTCGTTAATTCTTCTACCTGTTAATAAAAACTCAAAAACTCCTCTCGCCACTTTATGGTTATAATTTCTTAGTGCATTAACAATTTTAAATGTATCTTCATTTGATTTAATATATTTTCTACAACTCGTATCTTTCGGTAAGGTTATTTTAGTCCAATTTAATAGCACATCATTTATTTCTAATAGTGGCTTTAAAACCCTTTTGATACTCTTAATGGTATTCGCAGCCTTCCCTTTGTTGATTGTATCATTGATTATTGCCTGCACATCTTCTTCTGTCATTGTGTTTACAAATTTTTTTCCTATAACACAAGAGATATGAGTTTTATAAGTCATTTTATATGCCCTGACCGTATTAGGTTTTGAGTTGATTGATTTATTAGCTATCCATAAATCAAATAATGTATCTAGCCGTTTATCTTTAGGGTCTTTTTTGACATTTGCTACTTTAGCAATTTTCAAAGTACCATTTTGTTTTAAAGCTTGAATCATTGCATCTTTTTTTCCCTGTAATGAAGCAACTGCTTTAACTATAGATGTTCCTTTTGGAATACTAAAGCTTTTTTTTCCTCTACATCTTTGATTATTATAAATGGCTTCCACGGCTATTTGGATTTTATATATCCTATTTGGAGGTTTTGTTTCACTACCCGTCTGTTTCTTGATTTCATCATCTGTAAGTAGTATATACATGCCTGAAGCTGTGTTATTCGATAGTTTGATTTTGATTGGTTTAGTGGCTGAAGAGTTCACAATTACGACCTTTAGAAGGAATCCCTACTTTTTAGTATTTTATCCAAAAAAAGTAGGGATTTTTACATTTATTTGTAATTGTTTGTATTTATTTGTAACTTTTAAATATCCTAAAAAGCCAGTAAAATAGGTATTTTATACTCATTTATATTTAGTTGTAAATGAATTATATTGAAATCTCTTTGATATCTGCGATATGTAAAAAGCTTTTGTAGATAAGTGCCACAAGAGATTTTCTATTGTTTTTTATATCTTCATCATCAGTATTAACCATAACATTTTCAAAGAAGCCATCAAGCTGAGGTTTGAGCTCTAAAAGTG
>JAQUHB010000039.1 GCA_028683835.1 Sulfurimonadaceae bacterium | reverse complement strand
CAATTTACGGATATTTCGCGCAGACTGAGAGAGAGATTATTAGCGAACGGACTAAACAAGGGCTTGCTGTTGCGCGGGAGATGGGGAAAATATTGGGCAGACCTAAGGGGGCTAAAAATAAAACCCGCACACTTGATCCCTATAAAGAAGAGATTGCTCGGCTTCTTTCTATCCGTGTTAGTCAGAGCAGTGTATTAAAAATTATTAATGCTAAGCTAGAAAAACCGATATCAATGACAGCATTGAGATATTTTATTGCAAATGAGTTTTAAGTAAAACAATGCTTACCACAGCTCAATCCCAAAATGTTTTACAATCATTGAAAGCAAAACTAACGAAATCAGTGTAATAACGACGGATACCCCCATCGTTGGCCAAAAGCCGATTTTTGGGTAGATAAACGGGAATGCAAAAAACATAGGCAATGTCGGTAATACGTACCAAAATGTGTACCACGCATGATTGATGATCTTCGAATCAGGCTGTTTTTCGACATAGAGCCAAATCAGCGTTAAAAAGGTGACGATGGGGAGCGCGGCAATGAGTCCTCTGAGTTTATCACTGCGCTTGGCAAATTCGGAAATGATGACAACCAGTGCGGCGGTGATAAAGTATTTAAAGACGAGCCAACTCATAGTATTAGCTCTGCACTTCATTGTTGCTATGTTTTTCCGCTTTTGCAGAGACATAAACCGCTTTGGCCGCATCGAGATTCATCAAAAATATCCCCATCCCTACGATGAGATCAGGCCATATAGAGTGCCATGAGAGAGTTACTATTCCCGAAGCGATAATCGCTATATTGGCAAATGCATCGTTACGTGCCGATAAGAATGCCGCTTTAGCCAAAGAACTAGTATGTTTACGAAAATGTACGAGTAAAAATGCGCATGAAACATTGACGATCAATGCCCCGATACCCGTAAGTGTGAGCATATACGGTTCGGGTGTAGAAAACGTGAGAAACTTTTGTCCCGCCATCCATAAGGTTGAAAGACTTGGAATCAGTATAATAGCTGCCAATCCCATACCGACTTGTGACCTACGATGCAGACTCCATCCAGCGGCAAGAAGGATAATCATATTGATTGAGGTATCCTCCAAAAAATCGATAGAATCGGCGAAGAGAGACACAGAACCGATTTGAATAGCTACACCGTATTCCACCCAGAAATAGGCGAAATTAAATAAAGCGACCAAAAAGACCGCTTTTTTGAATCCTGAAGAAAATGTTTGCATCTGTATTTCCTTTTTTAGTTAGAAAGAGTTTTTTGACTACCTAATAAAACGATAGCAATACCGATAAAAATAGTAGCTGATCCCAGAATATCCCATCCGGTAAATGATTGTTTTTCCACAAAATAGAGCCAAAGAAGCGAAGAGAGAATATAGACTCCTCCATATACTGCATAGGCACGACCAGCAAACTCCATTTGAACTTTAGTAAGCATATAAGCGAACAGGATCAATGAAATGACACCAACAGCTAGCCACCAGTATGATTTTTGATGCTTGAATACCATCCAGAAACTGTAACATCCAAAGATTTCAAAAAACGCCGCTGAAAAATATAAAATAAGTTCATTAAACATTTCTGACTCTTTTCACAACGGAATATCATTAGGAACAGCTTGATCCACCGATGCAATTTTTTTTGTTTTTTCCAAAATTCTTAAGATAAATGAGTAAATCCTTCATACCCGACATATAATCCGACTACTAGAATCATAGTGGCAGAAAGATAAGGTGCTTTTCGTACGATATCACCAAATCCACTAAATTGTTTACTCATGTATTTTACACTTAGTGCAGATATAATCCCTGTCATTACAAGAGTGAAAGCAAGCCCTATACTAAATCCAAATACTAAGGCAGCCCCTATTGCGATTTTTTTCAGTTGTAAACATAGTAACAATACTGTTATTGTAGCTGGGCATGGAATAAGACCACCAGTTAATCCAAAGAGGAGGATTTGTGTATTTGTTACTTCTTTATTAGCAAATCTTTTTCTAATATCATTGGCGTGTGCTAATTCATGGGCATCTTGATACCCAGGCGAAGTGATATCCAATCCTTTTAATTCTTCATGTAGATGTTCGTGATTATGTTCAACAAATTCAATATCAAGTGTATCACTATTTCCGTCTGCATTTATTTGAACTCTTGCCATAAATTCATGTGGTTCGGGTATTTCATCAACTGATTCTAAAAAACCATTTTTTTGTTCAAAGATAAAAGTTTGTATTGTTCCGTCTGCTCTTTCAGTAGAGACAATTATATTATTATGGATGATATTTTCATAACTTAAAATCTCTCCCGTTATTCTGAACTTTGGTGGTTGATTTACCTCATAGATTGAGAGGTTTAGTTGACCAAAAGAACTTTGAACGTCAAATGATTCTTCGTGATGGTGATGATTATCATCATTATGATCGTGACAATGTGATCCATGCCCAACAAAACATGCATGTTGATCTTTATAGGTTTTATAAATCATCCAAAATGCTATACTAAGGATGATGACTGAAGATAATATTTGTAGATAAGGCTCAATAGTTTCGTTGTTGTATTGTGCACCAAAATACATTCCAGCCATTGCGATGATCCAAACAATCGCAGTATGTGAAACAGTTGCGGCGAGTCCAAGCATAATGGCTTGCCATACAGTTCCTCGAATTGCAATGATGAATGAAGCCATCATAGTTTTTGAATGACCTGGTTCTAAACCATGTAATGCTCCAAGAATTATTGCACTTGGAAGTAATAGCCAAAGACTTGAACCGTGTAAAATGAGTGTGGATAAATCCATCTTGTTTCCTTATAGGTATTTTGAAATTTCTTTAAACTCTTTTAATGTTGCGTTGCTATCCATCGTATTATCATGTAAAGCATGATCAAGACAATGATCAATATGATCATGAATCAAAGCTTTTTTTGCACTGTTAATAGCTTTTTCAATTGCATGAAGCTGTTGAGCTACATCAAGGCAACCTCTATTTTGCTCAAGCATTTTTATAACACTTTTAATATGTCCTTCACTTCGTTTTAAACGCTTAATAATATCTGGATGTGATTCATGTACTGACATTTTATATCCTATGGAGGGGGATAGGATATTATAACAATAATAAATTGTTGAATAGTTAAAGAAAAGTTGATTAGGTTGGCAGTAAAAGCAATATTTAAGAAAGCCTAAAAAAGCATATTTCTATATAGATTATTTTGATTTGAGAAGTACCTTGTGGTTGCAAGGTTAAACTACAGTAACTATCTAGTGTAGATATATATATGATATCTTAATTCATCAATGTATGAAGGCTGGTAACTGTGATGATTGCTTCTTAAGTGTCATAAATGTTTTGCTAAACCTTGTAAAAGTTTTATAAAGTAATTTAAGCTAATTTTAAATCGCATAGGGAAAAAAATCCCTTTGTAGGTGGAGGCCCAACAAACAGTTACCATAACTCAACCCCAAAAGATTTGGCAATTATAGAAAGTAGAACGAACGATATGAGTGTAATAATAACAGATACTCCCATCGTTGGCCAAAACCCAATTTTCTGGTAAATAAATGGGAAGGCAAAAAACATCGGCAGTGTCGGTAATACATACCAAAACGTATACCATGCATGATTGATGATTTTAGAATCTGGTTGCTTTTCCACATAGAGCCAAATCAGCGTTAAAAAAGTCATGATAGGCAGTGCCGCAACAAGACCTCCAAGTTTATCACTGCGCTTGGCAAATTCAGAGATGATGACAACTAGTGCGGCAGTTGTAAGATATTTAAATATTAGCCAGCTCATGTCACTTCCCACTTTTAATATTCTGATACAGTCCATCAAAAACTATCATTGAGTGCTCAAGAATTTCTATATCGAAAGAGTACTTGTGGCGTATTCCAGATAGGATTATTTCAACGCCGTATGCTTCTGGTGTCATATAACGATTATCTTTGAGGTCAAGATTATGAATTATTTTTGCTATTGATGCTAAAGCACTATCTTTTATACCAAAGCTAAGCAGCATCACTTCAAATGTACATAGATTTCCAACATGTGTAAAATTTGCATCGTCCATATCATAACTTACGATATTGCTAGTATCATCACTATTGTTTGTAAATATAAAGTTTGCCTGTTGATCTATAAAATTACGTATCAACCATGCTGAGGCCATACGGTCTATAAAAGGTTTTGGGCGTGTAAGCCACTGTTTGTTTTGATAATCATGAATATTGCACAGTGGAATTGATTCTTGGGATATTGAACGTGTATATGATTCAATACTCAACTCAATCTTGAATAACTCTTGCTGATTTATTATTCCTTTTTGAGCCTTAAAAAAATCAATTTTCCATAGCTCATCAAACTCTTTCTTGATTTTTTTAAATAGTGCCATTGCTTCTAAATCATTATCTTGTTTTATCTCTATTAGCTGCTGTAATTGCTTAATTTTATCTTCTACATCGGTATAAGAAAGTTCAGCTTGTTGATTAAACATCTCTATGAGATCGTCATTAGACAATGGTTCAAATTGCTGTGTAATAAAGAAATTCATTGTTCCATTAAGGGATTCTATCTCTTTTCTAAGCCATTGACATAATTCAAACCGCTCATCATCATATGGAAGAATATATGAGCCATTGAGGGAAAGAACTCCCTCATTTTGTAGACGTCTCCAGATTCTCATCCTATTCTTCTCTGGTTTTGTGGGAAGTGAATAAAATAATACTAGCCACTTGTGATTCAATATTGTGTCCATTCTTTCATACCCCATTTAGCAGTTACTTCTTCAGCCCAATCTACAGTTTTATCTTCGTGACAGTTATTACAAGCATTTGGCACATTATATTTTTTTGTCTCTGAAGGCGTAATGAAGCGGAAAATGTGGCTTCGTACAGTCAGAGGCGAATTTGGCAAATGTTTTCCAGTACGTGGCATATGACATTCTATACAGCTTGAACCAGTAGATCCTACTTTATGATGTGTATGTTGCTCAATACTCTTTTGATGCGGACCTATTGCAGAACCAAATGAGTGACACTGCATACAAGTACTATCTCCTCGTGATTTTTGAGCTGTATTATCCAACTTATGAGGATCATGGCAGTTAACACACGTGATGCCATGTTTATACATCATTGATTGAACAAATTCATTTCCCTGTGTACGATTTTTCTTTCCGACTCCATCAGCGTAGAACTCTTCACTTTCATTATGATCAAAAGGAGCTTTTGTTTTATATTCACTTAGAGGTTTCCCTGGTTCATATCCCATCGGATAATCTCGTACATCACCATATAGATTTTGCATTGAAGTATGTTCTAAACGTTTGTCACGATTACGCATATGGCATTGTAAGCAAACCTCTGTTGCTCTTTTTGGATCAAAACTTGTTGCCTTATATATATTCGGCTCTTTAGGATTTTGAATATGTTCGCTTGCTGGACCATGGCACGCTTCACATGCGATTGATGGTTCGACACGTTTTTGGGTACTCATAAAACCCGTAAAGTGACAGCCATCACACGTTTTAGAGGTTCCGACTTTGCTATTATTATCCTCATAGGCATCATGAAACCAATCTTTAGTTGTTTTCCATGGTTGCCATTGCTTGAGCTGTGTATTCCATTGATAATTACCTACGATATAATCTTCGCTACCGTTCAAATCTTTACGCATCATATAGCGCTGTTTAAATTTACCGCCTATTGTATATTTGATATCCTCTTTTTTAAAGTTGGCATCTTGTGGAAGTTTCATAAAATCAGCAAGGATTGCAGAGGGATCTTTATGGACATCTTGAATCATTTTGGAATGGTAGGAATCATGCCATTTATTGAACTGATCTTCATGGCATTTTTTGCACTGTTCAGACCCTACATAGTGAGCTTTTTTTTGTAGCTCAGGCTGGACATCGGCTACCTCACTGACCTGATCTTTACTTAGCTGTTCAAAATATGGAATGATTTTTCCATGTTTTTCATACATCGAATATCCAAATAATCCACCACCTATTACAATGGCAGACCCAAGTGTTAGCCATAACTTTTTCATATTATTTTCCCCTTTAAAATAAGATTTGTAAACCGCTATAAAATAGCGTAGCATGTTGTTGTTCCGGTGACTTTAACTCTTTTCCTAAAGAGCAAAGCAATCCAAACTGATTGTTTAATTTATAAGTAAGCCCAAAATTTAGTGATCGAGTTTCATCATTACCTATCCATTTCTGATCACTATAAATTTCAGTCATTAATGTAAGATCTTCATTCACATCATAGCCACAGATAACACCATATTTCATTCTATCTACTGCATGATCTATCTGTTCATAGCCAATCTCACCCGTTATCCATAAAGGACCAAACTGTTTTGTGATCTCTAATGGAAGGATGGCTATGTTGTTATACTCTGATAAGCCTTTATGAAAACTGCTTTCAACAGGTGCAAATCCTAACTGTGGATAAATAGAGATCATCAATCCATCATGATCATAAAAGCGCCACTTCACTCCTGCTAGTGTATTTGCGATACCACTTGTTTTTTGTCCTTCTGTATCAAGATATACATTATTTGTTTCAACTTTAAGTTGAATCGTATCCCCTAATCCATAATTGATGTCAATCACTGGCAACTCATAGCGTTTGCTATCATTTTTTATTTCGCCTGTAATTGCGGTATTGATTTCCCAATGCCCATTTCCAGGAGTGCCAGGGCCATCTGTCAACATTGGAGGTCCGCCTTCTGCAAATAGACTAATTGAACAAAACAAGTAGCATAAAAACACTGGTCGTAATTTCATAATAGATCCAATACAATTTATATAATGTATTGTAACATATAAATGTTACATATATAACTTTTAATTAAAAAGTAGATTATAAAAAAGTGGATACAAAACATCGACTCACAGTGATATCATATTGTTCAGTAACAGAAATTATGGAGAATATGACTTTACAGAAAAGCCGATTGAAGATGAATTTGATATGGAAGCGATAAAAGCGTTATCGGTATCAATTACTGGAACTGAAGTGGAAAAATGATTTGTAGGGGCTCTGAGAGTTAATTTAAGCTAAGTTTAAAACGCATGGGAATAAAAATCCCTTTGTAGGTGGAGGCCCATGCATGGTACACGTTTTGGTACGTATTACCGACACTATCAATGTTTTTGCCTTTCCATTTATCTACCCGAAGATTGGCTTTTGACCGACGATGGGGGGGGGTATCTGTCACTATTACTCTGACATCGTTCGTGTTACTTTCAAGAATTGTAAAATATTTTTGGATAGAATTATGGTAAGCACTGTTTTATCTAAAACTCATTTGAAATAAAATATCTCAATTATCATACATCTATAATATTATTATAGAATTAGTGTAATTTTACCATCAAGCCTCTTGAAGATGAATTCAATATGAGAAGCCAACTTACAAATATTGTTTTTGTAACATGCATTTTAAGGTTTACTTAAATTGATTCCCAGAAGCTCTACAAATCATTTTTATATTTCAGTCTTATTTATTGAAAAGCTTAGAAAATATTTTTGTAAGAATACATCATCGAAATAATAAATAGATATAATCATCCAGACAATTCTGCAGTAAACCTTGTAGAATTAACTATATAGAATAATAATTTGTGTATATCTTTCAGATTAAGATGATAACAATATGAAAATTAATACTTAAACAACAGCTAGCCAAGTTCAATAATAAAAATAGGTACAATCATATGATAAACACTGTTCTCTCAATCGCATTAGGCTCATCAATCGGAGCGATACTTCGCTGGTATATAGGAGTAAGATTTAACCATATCTATCCAAATATTCCTCTAGGAACACTTCTTGTTAATATGATAGGTGGTTATCTCATAGGTTTTTTTATCTCTTTTTTTGCCCATAACACCACACTGAGTTCTGAATGGAGAATCTTTATCATAACAGGTTTTTTAGGTGGACTTACCACTTTTTCTACCTTTAGCGCAGAGATGGTAAATCTTCTACAGCAAAACAACTTACAACTATTTACTATAGGATTGATAGCCCATGTAGGCGGTTCTTTGCTCATGACAGTATTAGGCATTTTTACGTACAAATTATTTTTATAGGAGTATGCGATGGATGGGTATAGATTAGTATTTTCAACAATCAGAGGACGAAAACATGACAACTTACAAGTTCATGAGTGGCTTATTGCAAAAGCAAAAGAGATCGGTATAGAAGGTGTGACTGTAATCGCTGCTTTAGAGGGTTACGGTAAAAACAAAACTTTACATTCCGCAGATTATTTTGAACTTGTGGATGAACCTCTGGAAGTGATTATACTAACGGATGAAAAAAAATGTGATCTACTTTTCAGAATCATAAAAGAAGATAACTTAAATATTTTTTACTCCAAATCAAAAGCTGAGTTTGGTTTTACACTATAAGATTTCATAATATTTTTTCAACTGTGTAGTTGTTAGAATATATTTCTTTATTTATGGATTTTTCGTCAGAACTTATTCATGCTTTACTACCTCTTTGACTCGTTGGATTATAACGCAAATAGGTGTGGGGTATCGTTTCATGGGCTGAAAATAAAGATTTATAGCATACCAAAATAAAAAAGTTGCTATTTTTTGAAATATCTACAAGAACTATTAAACAATAAGCTCTATAAGAAATGTTCCCTATAGTATGAGTAGCAATGATAAAAAAACTTATCTAAATATTAGTGAATTTCCAATATAATTCCCTCCATTTTAATATGAAATTTGAAAAATTTTCAATTTTTTTGAATAAAAACATGTTTCATACTTAAATATTTCTGTGAGGTATTAAGCATGAACAATATTCCAGTAGTCATTGTTGTATTATCATGTACAATACTAGTTGCTCCGTATATTGCACAACTACTTAAAATTCCTTTATCTGTTACTGAAATACTTTTAGGAATCCTTATAGGCTTTTTTGGAGTATTTGAGCATAATACATATATCCCTCTAATAGCAAAGACTGGATTTTTATTTTTAATGTTTTTAGCAGGAATGGAAGTTGATCTCAAAAATTTTCTGAGAATAGAATCCTCACTCTTTAAAAGAGCTATTGGATATTTTGTGATGTTGTATTCTCTCTCTGCACTTTTAGTATGGTTTTTGAATCTCTCAATTGTTTATTTAGTTGCTTTCCCTATCGTATCACTGGGTATGATTATGGCATTGATTAAAGAACATGGTAAAAATGAGCCTTGGATAAAACTTACTTTAATTATTGGAATATTTGGTGAACTTATCAGTATCACGGCTTTAACACTTTTAAGTGGGGTTTTAGAGTATGGAATAAGTTTAAATCTTCTCCGTGCTATCGGAATTTTAATTCTTTTTCTAATTATTTCAGTATTCATGTTTAGATTCACAAGTATAATATTTTGGTGGTATCCACATTTAAAGAACATCATTATGCCCGAGTATGATAACAGTGAGAAAGATGTTCGTTTGTCAATGGCTTTTTTCTTTATTATGATAGGTCTCATGATTTGGCTTGGTTTAGATATGGTATTGGGAGCTTTTATCGCAGGAATATTTATAACGACTTTTTTTGATCATAAAATTGACTTACACCATAAACTATCATCATTAGGTTTTGGATTTTTAATTCCAGTTTTTTTTATCTATGTAGGTTCGACAGTCAATATAAAAGCGTTAATTTCTACTGATGTAATATCTTTAGCAGTTCAAATTATAGCTGTAATGTTTTCTATTCGTGCGATTAGTTCAATGATGTACCTTACAAAATTAGGACTTCAAAATACGTTGATGCTTGCTATGGGTGATTCGATGCCTTTAACTTTTTTACTTGCAATTGC
Source organism: Sulfurimonadaceae bacterium (assembly GCA_028683835.1). GTDB lineage: Bacteria > Campylobacterota > Campylobacteria > Campylobacterales > Sulfurimonadaceae > Hydrocurvibacter. The sequence continues at coordinate 2,830 of JAQUHB010000039.1, read as the reverse complement.
AACAATAGGAAAAGAAACCCATTCTATAAGTATTAATGAGTATTACGCTTTGGTAATCGCAGGAATGATTAGTTCAATTACAATGATGAGTATTATAAAAATTATTTTTATATTTAAGAAAACTAAAGCAATTAAAAATATTGAAAACTTAATAGAGTGATTTTTTTTTGAGTTTGAATTCTTGTTAGTAACGCAGGATTACCAAATTGATTTAATGAAAAAGAGTTCTGACTTGATTGATTTATGTAGGGCATGTCGGTGAAAGTGTTGCTGGTATCTTTTTAGATTATTTTAATCGTGATATTAGGTATAAGTGCAGCAGGAGTAGCACTATTGTGGTTTACTTGGATATTTCGTCTTCAAAATCCGATAAAAAATTCTTTTCTATATATTCCTATAAATCATATTGATATGCAAAAATTAACAGTCCTAGAACATAAACATATTACTGAATGGTATATTAATGAGACCGAAAAAATTGTAGTTGTTAAATATATGGGTACAATGATAAGTGAAGACGAAGTCAGATCAAAAATTATCCGATAATATCAATCTCAGATAGAATTTGAACGATTTAGTATAAACTGACATTTTAAAAAAATTAAACTAATATATTATGCCAGTTCCAGCAGGATTAGCTGAGTGAAAAATTATTACATTATATTTTCGAGCATAATATTTGAATAATAAGTTTTGTAATGTTGGTTCAATTGATGGTAAAAACCAACCATTATTACTCGTAGCTATAATATATGATGGCGTGTTTTCATATATCTTATCAGTTGAAGCCTCATAGCAAATGGCATTTCTAAACTTTACACCTTTTATAGTGTAATCACTTGGCACAGAAGCACTTGTAAAATCACTTGCTCCATGAAATATAGTTTCACTTACCCATTTTTCAAAAAATGATGGAAGCGGAATATACTCTCCGAATGGTACTAAAACAACTTTTTTTGCAACTGTATAGTTTCCATCTTCAAAATGATAAGTAACATTATAATGCTTACCGTTCTCTTCAACAAGTGCACCGGTAATAATAGTAATCCATTTTGATTTTTCACTGAGATATTCTAACAAAATAGGAGCTTCATTCAAATTCATAGGAAAAGCAGATTCAGGTAAAACTACAGCATCATATTTTTTATTGATTGCATCATCAATATAAGTAAGATTCATATTGATAATATTTTCAAGATTATCAGGGTTCCATTTTTCAAATTGGTTTAGATTTGTAGCAACCAAATCAATTTTTAAAGAAGGTATAGTCGGTATCGGGTTATTAAAATGTAAGGCAGAAAAAAGTAGTAATAATGGTATATATTTCAATTTACCTGTAAAAATAGATGTGAGTACAAGAGCGGTAAGGACTATAGCAAAATCTAGTTTTGAGGTGCCAAAGTAACTATTTATAAATAGGAGTTCAGGTTTTAACCAATTAAATCCATAAGGAGAAATAAAAGTTAAGCCAAAGAAAATCAATGCACGTATATAGATTTTGTTGGTTAATGCCATACTCCCAAAGAAAAGAGTATAAACTATTCCAAAACCAAATGCTACAAAGGGCTCAACAATTGGATTAACACCATAATATTTAAAGCTATAACCTATCCAATAAAACCATAAAAGACCTATAAAAAAACCGCTTAATAAAAGAGCTCGTTTTGTTATGTGTAACAACAATACAATAGCAATAATTCCAAATAGAGAGTCACATACTTTACAAATAACATTAAAATAAGCCATATAAATGAAAGCACTGAAAAAAGTAGCTGTAATTAAAGCATAAAAAAAATCTTTTGCTAATGGAAACATTTTCTGCAAATCTATTTTCATTACATTGTAATATGTATGGGAAGTTGTTTTTGATACATGTTCAAACCTTCAATTTTATAAAAGAAAATTATCTTCTATCAAAGTTTTAATCAATTAATTTTTCTACCATAATTGAGAACGTAATGATATAGATTAAAAGGAGCAAAAATTTATGTTTTCGTGTATTAATTTTGTGTCCAAGATGAATTCCCATCCAAACACCAAATAAGGAAATTACTGCTGTAATCACTCCATCTAAATAATCTACATGCCCAAAATAAGAGAGTCCAAACAGTGCAGAAACACTTGAAGCAATAACAAAGTAGAGACTCACGGATATAGCTTTTTTGATACTGAAATTGAGAAATCCTACAAGGATTGGAGTCATAAGAATTGCCCCACCCACTCCTATCATTCCAGAGAGTATCCCTATTAACATCCCAATTACAATATATAATTTTGGAGAATAAATTTCATGTAGCTTATGCTCTGATGGAGAGAAAAATACTCTTATAATAGCAAGAGAGACTATACATAAAAATAGGATATATAAAAAATGTTCTGAAGCTATATTGCTAAAATAGGAGCCAATAAAACCTCCAAAAACACCTCCTATTAAAAACGGAAAATATTGTTTAAGATCTAAATTTCCATGTTTATAATTTAAATAGCTGCCATAAATAGAGCCAAACATCATCTGAATGACAGAAATTCCAACAGCATTTTTAATGTTTAACCCAAAAAAAACCAACAATGGCACTGCAACCTGTCCACCACCTACACCGAAAAAACCGCTTAAAAATCCAGTTAATAAACCAACAAATCCCAGTAACAGTATCATAAGTGCTTAATATCCATTTTACAATCTATTATTTTTTGTAGCTTATATTTCATACCAAGACCATAGCCCACAATATAATACCGCCAAGTGCCGCAACTGCCGCCATAGCAAACAACCATTTTTTACGTGTAAGTACTGTAATAGATGCAAGTGAAATGGCGATCTGAATAAGCG
>JAQUHB010000071.1 GCA_028683835.1 Sulfurimonadaceae bacterium | reverse complement strand
TTTAGAAGGATCCTTACTAATATCACTCAAGGGAAAAAGAGGAGATGTAAGATTTGTAAAACGATATGGCATATCACTAACAGAAGACGTCGGCAACATATTATTATTACTATCATATATACTAAAAAATAATTTAGAAGATACAACAATTTTATTTAATGGTAAAGAAAAATTACCATTAATGTCAGAAACTATTGAAGAGCCAGAATCAAAAGTAATCCTATAAAAAGAACCATAAGAAAGTATAGGAGGCAATGGACAACAACAAACCATCATAACCCCTCAGAAATTATCTGGGCATCAGTAATACCAAGAACACGAGCCATAGATAATAAAATAGCTGTTTGCATACGTGCATTTTCTTCACAAGTAGTAGGAATCGTCATATCGTCGCTCCTGCAGTTTTATTGTGAACATATCCAAGACCATTGATGAGTTGGAAAAACTGTTCAGATAATCCCGTCATATTTCCTGCACTATCTTTAACAAAAAGAAAATCTGCTACTTTGTTTAAATCATCAGTTGAAAAAGTTGATGCAGTATCACGACCTAATATTTTTTTCATAACGAGTTCATCGTTTGGAGTAAAAGACTTAGTAAACAATTTAAAAAGCAAAGTCTCATTATAACGCTTTGCCATATTTGTTCCGACTTCACTATGAAGGGCTTCTTTGTTTACTATATGTTCTTTTTCAGCAGTGATATTACTCATGATCTCAGAGCTTGTGCTATGTGTACTTTCTCCATGTAGATGATTACCACCTTGATCTACAACCAACTGAGCGACAGCAACACGATCACGGAAACTAGATTGAAACATTCCAAACTTTTGAAATACTTTCATACCTTTTAAATTAGCAAATTTTGATTTTAATTTTTGAGCAAAACCAGAAGCTAATAAAATAGCCACTAAACCCTCAGCAGTGTGAAATATACCTTCAATCCATTTTTCTTGTGTTCGAATCAAATTAAAAACAACACCCATAACTAGAACTTGCATAGCAGATTCAACAGCCTCTTTTAATACGGGAGATTGAATATCTTTTGTAAAAGCAGATATTTGAGTCCTAGCCTCATTGTACGCAGTCATATACATCATGGTCTCAAAAAATTCATCAGCTGAATTCTGACCGATTTGTCCAATACTCATTTTTTAAACCTTATATTCAAAAATCTGGGCAAAAATTGAATAAAGTTAAAAAAATTTAATTTAAATTTGTATCCATATCACTTAAAGTAGTTTGTAAACGATCTGTCAACCGTGAATAAGTAAACATCTCACTAATATTATAATCACCGACCATAGTATCAATATCATCATCATCCAACTCAAAGTTATTTTGATCTGTATGTTTTCTGGCAGTTGATGCCAACTCACTATTTTTTAACTCACGAGGAGCAACATTTGCGACTACGTTTCCGTCCATATCTTTAACATCAACAACAGTTTTTTGGTACTCATGATGTTCTAATCTAGCATCTTGTAATGCCAAATCTTTTTCATCTTTTTTCACTACTAAACCATCAAACGCAAAGCTATCAAGTACACGAGCAATATCAGTATTTACAGAAGATAAATGATCTGTAGAATCACTAATGACTTTCAGAGCCTCTTGAGATTTTTTAATCAAATCCTCTTTAGTATTAGTTAAATCTTCATCTAAAGATTTCTGCTTAGAACTCAAGTTAATAACATCATTGTCAACACTGTCAATATTACTCTGAAGATCAGCAAGACGAGCATCAACAGAAGAAACAACATCGGAACGAACTTTATCATTAACCTCTTTTTGAAGATTTGTAAAACCATCAATCATAGTTTTTAAAGGAGAGTTTTGATCTGTCAAACTACTTCTATAAATACCCTCTTGTGCAATAGCAATACGATTAAGATGATTTGTGTGATCTGACAAAATATCCAACAAATTCTTTTTAGAAGAAGAAGCAGGTGCAGGCGGTGTCTCAAATGGATTGATTTGAGAAATAGCACCTAGCAATTCGCCTAAAGTTGATGTGTCAGGATTATCGCCTGAAAACTGGGAAATAAGCTCTTTATATCTGTCGATAATCGGTTTAGCAGCAAAATCGCCAATAGTAGCAATGATACTACCCCAACCCGTAGCCATAAGCACAGTAGATAAAAGAGAAGTTTGTGGAACATCTTTCACTAAAGTATTCGAAGAAATACCACCAGAAGAAGTAGTTTTTTGAGCTGATGAACTAGAAGAAATAGTAACTTTTTGTGAAACAGTTTGAACAGGAACACTTTCATAAACCTTTTCATATTGAGTCTTACTCATTTGACTACCACCACCTATATTTTGACGAGGTGGAGGAAATGCATCCTTTAATAATCTTTCAACAGCAAGAGACATATTAATCAGCCACTTTCAAAACTAAATCCATATCAAAATCACTTACACGGCCATCATCTGAGCGAACAGTGTAAACAGGACAAAATAAAAAATCCGATGCAGGACTAAAATGAGAAGCAACAACAGTACAAACACCATCGACACCAATTACATTAACTTTAGTACCAACAGGGTAAATCCTTATAGATTGATCGTCTACCATAGGGATAAACTGTTTTACGTTTTCAGTCGTAAGCATTTTTTCATTGACATTTGTACGCACATCATCAAGCTTAGTCTCTATTCTTACCAAATCAATAGTAAGAGGCGATAAGTCAAGAGAACCAACAGAACCCAAAGCAGTAATAACACCATTGTAATCAGCCAATAGATCAGCGTTAAGACTATCAAATGAGATCGCCTGAACTTTTGCACTAATATTACTTTCTAAAACATCCAAACGAGTAGACATACTAGAAAGCTTTGTCAAAATCAAATCTAACTTTGTATTAACTAAACTTAAATCACATGTTATGGGAGCAGTAGAACCACCCTCAACATAACCCTCTTCAACATAACCATTTTCTACATAATCAGTCATAAAAAACCCCTTTTAAAAATTTAAGATAGTTTAGCATAATATCAAACGACCGTAGGGGTAATAACGTCATCAATAAACACACCGTTTTCAAAAGGACCAAAAGTGACTTTAAATTTAAAAAAAGAAAATAAACCTGATAAAAGTTGAAGTCTAAAAGTAAAAACA
>JAQUHB010000038.1 GCA_028683835.1 Sulfurimonadaceae bacterium | reverse complement strand
AAACCGCTTACATGCAAGAGTAGTAACAGTATGGAAACTATCACCGAGATAGAGCCGTAGAAGTCGCTGATGAGGATTGCAGGGACTTGGTTGATAAGGATGTCTCTTATCACTCCTCCGCCCATCGCTGTGATAAAACTGAGTATGATGACTCCAAAAAAATTGTATCCTGCATGCAAAGCTAAAAGAGCGCCTGTGATGCTAAAAGCCACGAGTCCGATGGTATCGCTTATGACAAAGAGCCATCTTTTTTCTATGCTGTCATATCTGTGGATTTTAAATACAAGTGCAAGAAATACAACAGTAAAAAGTGCCGTTGCAGGATAGAGTGTTTTAAAAGCGAAGGGGGTGACGCTGAGAATCGTATCTCGCACGATTCCACCGCCTAAGGCAGTGAGTGAAGCGGCGATGATAAGACCTAAAATATCAAGATGATTTCTAGCTCCCACTAAAAATCCGCTTATGGTAAAAGCGATGATTCCAAGGATATCGACTAAGATAAGCGGGTCAAGTTCCGGCATCTAGACTCTGTAATCCTCTTTAAATTTCACATATCTTGAAGCAGATGCATAAAGTTCTTTGACTTCCTCATCTGTGAGCTCTTTGATCAGTTTTGCAGGGCTTCCCATGATGAGTGAACGTGGAGGAAATATTTTGTTTTTTGTGACTAAACTTCCAGCACCTACAATCGACTCTTTGCCGATGACCGCACCGTCCAAGATAGTAGCACTCATACCGATAAGACAAGCATCCTCGATGGTGCATCCATGAAGCATCACACGGTGTCCGATGGTCACATCGTTTCCGATGATGGTCGGATTGCCATCACTCCTGTCCTCTTTTTTATAATGCGTTACATGTACCATAGAAAGGTCTTGGATATTTGTGCGATCTCCGATAGTTATGTAATGCACGTCGCCGCGTACGACACATCCAAACCAGATAGAACAATCTTCGCCGATAGTCACATCACCAACGACATCAGCTGAATCCGCGATCCAAGTTTTTTCGCCCAGCGTTGGGAGAATATCTTTAAACTTATACACCATTATGAATCCTTCAAAAGTCTTTCTGCAAGTTGTTGCACATAATTTGGGGACTCCTTTTTCAATGCTTTGTGCATCTTTATCATATGATCTTCAATTATTTTATGATTATTGATTGCTTTTTGATCCGCTTCTACTTTTACTTTATGATAACTTCCATCACTTTGAAGCTCATGAGAAAGAGCATTGTCACTGCATTGGAGTTGTAAGATTTGTAGTAATCTATCCGCACTCTCTTTATCATCAATTCCCGTTAAAAGCTCGATTCGTCTCATAAGATTACGAGGCATCCAGTCTGCACTTGAGATGAAAATATGAGGAGCAGTGCTTTTAAAGTAAAATATTCTTGCATGTTCTAAGTATTTCCCGATAATAGAAGTAACTCTGATATTATCACTCACTCCTTCAATACCAGGTTTTAAACAACATACTCCACGGATAATAAGCTCTATCTTAACGCCTGCTTGACTTGCTTTATAGAGAGCGCGGATCACATCATCATCAACTAAAGAGTTCATTTTTGCTAGGATCTCTCCATCTTTTCCTTTTCGTGTTTCATTGGCGATGAGTGATAAAAGTTTTGGTTTTATCTGCGCTGGAGCCATATAAAGTTTTTCTAATTTTCCTTTTTTACTAAAACCTGTGAGAAAGTGAAAAAATCTAGTGAGATCATTTGTGATCTCATCTTTACTTGTAAGATAGCTGATATCTGTATAGATTTTTGCCGTACTTTGATTGTAGTTTCCCGTACCCAAATGCGCATACTGTTTGAGTTTACCGTTTGTACGTCTAGTGATAAGTGTTGCTTTTGCATGTACTTTAAATCCGAAGATGCCATATATAACATGCGCCCCAGCTTTTTCAAGAGCTTTTGCCCAGATAAGGTTATTTTCTTCATCAAATCTTGCTTTGAGCTCGACCATAACTGTTACCTGTTTTCCAGCTTCTGCAGCACTCATAAGTGCTTGTACTATCGGTGATTGTGGACCAGCACGGTAAAGTGTCATTTTGATTGTTACAACATCTGGATCTTTTGCCGCTGTTTGGATCATACGTACAATGGGTTCAAAACTTTCATATGGATGATAAAGCGTCACATCTTGTGTATCTAAAATAGAGAAAATATTTTCATTTGAACTCAGAGGCGGTAAGAGTTTTGGATTGAACGGTTCATTTAAAAGGTGTGCAAAATCTTTATTTCCAACTATTTGCCATAAAGATGAAAGATTTAGTATTGTGTGAAATGTATAGATATCGTGTTTAAAAACATTGATATGACTATTGAAAAAATCAATAATCTCATGGTCTGCATTTGAACCAACTTCAAGTTTTACGATTTCCCCTTTTTTACGGAGTTTTAGTCCCTCTTCAAGAATCTCTAAAAAGTCATCGGCTTCCTCTTCTTCGATAGCGATATCGGCATTTCTTGTGATACGAAACGGTACACTTTTTAAAAGCTGATAACCTGGAAAAATATCTTCAATATGTTCAGCTACGACATCTTCAACAGGCACATAAGTTCCCTCAGCAATCTGCACAAATCTCGATAAAACACGAGGAACACGAACGATTCCAAAGCGTTCAACCGTTGTGTCATCTTTGTCTAAAAGCTTGACGATGATCCCAAAACTAAGGTTGTTGAGGTGAGGAAAAGGGTGCGTCGCATCCACCGCGATAGGGATAATGATAGGATAAATCCCCTCAAAAAACTTTTTAGTGACTATTTTCTTTTCAGCAACACTTAATTCTTTATATTTTTTAACAAAGATACCCTCTTGTTCTAAAGATTTGAAGATATCAGTCATACAAAATTCTACTACTTGTTGCTCTTGGTGTAGATACTGTCTGATGTCCATAAGTTGTTGCAATGGAGTCAAACGGTCTGCCCCTGAGACGATAACACCCGCACTAAAAAGTTTTTTAAGTCCCGCCACGCGAATCATATAAAATTCATCAAGATTTGTGCCGTAGATTGCAAGGAATTTCAATCTCTCTAGTAATGGAAGGGAACTGTCCTGCGCTTGTTTTAAAACTCTTGTGTTAAACTGGAGCCAAGAAAGCTCACGATTGTTATATAAACTTGGATCTTTTAAATTTACTATCATAATAAACCGTCATAAATTGAATTTTAATCATTATATCCTAGAGATAGTTACAAAATGGTTATGATTCTCATTTAGAGATCTCCTTTATGATAGAATTGTGAAAAAGGAATTTCATGAGTTTGTTTCAAATACTAATGATAGTAATGTCCGCATTTTTTTCATTGAAAGTTTATCAGCATATTCAAACTCTCGAAGATGAAAAGCCAGAAAAAGATGATAGCTCTCGACATGGTTTTTCCCTATTTGATTCCCAGACACTTGCCATAAAGGCAGACGAAGCTTTTGAAAAAGGTGATCTTAAAAAAGCATTTGCACTGCTTGATGAAGCAAATGTAAAAGATCCAAACAATGCGGAAATTCTTGGTAAATTAGGCTATATTTCTGCAAAAGAAGAGAGAGATAATGAAGCGATTTCGTATTATCAAGAAGCCTTATATATAGAGCAAAATAATGATATTTTTCATAATGCTCTTGCTTCTTTGTACCGCAAAAGCGGAGAGTTTACTCAAGCCGAAGAACATTATAAAAAGGCATTACAAATAGATGCTGCTTATGAGGTCACATACTATAATTATGCAAATTTACTTGTTGATATGCAACGCTTTAGAGAGGCATTTGCGATGTATGAAAAAGCGCTTGAAATCAATCCAGAATTAAGCGAAGCAAAAACAGAGATGGATAAGATAAAGGAAAAAATTTGAGTAGTGAACAAAAAAAATTAGCTGTTTTAATAGATGCAGATAACTCTCAGCCGAAGATCATTGAGGGTCTTTTGGATGAGATCGCAAACTACGGTGTGGCGAGTGTAAAAAGGATTTATGGAGATTGGACGGACACAAAGCTCAAAGGCTGGAAGAATCTTTTGTTAGAACATGGCATCCATCCGATGCAGCAGTTTGCCTATACAACGGGCAAAAATGCGACGGATACGGCGATGATCATCGATGCGATGGATCTTTTGTATTCAGATAAATTTGACGGTTTTTGTATTGTTTCAAGTGATAGTGATTTTACTCGCTTAGCTTCAAGACTTAGAGAAAGCGGGCTTATCGTTTATGGTTTTGGAGAGAAAAAAACGCCAAAATCCTTTGTAAGTGCATGCGATAAGTTTATCTTTACAGAAAATCTCCGAGATGAAGCGATTAGTGAGATAGATGTAAAAAGCGTTAAACCAAAAGAGGTAAAAGAAAATCCAAAAGAACTTTCAAAAGAGATACGTCTGCTTGCTATCTTACGAAATGCGGTTGATGATACATCCGACTATGCAGGCTGGTCATATTTAGGCTCAGTAGGGCAGAAAATCGCAAATAAAATACCGGAGTTCGATTCTCGTAATTATGGATTTAAGAAGCTTGTAGATTTGATGGAAAGTACAAATATGTTTGAGTTTAAAAAAGAGGATGCCGGATATAAGACAAAATCCGTCTATGTGCGCTGTGTACGTCAAAGGAGCTAGTTGTGAAGATTATAGATATATATAATTATTTAGATGAGATATCACCTTTTGAACTTCAAGAAAAGTGGGATAATTCTGGGCTATTACTTGGTGATTTGAATGAAGAAGTTGAAAGAGTTTATTTGAGTATCGATGTGGATGGAAAACTCTTAGACACAATGGAAGAAAACTCACTTCTAATTACGCATCATCCAATTATTTTTGGAGGATTAAAACAACTTCAATTCAATCAATACCCTGCACATCTTATAAGAAAAATGGTTAAAAAAAATATTTCAAATATTGCAATGCATACAAATTTTGATCAAACACATCTCAATGAGTATGTAGCAACCAAAGTTTTAGGTTTGAACATAGTTAAAAAAGATGGTTTTGTAGCTTACATGGAAGTGGATGATACATTTGATAATTTCGCTACAAAAATAGCAAAAGCATTTGAGCTCTTACATGTAAGGTGTGTCAAAGTTCATGAAAATATTAAAACTGTAGCGCTGACAACTGGCTCAGGTGCATCTTTAATGCGCTCAATCGAGGCAGACTGTTTTTTGACCGGTGATATAAAATATCACGATGCTATGGAGGCAAAAACGATAAATCTTTCCATGATAGACATCGGACATTATGAAAGTGAACAGTTTTTTGGAGAAATTTTAAAAACATATTTGGAAAATTTAGGATTAGCGGTTATAATTTCACAATCAAAAAACCCTTTCACGTATATATAGGGAAATTGTCGCACCGAATCCAAAAAGGAAATAGATGAACAAACACTTAAAACAACTAATCGATCTTTCAGAAGTTGATAAAGAGATAGATGCTTTTGAACCTCAAATTGATGAAGCAAATTACAAATATGAGGCGACTCTTGCAACAAGAGATAACCTTGATGGAGAGATCTCGTCAATAGAAGATGAGATTAAAAATGAAGAGTTGAAAAAACATAAAAATGAACTTCATTTGGCAGAGCTTTCTGCAAAACTTGAAGATAATAAGAAAAAATCTTCAGAGATCAAAACAGAACGTGAAATGAAATCACTTCAACTAGAAGAAGAGATCGCAAAAGAGCAGGTGGCTTTTGCAAATGAAGAGATCGTACGTTTAGATAAACTTGTTTCTGCAAAAAAAGTAAAATTAGAAGAAATGAGTACAAAAAAAGCTGAAATTGATACAAATCTTGCAACAATCAAAGCAGACGTAGATATTAAACTTGGCAATATTGAAATAACACGTCGTGATGTATTTGCTAAAAAAGAGAAACTTGTTGGTGAGATGAACCAAAAAGGTTTAGCTTTTTATCAAAAAATTCGTCGTTGGGCTAAAAACACAACAGCAGTTGAATTAAAAGATCAAGCATGTATGGGTTGTTTTATGCACGTAAATGATAAAGTTTTTGCAGATGTTATTAAAGGCGAAGAGATCGTCACTTGTCCACATTGTGGTCGTATATTATATATGGCGCAAGGCGAAGAAGCGTAGGCTTGAAGCCATTTTCTTTTTTCTACTATATTTTAAGTGCAGTGCTTTACATTATGGCACTGCCACTTTTAATCTCTTTATCTTTCAAGAAAAAATATAAAGAATCTATCCCATCTCGTTTTTTTCTTTTTCACAATCCACGATTTAAAAGTAGCAACGGTATCTGGTTTCATGTTTGCTCACTTGGTGAAGCGAGAGCATTAAAACCGATTCTTGAAGGCTTGGATAAAGATGAGATTAAGATCACGACGGTCACGCATACAGGGCATCATGAAGCAAAAAAATATGGAGTTGATTTAAGATATCTCCCTTTTGAAATATTTTTGCCGTTTTGGGTAAAACCTCAAAAACTTCTTGTTGTTTTGGAAGCGGAATTTTGGTATATGCTTTTAGCCGTAATGTCAGCACGCGGCGCAAAAGTTGTACTTTTAAATGCACGTATCTCGGATAAAAGTGTAAAAAAATATATGAAAATGGGATGGTTTTACAAAAGACTGCTCTCGTATGTCGATGTCGTATTTTGTCAAAGCGAGATAGACGCTTACCGTTTTGAAACATTGGGTGCAAAAAATATTGAGGTTATCGGCAATATCAAACTCGCTCAAGAGATACATGAGAGTAAAGCCTATAGTAAACCTGAAGGTTTGACGATAGTCGCTGCAAGCACTCATGAAGGTGAAGAAAAGCTTATTCTTGAAGGTTACGCAAAATATATTCAAGAACACGAAGCGAAGCTGATAATCGTACCTCGTCACCCTGAAAGATTTGATGCAGTATATAAACTCATTCAAGAATTTTGTGAGAAAAATAGCTTGTACAGTACTTTACATGTAAGCCGTTTCAGTGAAGATAAAACTCTATCTACTGACGTCATTTTAGTTGATATGATGGGCGAGCTGAATAATATTTATAATATCAGTGATATTGCTATTTTAGGTGGTGCGTTTAGAGTCGATGTTGGCGGACACAATCCTTTAGAACCGGCTCATTTTGGTTGTAAGATTATAACAGGTAAATATTTTCACGATCAAAAAGAGCTCTTTAAGTATGTACATCATGTACAATATATTGAAAATAATGAAGTGTGTAAAGCACTCCAAAATGCACAAACCCTTCCTCCATCAAAAGTGGATGAGAAGATAAATTTGGACAGAGTAATAAACTATATTAGGAACAGTTAATGGAAAAAGATAAAGCATATAAAGTCTTAGCACTGCAAGAGGGAATCTCAAATAATGAAGCAAAATCTCTTATCGATAGAGGTTTGGTGTATGCAGGTAATAAAAAAGTGATGATTGCGCGTGGAGATATAGACTCTAAAACAAACTTTAAAGTCGAAAAAGTTGAAAAGATAAAACCTATCTTTCAAAATAATGATCTTATAGTCGTTGATAAACCTGCATTTGTTAATTCTGATGAAATAGAACGCCAGTTTAAAGACGCAAAACTGCTTCACAGACTTGACCGTGAAACAAGTGGAGTTTTGATGCTTGTCAAAAATGAAGAGTTTAGAGAAAAAGCGATCAAAGAGTTTAAAAACGATACTGTCTACAAAGAGTATTCTGCTTGGATTGATGGCATACTTGTTGATAGCGTTGATATTGACAAGGCAATTATTACAGAAAAAAAGAATAATAAAGCTTACTCAAAAATCTCGAAAAAGGGAAAGCCTGCCCGTACAGAGGTAACGCCTGAGATCGTAAGTGGTAAAAAAACGAAAGTAAAATGTGTAATTCACAATGGACGTACGCATCAGATACGCGTACATCTTAAAAGCATCGATTTCCCGATTATCGGTGATGAACAATATGGTGGACGAAGATACAAACGTGTAATGCTTCATGCTAGAAAAGTTGTACTGTTAGGGATGACTTTTGTTGCTCCTGAGCCTACAGCATTCAAGCACTTCGAATCATAAAGTCACTCTTTTAAGCAGGGTTTAGCTAGAATTAAAACCATAATATTCATTTTATATAGGAAATTTTTATGTTTGATACATTAACCGAATCGTTTACATCCGCAATAAGAAAAATACGTTTTCATGATGATGAAAAGTCATTGATCAAAGCAACGGCAGAACTTAAAAAAGCGCTTTTAAAAGCTGATGTGAATCACAAAGTTGTTAAAGAACTTATTTTTGATGTAGAGCTTAAAACAAAAGCAAAAGGGGTTGGTAAAGAGCAGTTTCTTGATGCACTTCGAGAAACATTGTATGCTATCTTGGAAGTTGGCGGTAAAAAAGGTTTTGTTTTTGCATCAAATCCTCCGACTGTTATTTTAATGACAGGTTTACAAGGTTCTGGTAAAACGACGACAACGGGAAAACTGGCATATTATCTTAAAAATAAAAAAAAGAAAGTACTTGTTGTCGCAGCCGATTTACAACGTTTGGCGGCAGTCGAGCAACTTCGCCAGATTACTGCAAATATTGAAGTGGAACTTTTTGAAGACGAAGCAACAAAAAATCCAGTTGATGTAGTCAAAGCCGCACTTAAATACGCTGATACAAAACTTTTCGATGTTGTTTTAATAGATACAGCTGGACGTTTAGCGATTGATGAAGAACTTATGAAAGAACTTCATGAAGTTAAAAAAGTTGCCAATCCTGATGAGATCTTTTATGTTGCTGACTCTTTAACAGGACAAGATTCTGTAAAAACTGCGATATCTTTTAAAGAGCAGATTGGTATTGATGGCGTAATCCTTAGTAAATATGACGGCGATTCCAAAGGCGGTGTTGCCCTTGGTCTTTCCTCTCAAGTACAAGTTCCACTTCGTTTTATCGGTAGCGGTGAAAAGATGGAAGATCTTGAAGTTTTTATCCCAGAGAGAATCGTTAACCGTTTAATGGGTCTTGGAGATATCGAAGGTTTAGCTGAAAAAACAGCGAATATCATTGATTCAAAGCAAGCCAAAGAGATGACAAAAAAGATCAGAAAAGGGGAGTTTAACTTCAATGACTTCTTAGGTCAGATGGAAAGCATGAAAAAGATGGGAAGTATGAAGTCCATCATGGGAATGATACCAGGGATGTCTGGTATGAGTAACGCTTTAAAAGATTTTGATTTAGAGAACTCATATGAGCTAAAACAGATAAAAGCAATGGTTTCATCTATGACACCAAGAGAGCGTGAAGATCCAGAACTTTTGAATAATTCCCGTAAAGAAAGAATTGCAAAGGGATGTGGACTTTCTCAAGTAGAAGTGAACCGTATCTTGAAGCAATTTAAAAATGCAGGGAAGATGGCAAAAAAATTCTCTGGTGTTAAAGGGATGAAAGATCTTCAAAATATGGTAAATCAGATGGGTGGACCAGGAGGCTTAAATTCTTTAAGAAGATAAGCTTTACATTTGGAAGAATTTTAACTATAATTCGCCCATCGTTTTGGCTCTCAAAATAATCCCTCTGTGATTGTGAGCTGTATATAACGCCAAAAGGCGGTAAGAGGCAATATAAAACTTTCATTTTTTTATCTTGCGACATTTCCCCTATACTTTATTATTCTTAAGGAAAAAACATGACAACAATCAGACTAACTCGTATGGGTCGTAACAAAAAACCATTTTACCGTATCGCGGTAACAGATTCTCGCAAACGTAGAGATGGTGGTTGGATCGAACTTATCGGTTATTACAATCCAATGGGTACTGAAAAAGTATTAAAAGTAGATGCTGAGCGTCTTGACTACTGGTTAAGCGTTGGTGCTACTATGAGTAGCCGTGTTAAAAAGATTACTGGTAAGTAATCATGATAACAGACTTCGTCGCTGAATTTGCCCGTTTAATAGCTACACATCCTGAAGAGATTAGGGTAGAATCAACAACAAGCGACGACTTAGTCGAAATAATCCTCTATGCAAATCAAGTTGACGTAGGCAAGTTGATAGGTAAAGAGGGCAAGATGATTGGTGCAATCAAAACAGTGATCTCTGGTTGCAAAGCTAAAGATGGAAAGAGCTATAGAATCAATGTTGAACCAATCAGATAGTAAACTTCTTCATATCGCCACAATCGGCAAAGCTGTCGGCTTGTTCGGTGATATGAAACTTCACATAAAAAGCGATTTCCCAGAACAATTTAAAAAAGGTGCAAAATTTTTTATCAGTAAAAAACGCACTATTGAAATCGCATCTGTTGATTCGGAACGCTCTCTTATAAAGATAGTCGGTGTCAATAATCCCGAAGATGCAAAACGTCTTACCAATGAAAAAATCTACACGACTTATGAAGATACAAGAAAAAATGTTGCTCTTGAAGATGGACAGTATTTTTATTTTGATATTGAAAATTGTAAAGTATATGAAAATGGTATTTTGCTTGGTATTGTTGATGAGGTTGACCGTATCGGACCAACAGATTATTTGACAGTTATTACAGATCAGGCTTTTGTAGATAAAAAACTCTCAAAAACATTTTTGATCCCTTACCAAGACCACTTTGTACTCTCTGTGGATGTTGATAAGAAAATTATCGAAGTCAAGGGCGCAATCGATATCCTCGAAGCTTCTTAAGCAAAGAGAACATATGCGTTTTACCTTTGTTACTCTCTTCTCAAATCTTATAGATGGCTATTTTCAAGACTCTATTCTTTCTCGTGCTATTGATAAAAATCTTTTTGATATAGATTATATAAATCCAAGAGATTTTAGTCTTTCGAAGCACAAAAAAGTAGATGATACCGCATTTGGCGGAGGTGCTGGAATGCTTATGAGTCCGCAACCGCTTTTTGATACTTTGCAAAGTATTAGAGATAAAGATACGGATGCATATATCATTTTCGCGACTCCTGTTGCAAAAAGTTTTGTACAAAATGATGCAAAACGCCTTGCTCATAAAAAGCATATAGTTTTTGTAAGCGGCAGATATGAGGGAATTGACGAGAGAGTGATAGAAGAGTTTGCAGATGAAGTTTTTAGTATCGGTGATTATATCCTTACAGGCGGAGAACTGCCTTCTCTTGTGATGTGTGACGCAATTGTTCGAAATATTGATGGAGTATTAGGCAACAGTGAATCTTTGGAGATTGAAAGCTTTGAGAGCGAATTGCTTGAAGCTCCATCTTTCACTAAGCCGCAAATTTATAATGAAAAAGATATTCCATCAGAATTCTTAAAGGGAAATCATAGTAAAATTCGCTCACTAAAATCTGCTTTATCAGAATGCAAGACCTCTTTCTTTCGTCCAGAGAAGCATTTAAAGCACAATACAAGGAAATCTTATGAGAAATAAGTACATAGAAAATTTTGAAAAAGCACAACTAGCTGAGAAAAACGTTCCAGAATTTCGTGCTGGTGATACAGTGCGTTTAGCGGTATCTATTAAAGAGGGTGAAAAAACTCGTATCCAAAACTATGAAGGTGTTTGTATATCAATTCGTGGTGAAGGTACTGGTAGAACTATCACTGTTCGTAAAATCGGTGCCAATAGTGTTGGAATCGAAAGAATCTTCCCAATCTATACTGACAGTATCAATGAAATTACAGTTATCCGTCGTGGTCGTGTGCGTCGTGCGAAACTGTTTTATCTTCGTGACCTTGCTGGTAAAAAAGCTCGTATTCAAGAACTTAGAAGAAAATAATTCTTCTAAGTTACCACTTCTTTTCAATCTCTTTTCAAAACGCTTCATTATAATTTCATCGTTACTAAATATTCTTAAGGAAAATTAGAATGATAAAAATATTACTCCTAGTATTTTTGTTTACGACTTTTGTTTATGCTAAAACACCTTTTACACTAACTGGAATAAAAGAGCTTTATCCTGTTGTGGAGATTAGTGCAGACTACGTACCGCAGAGATATGTGGCTATTATTAAACAAAAACTTATCAAAAAAGTTCAAGCATTAGGAATCAGTACAAAGAATTTTTCAGATAGATCTATTGCTGTCTTGATAAGTGGACTCTCTATTGCAGATGAACCTGTCGTACATGTAAAACTATTGATAGGTGAAAATATTAAAAGAGAAGATGGAGTGGAAACATTTGCTATGACTTATGCGAATGAAGATATTTTTGAAATCTTTAAATTAGATGAAGATCTGAATGAAAGTATAGATAATCTCTTAGAGCAATTCGCAGAGCAATATAAAGAGGATAACGAATGAAAAAATTGTTGACATTACTATTTTTTACAACGCTGTTATTTGGACAAAGCTATAAAGAGTTTGCCGCGAGCTCAAGCTATGAGACTGATTATAAAGTTGCTATTGCAAAAGCTAAAGAGGAAAAAAAAGATTTAATGTTTGTACTTATCACAAATTACTGTCCTTGGTGTAAAAAATTTGAACAAAGAACTTTGAGCAATAGTGATATTAATGAAAAAGTACATCAAAAGTATGTGCCACTCATTATGAATCGTGAAGAAAAAAATTTTCCTTTAAAATTTGACTCATCAACTATACCGGTTGTTTATTTTGTAAACTATAAAGATGAAAATATTTATAAAACTACCAGGGGTTTTCAAACAAAAGAGGATTTTGCTCCAGAGATCAAATAAACTCTACTATTTAGCCTTTTATTCTATAAAGGGCTTCTTCTGTTACGCTTTCATTTACAGTTCGCACAATATACTTCCGTACAAAAATATACTAAAAAATAGGGGCGTAAGAAGATGTCAGGACATGAATTTCACGTACACGGAGCACATGATCACGCGGTAGAACATGCAGCTGAACATGGTGAGAGTAAATTAGGACAATATATTGCTATATTTACGGCAATTTTAGCATCGATTGGTGCTATTGTGAGTTATCAGGGTGGCGATGCTCAGAATGAATCGATGTTACATAAGAATGAGGCTGTTCTTTATAAAACTCAAGCTTCTGACCAATGGAACTTTTATCAGTCAAAAAGCAATAAAGTACACTTAATGGAATTAGCTTCAGACATGGCTCCAAAAGAAAAACAAGATTACTACAAAAGTAAAATAGAAAAATATGACGTAGAAAAGGCAGAGATAAAGAAAAAAGCGGAAGCTTTGGAAATGAAATCTGATGAAGCAAACAAAGAAAGTGATGCACTAATGGTTCCCCATCACAAACTAGCACAAGCGATGACGCTTATTCAGATCGCCATTTCACTTGCATCTATTACAGTACTTACACGTAAAAAATGGTTGTTTGCTATGGCGGCAGTTGCGGCACTTGGCGGTATTATATTGTGGGCTATGGTCTTGGTATGAAA
>JAQUHB010000037.1 GCA_028683835.1 Sulfurimonadaceae bacterium | reverse complement strand
CACCAATCGATGCTAAAATTGCCGTAAATATAGCAATATATTGTCCTAATTTACTCTCACCATGTTCAGCTGCATGTTCTACCGCGTGATCATGTGCTCCGTGTACGTGAAATTCATGTCCTGACATTCTTGATCTCCTGTTTTCTTATTTTAAAAATGGAAGTATATTCATGTTTTATTACATACAACTAACAAAATCACTGAAAACTAAATCTCAGCACGACGTGCGACACCAATAAGCTTTTCACGAGGAAAGTTATAAAAACTTACAAAACTAGGTGAGAGCTCTTTAATAGCTGCAAATATTTTCCAGAAGATATTATTAGAGACGATTTCCTCATCTCCATAGAAGATAACACGTTCATCAATATTATGCTCGCTTAAAACGTTTTGAACATTCAATTGCTCCATGTATCCTGGTCTGATTGTAAGTAGATCAAGACCTGTTGCTAGATTGGTAATACTACTTGAGACACCATGTGATTCTGAAGATGTTTGTACGATAATCACGATATTACGCTTATAAAGAATCCCGTTTGTAAACATAGTCTTTGCTATATACGCAGGAATTGCATCTATTCTGCGAGCAAAAAAGAGTGCTGTGCCCACTAAGTAATGTCCCTTTTTATAGTACTTAGAATATTGTGATAAAAATAGCTCTTTTTCCACAGGGATAAGTGCGTTGTATAATCTTTTTTGTCCTTGTGTATAGAGTATTACAATGAACAAAGGAATCGATGCAATAATGAGCGACCAATATCCTCCATTAGGAATTTTAAGCCAGCATGACACAAAGAAGAGTGTACTGATTATTGCTACTGATATGGAAATGACCATTTTTAGATAATTTTGTTTATACATAAATATCATACTCATTAGCATGCCTGTAATACTCATTGCACCTGCAACAGAGAGACCATACGCTGAAGCCAGTTTGGCAGATTCTTTAAAAATAAAGAGCATTATAATGACACATATAAATAAAAACCAGTTCACAGAACCTACATAAATCTGGCTACGCAGCTCATTGGATGTATATTTCACATGTAAATGTGGAAATATCCTTGTCGTCATCGCTTGATAAAGTACTGAAAAAATCCCGCTAATCATTGCTTGTGAAGCAATGACTGTTGCAAGAATACTGAGCAGTAATATTGGAATGTAAAGAGATGGAACTAATGAGTGATAAAGAGAGAAGAATGGGTTTGATGCTGCTTGAGGATGAGTGAGAAGATAAGCGCCTTGTCCATAATAGGAGAGTAACAGTGTCACAGCGGCAAAGAGCCATCCCTTTAAAATAGGTAACCTTCCCATATGACCCATATCTGCATATAACGCTTCTCCTCCTGTTGCACATAGTAGGACATCGGCAAGGACTACAAATGAAATATTTGGGTGCTGTATAATAAAATTAATTGCATAGTATGGAGAAAGTGCTTTTAAAACCTCTAGATGCTGTAATACATAGTAACCTCCGCCAAGTCCCAACACAAAAAACCAGATGACCATGATAGGACCAAAGGCATTTGCAACATTTTCAATACCCCTCTTTTGAATAACAAAAAGAATAAAAGTAACCACAGTAGCAATGAGCAATAACACATTTTTAGAAATATTTTCATATCCAGGTATGAGTGAAATACCCTCAACGGCACTTAAAATACTAATCGCAGGGGTAATAACACCATCTCCTATCAAAAGAGAGATACCTATAAAACCCAAGAAACTTACTATTGCGATCGATTTAGCATGTTTAAGATAGGGAAGAAGAATCTGAACTAAAACGACAGTCCCACCCTCACCTTTTTTGGAAAGACTTGTTGCAAGCCATGCATATTGAACTGTTACAAGAAGCATCATGGTCCAAGCTATAAGGGAGAGAACTTGCATAATATTTTCTGGCGTTGGTTTTAAAAAAAGTAACACGATACCTAAAGTATATATAGGGCTTGTTCCAATGTCTCCATACACAACACCCAATGATTTTATAACCATCATCTCGTTTTTAATACGTTCTATTAGTGTCAAATTTTATCCCTTGATCTTATATATTTTTAAAAACTGCAATCTTTAATTTTAGTGCATCAGTTTTTAAAATATGGAAAAATATGTCCCTATTTATAGATAAGCACATCCATCTGCTCAATACGTTACATTAAGTAATCCAGAGGAATGCCATTAATACATATTGAATACTATTTATTCATACAGATACACATCTAAAAAATACATATATATTGAATCTATCTGTTTCGCCTTTCGATAATAAACTTAGACAAGATATTCATTAATACTTCTATGGCATCGTTTAGTCATCCAACTCAAAAGTGCTTGAATGCAACATATTCTAATTCTCTTTTTTATTCCATTTGTCCTTTATGCAAATCAGTTTGCGTGTCAGATCTATGATGACTATTTTGCAGGAACAGAAACGCTTAGCTTGATGCACCCACAAAGACAAAAACTCTACAAAATACGGCTCTTTTATGATGCCTGTCTTAGAAAATTTTAAAAACTATACTGCAGGTATAAGCCTCAGTCAGAGCCTCTATACTCCTGTCGATATCACAAAAACAAAGCCTCAATATAACAATATTACCTATGCTGGATATCTAGCACTCTCCTTTTATCTTTTTGAGTGGAGCCAAGATGAGCTTCAAGAGTATCGTATCGATGCGGGAGTCGTAGGAGCTCAAGGCTTCAGCGGGCCATTGCAATATAACTTTCATGTACTTCTAAGTGATCCAAAACTTCTTCAAGGCTAGTCTACTCAGCTTGGAACACGCTATATCTTCAACGATTTGTATCGCTACGGACAAAAAAGATGGCAAAAAAACAATGAAAACTTTCAAGCAGACTGGTTTAATCAGATCGGTACACAAGTGGAAAATTACACAACTGATATCTTTGTATCCAGTGCTTTTCGTTTCGGACAAAACTACAACAGTTCTTTTAGCGTGCATTATCTATATCTTCATGAAGAAAGTGCTCTTTTGCAAGATCATAAAAAAACAACTTTGGCTGGGCCTGTACATTCCGAGGTAGTGCTAAGCTAGTAGTCTATTCCTATGTACTTAACGAAGGAAAAGCTAAAGGATATAACTCTTTACCAAACTTCATTAACAATTTCGCCTATGCAGGGCTAAATCTGTTATATAATAAACATCTACTAAAGTATTTTTTATCAAGCGCAAACACAATAAAGCGTTAATTTTTACGGGGTCATAACCTATGCGTACGGTTTTTAAAAGAGCCTGTTTATTGTACTATTAAGATTCATTTGTTACATTTTTACTAAAGAAAATTTTTAAAAAGATAAAATGCAATCAATAGCATAGTAAAAATCTTGAAATATAGTAAAATATTTCAGCAATTAATAAAAAATTTGATGGACTACAATCAAACAGAAGGGTGAATGGATGGCAGATGAAGTGCTAAGCTCAGTTAACAGTACAGAGAAAAAATGTCCACATTGTAGCAGTACACAACCAAAAACAGTGGAAAGTTTATTAAAAACAAATTGGTCAGAATTTGTTTTATTAATACTTTTTACATTTGGAGTAAGCCTATTTTTTGTTCGTCGACCAAAAAAAACAAATGAGTTTACAGTGCATTGTTCGGAGTGCAATAAAACTTTTACGACAGAAAAAATCTAAACTAAGAGAACAATCATGGCAATACCAAATGGAACAGAATTATTAGTAATTGCGGGAGTAGTAATTCTACTCTTTGGATCAAAAAAAATACCTGAACTAGCTAAAGGTCTTGGTCAGGGGATCAAAAGTTTTAAAAATGAGCTTAATGAAACATCAGAAGAGCAAGTACCAAAGCCCGCTCAAACCGCTGCTTCTACTGACACACCACAGCACACTCAAACTTCTGCTGAACCGATAAAACAGTTAAATCTCAACTCTCAAGAAAGTCATGTTGATACGCAAGCAAAAACAAACCAAACTACTTAATCTTTTTACATGTTTAACAAAAGCAGTAAATTACAGCTTTCTGCATCATATTTATTATTGAGATGGTAATTAAGTGCCCAATTCGAATCTCTTAAAACAAAAAGGTTACGCTTATGGATGTGTACTTCATGCATTTATCTCTGAGTTGCACAGAGAAGAGTGTATAGGTGCAGTTGCAATTTTATTTAATATTTTAGATAAAACAGATAAATTCTTCAAAGCTAAAAACGATGCAATAAAACTAAAATATCTCAAAGACAGAATGAGAGGACTCGATAGATCTGTTAAAATTCCACAAGGGCTCTCCAATTTTCTTATAGGAAACTCTGCAGCTGCAAAAGCATGGCAATGTGTAATCGATGAAACCCACGAGCCTAATATGAAAATTACAATCAGTTCAATTTTTTTAGCTATCTGGCGAAGAGAAAAGGATGTTATCGCTTTAGTTTATAAAATAGATGATTCGATGATTCAAAGCTTTTTTAACAGTACCAAATCTGAACATATATTTGCAAGTCTCAAATTAGCAAATATGCTCATTGAGAAAATTGATAAACAGCTTCTTTTGGTAAATGAGGATACTTCAGAGTAAAAGATCATCCAATAAGTCACAATTATTCTTGAAAAATAATCAAAAAAAGGATCTCAAGCTACCTACGTTTAAATGCAAACATCATACTGAATAAAAAACCAGGTATCCAAAAAAGCAAACTTGGAATAAGAAATAATACTGCAAAATACCAATCCCAGTTCCACGCATGAGTTAAGTAATAAAATCCTCCAAAAGTTAGATGTATAGTCATTCTAAAAAATATCATTGCAAAGATTCCAATGATGACAGCTAGAAATGAGTCAAAATACAACTCAAGACCCGCCAACCCTATCCATACTTGCACAAACCCATAAAGTAGATATGCTAATATACCAAACAGACCTATTGAACCTATGAAACGTGCTGAAAATGTGCTACTTTTTTCACTCTCCATGAATTTTGCATATTGCCTATCATCATCCTCTACAATCTCTACATCCACATAATCATCTTTTACTATATTACTCACTCTTGAGTCCTTGTTCAAATTGAAAAAATTATACTCTAAAATGCTTTTAAATTTGATTACTAAGAAAAGTTCTCATTTTTCTATCGTTGCAGTAATGATTTTATAACCAAGATTGCAAATTTGCTATAATTCCCTAACCAAATCAAAAGGCTTATTCTTCTATGAAATTCCTTCTCCCATTACTTACAGCAATGACTCTTTACTCTGCCTCAACAACCTGCTCCAACATTTACCTTGACAACACCGCTCCAGACTTCATCAACACCAAGCTTTCTGCTAAAACACAAGAACTCTGCTACAAAGAGTTTGCAGTAGAACACTCAGGAGTCTCTAGAACACCTCTATGGAGTGCAGAGCATCTAACACGTAACAATCTAAACGGTAAAGCAGAAAGAAGTAATGAGTTTCATGCAGAAGCAAGACTAAGTTCAGATGTAAGAGCAGAATTAAATGACTACGCTCATTCAGGATATGACAGAGGACACATGTCGCCATCAGCTGACTTTGTAGATCCTCAAAGTAATAATGAGTGTTTTACACTAGCTAATATGGTTCCTCAAAATCATAATAACAATGCAGGTATCTGGGCAGCGATAGAAGGAGCTACAAGATTCATAGCTAAAAAACAGGGTGAAGCTTATGTTATCACCGGTCCAATATTCGATGGTGCTAAAATAGAGAGAACGAATGGAAGAGTATTTATTCCTACTAAACTCTTCAAAGCTATCTATGTCCCATCATTCAATCAAGCAGCAGCATATATTACAAACAATGCTCCCGGCAATACATATCAAGTAGTAAGTATCGCTGAACTAGAAAAGCTTACAGATATCAATCTCTTTCCAAAACTAAGCCAAGATGTAAAGAATCATGCAATGAACCTGCCAGTTCCAAAAGGCTCACACTCTAAAGAGACATATACTAGCGGTACACTCTCTCAAACAACTGCTACTGAAACAGCTCAACCACAGCAACGCTCTAATGGCTTCTTCGATAAGCTAGAGAGAAAAATTCATAACTTCAATAAGGGGTATTAATGGCTACAAAACCATTTCAAGCTTATCAGAACGAAACAGATACATTCACAATAGAGAATGACTTTACAGTAGAGAATAGACTTGACCGTATCTCACTTTATGGTTCATTGGAACTCACTAAAAACAAGCAAGGGTTGCAGAACGCTTATGAACTTAAACGTGTGTTGGATGCTGCTATTGAGGTTCTTAAAAAGGCAGATCTGCCAGATCATATTGAAATAAAAGTAACAGACAGTGTGATTAATCCTTTTACTTAAAGTGAAGTTGTAGATATCAGGAAGCATTATGCAGACAATTCCTCTTTTTAACCTCACATATATGCTTCTTCCTATTATATTTGTAGGATACTTTTACTACCGATAGCTTGGAGATGTAAACGAGGTTCCATACGCCACATTTCGTATGGTTTCACAACTTATGATCATAGGTTACTTATTAGAGTTTCTCTTTAAAAACGATTCTCCTCTTTTGGGTGCATTTATTATCTTTTTCATGACAGCAGTCTCAAGCATGATTGCTCTTCGCAGTTGCAAAGAGAAACATCTTCAAAGATACTTACATCTCTTTGGTTCTATCGCCATCGGAGGAAATGTCAATCTGTTTATCATACTAGTTGCCGTACTTCAGACTGATGCACTTTATACTCCAAAATTGATGATCCCTCTTGCAGGCATGATCTATGCCAATGCTATGAATGCAGTAGCAATAGCCGCAGAAAGATTTGACTTTCAAATCCATGATGGATATATTCAAGCACGAATAGCTGCCTTTAAAGCTGCCATGATTTCTCAGATCAATACACTGCTCGCAGTGGGTCTTGTCTCTCTTCCAGGAATGATGACGGGTCAGATACTTTCAGGTGTAAGTCCCTTGATAGCTGCGAGATATCAGATCGTAATTATGGCAATGGTATTGGGGAGTGCTGGGATCTCGACTGTTCTATTTTTACTTTGGGAGAGAAAAGAGAAAATATAAACTCATACAGTTTTATTCAATTAAAAGCATCAAAAATCCAGACACAAGGAAAAGTTTCGTATGATTTCATACGCTTTCTAGTTTAATATTCAAGGAGAAATTAAATGGCCGAAGACAAAAAAGAGGCATGGGTAAATTATCTTGCACTATCAACCGTTGTTTTTGCTGTATGTGCAACTTTAGCAACTTTTAAAGGTGGCGGATATTCAACACAATCTATTATGAACCAATCAAAAGCTTCAGATAATTGGGCTTATTATCAAGCCAAAAATATTAAAGAAGATTTATATAAATTACAATCCGAAAAACTGGAAATGGATAAAATAGATAAAGATTTAAAAACAGTCAATTTATATCAGAACAAAATAAACGATTATGCATCTAAAATAAAGAAGTATGAAAATGAAAAAAGAGAAATAAAATCAGAAGCTGAAGGCTTTGAAAATGCTCGCAATCAAACACAAACGCATGCAAAAAATTTCGGAATGTCTGTTATCTTTCTTCAAATTACCATTTTGCTATCCACAATAGCTGGGCTGCTAAAGAAAAAATATATTTGGTACATTGGATTAGGAAGTGGATTAATTGGAATAGGATATTTCATAAATGGGTTTTTACTGTTAGCCTAACTTGAATGAGATTCTTCCTTATTAAACGTGGGCGGCTTTCACCGCACACTGTTTACACACCAATTATTAATTTTTAAATGTATTACAAATAGATGACAGTGCCTATCTCCTTCAAGTAATGTTGATCCATGAACATACAAATCATTAAACAATATTTATAAAAATAAGATAGAATTCTGTCAAATAAACCACCAAATGAAAGGTCAGACATGGACGAATATCCCAGTATTACAGTCGACCTGTTATTTGGTGGCAAAAAATATACATAAATTTAATAACACGTAGACTATAAACATACTGCCACCTTCTATTACTAATATTAAAGAAGGAAAGCCTATGTTCTTGTACAATAACTTTTTTCAACATATAACCCTTTCATTTCTACCCAAGAATATGAAAGCTTCCAAGCAAAACATTACCACTACACACTCAAGCACCAAAAAGTTAAAACAACTTGCAACCTGTTCAAAAGAAGAGATGTTTAACGCTTTAAAAAGCTCTGAAAAAGGGTTGAGCCAACATGAAGCTGAGCGAAGAATTTTAAAGTTCGGCAAAAATATCATTTCAGAAAATAAAAAAATAAATCCTTTTGCCGTTATATTTGACAACATCAAAAATCCACTGACACTCATGCTAATTGTTTTAGCCAGCATCTCTTTGTATATGGGAGATCTTAGAACAGCTTCCGTTGTTGGAGGAATGACACTATTAAGTATCGTTCTATCATCTGTTCAAGAGCTACGTTCTAGTAAGGCTGCGGAACAACTTAGTAGTATGGTTTCTTCTACCGTCACGGTCATTCGACTTAACAAAGAGGATATCCCTGATAAAATCATCAATAGTTTTGGTATCAAAATTTATGAGCCCGATTTACAAACTGTCGAACTTCCTATTCACAACATAGTACCAGGCGATATTGTCCGTTTAAGTGCAGGAGATATTATTCCAGCAGACTTGAGAATCTTAAGCGCAAAAGATTTGTTTATCAATCAAGCATCTCTAACCGGTGAAGCAATGCCAGTTGAAAAATTTGCTATCAATGAGCATTATGAAATTGCATCTATGCTTGATGCGCAAAACATCTGTTTTATGGGATCAAGTATTGAAAGTGGTACTGCCATAGGCATTGTGTGCACTACCGGAAAAGAAACCTATCTCGGATCTATTGCAAAAACTATTGAAAGTGCATCAGAGCCGACCAGCTTCGACATAGGAATCAAAAAATTTACGTGGCTAATGCTTCGATTTATGTTCATAATGGTTCCATTTGTTATGCTTGTTAACGGTTTTTTAAAACACGATTGGATGGGAGCATTTCTTTTTGGACTTTCTGTAGCAGTAGGCTTAGCGCCTGAGATGCTACCGATGATCGTTACCGTAAATTTAGGAAAAGGTGCTTTTGCATTATCAAAACAAAAAGTAATCGTAAAAAAACTTAGTGCAATACAAAACTTTGGCGCTATGGATGTTTTATGCACAGATAAAACAGGGACTTTAACTCAAGATAAAATTATCTTAGAAGAACATATTGACATGAATGGCAAAGATAGTGATCATGTTTTGGAACTTGCTTATTTAAACAGTTTTCATCAAACAGGATTAAAAAATCTTCTTGACTTGGCAGTATTAGAACATTCTGAAATCGAAGGATTGGCTCGTAATGAGTTTCCCGATAAAATTGATGAAATTCCTTTTGACTTCAATCGAAAAAGGATGTCTGTTGTTGTCGGAAAGTCTGATCATACGCATCTGTTGATAACGAAAGGTGCTGTTGAGGAAATGGTGAAAGTATGTACTCATGTTGAAAAAGACGGTCAAATATTACCACTTAATGAGAATATGCATAATGAAATATTTAACATTGTTCATGACTATAATGAAGATGGTTTTAGAGTCATTGCTGTTGCTTATAAACATATACCAAGCACACAACAGGCATACACGGTACACAACGAATCAAAAATGATTTTGGCGGGTTTCATGTCATTTCTTGATCCTCCCAAAGATAGCGCTCATGAAGCAATTGCTGCTTTACAAGAATACGGTGTTATCGTAAAAGTATTGACCGGTGATAATGAAATCGTTACAAAAAAAGTCTGTAAAGATGTCGGTTTGAATATTTCTGGAATATATAAAGGCACAGATATTGATGCTATGAATGATGATGAGCTTAAGATTGCCGTTGAAAACGCTAATATTTTTGCTAAATTGTCACCAGACAATAAAGCTAGAATTGTCACAGCTCTTCGACATAATGGTCATACTGTCGGTTTTATGGGAGATGGAATCAATGATGCACCCGCCCTTAAACTTGCCGATGTCGGTATCTCTGTAGATACAGCTGTTGATATTGCAAAAGAGACCGCTGATATTATATTACTTGAGCGTAATCTACTCGTCTTAGAACAAGGTATTTTATTAGGTAGAAGAGTATTCGCCAATATCATTAAATATATTAAAATGGGGGCTAGTTCAAATTATGGCAATATGTTTAGCGTCTTGGGTGCCAGCGCAATTCTCCCTTTTATTCCCATGCATCCGATTCAAATCGTTACCAATAATTTTTTATACGATTTATCCCAATCCACAACTCCAACGGATCATGTTGATGAAGAGCTTATAAAACAACCTAAACAATGGGATATTGCTGACATTAAAAATTTTATGCTTATTGTAGGGCCAACCAGTTCAGTGTTTGACTATATTACCTTTGGTGTTATGATCTATGTATTTCATGCATGGACAAATGAAGCTTTATTTCAAACAGGATGGTTTGTTGAATCGTTAATTTCTCAAACCCTTATTGTTCATATTATCCGAACCAATAAAATTCCTTTTTTCCAAAGTACAGCCAGCTTACCCGTCATTTTGATGACCACTACGATAATGTGTATAGGAGTTTGGTTGCCTTTTTCACCTTTTGCTAAAGCACTTGGATTAGTGGCACTGCCAATTGGCTATTGGAGCATTTTAGTGGCTATGATGATTGGATATATATTCCTCACTCAAAGCGTTAAAATGTTTTACATTAGAAAATTTGCGAAATTTTAATCTGATCGTTAACAACTTTGCATTTTAAAACCTCAGTAATTGTCAATTGACTCTTGACAATTATTGTATATAATTCCCTAAAATATAATGTATAGGATATTTATTTGAATTCAATTAATCCAAAAGAACAAGCCGCAAAATTATCTGTAATGTCAAATACAGCCCTCGTCGTGGGTAAACTCACTATAGGGGTAGCCATAGGCTCAGTAGGGGTCATTTCTGAGGGAATACACTCTTCTCTTGATCTATTAGCCGCTATTATCGCTTTTTTTGCTGTTAGGCAAGCATCCCATCCTGCGGATGATAAACATCGCTATGGACATGGAAAAATCGAGAATCTCTCGGGTACACTTGAAGCTGTTTTGATTCTCATTGCAGCATTCTGGATTGCACTTGAAGCGGTTCAAAAGCTTCTCCATCCACATTCTGTTGAAGCTGTCGGATGGGGGGTTGGAATTATGGCTGTTTCGTCTATTATAAATTTCTTTATTTCTCGCCATCTTATGAAAATTGGTATTCAAACCGATTCCATTGCCCTTAAAGCCGATGCGATGCATCTTCGAACTGACGTTTTGGCCTCTTTTGGAGTAATGTGTGGTTTAGTAGGAATACATTTTACCGGATGGCAATGGCTTGATCCGGTTGCAGCATTTTTAGTAGCCGGATTAATCGTTCATGCAGCATGGGAACTTTTGCATGAATCTTTTGCTCCATTATTAGATGCTAGCTTACCCATAGAAGAAGAGAATCAAATTATCGAAAAAATTGAAAATCATCAAGAACATTTTATTGATTTTCATAGTTTCAGATCACGAAAAGCGGGTTCTGAACGTCATATCGATTTTCATTTAACAGTTTGTAAATATCAGACTATCGATCACGCACATACATTAGCGGACAAGATTGAAGAAGATATCAAAACATTGTTCAATGAAACTCATACTCTTATCCACCACGAACCATGTAATGAGCTTTGTGATGGATGTCAAAAAACCTGTAAAGCTGAATCTATTAAATAATATCTCTTTTTGCAATCATGTATGTGTCAAACGTACTGCTAAAATAGACAATCAATAAATCACAAAAGTTATATTTTTGAACTTTAAATCAAGAAATTAGTTTCAATACGCTCTTACTTCATTTTTGGAATAAGAAGGTTGGTGTTACAAATGAGAGATATAAAGATGATATATAAATAGCTCAAAGAATAGCTTTACTTTTCATAGCTCAGGCTGTCTTCTTAATGAAGAAAAGGAGCTTTCACTTTAAGCCCCCTTACTCCCCCGAATTAATATTATAAACCGGCTTTGTCTGTGCAAAAAATGCGATCACTGCAATAAGGACCAATAATCCCACTATCGCATAGGGGATGTAGATTATGATTTGTACAAGAGATCCCAAAAGCGCAAGCAGAAAGTTCGTCTTTTGAAAATTATTCCATATTGTAATAATGAATACAATGACTCCTACTAGAAGTATTATTTCACCATTGAGAGGATCACCCATCCAATTATTTGCCATCAGCTGATATCCCACAAACATCAAGATATATGCAGATACAAACGCGATTGTATGATCTGAGCTAAAGAACTGATAGTTTCCCTCTTTTTGAGTAAAGGTGTTAAACCATTGTGTGAAAGTATGGATAGCAAATGCACCTATTAATAAACCTAAGATTGTGAGTATAAACATGGTATCTCCCTTTTTTGAACTATAATTTTTTAACTTGCATGAACCGTTTGAGAGATCACAGCCGATCTCTCGCAAAACCCATACGCTTCATGTTTACATGTATAAAGCGCCCTAACCTCTCTTGTCATAGTTCCCTTCACCCTGTAGTATTGAAACCATAAAAACTTTTTCTTCATAATCAGCTCTTTGGGATGCAGGCAGAGAAGCTTTTCATAACTCATTCCCATATCTCTATGCTCATTATAAAGAGTTTGAACTCCTTGTATCTGATACTTCTTTGTCTCTTCATCGTAACTCACGGTTGCATTACGAAAGATCTTATACTGCTCATCACATCCTACAAAGTAATAACGCTCATCTTTTGGATTGATGGTCATAAATTTTCTGCCCTCCTCTATTAAAACATCTACTTCGCTGTAACATACTTTCATTTTTCTTCCTTGTTGGTGATTTGTGGTATCTCTTTGAGATTGTTATCGCTATCACTTGATGGTTCCTGTAAAAGCTCTTCATCCTTTTGCTTCGTGCGTTCCATGAGCCTTGAGCACTCTTTGTTTAATCTATTTAGCAGCACAAACCCCGTATAGAGCATACTTACCAATCCAAATAAAAAACCGTTTATAAAAATATATTTAGCACCAAAGAAAACTCCTACAGGCACTGTTGTAAGTAAAAACCCTAAAACTACACTCAGTGTTCCTCTTGTCATTCCCTTTAACCATAGTGAGAATACTCCAAGTGTCGCAAAAAACACTCCACCCGCTATAAGCTGCATCGTTTCATTCATAATTTAATCTCCCTTTTTATTTTTATCGAACTCATTTTGGAGTTTGTAAGATATATTTTTCCCTGTTCCAGATACTCTTCAAATGCCTCTTTGAATATTTCATCTATT
>JAQUHB010000036.1 GCA_028683835.1 Sulfurimonadaceae bacterium | reverse complement strand
GCAAAGAAAATACTTATCACTTTAGCAAAAACGGCTCCTATTCCCAAAGAGCTTAAAGAAGAAAGTATGACTATTACCGTGCCGGTAGTTTACACCATAGATTAGAGTGTACTTTTCACTCTAATTCATCCTTAATTTGCCTTGTTGACATCGCACGAAAAAAAAACCAAGTGATAGCTAAGAGCGTAAAAAGTGTTGCGATGTATATATAAAATGTCATCTGTTTTGCTTTGTTCACAAGGAGAGTATTTTCACCTTGAAACATTGTAACTGCTTGGTTTAAAATAGGAAGCAATTCTTCACTTTGTGCGCTGATCAGGGCTAGTTTTATAACACTTGGTCTTTGCATGTAAGTATCTAGAGATACGATATATGATTCTAACTGCTCTTCGAGTCCCTCTTTTTTGGTATAAAAATCTCTTACGTTTTGTGAGGTAATATTTTCAATGATCTCATGATTATCATTTTTCACTGAAACAAGCAGGCCGCTAAGCAGTTCTCTATTTTTTTGTGAGGGTGTTACATAAAGATAGGATGCATATAAAGCTGTTCTTTGAGAAAGCATGCACTGTTTTTGGCTTAGATTGATCAGTTTTACATATGTTTCTTGATCTCTAACGATTTTCTCAGATATATAATAGGCAAACGTACTCCAAGCTATGAGCACAGCGAGCGCTATGATATACGTTCTTTGCAAAATAAAATAGCTCTCTTTGTTCATGGAAAATCCTTTCGTATTTAGAATTTATGAGTTCTCATTCTAACACTTTATGTGTATAAATAACAAGTATATACAAAATCTTAAGTTCTTAGCCGCTACCATTACATATAGATTATTTAAAAGGGCACGTATGTTAGAAGAGTTTAAAAAATTTCTCATTAAGGGAAATATGATCGATATGGCTGTTGGTTTTATCTTTGGTGCTGCGTTTGCTACGCTTGTAAAATCTTTAGTGACCAATATTATTATGCCTCCAGTTGGCCTACTTATGGGTAGAGTTGATTTTTCACAACTCTATATCCCACTTGATGGCAACAGTTATGACAGCATGGCCGCTCTTGATAAGGCTGGTGCACCTGCTATCAAATATGGTGTTTTCATCAACGATGCGATCTCTTTTTTAATCCTTGGTTTTGTCATGTTTATGATGATAAAAGCATATACAAAACTCAAACATGAAGAGGAACCGGCTCCCGCAGAAGCGACAACAAAAGCATGTAGCGACTGTGCCATGGAGATACCATTAGCTGCTCATAAATGTGGATACTGCGGAAATACAAACGTCTGATTTTATAAATTTCTTCTTTGGACACAGAAGTTTTATTTTAAAACCTCTGTGTCTCAAATCCATCTTTAAACTTTAATATTTTCATAAAACTTATCTACTATAATTTGCAAAAAACAATGGAGAAACTATGGATTTTCCCGACGAATGGACACAAGAGGAGTATCTTGCAAATAAGGTTACCTTAGAAAAAAACGGCGTAAAAGTACTACTCATAGATACGATTCTCTCACCCATAGAAAAAGCATACAGTATAGTTTACAATCCTTTTGAACTTAAGTCCCAGCCAAAAGGAAGTGTTTTTGTCTTTTACTGCGACAGTGGAAAAGCAACACTCAACCGTCTTAAAGAGTACAAAGAAAAATTTCCCGACCATATCTGTATCTCCCTTCGAGGTGGCAGAGGTTACTGGAGAAAAAACATGACGGTTCGTGATGAGCAGTAAATATCTTGACGAGTTTTTAATTTGCCTTGAGGAAGAGCGTTTTTATGATGCTCATGAAGCGTTAGAGCATATATGGTTTCCACGCCGTTTTGAAGATAATAATGAAATAAAACTTCTCAGAGGTTACATCAATGCCGCTGTAAGCTTTGAACTTCTCAAACGAGGAAGAAAAGATTCAGCGAAAAAGGTTTACTCTAACTATTTAAAGTACAAACTTTTACGCTTACATATAAGCTCTTTTCATGCAAAAAAATATGAAGAGATTGAACAAAAAATAGAAAATATACAAAGGTCAAAAAATGATTAATACGCAACTCTATACCAAATATTTTGATATGGCTATAAACTATGCTTCAGTGTACAGTTTTAAAATTTTAGGTGCGATAGTTATCTTTATTGTCGGTCGCTGGTTTGTAAAAAAGCTCACTATTCTTTCAAAACAGCTCATGCTAAAATCAAAACTCGACACAACCTTAGTGGAATTTAGTCAAAGCATTATCTACTTCATCCTCTTACTAGCGGTTATCGTCGCTGCTTTAAATACACTGGGAATCGAAACGACCTCTTTTGTCGCAGTTTTTGGAGCGGTTGGTTTAGCTGTGGGTTTAGCGCTTCAAGGCTCTCTTGCAAATATTGGTGCAGCAGTGCTCATCATGTTTTTTCGTCCCTTTAAGATCGGTGACACTGTTGATATTGCAGGTGCGATGGGAACAGTTGATGAAATAAATCTTTTTTCTACAACCATCACACCCATCGATAATCGAACCATCATTATCCCAAATTCTAAAATCATCGCAGGTAATATCACAAACTTTTCTATGCAGGAAAAAAGGAGACTCGATATTACCGTAGGAATATCTTATGAAGATGATTTAAAAGCTGCAAAAAATGTTTTTCTTGAACTCTTACGCACCAATGAAAAGATCATCCAAGATCCAGAGCCTTTTGTCGGCGTTTTGGAACTCGCAGATAATAGTGTCAATCTTGCTCTTCGTGCATGGGTAAAAACTGAGGATTACGGAGATCTTCGTTTTGAAGTTTTTGAGTGTATTAAACTTGCTTGTGACGCAAATGGAATCTCTATCCCTTATCCACAAATGGATTTACACCAAAAAATCACTCCAAGCACTTAAGAGAGCTTGTTTGCTTCTCGTCGTACAAAGAAAAATGCCATCAGTGCGATAAATGCCGAACTCAAAAATAGGTACGCACTCAAGTATTGATATACATAACCGCTATATATTGCTCCCAAAAATCCACCAAGCCCATAGGTGATGCCCAGAAAAAATTGCTGTGCGAGTTTTCGTTTTTTATACAGCGTAAAAAGATAGCTGATTGCCGCTGAGTGAAACAGTGCAAAAGAGATGGCATGCATAGACTGAGTAAAAAACGATATGCCAAGACTATGAGGAAAAAGATAGAGTAAAAACCAGCGCAGAGTCGTCACAAATGTGGCAATCTGAAGAATCATAAGTGCATTTTTTTGCAAAAGTCTGCCTTGAAAAAAAAGCATAAATATCTCCATAATAACGCCAAAACTCCAAAGGTAAATTGTCATCTCCATGCTGATGCCATGATCAGTTTCATAAAGAGTAAAAAAGTTATAAAATGGACCAAAACTCACTTGCATCAGCGTGAGTCCTACCCACAAACTCCAATGAGAAAAAATATTGATCTCTCCATCCTCGCCAATAGCTACATCTTCACTCTCTTCAGTTTCATGTTTTGCCAGAAAATATCCAAATAATGCCGTCATCACACTCATAGAGATAAGATAAAAGATCGCAATATTTGCACTGCTTAAAAACTTTACCAGTACAAGAGCAACAACAATAAAGCCGATAGAGCCAAAAAGACGCACTCTGCCATAGCGCTCTTTTGTGATCGCGCTAAGCGCCATAACCTCAGCATAAGGCAGAAGCAGACTCAGTCCTATCCCAAAGAGAATATTCGTAAAGATAAGTGCGTAAAAATTATGAAGCGTCAGATAAAAAAGAAAAGAGCTTATAGTAATAAGCAAAAGCGCAAAGTTAAACGTATGTCGGCTAAGCTTAAAACCTTTGATAAAAGCAAAAGGAACTAAAAAGCGTACAAGTGGAGCCGTCGCAAAAATGATGCCAATCTGCACTCCGTTGTAAGCAACCATAGCAAGAACTTTTGGCAAAAAGATAACATAGATGCCAACAATGGCAAAATAGAAAAAGTAAAAACCAGAAAGTAATAATTGCATTAGGATTTAGGCGTGAATCTCTATCTCTACACTTGAGCTCAGCAGATCATGCAAGGCGCGTTTGTCTTTTCTATAAAAAGGAAGAAATAATCCTAAAAGGGTAGTCGCCGTAAATAAAAAAGCTATAAAACGCCAAAAAGCACGAAAGAAGGAGAGCTTTTTATGTGTCTTAACATCAACGACTTTCAACCCATACGCTTTTTTTCCAGGTGTCTGTCCCATAAAAGTGAGAAGTGAAGCGTAGATAATGCCATAAAGTAAAACACCTATAAACTGCGCAGATGCAGAAGCTTGAAATGCTTCTTTTCCATTTAAAATAACATAAGTTATGACATACAAAATGGGTGTATAGATCATAAAAAGATCCGTAATAAATCCTTTTATTTTGTCTGTGTATTTTGGATACACAAGGCCAGAAGTAGTGTTTGTATTTTTTTGCAGTTTTTTCTGCTTTAGTTTTCGCCATCTCATGGCGAAATTATAACGCATAAATAATAATTTCAGTCGATTTGTTATATAATGTTATTATAAAGGAGGTGTAAATATGCTTAACAAAAATTTTAAATTTTTATTCACGCTTTATTTTATTATTTTTGGCATATTTATCACTGCTCTTGGAGCATTTATAAGCTACAAAGTTCATATTTTTAACATCAACAAAACTATTGAACACTATGCTCAAGAAGTCTCTTACAGCAAATTAAACGACTACTTGAGCCCTCATATTGAGAAAATGAACTCTCTTGTAGAAGCTTTAGCAAATGACAAACTTCTCCAATCTTATCTTGCAACACAAGACAGCAAAAAGCTTGCCGGACTCAATAACCTTTTTTTAACTATTGCAAATTCTGAAAGAAATATTATGCAAGTACGATATATCGATGCATCAGGAGAGGAGATCATCCGTGTTGATAGAGATAATCAGCAGTCACTTCCCCATATTATTCAAAAAGAGAAACTTCAAGATAAAAGTCTTCGCGATTATTTTATCAGCATCAAAAAGATGAATACTCCACAAATATGGTATTCGGCCGTTGATCTCAACATAGAACACAAAAAAATAGAAGTACCTTACAAGCCAACATTCAGAATCGCAATGCCCTTGTTTAAAGATCAAAAATTTGCAGGAACTATTATTATCAATATTCTTGTCAAAGAGCTCTTCACTTCAATAAATTCACCTATCTTTAATATATTTATCATAGATAAAGACGGCTATTATATTCTCCACCCTGATGAAAAATATTCATGGAATAAATATACAGGGGTCAAGAGAACTCTATACCAAGATTTTCCAAATGGTGCTTCTGATATTTTAGCCGGTAAAACGGAAGGAAATGGTTTTTTTGCTTATAAAGTGAATCATATTTTAAACAATGTTGATAATGCTATTCTTATCCTACAGCCAAAAGCATCGATCGAGAAATCTATGAGATATGAAAACATTATAACATCAGCTATAGTTGCACTTTTGAGTATCCTTTTAAGCATTCCTCTTGCTATGTATGCTGCGGCAGCCCCTTCAAAACTTCAAAGAAAACTCTTCGATTCAAATAAAGAGCTTGAACGCTTTAGGTCTATTATTGATAAATATGTTGTCACTGCATGCACAGATATTGGAGGTGTTATCACAAGTACAAGTGCAGCTTTTTGTAAAGCAAGCGGTTACACTAAAGATGAGCTTATAGATCAGAAGATGAATATTATCAAAAACCCTCTTATGAAAAAAAGTTTTTACCACAATTTATGGGAGACTATTTTAAAAGGAAATAATTGGAGTGGAGAGATTCAAAATAGAACCAAACAGGGTGAAAACTACTGGCTAGAACAGACAATTATTCCTGTCAAAGACAACAATAATCATATCAGCTATTTTATGTCTGTTGGCATAGATATTACAGCGAAGAAAAAACTGGAAACTCTCTCTATCATGGATAAGCTGACAAATGTTTTTAATAGACGTAAAATTGATGAATCACTTCGTTTAGAGATCCAAAGAGCAGAGCGTTACAACAAAAAGCTTTCTCTTATCATCATGGATATCGACCATTTTAAGTATATAAATGATAATTTTGGTCATCAAATAGGTGATGACGTTCTTATCAAAGTAGCAGAAATATTACAACAAAGTATCAGAAAAATCGATGTTCTTGGAAGGTTTGGCGGAGAAGAGTTTCTTATCATCTGTCCTCAAACAGAGAAAGAAGGAGTCATAATAGCTGCAGAAAATATCAGAAAAAATATAGAAAGTTATGAGTTTGATACGGTGCAACATATCACGATAAGCCTTGGACTGACAAGCTATCAACTTGGTGATGATGAAAATACTATGATAAAAAGATCTGATGATGCTCTGTACCTTTCAAAAAATAAGGGTAGAAATAAAGCTACATTTCTATAGCTTCGATTTACGAATTGTTAACTATAGCATCTTATACTTGCAGATCTCAAATATGTTCCCCCTTAGCATTTTTAGAGATTTTCATTTTTATACACTCCTTAAAAATTTAAAGTGCAGTTGGGCAGATTTCACCCCCTTTGTCTGTCCCGACTCCTTTAAAATTTCATCCCCTTTACATTTGATTTGATATAATCCCTTATGAATATAATTTTAACAACTTTAAACTCTAGGTTTACACACTCATCACTTGGTCTTCGGTATATTTTGGCAAATATGCAAGAATTTACATGCAAAACAAAACTACTAGAATTTAGTATCAATGATGCACTTCAAAGTGTCGCTGAACAGATACTCGACGCAGAACCTTCTATCGTTGGTATCGGTGTTTATATCTGGAATGCAACAGAGGTAAAAGAGCTCATCGAACTTATAAAAAAAGTCTCTCCAAGTACGACTATCATCCTCGGTGGACCAGAAGTGAGTTATGAGCCTTTTCGTGTAGATTATTCTTTGGCCGACTTTATCATCCAAGGTGAGGGCGACACCTCTTTTTACAAACTTGTAAAAATGATAAGCGAAAATAAAAGACCAGACTCACCCATCATCAAACCCATCATGGAAAACCTCAAAGAGGTAAACTTTCCTTATGCATATTACACCGACGAAGATATCAAAAATCGTTATATTTATGTCGAAGCCTCTCGCGGATGTCCTTTTCTTTGTGAGTTTTGTCTCTCATCCATTGATGAAAAAATCCGTACCTTTGATCTTGATCTGCTTATCGAAGAGTTTGAAAAACTTTGGCAGCGCGGGGCTAGAAATTTCAAGTTTGTAGATCGTACTTTCAATATCAATATGCGTCTTGCAAACCGCATTCTTGATTTTTTTCTTTCTAAAAATGAAGAATATTTTGCCCATTTTGAAGTAATTCCAGATCATTTTCCAGAATCTATCAAAGAAAAAATCGCTCTTTTTCCTCATGGCGCACTTCAGCTTGAGATAGGAATACAAACACTCAATGAGCTTATCGCAGAAAATATTAGCAGACCTTTAAAACTTGACAAGATAAAAGAAAATATCGCCTTTTTAGAAGAACATACAACTGCTCATATCCATCTTGATCTCATCGTCGGACTGCCTGGAGAAGATTTAAAGAGTTTTGGCAAAAATCTTGATATGCTTATCTCAATGAGTAGTTGTGAGATACAAATCGGTATCTTAAAAAAACTCTCTGGAACGGCTATCGACCGTC
This sequence comes from Sulfurimonadaceae bacterium, assembly GCA_028683835.1. Classification (GTDB taxonomy): domain Bacteria; phylum Campylobacterota; class Campylobacteria; order Campylobacterales; family Sulfurimonadaceae; genus Hydrocurvibacter. Next base: position 5,698 of record JAQUHB010000036.1, on the reverse strand, counting down.
ATGACAAAACTTTTGGTATGGTCTATTCTGATATCCCCCCTTATGACATTTTAAAGACAAACGAAGTGAGTTTCAAAGAAATTCAAAATATGAAAAGATTTGCACGCTTTTGGGATATCTACTATAACAGCGGAAATTTTAAAAATACTATCAATCTTTTAAAAACAGAAGGAGCAATCTATGAAAACTTCAGCAATTTTAGTTTATGGATCTATGAACAGACGGCATCTACCTACAAAATCTCTATAGAAAGACAAGCTCAGCTCCTTTTTGACTACCTTACATGTACATTATTTCTTAAAAAAGAAGTGGTTGTAGAGGCTATGCTAAAAGATATTTCAAAAGTCAAAGGACGCGCTGTTCCCACTTATTTAAAACCTTATCATCCAATAAAAAAAAATGAAGTTGAAATAAAAAATTCTTATTTCAATAAACGTCAATCCAAACACATGTTATAATCTTTTCTATGATATTGAGGTACATTATCCTTTTTTTATTGGCACTGACTTCTGCATTTACAGAAGTATATGTATCGCAAGATATACTTAACAATGTCGCAAAAAAGTACAACAAATTTGCAGAAAACAGATTTGTCAATATGGAACATAAACTTGAGGGACTCAAAGATAAAACAACCATCATAAAACTCAATACCGTGAACACTTTTTTCAATGAAGTCAGCTACAAATCGGATATGGAAAATTATAATATATCGGATTATTGGGCAACGCCTTGGGAATTTTTGGCACGAGATGCGGGAGACTGTGAGGATTATGTTATTGCAAAATATTTCGCCCTTAAATATCTAGGCATTGATCCCAAACAAATGTACTTCACCTATGTCAAATCAACACAGTTTAAAGAGGCTCACATGGTACTCACTTATTTTGAAACTCCCACTTCTGAGCCTTTAGTTTTAGACAATAACAATCATTTTGTTCTTCCTGCAAGCAAAAGGGTCGATCTTACTCCTGTCTATAACTTTAACGGAGATGTTCTCTCTGCTTCTGCAAAAAAGGCAAATCAAAAAACAACTCAAAAGTGGGATGAACTCATCCTCAATATAAAAAAAGGAAAAATATGACACTTTTTAAACAATTATCCATTCTCGTTACTCTTCTACTACTGAGTATCTTTACAACCGTTTTGGGAGTCAATTTTCAAAATTCCGCAAAATCTGTTCAAGACCAACTCTACACTGATGCAAAAAATACGGCTACTTCACTCAGTCTTTCACTTGCAAGTGCGAATGGGAATATCTCAATGATATCAACCATGATAAACGCCAATTTTGATAATGGCACCTATCAAAGTATCTCTTTAGTAGATATGAATGGTCAACTCTTATATGAACGCCATAGTGAAAGAAAAATCCCAGATGTCCCAAAATGGTTTGTCAAATATATTCCTATAAAAGCGCCGATTGCTGCTGCAAATGTTTCTGCGGGATGGAATCCTATTGGCTTGCTCAATGTTCAGTGTGATACAGCAACAGCATACATGCATCTTTACACTATTCTTTACTCTTTAACGATCTCTTTTGCTGTAGTCTTTATCGTCTCTTTGATTTTGTTATATATGCTCCTCATAATGCTTTTGAAGCCTTTAAAAAATATCCGTTTACAAGCAGAAGCCATCTCTAACAACAAATTTATTATTCAAGAAAAGCTTCCTTATACGCAGGATTTTAAAGAGGTTGTCCAAGTTATGAATATTATGGTAAAAAAAGTTGAAGATATCTTCAACCATGCGAACGAAACACTTCGCCATCAATCAGAATTACTCTATAAAGATGAAGCTACAGGACTTTATAATAAAAAATATCTTCTAAACAAGCTACCAGAATATCTAAAAGTAGATGCGCAAAGACCTGATGGCATCTGTATGATGATAGCTCTCAGCGGAGGGGCTGAAGCAAATCAGGCTCTAGGCCGAGAACTCGTAGACAAACTGTATGTCGATATCACGACAATGCTCAAACGTCAAGCAAAAGATTTTGAAAATTCACTTGTTGTAAGAATGAACGGAACAGAGTTTTTTCTACTTCTACCCGAGTGTAGTGAAGAGAATGCTTTATCTTTGGCAAATTATATGGATCATGGAAGCACGATTTTACTTAGTAAAGACCTTGACGAGAAAGTCACATTTCTTAGCTTTGGAGTCTACAAATATCATCACACCCAAAGTATAAAACAGGTTATCAGCGCCTCTGATTATGCACTTGCTCAAGCAAAAGTTATCCCGCGCAAAGAGCATGTTTATCTTCATAAAACAGTCTCAAATGAAGAGATCATAGGCAAAGAAGAGTGGCGTAAATTAATTAAATTTGCTCTTGATCATAATACTATTCATTTTGATACCTATAAGGTTTTAAATATAAAAAGCGGTGAACTTGTTCATAATGTTCTCTCTATCACATTGCTTTCAGAGAGCCAAAAATACTCTTATGGACACTTTATTGCTCCGGCAATCTCGCTAGGTCTTGATATCGAGGTTCACAAAAAAGCGATAGAAAAACTGCTCAAAGAACCACCATTTGAGTTAAAAAACACTATCTGTTCTCTTAGATTATCAGAACACTATCTTGATAATCCGGCGACTTATAATGAGTTAAAATCACTTTTTGAAAAATATGCAAAAAACTTATCCTTTAAACTGATTATCGAGCTTCCAGATATTGTACTCGCCAAAAATTCTAAACAATTGCAAATATTCAAAGAGCTTTTTGAAAATTATAATATTCAAATCGGTATATTTGAATTTATTGGCGAACCTCGTGATTACAACTATCTTAAAGAACTCAGACCTGCTTATATCAAAGCTGAAGTAAACTATTTTCTAAGTCAAACAAACGAAAATCTTTCATCACTTCAAGTTGCAGCAAATTCTATAGGGATCGACCTTATTGCTACAAGTGTTATGGAAATAGAAGCATTAAGCACTCTCAAAGCACACAAAATAAATATGATTCAAGGACGCGCGACGGAGATGCTAGGTTAAACTCTTGAGTTTAACCCTTTTGTGATCGCATCATTGATATCTTTTTCATAAGTAGGATTTTTAGCTCTAAGCTCTTTATCAAACTTCACAACCATCTTAGAGTTAGCTCTTGGATGACGACATAACCTTATTATTACATCTATATAGTTATCAAATTCTGGATGTGCTCTTATACCAAGCTTTGGATGAATCTCTCCATGATACTTAATGATGAGGTCAAGAGCTTCGCTAAGCTGCAGCGCGCTGCTTTTTTTATTTTTTATGATCTTTTTTAATGACTCAAAATCATGTGGTATTTTTGGCTCTAGACTGAGAATTTTTGTACTATTTAATGCTATTTTAGCTTTTATATTGGACTCTTCTCGATTTGATCTGATAATTAAAAAAACTATTATTATCAAAACTATAAGCAGTATAAGAACTGAAGCAATTATATATAATGTATTCATATTCGCATTTTATCAGGTTTTTTTCTACTTTAAAAGGAAAAGCATTGAGAGAAAACAGGGTGGCGGCCCAACTCTCAAAGCTTATAAGGAGAATGAAATGAAATCGTGGCGACAAACACGATGGAAGAAGTATAAAAAAAATTAATTACACTTCGATTACATAGTAAAACCAATCTGTGGAATAACAATTGCTTTTATTGTAAAAAATCTTTTATTACGTAAAGAGTTTTGGAGCAGATTATGATAACAGTTCAAACAAAAAATGTTGCATCTCCACTGTCGCTTGTAGCTGAATCTAAGTCTTTAAAATCGGAGTCGGGTAGTTTTGCCGCTCTGTTACAATCTCTTTCTTCCAAAAGTCATACACCTATCGTAAAAAATGGGGTATTGGCATTGCATCTTGATGATAAAAAAGCTTTGCCCTCTGTCAAAACAGTTACTAAAGATACAAACACTCCTATTGATTCTAAAAATGTTAAAGAACCTACAAGCAAAAGTGATCTTCTTTCGCTTCTTAAAGGTGATGAGCAAAAAGTACACACTGTCAATCCAGCCCTCACTAATGCTCTTGATACAAAAACTTTAAAATCAGTGATAAAAGATGCAAAAAATTATCTCGCTGAGCAGATAAAAGAAACTGATGCCTTCAAAAAAGGTGAAATCAAAGAGCTTCCAAAAACTACGCAGGGTTTAGTTGCTCTTGCAAAAAAAGTCGGAATCGATGTCAGCAAGATAACAGTTGAAACCGTGCAGACAAAGACTCCAAAAGAGATAAAAAACAGTTCTACGACTGATCCCAAAACTGATCTTGAAACAAAACTGAAAATCGACACAAAAAATGATCCTAAGCTAGCTCAAAAGACAGAGCTCTCGACTCTTATAAAAAATCCAAATAGCAAATCAGAAACTTCTAAAAATGATACTCAAAAAGAGATGAAAAACAATTCTACGACTAATCTTGAAATAAAATTGAAAATCGACACAAAAAATGATCCTAAGCTGGCTCAAAAGACAGAGCTCTCTACTCTTATAAAAAATCCAAATAGCAAATCAGAAACTTCTAAAAATGATACTCAAAACGAAAATATCAAGCAGTACGTAACGAGTGATACTCCAAAAGAAAATATCAAACAGCACGTAAAGAGTGATACTCCGACTGTAACTTTTGAGCGAAATGAACAAAAGGTGCTAACTCCTGTTAGTGATGTAACAAAAGACAGTAAACACTTACATGTAAAGAACAATGATCCTCAAAATAGCACAGTTGAAACTCCAAGAACACTTCCAAAACAAGATACAATTTTAACACAAGATGAATCTCTCAAAAAAACACCTCTTTTTACATCATCCGATGAAACACCTTCTGCACACTCGACCGCTGAACTTGTAGGAAAAAAACAAATTAAACCATCTCAGGAACTATCGACAACAAAATTACAAAGTCCACTAAGTACACTTCTTCACGGAGAAAAAACTCTTCCTGCTCAAACGCAGATAGCTGATGTAAAAAAAGATGTTAAGACAGAGAGCAAAACTGATACAAAAATCAAAGCGAATTCAACAGTTTTAAGCCAACTTTTACATGGAGAAAATCAACAAATAGCTAAAACATCAGAACAAACTGCATCTGAAGGTGAAGTTCAAGGGATCTCTGCAACGCAAGGAAATAGCTTACATGTAAAGCAAACAGAAGTTGATCTCAGTGTGAAAATGAATGAAGCTAAACAGGCGGTTAAATATCTCGCGCAAGATATCAAGCAGGCGATAGAAGATTATAAACCACCATTTACAAGAATAAAAGTCAAACTCAATCCGCAAAAATTTGGTGAAGTAGATCTTACAGTTGTGCAACGCGGTAAAAATGTTCATGTCAATATCTCATCAAATAATGCTGCGATCAATATGTTATCACAAAATGCAGGAGATTTAAAAACTCAGCTGACCCAAAATGGAATGAATAATGCTTCCTTAAACTTTAATAACTCTACTGACACGCAAAGTCAGCAGCAACAACAAAATGGACATCAAAGAGAAAGTGCGAAACAAGCATACGAAGCTTTCAATCAAGATGAGACAAGTGAAGAGATTTTAAGCTCTTTAGAGATCGTGCTTCCACGATACATATAAAGGATAAGTCATGTCAGTAACAAGCACAGGTTCAACAACAACAGCCGCTGCCGCAACAACTTCAACCGTACAAACAGCGGCAACAGGAGGAACAACATCTACCGGAACAGCAAACAACCCCT
>JAQUHB010000021.1 GCA_028683835.1 Sulfurimonadaceae bacterium | reverse complement strand
TTCAATGTTACTCATCCCTTTTATACCTCGAAAAAATGTGGACAGTGATAACTTTTTTGCGATGAGTGTCAATATTGAGAAAGAGCCTTCTATGACACCGGAACTGTTAGAGGAGCTTGGAGTTGATCACATTTTAGTGCGTTGTAAACTTTGGGAGATGGATAAACTCCAAGAACTCTACGATTTTATCCTTTCATGCCAAGCTAAAGAAGTTACACTAAACATCCTTCAAGACCGCGAACATATTGAAAATCTTGAGCTCTTAAGAAGAGATCTTCGCACGATATTTTCAATTCCTCAAATCAGAAGATTTCAGATTGGTTCTACTATCAATCGCGCGAAATGGGGTTTTTTCAGTGTGGATGAATACAACAAGTTTTACAAAGTTGCTTATGATTTGAAACTTCATGAGTTTCCCGACATCATCCTCATCGGTAGCGGAGTGATCGACTTTGAGTACCACTTTACAGCTCATACACTTTTTAACTTTTCCCCTTACATGTACGACGGCGTTGCCTCACTTTTATATGTCGATAGACGTGGAGCACCTGAAAATACACAGATGGGATTTAATCTTTTAGATAAGATCGCACTGCTTAGTACGATGGTCTCTCTTAGCCCAAAAAGTAAAAACCGCCTTTACATCACAGAAACAAACTGGCCCATCTCAAACACCGCACCATATGCACCTACAAGTGAACATGAATGTGTGGATGAAGAGAGTTATGCAAACTTTTTAGTGCGCTATTATCTCCTTTCATTTGCTTCGCAAGAGGTCGATGCCGTACTCTGGCATCAGCTCATCGCTCCGGGATATGGACTCATAGACAATCGCAAGGAAGTGAGAAAACGTAGCGCATTTTATGCTTTTAAAACAATGCTCGCATTTTTAAAAGGTTCTCGATTTTTACGCCTTGATATCAAAAAAGGCTATCACATTCTACAATCTCTTAAAGAAGACAAACTCATACAAGTTCATTGGTCTTTGAATGAAAAAATCATTAAAAATGAAAGCTATTTTGATGCTTATTCCCGCGATGGAGAACTCATAACAAGCAATGAAATAACAGTTTTTAATGCGCCTGTTTATTTACAAATCAAGGATAAGTTATAATTTCATCTATGAATAAAAAAATAATCAATGTCCCGCTTTATATATGGATCGCATTTCTCGTCACTTCCCTCATTTTTGTCTTTTTCCCGCAGATCGATATCTTCGTGAGCTCTCTTTTTTACTCTAAAGAAAGTGGATTTTTTACAAATAACACTTGGTATGAACCAATTTTATATAATTCAATACAACCTGTTGTCACTCTATCCATCATTTTGCCTATGCTTGTATGGTTTTATAATATTGCAGCAAAAAAAGATCTTTACCATGTAAATAGGAAAGTGATTCTTTATCTTTTGTTAATCGTCGCTATTGGTCCGGGTCTTATCGTAAACAGTACTTTTAAAGATCATTGGGGGCGTGCTCGCCCGGCTGAGACAACACTCTTTGGAGGGACAAAAGAGTTCACTCCAGCTTTTATCATCAGCGATCAAGGCGGCTACTCTTTTAGCTGTGGTCATGCGGCTGGAGCTTTTTTTCTTATCGCACTTGCACTTCTTGCCAAAAAAAGACGTATGTTATGGATGAGTCTTGCAGTTAGTTACGGGATTGCTATCAGCTATATCCGTATCGCCGTAGGTGGGCACTTTTTTAGCGATACCGTAGTCTCATTTTTTATCGTTTACATCACAACACTCATTATTTATGGATTCTTTTTCAAGGAAGAAAATAATGAAATTTCGTAATCAACTCACTCAGATTCTTTCACTCGTTCTTTTTAGCTTCGTAGTTCTGATGGCAATCAGGTTCTCCCTTTATGAATTCTATAAAACCGATTTTTCCAATCTCACAACTAGTGAATTTTTTGCATCCCTTTTGATGGGATTTCGTGTTGATATGATTACTATTTTCACATTTTCAGCACTCTTTATCCTTTTGCTTCTCTTCGTCAGATCGTCAAGAACAAGAGGAGTTATCGGGACTGTATGGGCGCTCATTTTAACGACTATTTTTATTCTCAGCTTCAGTGATGTTCTTTACTATGACTATATCCATAGACACATGTCCAATGAATTATTTAACCTCGGTAGTGACACGGATATTATCACAGGGATGGCTTTTGGTTCTATGCTTCCCTATACGTTGGGAGCGATCATCCTCTCTGTGATCTTTTTATATACCGTTTACAAACTTTTTACTCACAAAACAAGGAATTTTATCTCAGGCAAAGAGCTTTTCATCACAACTTTCATCGTTATCTTGGTTCTTTTTTTAGGTATCCGTAACAATTTTTCGGGCAAAGGTTTTGGCACAAGCGATGCATATGCGGTGGACAAAGTCAGTAGTGGCAACCTCGCACTCAACGGCTTTTTTACTATGTATAGAACAGCAAAATCCCCGGCAAAACATCATCTTATGAACCTTGACAAAGCGGTGCAGATCACCAAAACAGAACTCGCCTCGCCAAATGCACCTTTTATAGATGACATATATCCCTTAGAACGTAAATACAAAGAAAAAGATGTACCAAAGTACAACGTTGTTATTGTTCTTTTAGAGTCTTTTGGAGCGGAACATCTTGATGGCTTTACTCACTACAAAGAGCTTGGAGTCACTCCATATTTTAAACAACTAAGCCAAGAAGGGCTTAAATTTGATAATTTTTACTCTAACGGCTACCGCTCAATTTTTGGTATCACATCCATCTTTACGGGTATCACGATTCCGGCGGGATTTGAGTATCTCGGACATGGACTAGAACTTTCAAATCTCAGCTATCTAGGTAAAGTTGCCAAACAAAACGGCTATTCGACTTTGGCGATGCAGGCGTCAAACGACCGTTCATACCGAGTAGATGCTGTAAGTGCTCTTGCGGGATTTGATAACTACTATGGTGCCCAAGAGATGCCGAATGTCGAAACTGTCGATGCCGGAAGAGCTCCTTTGACTGGAACGTACGATTATAATATGTTTGATTTTTACCATAAAAAGCTAAACTCTATGAAAGAGCCTTTTTTAGGATTTGCTTTTACAGATTCAACTCACTCGGACTTTTATCTTCCTAGCAAAAAGTTTGAACGCTATCCGCATGATCTCAAAAACTATAACGGTTCGCTCAATGCTTATATCTACACCGATGATTCGATTAGAAGATTTATGGAAAGTGTTAAAAAAGAGCCTTGGTTTGATAGAACTATCTTTATCTTCACCTCAGATCATGGAACAGGCAATGCGCTTAATCCTATAGCAAGACAATACCGTCCAGATGATAAACCGCTCCCTAGTATAGAACATTTTAGGATTCCTCTTATTATCTATGCACCTAAAATCTTTAAACCCGAAGTGATCCATACGCTTGGAAGTCATAACGATATTTTTCCGACAATCGTCGATATGCTTGGCTGGAAGGCCGATATCACCACTATGGGAAGTTCGCTGTTTGACAAGAGTATAAAAAATAGATTTGCTTACTTTTTTGCAGGTGATCTTATAGGTCTTAAAACAGATGATGGCTACATCAAATATAATTTTAAAGATGTAGTTGAGACGTCAGCGGACATGAACAAAACAGCACAAATGAAAGAGATCCTCTTTGCTATCGATACAGCAGAAGCAACTCTTCTGACAAAAAATAGATGGAAAAAATGAAGATTCTTATCATCCTTCCAAACTGGCTTGGTGACGCACTTATGGCTACTCCGGCCATCGAAGCGTTAAGTACATATTACCCAGATGCGAGATTTACTATTGTGGGAAGTTATGTATCTATTGAAGCGCTCAAGTATCACCCAAAATGTGAAAAAGCACTCGTTGACAATACAAAAAATGGTGGAAATAGATTTGTAAATACTTATAAATTTGCAAGAGAACTCGGAGAATTCAACTTGGCTGTAAGCTTTCGCGATCAGTTGCATGCGACTCTCCTGTTACGCTGGACAAATACTGTTATCTGTTGCGCTCGGGGTTCTTGGCATTCACAGTTTCTACTAAGTCACGCACCTCGTATTTCGACTAAACAGCATCTTGTTTTACAATATTTTCAAATCGCTACGAGTAATCTAAACAACAAACCCTCGGATGCTGGAGCGCTTCAACTCTACATTCCTACGCATCAGTTTTCAAAACCCACTTTGGGGATCAATGCCGGAGCAACGTATGGAAGTGCGAAGAGATGGTATCCTGAGCGTTTCGCGCAAGTCGCAGCAGAGTTTAGCAACAGATACGACATCATTATCTTCGGCGGACCGAATGAAGTTGAAATGGCTGGAGAAATAGAAAATGAACTAAACCGTTTGCAGATAAATAATTATACAAATCTCGCAGGAAAAACTTCCATCCAAGAACTCTGTTCATACATTGGCGGATGTTCACTTTTCATCACTAACGACAGCGGTCCTATGCATGTAGCCGCAGCGTACCAAGTCCCGACCGTCGCAATTTTTGGCCCGACACGATATAAAGAGACTTCACAGTGGAAAAATAAAAAGAGTATCATCGTGCGTCATGAGATGGACTGTTCTCCATGTATGAAAAGAGAGTGCCCATTGAAGCATCATAACTGTATGAAAGAGATTACAGCGTTGGAAGTTATTGAAGCAGTAAAAACTTTGCTCTGACTTCTCTTTACTACTTTTTTAAAAAAGTAGTGCAAAAATCGTGTCAGCAGTTGGATTTCTTCACGCTTTGTTGCGGACAAAAAGTATAAAGAAATACGCTTTACATGTAAGTATAATATTCGGTACATATCAAACAAATCCTTACAAATACACAACCTCATCCGCCTTCACAATATGCACCTTTTTCTCCAAAGCATTTTCTAAGACGCTTCGTAAAATCGTCTGTTTGTCCTCTTCGCCGTGGATTAAAAATATAGTTTTGAGATCCTCTATTTTGGAGATCCAGTCCAAAAGCCCACTTTGATCTATGTGTGCTGAAAAGCCATTGATAGTCTGGATATTTGCTTTTATCAAAATATCTTCACCATATATTTTGACCCAGCGAGCGCCATCGACAATGTGGCGACCAAGTGTTCCCACACCTTGATAACCCACAAAAATAACAGAGTTCTTCGGATTCCAAAGTCTGTGTTTGAAGTGATGCAAGATTCTTCCACCCGTACACATTCCACTTCCTGCAATGATGATAGCTCGACGCTCTATATCATTGATCGCGCGAGATGATTCCGCGTCTGCCGTATAGTTTAACAAAGGAAAATCAAAGATAGTTCCATTCTCCTCTTTATTTTTTTGACATTTTGGACTCAAATCCTCTACATATTTTTTATATACATCCGTCGCTCTTTGAGCCATCGGAGAGTCTACAAAAATCTTACATTCCGGTAACTCTTTTCTGTCATACATTTCGCGTAATAAACAAAGAATCTCCTGTGTTCTCTCTACCGCAAAAGAAGGGATTACAACATTTCCCCAGTTTTGCAGAGTATCAATAATGATTTTTTTAAACTCCACAATACTATCATCGATATTTTTATGATCTCTATCACCATAAGTCGATTCTACATAAAGATAATCTGCCTTCTTGCAGATTTGAAGATTTGGCAGAACCATATCGTTGTCATTGCCAATATCTCCGGAAAAAACTATTGTGTATTCCACTCCATGTTCCATATAGCTTATCTCGATAAACGCCGAACCGAGAATATGTCCGGCATCTCTGTATATAACTTTCACCCCCTCGCACAACTCTATTTGCTTATCATATTCCACATATCTCCAAGGAAGAGCGAAAACAGCATGGACATCCTCTTCCAGATACAAAGGCTGAGGCACAGAGTCCTCTTTCCCTTTACGAAGAGCTTTTTTAAAGTGTGTCTCATAATCTTGAAACATGATCTTTGCACTATCAAGCAAGATAACTTCTGCCAAGTCCCGCGTAGGTCTAGTGGTCACGATATTTCTCTCAAATCCCTCTTTTACTAGTTTGGGAGTTCGTCCGACATGGTCGAGATGCGCATGCGTGAGTAAAAGATAATCGACACTGCTTGGTTCAAAGCCAAAATCATCTCTGTTTCTATCCTCTTCTCTTCCTTGAAACATCCCGCAATCTATAAGGATGCTCGGTCCATTTTCTATCGATAAAAGATGACATGAACCTGTTACGACTCCCGCCGCTCCGTGTGATGTGACTGTTGCCATGATTATTCCTTTTCCAATTTTGCTATATTTTCTATCGTTTTTAACACGCTATCAGGATTCAAACTCATAGAATCTATGCCTAAACGCACCAAAAATTCTGCTATCTCTGGATAATCTGAAGGTCCTTGTCCGCAGATACCGCTATGGCGTCCGTTTCTTTTTGCGCCAGAAACGGCCATTTCTATCATCTTCATGACACCCTCATCGCGCTCTTCATAATCAAACGCTACTATCTGAGAGTCTCTGTCTACGCCTAAAGTCAGCTGGGTAAGATCATTACTTCCGATACTAAAACCGTCAAACACTTTACTGAACTCATCGATAAGAATGACATTGTTTGGAATCTCGCACATCACATAGATCTCTAAACCGTTTTTACCACGCTCGAGACCATATTTTCTCATCGTCGCTATTACATCTTTCCCCTCTTGTACACGTCTGCAAAACGGGATCATCAAAATGACATTTGTAAAGCCCATTTCATCGCGTACACGCTTCATCGCCTCACATTCTAAAGCAAAGCCCTCCTCATAAGCTGGATGGCTGTAACGTGCCGCACCGCGAAAGCCTATCATCGGATTTGATTCGAGTGGCTCAAAAAAACTCCCGCCTAAAAGAGCGGCGTATTCATTACTTTTAAAATCACTCATACGCACAACGCAGGGCTTTGGATACACAGATGCGGCAATCGTCGCCACTCCTTCACTTAAACGGCGTACAAAATACTCTTTGTACTCCATCTCCTCACCAACAAGATTTTTGACTTCTGCTTGAGTAGTGATATCGAGTTTTTCTGGGTGCACCAAAGCCATCGGATGCACTTTGATATATTCATTGATAATGAATTCCATGCGAGCGAGTCCAATACCGTCCACAGGAAGTGAAGAAAGTGAAAACGCTAAATCAGGATTACCCAGATTCATCATGATCTTTGTTTTTGTTTTTGATAAATGACTGAGATCTGTTTTTTCTACTTCAAACTCCAAGAGTCCCTCATACACATAACCGTTTTCACCCTCAGCACAACTGACGGTGACTTCATCGCCATCACGCAAAAGTTCCGTAGCATTCTCAGCGCCCACAATAGCCGCAATCCCCAGTTCACGGGAGATAATAGCTGCATGACAGGTTCGCCCACCTTTGTTTGTGATGATGGCCGAAGCTATCTTCATCACCGGTTCCCAGTCAGGTGTCGTCGTATCTGCAACTAAGATATCTCCGATTTGAAACTCATTTAACTTACTGATATCTTCGATCTTGCGAACTCTTCCAGAAGCTATTTTTCTCCCTACAGCACGTCCTTCTATAAGAATCTTTGATCTATTTTTAAGAGTGTAGGTCTCATAAAAAAGCTTATCATCACGGGATTCTACTGTTTCAGGACGCGCTTGAACAATGTAAATTTCCCCGTCATCTCCATCTTTTGCCCACTCTATATCCATAGGCTTATGGTAGCCAGCTTTTTGTGAATAATACTCTTCTATCTTGATCGCATAATCAGCTAGGATAAGAACATCCTCATCGCTGATACAAAATCGTTTTTGTTCATTTTCTTGCACTGATACATTTTTCGTATATTCCACTGCCATATTGCTTTGATTGATCGCATCATTAAAGACCATTTTGATTTGCTTCGTACCGAGTGTTCTTTTTAAAACTGTACGGAATCCAGCTTTAAATGTAGGCTTATGCACATAAAAACTATCGGGATTGACACTTCCCTGAACTACGTTTTCGCCAAGCCCATACGCACCGTTAATAAAGACAACATCTTTAAATCCACTCTCAGTGTCGATGCTAAACATCACTCCGCTAGCCGACTTGTCACTTCGTACCATCTTCATAACACAGACACTGAGAAGAACTTTTAGATACTCAAAATGGTTATCATATTTGTAGTGGATTGATCGGTCAGTAAAGTTAGATGCAAGAGCGCGTTTGTAAGAATCTAAAAGGGCATCTTCATCTGAAACATTAAGGTAAGTCTCATTTTGTCCTGCGAATGAGGCTTCTGGAGAGTCTTCTGCTGTAGCGGAGGAGCGTACGGCCAAAGAGATATTTTCTCCATACTCCTCTTGTAAAAGTTTATATCCTTCTAATATTTCAAGACGAAGATCATCTGGAATGCTACAGTTATAGACTATCTCTCGACATTTTTTGCCTTTTCTTTGAAGATCATCAACATTCTCGGGATCAAGAATATCAAGCTCACCATGTAAAGCTTCAAGTGCATTATTAACTTCTAAAATATAACTATAAGCTTCCGCAGTGATGGCAAATCCATTTGGAACTTTCACACCTTGACTTGTGAGGTTTTGATACATCTCCCCCAGAGAAGCGTTCTTCCCTCCAACACTTTCTACATCTTCTATGCCTACTTCTCGGAAAAATTTTATATATTTGAAACTCATTTTTTAGCCTTTATTATGATTAAAAAGAGGCGTGTCACGTTTTTCATACCACTCTAAAATATGACTCCATGCTTCGTCTGCATTATCAACAATAGTAAACATCTCCAGATCAGCGTGACCTATAACTCCCTCTTCTCGTAAAAAATCAAAATCAAGCGCTCTGTTCCAATAATATTTTGAGACTAACACTATGGGAATGGGTGCAGTCTTTTTTGTTTGTACAAGGGTAAGGATCTCAAAAAGTTCATCAAAAGTTCCAAATCCTCCGGGATAGACGACAAGAGCTTTTGCACGATTGAGAAAGTGAAGTTTACGCACGGCAAAATAGTGAAACTGAAAGCAGAGTTCAACTGAGATATAAGGATTTGGAAATTGCTCATGAGGGAGATTGATATTGAGCCCTATCGATTTTGCGCCGACATCATATGCGCCGCGATTTGCCGCTTCCATGATACCCGGACCACCGCCTGTCATGATAGTCACACGGCAATCATCAACCCCTTTTCCAGCCTTGCCTACAAGGGAGCCAAATTTTCTTGCATCATCATAATAGACACTTTTTTCAAGCATCCTTTGTGCAGTATGCAACATCGATCGTGTCATTTGGCACATTGGATCTTTATCTAGCTCTTTTTCAATCTGCTGTAATTTTTTCTTGGCTGTTTTGTATTCCACAATTCTTGAGCTTCCAAATACTGCTATCGTATGCTCGATTCCAAGAGTATGCATAGAGAGTTCGGCTTTGAGATAATCAAGTTCGAGCCTAATTCCCCGAGCTTCATAAGATTCCATAAAAAGCGGATCTTCCGAGGCAACCTTGTATCCTGGACTCTCCATAAGATTTTTGATCAATCCCTGTGCATGAGGATCTTCATTGACGGATTTTGGAAGCTGCCACGGCTGATTATCATGCTCTGGTTTTTTATCACTCATTCTAAAATCCTTAGGATCGACTTTGAGTGATTATACAACGAATAAGTTAAAACGAGAAAAGAAAATTAAAACTGAAATCTAAATTCCGCATATGCTGAGCGGTTATAATTTGCATGTTGAGTATGTCCAAATTTTTTTAACATAATTTCCCCTGTATTTTTTGGATTGTTGTTGTAGTACTTTTGCCATCAACAAAATCGACAAGTCGCAATTCTCCAGAAAATTCAGTTCCAACAACCTCTTTACCCTCGTAATCTCCGCCTTTTACTAAGATATCGGGAGAGAGCATTTTTATGAGTTCATAAGGAGTATCCTCAGTAAATGGCACGACATAATCCACGGCTTCCAAAGCCGCCAAAATGTACGCTCTATCTTCTGCAGGATTAACCGGACGAGTAGGCCCTTTAAGACGGCTGACTGATTCATCGGAATTAAGCCCGACGATCAAGATATCTCCAAAACTTTTTGCGATTTGAAGGTACTTCACATGCCCTACATGTAAGATGTCGAAACAACCGTTTGTGAATACAACTTTCTTCCCGTTTTCTTTGCATCGTGAGATAATCTTATCGATCTCTACAAAGCTTTTGATGTGTGCATCTGAACTGCTTTTATGAAGCGTTGCCTCATACTCTTCTATCTCATCAAGGGTCACAGTTGCAGAACCGATTTTTCCCACGACAACACCCGCGGCAAGATTAGCAAATTTACAGCTCTCTTCAATACTCTGTCCGGCGCTTAAAGAATAGGCGATAGAAGCGATAACCGTATCTCCAGCACCTGTCACATCATAGACCTCTTTTGCAACAGTTGGAAATCTTTTGACTTTATCATCAAAAATAGCGATACCATCTTCACTGAGGGTTATCATGGAGATACCAAGGTCACACTCGTTTTTGAGTTTTAAAAGAGCATTTTGTAAAGCTTCATCACTGTTGATATCAATCTTTGTCGCAAGTGCGGCCTCTTTTTTATTAGGCGTTAAAAGGTATGCGCCTTTGTATTTTGAGTAATCACTTCCCTTTGGATCGACAAGTACCATTTTGCCCATAGCTTTTGCTTTTTGGATTACACCTTGGCATAAAGTTTCAGTCAAAACCCCTTTGCCGTAATCTGAGAAGATAATCGCATCATATAAAAAAAGTGTTTTCTCTAAAGAGTTCAAAACCTTTGCAACAGACTCTTCACTTATTGCATCTTTACTCTCTCTGTCATATCGCAAAACTTGTTGTGATATAGCTATAACACGACTCTTCTTGCTTGTTTTACGATCTGTTTGTATGATAAGCTCATCACTCTTTACGCCGATACCTTTAAGCATTATAGAAAGCTCTTTTCCGTTCTCATCATCGCCTATAACACCGCTAACGCTTACGTTAGCTCCGAGTGTTACAAGGTTATTGATCACGTTTCCTGCTCCACCCAAAACGGTAGTCTCTTTGGCGATATCCACAATCTGAACGGGAGCCTCTGGGGAGATGCGCTCACAACTTCCCCACAAGTAATGGTCAAGCATCAAATCACCGATGACCAAAATATTGGGTTTTGCTTTTTTAAGTTTGTCCATTATTTTTTCACTTCACTTTGGTACAAACGTTCTATCTCGGCAATGTACGCTTTGATCCCATCTTCCATCTCATAAGCCGGTTTATATCCAAGACCTTCGACAGTTTCAGTAATGTCTGCTTCTGTATGAAACTGGTATCTTCCCACAAACGGGTTTGGCATATATTCACACTCTAGAGCAGTTCCGAGTTCACGCTGTAAAATATCTACGATATCTTGAAAACTACGTGCTTTTCCTGTTCCTACGTTGTAAATACCGCTTTTTTTCGGCTGCATCGCTTTAATATTTGCCTGAATAATATCTTCGATAAAAATAAAATCGCGAAGGATTTTGTCGCTTCCCTCAAAAAGACGAGGATTTTTGCCCGCCAAAATCTGATGTCCAAACTGCAACACCATAGAAGCCGTCGTATTTTTAAAATACTCTCTTGGTCCATACACATTAAAATAGCGAAGTCCCACAATAGAGATCTCTGCTGTTTTCATATACTCACGGCTCAAATAATCCATACTGAGTTTTGAAAAACCATATACATTTTGAGGTGCTTCACGTCCCACACGTTGTGGAGAAGGAGCATCGCCGTAAGTCGCGGCTGAAGAGGCATAGATCATATTTGCACTGTGAGCAACTGCAAGATCAAGAAGATCTTTATACGCATTCACATTTGTTTTGATCATCAAATCTTGTTCAAGTGCCGTGGTATCAGAGATGGCCGCTTCGTGAAAAATATAATCAAACTTATAATTATTTTGCAGATCTTTTAAAAGTGTTTTATCGTTAATATCTCCACTAATTACCTCGCCAGTAAAACCGATAAGATTTTTAAAATGGCCAAAACTTTTTAAATTGCCGTTAGAGAGCGTTTCCCCACTTCTAAAAGCATCCAAAACAACGACTTTTGCAACTGGATGATTCTTTTGAAAATAAAAAGCAAGATTTGAACCGATAAAGCCTGCCCCGCCTGTGATTAAAATGGTTTTATTTGTTAATTCATCGTCAATGTATCGCATCTACACACTCTCTCTCTATTTAATTTCTAATCTAATGATATCCTATCACTTATTAACACTCATTTAAGAGTTCAAGGAATATAATGTGTACGAAAATTTTATCCACGGAGAAAAAATATGAAAAAAATCGTAATCGCTTCTATAGCTGCATTAGCAGTTAGTTCTACTTTAATGGCTGCTATTCCAGCAAGTTGTAATGCTTGTCACGGTGCTGATGGTTCAAAAAATACAGTTAAAAAGGACCTTGTTCCTAACAAACTAAGCTCTGCTGAAATCAGTGCTAAACTTAAAGCTTTCAAAGCTGGTACTGAAGGTACAGTAATGAAAGGTATGGCAAAACCATTAACTGACGCTCAAATTGCTGAAGTTGCTAAAGCTTGGGCTAAAAAATAGTTATCCCTCTCAACGAATTGCCAAAAGCAATTCGTTGAAAATAAAGTCTTCTCTTAGAAATCCTTTCTTACCTTCAACTTTAATATACAAAAATCAAAATATATCGAGTCCACTTTGAATAAAATACTATTTTTACAGCTCATTCTCAGTTCCTTTCTTTTTGCCAATAACGGCGAAATACTTTACAAACAAAAATGTCAAAACTGTCACGGAAATAGCGGTCAACTCTCAGCTCTTGGACATTCTGAAGCTATTACCGGATGGGAAGTGGCGAAAACAGTTGCGGCCTTGCAGGGTTACAAGGAGGGAATCAGAAATACGAACGGCATGGGTGCGTACATGAAGATAAAAATGAGTAGTTTCAACGATCAAGATATCAATGAATTAGCCAAGTATATTGCAACTCTCAAAAAAGGAAACTAACTCACTCCGGAGTATAGTTTTTCTTTTTCAGTTCTTTAGCTTTTTTCTCTTGATCGACAGCATCGTTTAGATCTTCTTGTGTATCAAACTTTACCGCATTTAAAAACTTCTGCTCATCATCGAACTGACCGCTTTTAATTCCCCATAAGAATGCTACTAACGCAATGGAACCTAAAAATATTGATACTCCAAGCATCATCGCTATAACCCATGAATCCATATTATTTCCTTTTTACTTTTTAAATCCAGCGCGTATACGCAAGGAATTTCCAACAACCAACAGTGAGCTAAATGACATCGAGATAGCTGCAAGCAAAGGTATAATGTATCCCGCCATCGCAAGGGGGATAGTAATGGCATTATATAAAAGTGAAAGTGCAAGGTTTTGTTTGATCATAAAATAGGTTTTCCTGGATATCTTAAATGTATCGCTGAGACTTGCAAGAGAATCATTAAGCAGTACAACATCGCTTACATCAATAGCGATATCACTTCCGCTTCCCATAGAGATACCGATATCTGCAAGAGCAAGAGCAAGAATATCATTGACTCCATCTCCAGCCATAACAACTACTTTACCCGTATCATGAAGTTTTTGAATATATAAAAATTTTCCCTCAGGAGTGAGTTCTGATTCAAATATTTTTATACCTACTTCCTCTGAAACTTTTTTTGCACTTTTTTGATGATCGCCTGTGAGCATAATCACCTCTATTCCAAGTGCTTGTATCGCGCTTATACTCTCTTTTGCATCTGCTTTTGGAGTATCGAAGAGCTCAAACTTAGCCACTATTTTGTCATTGACAGCAAAATAAAATTCACTGTTTCCGCTATTGCTTACATGTGAAGTGCCATGTGTGTGTAAGATATTTTGAGTTTCTATACCCTCATTTTGCATCAGTTTTAGATTGCCGCCAAAGATTTTTTTATCCATATATATTGCGCTTATCCCCTGTGCAGGAATCTGTTTCACGCTTTGAAGCTCAAAGTTGTTGATCCCCTCTTGCAACACAAATTCGCCAACCCCTTTTGCAACTGGATGTTTTGAGTTTTGCACAAGAGAGTAAAGAAGCGATCTGTCAAAATCATCATAGATATATTCTTGTACGACTCTTGGTTTGCCTTGGGTAATGGTTCCTGTTTTATCTACGACAAGCGTTGTAGCCTTTGCCATTGTCTCAAGCTGAGAAGCTTGTTTAAACAAAATCCCTCTCCGTGAAGCCAGACCAAGTCCTACAAGGGTAGCAACTGGAGTTGCAAGAGCCAAAGCGCAAGGACAAGCGATAATAATAACGGAGATTCCTACCATAAATGAGCGTTCAAAACTATGCGGCCAAAACCACCAAACCAAGAAAGTAATAAGTGCGAATCCAAGTATCACAGCAGAAAAATACTCTGAAATTTTATTTGCCATCATCTGAATACGAGGCTTGTTACTCATCGCACCTTCTAAGAGTGAGACAAGATTTGAAAGTGTCGAGTGAGCAAAATCTTTCGTTGCTTCATACTTGATCTGAGCATCTATACTGACTGTTCCGCTTATGATTTTGTCGCCAATTTGCTTGTAAACAGGTTCACTCTCGCCCGTAAGATTTGACTCGTCAAAATTACCTTCGCCCTCAAGCACAGTCCCATCAAGCGCCACTCTTTCACCAGAACCTACAACGATGATATCCAAGACTTTCACATCATTAATATTTTTTTCCACTATCTTGCCATCTTCTATCACTTTGATACTACTTGGAACGTGATTACTCATAATATCGAGTGTATCGGCAACACTTTTTTTACTCAGCACCTCTAAAAATTTTCCGATAAGCACAAAAGTAATAATCATGGTTACCGAATCAAAATACGCCTCACCTCGTTCAAAAGCAGTGATATAAATCGAATACATGTAAGTCAGAGTCGAACCAGTGGCAACCAAAATATCCATATTGACAGTTTTTGTCTTTATCGCGTAATATGCACCTCGATAAAAAATCCATCCGCTATAAAAAAGTACAGGTGTTGCAAGTACTCCCTCTGCAATATTGAGTATTGTTTTAACATCTTGTGTGATCCCTGTGAAATATCCGGCATATTGTGCTACAGCTATCCACATGACATTCATACTTGCAAAGATCGCTACCGCCATGCGAAGATAATACTCTTGTCTCTCTTTATTCGCACGAACTTCTTGTAGCGAAGCATCATAAGGAAAGGCGTTATAGCCAATGGCGCGGATCATATCGATGATGGAAGAGAGTTTTAAGACTGTGTCATCCCAGACTATTTTAGCTTTATTGTTTGTATAATTGATATTGACACTAATCACTCCGGCCATTTTATGAAGTGCTTTTTCATTGAGCCAAACACATGCCGAGCAGTGAATCCCCTCGATGATCAAAGAAACATCGCTAAAGCCATCTTTGTTTATTGAAACAAATTTATCATAAAATGCGGGAGAGTTAAAGTTTGAAGAATCTTCATATTGTTGTATAGGCGGTGTAAGTTTTGTATCACCAGCTTTGTTGTAAAAACTATCAAGTCCTTCATCTTTTAATAAATGATAAATCCCCTGACACCCTTTACAACAAAAATAGTGCTCGCCATCAACAATCATCACATTGTCATTGAACTCTAAATGACAGTGAGTACAGCCGACTTTACTGGACAACTTCAAACTTTCCTGCTGATCTATTTTTTACAAGTTTACCAAAGGGTTGTATTTCACCATTCATGCAAATATAGACACCATTTTTCTCACATGCTTTTGCATAGCCTATTGCAAGACCAAAGTTAACAGCAGACTCAACAGCGTCAATTTCAAAAGGGCTCATAGCACCAGTAAGAATAATAATTCTATCGTCAAATATTGCATCTAAAAACTCTGCGGTAAGCTCCATTGTATCTGTTCCATGAATAATAACAAAGCTCTTTTCCTCATCTGCGTGAATAATGCTCGCAAGCATCTTTCTATCATCCATCGTAAATTCAAGACTGTCTTTATATATCACACCGGCTGTCTCGATGGGGTTCAGAAAACTTTTCATCATCTCTTCGAGAGCATTATTGTCGTATGGAACTTCCATATCACCGCTGAGCGGATTATATCTTTTATTGAATGTTCCGCCTGTATTTAATATCTTCATCTGTAAATCTCATCCAATCTATGCACTATTTTTAAAGCTTTAGAATTTGTAATCTTCTTGTATTCATCAAAAAAATATGTTTGAGCGATTCCTGCTTTATGTGCCGCTTCGATATCGCGCTCATGATCTCCGACCATTACTGAGTTTTCAAGATCGATAGCAAACTCTTTCTTAGCCTCCAAAAACATTCCAATATCAGGCTTTCTACACTTGCATGGTCCGCTTATATCGGGGTGATGTGGGCAATGATAAACCCGGCTTAGATGTAAGCCTTTTTTTTCAAACTCCTCACTCATCCAAGAAGTTAAAACATCAAAATCATCTTCACTGTAAAAACCGCGAGCGATCCCAGACTGATTTGTTACTACAATGATCTTAAAACCGAGATCTTGGTAAAAACGGCACAGCTCAAAGATACCATCTATAAACTCAAAATCCTCTTTCTTGTATAGATAATTAATCTCTTTATTGATAACACCATCACGGTCAAGAAAGAGTGCTTTTTGTGCCATTTTTTATCTTACACCTTGGGCAAAAATCTCTTTTTCAATAATATCACACAAAATATGGCCTATCAAAATATGGGATTCTTGAATACGAGGCGTATCATTTGAAGGAATAACAATAGCTACATCTGCCATTTGGGCCATTTTTCCGCCATCACGTCCAGTTAGGGCAACAGTTGTGATTCCTTTTGCTTTTGCACTTTCAAATGCAGTGATAATATTGGCAGAATTTCCTGATGTAGAGATTCCAATAAAAAGATCTCCCTCTTGTCCCATTCCCTCCAATTGACGAGAAAATACTTTATCATATCCGTAATCGTTTCCAATAGCTGTAAGATTTGAAGTGTCTGTTGTAAGGGCAAGTGAAGGCAAAGATGGTCTGTCAAATCCATAACGTCCAACAAGTTCAGCTGCTATATGCTGGGCATCCGCCGCACTTCCGCCATTGCCAGCGAGGATTGTCTTATGACCTTTTTTATAAACATCAACACATCTTATCGCAACATCTTCGATAATATCGATAAGAGCACTATTTTCCAATATTTTCTTTTTTGTTTCATAAGAAGCTAAAATTTGATTTTTAATATATTCTTTCATTACTATTTCCATAAAGTTAGTTAGTGATATTGTATCTAATCAAGCGTTAATTTTGAGTGGAAAGCCAAATTTAGGTTCATAGTTTTACTTTATACATCGCTTGATCGGCTTACCCAATAATGTTTCTGCATCAAAGGTATTTACATATTGATAAAAAGTGAGTCTAATGAAGTGAGTATTCAAAAAAAGTATGTATTTACAATACCTATCAAGGCTAAAGTGGGTTAGGCATTTCCATTGATTCTCGATCTCTTGAACACAGCGATATCGCTACAACTCAACTCTTTTATGTGAGCTATTAAGTAAAATTTGGCTTTCTTGGGTTTAAAAGTTGGAGTTTTATTTTTGAGGTTGGTTGCGGAAACAGGATTTGAACCTATGACCTTCGGGTTATGAGCCCGACGAGCTACCGAGCTGCTCTATTCCGCGATGTTTGTTATATGTGGATGGGGTGAAGGGATTCGAACCCCTGAATATCGGTACCAAAAACCGAGGCCTTACCGCTTGGCGACACCCCAATGTGTCTTTAAAAGTTTTTTTTATTTTAGTGGCTCCGAATACTGGATTCGAACCAGTGGCCAAGTGATTAACAGTCACCTACTCTACCGCTGAGCTAATTCGGAATATCACCTAAGTGGTGGACAGAGAGGGGTTCGAACCCTCGGTACCGTTACCAGTACGCATCCTTAGCAGGGATGTGGTTTCAGCCGCTCACCCATCTATCCTAGTTTCTTCAATTAACTCTTATTATTTTTTTGTCTTAGTGGTGGACAGATAGGGATTCGAACCCTAGGAGGTATGACCCTCGCCGGTTTTCAAGACCGGTGCATTCAACCAAGCTCTGCCATCTGTCCACTAATGTTGTAAGTATTAATAATAATTGGAGGCGCCACCCAGATTTGAACTGGGGATAGAAGCTTTGCAGGCTCCGGCCTTACCACTTGGCGATGGCGCCAGTTCGTTTATTATCAATGTTATGGTGCCCGGAGCCGGACTTGAACCGGCACAGTGTTACCACCGAGGGATTTTAAGTCCCTTGCGTCTACCGATTTCGCCATCCGGGCAGATACATACTATATTTTTGACTTAATAAATAATAATTATTCTAATGGAGCGGGAAACGAGGTTCGAACTCGCGACCCCAACCTTGGCAAGGTTGTGCTCTACCACTGAGCTATTCCCGCATACATTACCAACTTTTTTCGTTGTTGGGCCGGAAGTATAGCAAATTTTATTTCTTATGTAAAGGGTTTTTTGCAATTTTTTTTTAAAAAGTGTTATAATCGCAGTAATAATACTATATAGATAAGGATTTTTATGCGCAGCGATACAATAAAAAAAGGCTTTGACCGTACTCCACACCGTTCACTTCTACGTGCAACAGGACTTAAAGATGAAGATTTCAACAAACCATTTATCGGCGTTGCGAATTCTCATATAGATATCATTCCAGGTCACTTCTTCTTACAAGAGTATGGCCGTATTGTTAAAGAAGCTATCCGAGAAGCAGGCGGTGTACCTTTTGAATTTAACACTATCGGTGTGGATGATGGAATCGCTATGGGACACGATGGAATGCTTTATTCACTTCCTTCACGTGAATTGATCGCTGACAGTATCGAAACTGTAATGAATGCTCACAAACTTGATGCAATGATCTGTATCCCAAACTGTGACAAAATCGTTCCAGGTATGCTTATGGGCGCACTTCGCGTCAATGTACCAACTATCTTTGTTTCGGGTGGACCAATGAAAGCTGGACATAAAAAAGATGGTACACCTATCGATCTTGCTACTGCGTTTGAAGCTGTTGGTCAACATGCTGAGGGCAACATGAGCGATGCAGAACTTTATGAGATAGAGTGCGAAGCTTGTCCAAGCGGTGGAAGCTGTTCAGGTATGTTTACAGCAAACTCCATGAACACTTTATGTGAAGCGATGGGTGTTGCTCTCCCAGGAAATGGTACGGTTTTAGCGATGACTCCTGAGCGCATCGAAATGGTAAAAACAGCAGCAAAACGCATAGTTGAGTTAGCAAAAGAAAACGAAGATGGCAAATGGAATATGCGTAATATTCTTAATGCCGATGCCATCCACAACGCATTTGTTATCGATATGGCAATGGGTGGTTCATCAAATACTGTTCTTCACTTACTTGCTATTGCTAATGAAGCGGAAGTAGAATTTGATATCACCAACATCAATACTATCGGTAAACAAGTGGCACATATTGCTAAAATTTCCCCTTCTCTCACAACTGTTCATATGGACGATATCAATCGTGCTGGCGGTGTTAATGCGGTTATGAAAGAAGTAAGCCGTCGTGGCGACATCTTACGCACAAATGTTATGATGATTACAGGTGAAACTTTAGCAGAACGTATCAAAGACGCTGAGATAAAGGACACCAGTATCATCCATACAAATGAAAATGCTTTCTCTCAAGTGGGTGGTCTTTCTATTTTGTTCGGTAATCTTGCAGAAGAGGGCGCAGTTGTTAAAACTGCTGGTATCACTCCAAATATGCGTCAGTTTAAAGGATCTGCGGTATGTTTTAATTCACAACAAGAAGCGATAGCTGGCATTATGGGTCATAAAGTAAAAGCAGGAAATGTTGTCGTTATCCGCTATGAAGGGCCAAAAGGCGGACCAGGAATGCAAGAGATGCTAGCACCTACCGCACTTATCATGGGAATGGGTCTTGGTGAAAGTGTCGCACTTATCACTGATGGCCGTTTTTCAGGAGCAACACGCGGAGCTAGTATCGGTCATGTGAGTCCAGAAGCAGCTGAGGGTGGGATGATAAGTCTCATCGAAGATGGTGATGAGATCGAGCTCGATGTTGATAAACACTTACTTCAACTCAATGTAGATGCGGAAACTTTAGAACATCGTCGTCTTCACTTTACACCTGTAAAAAAAGAGATTAAATCAAAATGGCTTAAACGCTACAGTCTTTTAGTTTCTAACGCATCAAACGGCGCATCTCTAAAAACAGAACTTTAATCTAGAACACTTGCATGTAAGAACTTTACTTACATGCAAATAATTTATCTAACGGTTGAGATTTATGAAGATTTTTTTATTAGTTACTTTGTTGTCAACTTTTCTTTTTGCGGATTCTATGTGTGGAGTGAAAGCAGATACAAATACAAGTAAAAAAGAAGAGATCAAATGCCGTTGTGTCTGTGATAAAAAGCTCTCTCGTGAGGAAAAAATGGCAGAAGCGCTCGAGTTTTATAAAAACTCAAAAATCTACAAATTTTCCAAATACAACTTTCTTAACTAAGTCTCTCTTTATCTAAAAACAATAGATCAAGAGAAAGTCGATTGCTCACATTTGCTTGAATATCTTCTATCAACTCATAGGCATTCTCACCATCTACTGGATAACTTGACATAGAACATTCTATATGAGAGGCAAAAAACTCTTCAAACATATCTTTCACTATCGTCGCTCCGTATTTATCGGTATACTGCAAAATAAAGAAGTAATGATTTTCAAAATTTAAAATAGCATCTGATCCACGTAAAATTTGTCCCAAACTTGCATTAATAATATCTTGAGGAAACTCTGCAAAATTACAATATAAAATCGTTATACTCTCAGCTCTGTTTTCATCGACTCTTTTCGCGAGTCCTATGCTTAAATCTATCAATGGGACTATATTTTTAAATGCGAACTTGATTCCAGACATATGCCATTCCTTTAAATATATTTTGTCAAGTATATATGTTCTAATCTTACAAAACAGTAAAAGGTTCTATTTCTGCTCTGGAAGCTAGCGGCGAGGCCAATATCTCTTCATCGGCAAAAAGAACAGTATAGCTTTCATCAACACTCGTTTTACAATAAGTAAGAATTATCTTTGCAGCAAGTTTCTTTTCATCCTCCGTGGCAGATTTTGAGAGAAGTGCATATGGTCCGGCCATTGGAGCTACACTTACATGTAGATACTTTTTACTTTTCACATTTTTCATATGTTCATTATCTACTTGATCACGACCTACAACAAGCTTTGCTTTTTGGGGAAGTCGCATATGTCTGCCATATTTGATCACGGGGATATCTTCAATTTCAAAATTGTCATACGCTAAAAAATCACGCATTTTTTTTGTGAAACTCTCATCAGTCAACAAACAGCCGCCACCTGGACTTTCAAAATCTTTAAGTCCAAATTCACGAGCAAGAGCAAACTGTCTCTCACGGTTTCTTCCTACTATTTCTTCAAGTTTCTCTCTATCTACCAAACCAGATTCTTCGGCAATAGTAGGCTTCAGACGTTTAGCTGACATAGGACGCAATAAAAGCCCATCACAATTACTTTCATCCAAAACAATTTGAAGCGCATCTTTATTTTGACTCATCGGACGCTGTCCCAAAACTTCGCCGCTTATTAAAAAGCTAGCACCCTCTGCCACCATAATGCGTTTAGCCACTTCAAACATCTTTGCATGACAATCGATGCAAGGATTGAAGTTTTTGCCATATCCATGCTTTGGATCAAATAAAACTTCTTGAAGATACTCACTTTGAATATCAATCATACGAAGTTCAGCACCCACTTGATCACACATACTTTTCATATGGTCATATCTGTCTTTTGTAGAACCAAAACCTGTATTGATATTACAAGCTATCACATCGATACCCTGATCGATAATAAGCTTCATGGCGAGTGTAGAATCCAGACCGCCACTAAAAAGAGCGATCGCTTTTGTTTTTGACATAATTTTCCTTTGGGTAGGCACAGGGGTTACATGAAAGGCTCAAGCCTCATATGCAACTAGTTCACCTCGTTGTAGTTTTGAAATTTTACCACGAATCGAACGTATTAAAAAAGCTTTTTGTTCAAATCCAATATCACTTCGTGACTGTATTTTTTTATATTCTTGATTATAGTAATTTGTTAGAAACCAAATGAGTTCAATTTTTAACGTATCATAGCTTGTAAAAGGAATAATCTCTTCATCCATGGAGATGGCCATGAGTTCAGACATATCTTTTTTGTTATTAAGGGCAAGAGCAAACTCTCTTTGATGAAACTGTAAAATCGAAGGATCTATAACATCGAGTACCTGATCGAGAAGCTCAGGATACTCCAAAATTGTTTTAATTAACGCAAGCTCCCATGCATCTTTTTGTGGAACTTTAATATTTTTTTTATTTGTATACACAAGATTATTCGATTCAACTTTCACAAATGAAGGTCTTACCCCAAGTAGTGATGCAAGATAACTTTGGTACTTTTCTTGCAAAAATGGAGAAAGAGTTTTTAAATATATTGCTCCTTCTTCTAATGCTTCTTGTTTTGACTGATGACTACTTAAATCATAAGTGCCAAGTATTTTATCAATAACAAACTCAACAAATGATTTTGGATGCCTGAAAAGATTGTTCAACTCCTCTATTTTTCCATTTTTTACCATATCAGCTGGATCCATTCCATCGCCAAAGAGTATGACTCCACCATTAAAACCTGAAGCGCTTAAAAGTTTGGCGGCTTTAAGTGCAGCCACAGTTCCCGCATTGTCGCCATCATACGCCATAATAATCTCTGGCTCACCTTTTCTAAGCAGTGGAAGATGCTCAGCAGTAAGTGCTGTTCCAAGTGTCGCGACAGCATTAGTAAAACCAGCCTGATGTAACATAATAACATCCAAGTAGCCTTCTGTTATAATGATTTGACGGTTTTTATAAATGGCGTCTTTTGCAAAATTGTACGCATACAAAAGTTTTGATTTATTAAAAAGCTTTGTTTGCGGAGAGTTTACATATTTAGCTTGATGTCCTATGATCGTACGTCCACCAAAACCGACAATTGTGCCATTGATTGCAAAGATGGGGAAAGTGATGCGTTCTATAAAACGTGCAAAACTTTTGCCATTCTCATGTCCGGCAACTCCCACTTCTATGGCCTCTCGCATAGTAAACATATTTTTTTGTATATATGTGAGTGTTTGCGCTGAACTTGGCGCATAGCCAATACCAAATTTTTCAACACTTGACTCAAAAATCCCACGCTCTTTAAGATAGCCAAGAGCATTTTGATGATGAGTCAAAAGAGTTTGATAATATTCATTAAGTTTGTCGAGAAGCTGTGAGCGTTTTTGCTGATGCTGATTATCTGTATATTGAAGTGAAAAATTATACTGAGTTGCTAATTTCTCTATCGCTTCTGGGTAGCTGAGTTTTTCATATTCCATCACAAAACGGATACTGTCTCCACCTGCACCACAGCCAAAACAGTGGTATATCTGCTTTGAAGGACTGACTACAAAGCTTGGAGATTTATCATCATGAAATGGGCATGGTGCTTTGAAGTTTGCCCCAGCTTTTTTAAGTTCTATATAAGAGCCGACTACATCAAGAATGTCGAGTCTGGACTTTAACTGCTCAATCGAGTCGTTTGCTATCATATAGAGGTAATATCTCCATAACCATAGAGTTTTGGATTAACAAAAAGTTTATCGTTCCTTATAAAGATTCGCTCATCTTTATGGGCCATCATTTTAAAGCGAGCTTTTACTTTTTCCTCTTTTTTTGGTTTAAGTCCAAGAGAACGAAGATATTTTTTTAAAGAGATTTCATCACTTTCTACATCTATGATCTCGACATTTGAAACTTCAGTTTGACTATGTTGAGATAAAAATTTTGCAGCAATAGTTTGAAGGATGTTTTTTAACTGTTCATCTTTTTCTTTATAAATATTTTCGATTTTTATACGCTCTTCTATGAGCATAAGCTCTTTTTGATCTCGAAGCGAGGAGTTATCTTTTTCAAGACGTTCCACTTTTTCTTGTAGTGTTTTATTTTGCTCTTCTAAAAAAGCATAATATTTATCATCATTTGCAACTTGTTTGGTTTGTGTTATGGCATCTTCGACTATCACATATTTTACGCCGTGTTCAGTTATACAAGCAAGACTGCCACGCCTTATACGATTGTGGATTGCTTCTTTGGATACTTTAAAATGATCAGACGCTTCTTGTATAGTTAGTTTTGCCATAACAACCGCCTAACGCATATTTTCAAAAACAAGTGGTGCTTCCCACTCCATAGAACGGATAGTCTTCATAACTTTTTGAAGATCGTCAATCTGTTTGGATTTTACACGAATAGCATCACCCTCAATAGTTGCTGTTACTTTGAGTTTTAAGTTTTTGATCTCTGCAACGATCTTTTTGGCTTCTTTTGAGTCAATATAATCAACAATTTTATAAGTTGCTTTACGTGTGTTACCACTCGCATTTTCCACTTTTGCTTCATCTAAAGCTTTTGAAGAAAGGTCACGCTTAAGCAATTTTGATATAACAATGTCATAAAGCGCCTCAAGTTTATTGTCGCTTGATGCTACAAGAACGAGCGCTTTTTCTTTTTCTTTATAAGAGACTTCATAGGGAGTTCCCTTAAAATCATATCTGTTAGCAACCTCTTTATCCACAAGATTGATGCAATCTTTAAACGCTTGCATATCGATTTTTGCAGAAATATCGAATGAAAACTCTTTTGGAGCCATAACATACCACCTCACAACTGTTTTAGTAATTATAACAGATAAAACTTAGGGTTTAAAATCTGTTTTATCTCAGTACAATGATATTTTTGATCAGACCACGTGTATCTTCGCCTTTTTGTTCTAATGCATAGATCTCCTCATATTTTTTTGAGATATCCTCAACGGCCATTTTTCCAGCAGGATTGTACATAACAATATATCCCTCATTTACATCCTCTTTTGGACTTACATGCGCAACTGACCAGTAATAATCTCCATTTTTTAAAAGGTTTTTAGAATACCCTTTCCACTCTTCACCTTTTCCTGTAGATGTCCGCATGCAGTGAAAGAGTGTTGTTGGCATATGTGGATCAACTATTTGACTATAATGTGCACCAATAAGTTCAGTTTTGTCATAACCTGTAAAGTTTAAAAAAGATCTATTCGCGTAAGTAATATAGCCATCATTGTCTATTTCATAAATGAAATTTCCATCATGAAAATTGATCTCTTTGCTTGTAGGCGTAGGTCTTGTCATAATATTTCCTTATACAAAAATAAAAGTATGATAAAACAAAATTTCTTCATTTTTACTAAAATTGTGAAAAAAGATTTTAAAATATCAAACCAGAATCAAAACCACCAAAAGAGCTTGCAAAATTTGGGTCCATATATCCCATCACACCGCTTTTGTTTCTCAACATCACAATATCTTGTTTTGGAGCGATCCCTTGAGGGCAAACAGGAACACACTCATTACAAAGTGTGCAGTCATAAATTCCTTTTGTTTGTACGGCCGAAATCGTCTGTGTTATATCCGTTTCTCTCACGTCGCTCACATATTTCCAAGCCCGCGTGAGCGCAAATGGACCGATAAATTCAGGGTTAACAGTGTACACAGGGCAAGCACTATAACAAGCGCCACACAAGATGCAATCGCTTTGAAGCTCATTTATCTCTGCATCTTTTTGGCTTACATTCAAATTTTTTGAAGTGGGTAATCCCCAAGCTTTTGCAATCTTATTAAAGACAAGTACTTTATCCATATCTACAACCAGATCACGCAAAACAGAAGCATAACGAAGAGGTTCTATAAAATCACCATCCTGAGGTTTGTAGGCACAGGCAAGTACTTCTTTGCCATTGACACGCACAGCACAGCTTCCACAAATTCCGCTTCTACATCCTGATGAAAAGGATAGAGAACTGTCTATCCCAGTTTTGATATGATTCAAAAGTTCAAGTAAAGTAAGATCTTCGCAAGCCAGCTCATAACTAACTGTTTGCACATCTCTTTTGATATCAATTTTCATCAGTCACAATACTCTCTTTCATAGAATTCATCATCCATTAAAACATCTTCGCAACACCCTTCCCAATCATCTTCTTCTTGGGCATTATCTTGATTTTCAACTTCTTCATCGTTCATACATTTTATCTCATCAATTGCACACATAATTTTTCTCCATTTTTATAATAAATCGTATTTTTTTCAAAGGCTTTATTTTCACTCGGCATATCTTCTCTATAGTGAGAGCCTCGACTCTCTTCTCTTTGTAGTGCACCGGATACAATCATCTCTGCCAATGCTACTATATTTTTAAACTCCAAAAATTCAACTAACTCAGTATTGTAGAGTTTGTTTGTGTCTCTAACGCCCATTAAAGGAATCTCTTCTTTTAGTGATTGTAAATATTCTAATGCCGTTGAGAGTTTTACTTTATCACGTTTTATTCCAACATTTTTGTAAAACTGCTCTGCGAGTTCATCCCGTTTTTTATAAAAATCTACTTTGCATGTAGACCTTATGAGAAGATCCAACGCGTATGTTTCACGCTCAGATTGCTTACATGCAAAGTGCTCTGTGGATGTAAGCAAGTTTTCTTTTGCTAACTTTGCAGCGTTCTTTCCAGCTTCTCGCCCAAAAACAATGAGTTCAAGCAAAGAGTTTCCACCAAGTCGATTGGCTCCGTGTACCTTTTGATTTGCACATTCACCCGCAGCAAAAAGTCCTTGAATGTTTGTCTGTGCAGCTTCATCTACATCAATGCCGCCCATCGTATAGTGAGCAACTGGCTTGATAGGAACGAGTTCAAAAACAGGATCGACATTTTCATACAGCTTTGCAAGTTTACATTCTTGAGGAAGATTATGAGAAATAAACTCCTTTCCCAAATGACGGATATCGATGGTAACTTCGCCGCTTTTTTCTATCTCTTCATAAATCGCTCGACTCACTTTATCACGAGGAGCGAGTTCATCTGTAAAACGTTTCCCCTCTTTGTTTAAAAGATATCCCCCTTCACCTCGAGCACTTTCACTTATAAGGATGGATGAGTTTTTAAGCCCAGTGGGATGAAACTGCACAAACTCCATGTCGCTCAAACTTGCTCCCACACGATATGCCGCGGCAATCCCATCTCCCGTAGAACCCACAGTATTTGTAGAATTTTTGCCATAAATACGACTGTATCCGCCCGTAGCCAAAATCACGCATTTTGCAAGATGTTGTTCTACTTCGCCCGTTTTGATATTGAGCACTTCAACGCCAATGACAACACCATTTTCTACTAAAAGTTCTAGCAGAAATCTCTCACTAAGCATCTCGATATCATTTGCATTACACTGATCATAAAGCGTATGGAGAATTTTAAGTCCCGTATAATCCTGAGCGTAACAAGCTCGTGGCGCACTCGCTCCACCAAGGCGACGTTGAGCGATGTTCCCCTCTTTAGTTCTGCTAAAAGGCATACCAATGCTATCGAGCCATTTTACAGCCTCGATCCCCTCGCTGCAAAGCTTTTCTATCATCTTTTTATTAGCTATACCGTGAGCTGATTTGAGGGTATTTTCATAATGCGATTTGACGCTGTCTTCACTCACATTACCCAATGCTGCGTTGATCCCCCCTTGTGCCATACAAGTCTGTGAACGTGTCGGATAACTCTTGGTTAGCACTTTCACACTTACACCAGACTCTTTGGCGCTTAACGCCGCCACAAGACCAGCACCGCCAGCACCAATCACTAAAACATCAACCATAAAAAAACCTTTATTATGTAAGCTGCTCTACCTAGTAGAAATAAAAAATATAGATCTGCTGCTTGAAACGGTTCTAAGTGTAACGCAGCCTCGGAAAAATTTCATTCTGAAATTCCGAAAATGAGCGAAAAGAAACAGATTTATATTTTGCTTCTAACCTTCAAGCAGATGATTTTACAAAATCTCGACTTTACTCAAGGTATTGTTTTGAAATTAGAGTAAATCTGATAAGATTCTCCTATGAAAAGTCGTATTTTAGTTTTTATCCAGTTTCTCGCCATCTTTTTGATGATTCTGCCTCTTGGCGGAGAAGTGCAAAATCTATACTCAGGTCTCGTCATCATTAGTGCTGGCATCATTATCGGGTTATTTGCCATCAAGGCGCATTCTCCTGGCAACTTCAACATCCGTCCAGATATCAAAGAAGAGTGTGTCCTTGTGAGTCACAGTATTTACAAATATATCCGACACCCTATGTATTTATCTGTTTTGTTATCAATGCTTGGCGTTCTTGTTTTATATGCAAACATCTATGTGAGTATTTTATATGTGATACTCCTTGCAAATATGCTGACTAAAATGTTCTACGAAGAGTTTCTTTGGCACTCTAAAGATGAAAATTACAAAGAGTACGCACAAAATACCTATCGTCTTATCCCCTATATTTTTTAAAAGTTTTTTCTTATGACAAATATTATCTTTTCTATCATCGGCGTTTATATTTTTATCATTACGGGATTTCTCTCAAAAATGAGTTTCAAGGAGAAGATAGACGATAAAACTATCACGATTATCAATGTCTATTTTTTACAAGTTTTTCTTACTTTTTGGGGACTTCTTTTACAGCCTATGGATATCACTCTTTTATACGCTCCATCAGCCTATCTCGTTGTCGTCTTAATTGTCCTTCTTATCTCCATTTTAGCGGCACGTAAACTTTTTACTGACCAAAAAGAGCGCTCCATCGCCACAGTCGCCGCTATCATCGGCAATACTGGAAATCTTGGTATTCCTATTAACATTGCCATCTTTGGAGATTCCTCTATCCCCTATATGACAGTTGTAAATCTTGTAAATGTCTTTGTGGTTTACACTTTTGGGGTTTATTATTATTCACGCGGTAATTTTGATATGAAAACATCACTTATAAACATCGCAAAAATTCCTATTCTTTGGGCGGCAATCATAGCAATTATCTTAAGTGTCAACGGTTATAAGCCCTCGCCGATCATTGCAAATATGTTGATGATGGGCGCATATGCTTCTATCACAATGCAACTCTTTTTGTTTGGTATCTATCTTTATGGCACGAAAATCAAAGAGATTGATAAGATTCTTTTGAGCCTTGTAAGCTCTGTAAAATTTATTCTCTTACCGCTTGTCGCTTTTTGTGTTTTGTATCCGCTTGATCTTTCTCCCATGATAAAAGGGATAGTTTTTATAGAACTGATGATGCCTCTCGCCATCGCGAATGTCAATCTTGCCTCACTTTATGACTGTGTTCCAAGAGTCGTGACCGCATTAGTGTTTATAAGCTCTATGACGTTTTTAGGAGTAATTTTTATAGCCACTAAAATCATAAGTTATTTTTAATTCAATGAAATTAAGATATTTGACGAATAAAATATCTATTTTATCAATAATTATAAAATAAACATATTTATGTAAATAGACATTTTGATATACTTTTAAGAAATATAGCGAGAGTAAGATATGCCAAAAACACTTAAAAATTTCATCTTTTCAATCAATATTATTCTTCTTTCCTCTTTGTTTGTAATAGTTTTTATATTTACAACGTACCTCCATACTGCATTAGCTGAAAAGAATGCCATCAAACATGCCAATGCCGTATCAAGTCAGGTCTTTACATCTATGTATCAGGTTATGAAAAGAGGATGGAGCAGAGATGATCTCAATGATTTTATGTTTTCACTCAAAGAAAATTTTAATGATTCCAATTATGTAATTACAATCTATCGAAGCGATTTAGTAAAACAGCTCTTTGGAGCCGTCAAAGAGGAGAAGAAAGATACTCTTATCGATTATGCGCTTCAAAGCGGAAAAAAAGAGATTGTAAATAGTAATGGAGAGCTACGAAATTTACTTCCACTCAATGCAAAAGATGAGTGTTTAAGATGTCATATCAATGCTCATGTCGGCGACACACTCGGAGTGATAGAAGTAAAACAAAACCTTGTCAGTATTATTCAAGAAACTTTTTTAGAGTATATTTATTTCTTTTTAATCGCCCTTCCCTTATTTGGCGCAGCCGCTTTTTTTGCTTCAAGATACACCACTTCAAAAATCACAAACTCTCTCAAACTCTTTAATGATAAAGTACAAAACATCAACTCTGTACAAGACTTTAAAGAGTTTGATTCAACAGAGATAAATCTACATTTCAATGAACTTAATCAGATTATTTCAAATGTAAATCTACTTGCTCAAAAATTAAAAGCAGTTGCCGTTGACAAAGATCTCTTAGAGTTTGAGATACAACTCTTAGATAAGTTTATTATCACTTCTGATATTGTAAGAGATTGGCGTGATTTTATCTCTGAACTTTTAGCCGATATCAATAATGTTATGATGACATACACGCTTATGACCATCTTTAGAGTTGGTGATGATCAATTCGAAGTGGATATTTTTTGGTTTGGCACTCCCGAAGCCAATGTAAAAGAGAGATACGAAGAGTATGTCAAAACACAAATAGTACAAACTGATCATTTTTTAGGACATAGCGACTATACTGTTCGTCACAACGTTACAGATTATAACAAATGTATAGACCTTCCTCAATTTGATAATTTTGCACATAGAACAAAATCTCTATTTCTAGATACTCCAAAAATTGGCGGCATAGTCGGACTCAGTGTACAATCGGAGATCGCAGTAGATCCTGTAAAACATATCGTCATAGATAGTATTTTGACAACTATGGTCAATCTTGTAGGCTCAGTCAAAGCGATCAATAAATATACAAATGATCTTGAGTATTATGCTGCACACGATCCGCTAACAGGACTTTTTAATCAAAGAATTTTTGCAGATCTTCTTGAGTATGAGACCAAAAGAGCAGCACGTCATCAATATCGGTTTGCACTTTTGGTTGTAGACTGCGATAACTTTAAGCCCATCAACGACCGTTATGGACACGCTTTTGGAGATAGTTTTCTGCAAGAATTCGCAAGACTGCTTTCTTCGCATAAAAGAGATGAAGATATCCTTTCCCGCTACGGAGGGGATGAATTTACTATTATACTGCCCGAATGTGATATTGCTGGTGCTTTTGCAGTATCAAGTAAAATCGTGCAAGCGATTGAAGAGTTTCGATTACTTGCACCCGATGGCAAATATGTCAGTGTGACTGCTTCTATTGGGGTGTCTATATATCCAGATCATGCGCAAACAGAAAAAGAACTCTTTCTTATTGCCGACAGTATGATGTACAGAGTTAAAGAAGAGGGGAAAAATGGAGTCAAACTGCCATCTCAAGAAGATATCCTTTCTATTGTAAAAGAGCAAAAAGCAAAATCAGCTCTTTTAGTAGATGCCATTTCCAATAATCGTATTGTCGCATATTTTCAACCTCTTCAAAATACTCAAACCGGAGAAGTTGAAATTCATGAACTTTTAATGCGTATAGAGATCGATGGCAAGGTGATTCCCGCATATGAGTTTATAGAAGTTGCAGAAAGTATGAGTATGATCAATCGTATGGATCTGATGGTCATCGAAAATGCATTTATAAAAATTCAAAGAGAAAAGTACCAAGGGATTCTTTTTATCAATCTTTCCCCAAAATCACTTATTGTCGGAAATTATGCAGAATCAATTACAAATTTGATCAAAAAATATGATATTTCTAAAGACAATATCGTATTTGAAATTACAGAAAGAGAGACTGTCAAAAACTTCTCCATCTTAGAAAAATTTGTACTCAATCTCAAAATGCAAGGATATAAGTTTGCAATCGATGACTTTGGATCGGGATTTTCATCGTTTCACTATATTAAGAAATTTCCTATTGATTATCTCAAAATCGATGGTGAGTTTATTGTTAATATCAATACAGACAAACAAGACCGTGCGTTTGTAAATAGTATTTTAACGCTTGCAAGAGAATTAAACGTAAAAACAGTTGCAGAGTATGTTGAAAATGAAGAGATCGTTGTCACACTTAAAGAGATGGGCGTGGATTATCTTCAAGGTTTCCATATCGGTAAGCCAAATTCTAGTTTTTCTAATTAAATATGAAAATTATAGAAGCTTAAATAATTACGATAAATTTAATAAAAAGAGATTAAGGTGATAAAAATTATTAATACACAAGAGTTTTCCTATTTTTTACGTGTTCATCGCAATGAGATTATTAAGCGATGGATGGATAAAAGTGAAGTGCAAAATGTTCTGCATAGACACTCTTTGCCTGCTATTGAAAAAAATACTCATCTTTTTTATCAGTTTTGTGACTGTTTTATAAGTGTTATAGAGTGGGGTTCAACAATAACAGAATGTCAAATCAAGATAGATTTTCTACAACTTTTAAACAACTATAACGTTACAACTGCTGATCTTTTTACCCTCATACTCATACTTAAAAGTTCAATAGAGCAAGTTATCTTTGAAAACGGCAATCTTTCATTTGCACTTCAAAGTGAAATAAATTCTCTTACTCTTGCCATGGCAAATGATCTCGCTTCTAATTTTGAGACGATTATTAAAAGCAATGAAAACTATAAAAGTGAAAATTCCAACCTTTTATCTGAGTACAAAAAAGCGGTAGACCTCAGTAATATCGTCTCAAAAACAAATCCAAAAGGTGTTATCACTTATGTAAATGATAAATTCTGTGAGATATCAGGATACACAAGAGATGAGCTTATTGGTAAACCCCATAATATTATCCGTCATCCAGATATGCCGCGCGAGGCTTTTAAAGAGTTGTGGGACACAATCAAAATGAAAAAAAGCTGGAATGGCATTGTAACGAATATGAAAAAAGATGGAAGCCAATATATAGTAGATACAACTATTATCCCTATCTTAGATGTAGATGGAGATGTTGTGGAATATATTGCAATTCGCCACGATATCACGGAACTAGAAGAGACGAAACAGCAATTGAGGAATATCAATAAAGCGATGAAACATAAAGTTGATGAGCTTTATTCTATGACAAACTCTTTAGAAAAAAAAGTCTACAAAGATAATCTTACAGGAATCAATAATAGAGAAAATTTTGAAAACTATTTTGATATTGAAATTGCAAATGCAAAACAAGAAGATCAGTCTTTAAGTTTACTTATCTTGGATATTGATAATTTCAAACTCATTAACGACACTTATGGACATCAAGCCGGAGATGTGATTCTGATCGACATTGCAACACTTATTGGTACAAAAATCAAACATGGAGATATTTTTGCACGTTGGGGCGGTGAAGAGTTTGTTATTTTAACTCCTACGACCAACGTAGATGGAGCATATGCTTTAGCCGAGCACTTACGAATCCTTATTCAAAACCACTCTTTTAGTTATGTTGAAAAAAATCTTACTATAAGTATTGGTGTAGCACAGCTACAAAGTGATGATACGAAAACAACTCTTTTTAAACGTGCAGATGATGCTCTTTATAAAGCAAAAAAAATGGGAAGAAACAGAGTGGAAATAGGTAAAGAGTAAATACCAACATATTGTAAAGTTATAAAAAATAAAGGATAACAATATACCGAGCAACCCTGAACGTTGCTGCAATCACTAAAAAATAAAAAAAGTTCAGTCTCACCATTCCTGCAACTAAAGTAAGCGGATCACCGATGATAGGCAACCACGACAAGAGAAGTACCCAGTAGCCGTAGTTATGTCCTACATGCAAGACCGCTTTGGTCGTTTTATTTTTCAAAAGTTTTGCTTTTGTCTTTTCATATAAAAAGTAGCCGAGATAGTAGTTAAATATAATTGCTAAGATATTTCCAACCGAAGCAGCAAAAAGAGCTGTATGTTTATCGAGTCCAGCTTCCACAGCCGCAAAAAGTGCCACTTCTGAAGAGAAGGGTAAAATAGTCGCAGCCAAAAAGGCCGAGAAGAAGAGAGAGAGTGCGATCAAAGTGAACGGATGTTTTCTATGGTCTTTGCTATCAAAGTATCGCGCGCTTCTTTAGACGTCCATGCGATGTGCGGAGTGATAAGAAGTTTGTTGCGATTTCTTACACTTAAAAGTGGATGATTTTTATCTATCGGTTCTTTTGTAAGAACATCGAGTCCAAAAAAGAGATCTTTTTCGTCGATAATCTTTGCCACAGCTTCTTCGTTGATAATACCGCCACGACCAAGGTTTAAGATCACTGCATTAGGTTTACATGTAAGCAGTTGTTCATAATCTAAGAGGTTGTTTGTAGTTTCGTTAAGAGGTGCGTGAATAGTAATAATGTCACTCTCTTCTAACAGCTTTTGGAGGGAGATGCTTTTAAATTCTGCATCGCTATTTTTCCCGCTTGTTGAAAAATAACTCACATCACATCCAAATGTTTGTGCAAGAGTCGCTACTTTTTTACCGATCATTCCAAGTCCGATAATACCCCATTTTTTTCCGCTGATCTCAAAGAACGGATTTGTGATATCGGTAAAAATACCGCTTCTACTCCAAAACCCATCTTTAACTGCACCATCATAATACTTCATATGCTCTATTAAATAAAAAAGCATTGCAAACGTATGTTGTACAACAGACTCTGTTGAGTAACCGACAACATTTTTCACAGCAACACCATGCTCATTTGCAGCTTCAATATCGACATTGTTTGTGCCTGTTGCTGCTACACAGATGAGTTTAAGATTTTTTGCTCGTTCAATTGACCCTGCGGAGATAACAACTTTGTTTGTAACTATAACTTCTGCGTTAGTGATACGTTCGTCAAGTTCTTCTGGCGATGTTTTTTGGTAAAGGCTAACCTCTCCAAGGGCATCAAAACCACTTAAATCCATAGCACCAAAAGTAATAGCATCAAGTAAAACTATTTTCATACCTTATACATCCTTGATGTTACTGATAATATCACGAGCTTGTTTGAGTGCCGCGTCTACTTCATCAAAAACAAGAGCCACAGCCATACGTCTGCCTTTATGCGATTCCGGTTTTGAAAAGACCCTTACAAACGAGTTGTCAGTGAAAAGTGATTCATCCACATCCACCATCGGAGCGTAAGAGTCTTTTTCAGATTTAAATGCCGCAGATGCGCCGTCTCCATAAAATGTAAATCCAAGAGGAAGTCCAAGAACTGCACGAAGATGCAATGCAAACTCACTTTGGCTTTGAGTGATAAGGGTAACCATTCCCGTATCATGAGGACGAGGACTTACCTCGCTAAAATAGACTTCATCACCTTTTACAAACATCTCAACACCAAAAAGTCCGCGACCGCCAAGACCGTCTGTGATCTTTTTCGCGATCTCTTGCGCGTTTTTCTTTGCGACTTCACTCATACGCATCGGTTGCCATGAAAATACATAATCTCCATCACGTTGTTCGTGGCCTATCGCCTCACAAAACACCGTTTCTTTACCATTACGTACGGTAAGCATCGTGATCTCATAATCAAAATCAACAAACGCTTCAACGATCAACTCGCTGGCGTCGCCGCGCGCTTCTTTTGCCATCTCCCAAGATTTTTCTATATCGTCTGCAGTTCTTGCAACACTTTGTCCATGTCCTGAACTACTCATAACGGGTTTAATAACACAAGGAAAACCAAGCTTACCAGCTTCCTCTTTGAGACCTTCAAGCGTACTTACAAAAGCATAAGAACCGGTTTTTAGGCCAAGTTCTTCTGCTGCAAAACGGCGGATATTTTTTCTGTTCATCGTTTTATTTACAGCGTCTGCATTCGGGATAACATTAAATCCCTCTTTCTCTGCATCAAAAAGAGCCTCAATACTGATGGCTTCAATCTCAGGCAAAATATAGTTAGGTTTTTCACGTCTTATGATCTCTAGCACTGCTTCTCTGTCTTGCATATTCACCACATAACTTCTATGTGCCACATGATGCGCAGGAGCATTTTGGTATCTGTCTACGGCGATCACTTCAAGTCCTAAACGCTGTGCTTCTATCGCCACTTCCTTGCCTAATTCACCCGAGCCTAAAAGCATAATACGCTTTGAATTACTTTTTAATGGAGCAGAAAATTGCATTAAAAATCCTATGTTAAAATTACTGCAATTGTAACATAACTTGCTTGGCAGAAAAATTTAATAATTCTTCTGATAAAATCGTAGGATGTTGCGATTTATAAATATTTTATATATATTAGTTCTATTTTCCTCCCTTCATGGCACAGAGAAACTTCAAGATGTTTCTCTCCAATTTCAGTGGAAACACCAGTTCGAGTATGCAGGGTTTTATGCCGCAAAAGAGAGAGGATTCTATAAAGATGTAGGGCTTAATGTTACTTTCAAAGAATACACAAACGGGATGAACATTATAGATAATGTTATCAGTAAAAAATCTATTTATGGCATCACATATTCAGATCTTATTGTTGATTATCTACATGGGAAGCCGATAGTTTTTTTAGCCAATTTTTTCAAACATTCTCCTCTTATTCTTGTAACACAGCCAGAGATCCAGCTTCCAAGCGATCTTAAGGGAAAAAAAATTATGGGTGTGCAAGACTCACTGAAAAGCACCGCCTTTTTGATGATGTTTAAAGATTTCGGTATGGATATGCATAGTTTTACAAATGTACCTCCCTCATTTAATGTCAATGACTTTATTGATAAAAAAGTAGATGCGATGGTAGTTTTTAGCTCTAATGAGCTCTATAACCTTGATAAATCTGGTATCAAATACCATGTCTTGAATCCTTCAAGTTATGGAACAGAGTTCTATGATGTCAATCTCTTCACATCCAAAGAGGAGCTTATCAACCATCCACAGAGGGTAAAGAATTTCAGAGAAGCAAGTATCAAGGGGTGGGAATATGCTCTTTCACATAAAGACGAGATTATAGATCTCATCTTAAAAAAATACAATACACAACATAAATCACGCGAAGCGCTCGAATTTGAAGCGATGCAGATTCAGAAGATGGTAAACCCTACACTTTTTAAAATCGGTAGCATCGATAAAAGACGTGTACGTATTATGGCTGAAGACTTTATTGAGATGGGACTTATCGCAAATGATATTAACCTCGATTTTGATGATTTTATCTACAAGGATATCAACTACAATACCGATCTTTCAAAAACGGAAATAGAATATTTAAAAGCTAAAAGAACACTCAAACTTTGTACCGATCCCTCATGGATGCCTTTTGAAGCAATTAAAGATAATAAACATGTAGGCATTGCAGCTGATTATTTCAATATTTTGAGAAAAAATTCCAATATCTCTATGGAACTGTATCCTACAAAAAGTTGGCAGGAGAGTCTAGAAGCTGCAAAAAATAGAAAATGCGATATCTTCACACTCGCATCAGCGACTCCCTTAAGGTTAAAATATATGGATTTTACAGATCCGTATATCAAGCTTCCATTGGTAGTTACTACTACAATCGACAAGCCCTACACGGACAATTTTTATACACTCAAAGACAAAAAAATTGGTGTCGTAACAGGGTATGCAATCGCTGAAATTCTCCATAGTAAATATCCAAATATGCAGATTATAGAAGTTAACAATATTCATGAAGGTCTTACAAAAGTTGAAAATGGTGAGCTTTACGGATATATTGATAATCTAATGGTTATAGCCTACACCATACAACATGAATATACAGGAATATTAAAAGTCTCTTCAAGGGTCAATGAAGATGTTGCCCTTGCTATAGGTACAAGAAATGATGAGCCGATTTTACATGATATATTTCAAAAATTAGTACACAATATCTCCGAAAAAGAGAAACAAAGTGTTTTTAATAATTGGATCTCCGTAGAGGAAACAAAAGAAGTCAACTATTCATTTTTATATAAAATTTTGCTCTTTGTTCTTGCTCTTTCATTACTCTATTTTTACAGATATCATGAACTGACAAAGTACAATAAAAAACTTGAGAAATTATCAACAACGGACGTACTAACTGGTCTAAACAATAGAATGAAAATTGATGCAATACTAGACTTTCAATATAAACTTGCAAAAAGGTATGATACTGTTTTTGGAATAATGATTCTTGATATTGACTATTTTAAAAATATCAACGATACCTATGGGCATCAAGTCGGAGATGCTGTATTAAAACAGTTTGCCACGATCATTCAAGAGAATATCCGTGATACTGACAGTGCGGGACGCTGGGGCGGAGAGGAATTTATGATCATATGCCCTCAAACTGAGATCGATGCGCTTTTCAAAGTGGCGGAGCATTTAAGAGAGACAATTGCCTCTCATGATTTTTCCAATAACATACAACAGCTCACGGCAAGTTTTGGTATCACCTGCTATAACGGCACCCAAGATGCTATCACTTTAGTGAAAGAAGTAGACTCCGCACTCTACACGGCCAAAGAGTCTGGAAGAAACAGAGTCGTTATAGCAGGTTCTTAAAATTTTTCAAACTAAAAAGTTTAAGATCTTCACCTTTGAGAGCTCTTACTTCTGTTGAAAATCCACTCTTTGCGACAAAGACAAAAATATCAGCTTTGATCTTTGCTTTTACACTTAGTTCTTGAAGTTTTGCGATCTCGCTCTTTTTTACTTTTGCATTTGAATACTTACATGTACCGAGTATATTTTTGCCCGAAGCAGTTTTTGCGTAGATATCAATCTCAACATCTCTGTCCCAATATCCTGCGATCTCGACGATTTTATCCTCTTCAAAACTTTTAATAATGAGCGCATAAGAGAGTTCTTTAAATACAGCTTCTCTAAACTCTACGATCTTATTTGCATATCTTTCATTGAACTCAGCATAATTGCCCTCTTTGATCCCCTTAAAGATAGGTGCAACAAAGGCAAACCAAAATCTTAAAAATGGAGTTGTAAAAAGGAGCTTATCACTCACTCGCTCATCATCTACCCAGCTTGTAAAGAGCTTTCTTGATTTTAAAAGTTGTACGATATTTGTGTCCATGAGCTCTTGTGCTAAATCACTAACATTTGTATCGGATATGCGTGCGCGTTTAACTGCAGAGTGAATACGTCCATCGCCAAGAGCAAGAGCGCTTAAAAGCGGCACTTTTTCGACATCTACTAGTTGAGAAACTTGCTTATGTAAAAAATTATAGTTGGTAAGAATATGATTGATTATGAGCTCATCAAGCGGTTTTGTAGCATCAATTTTAATCTCTGCTCCGCCAAATACGGTAAAATATTCGATTGCACGTTCAAAATCTTCAAACTTGTTTTCTGTATAAAACGAGCTAAACTGCTCAGATATGGGTGTATTGATTAAAAAAATAGGAGTACCTTTAGATGGTTTGCTTAGGTGTTGTTAAAATTATATCAGATTAAATGTTTGATGCAGGAAATTGACAGAGGTTGAGTAAAAAGCCCAAAAGGGCTAATTACTACAGGCGTGATTCATAACGTCTCATCATGTAGAGGCGTTTAAGCATTTTCTTACGAGC
This sequence comes from Sulfurimonadaceae bacterium, assembly GCA_028683835.1. Taxonomy (GTDB): domain Bacteria; phylum Campylobacterota; class Campylobacteria; order Campylobacterales; family Sulfurimonadaceae; genus Hydrocurvibacter. The sequence continues at coordinate 10,457 of JAQUHB010000021.1, read as the reverse complement.
GCTAATTTTGTCTTTCTTACGCTTTTCAGTTGCTGTTTCGTGGAAACGGCGAGCACGCGCTTCAGTTACAATCAGATTTCTATCTGTTTGTTTCTTGAAACGGCGGTAAGAAGCATCAAAATTATCGTCATGGCGTAATACGATACCAGGCATTCACATCACCCACTTTCTTTTAAAATTTTTTGGACGCGAATTGTAGCATAAGTTTTTCTTAAAACCTAATCTCCTTTAACATTTGATAGCATGTTGTTTTACAAAAACCTCAAATTCATTCGATGGAATCGGTTTACTAAAATAATATCCTTGTATCTCATCGCAGCCATTTTGTTGCAAGAACTCTAACTGATCTCTCGTCTCTACACCTTCTGCAATCGTTACCATATTGAGATTGTGCGCCATACTAATGATTGTTTTGACAATATTTCTATCATCAAGATTTTCATTAATATCACGAATAAACGATTGATCTATTTTTAGTTTATATACACTAAATTTTTTGAGATAACTCAAAGATGAATATCCAGTACCAAAATCATCGATTGACATCCGTATCCCATGACTATGGAGTTCATTCATGATAGCAATAGCATCCATTGGATCCTGCATCGTTATGCTTTCTGTAAGTTCCAACTCAAGATATTCTGATGCGATTCCACTCTCTTGTAACACACTTAAGACTAAGGAGATAAGTTTAGGATGGCGAAATTGAACTGCTGAGAGATTTATAGCCATAAGAAAAGATTCCATTCCATTATCTAACCAGATTTTTAGTTGCTCTAAAGCAGTACGAAGAACCCACTCCCCAATAGCTATAATCTGTCCGCTACTTTCTGCAATAGGGATAAACTCCGCTGGAGAAACCATTCCAAGTATGGGATGTTTCCAGCGGAGCAAAGCTTCACATCCAACTAACTTTTGTGTCATAGCATCGATTTGTGGTTGATAATAAACTTCTAATTCTTTATTTTCTATTGCCTGACGTAAAGCATTTTCAATTTGAAGATTACGAGCCGCACTTGTTTGAAGTTCAGAAGCATAAAATCGATAGCAATTACGTCCGTCATGTTTTGCACGATACATCGCAACATCAGCGGCTTGAAACAAGTTTTGAAAATTTTTACCGTCCATCGGGTATATGGCAATTCCAATTGATGGAGTAACTGTAAGATTATGATCTTCAATCTGATATACCTGAGAAATACTATGTGTTACTTTTTCGGCAAAATGAATCGCTCCATCAAGGTCAGCGCCTGGAAGTAAAATAACAAACTCATCACCTCCCTGACGAGAAAGAGTATCACCATAGCGTGTAATAAGTTTCATGCGTGAAGCAATTTCAACCAAAAGAGTATCACCCACAGCATGTCCAAGCGTGTCATTTATATTTTTAAAATGATCCAGATCAAGAAGCATTACCGCTAGTGAAGTATCTGTTCTATTGGCAATACTAATTGCATGCTGGGCCCTATCGGTAAGCAATAGTCTATTTGGCAACCCAGTCAAAGCATCAAAATGTGCCAACCATTTAGCTTGATCCTGCGCTGTTTTTTGGGCTGTGACATCTTGCATTGAACCACGGACACTAAGGACTTCTCCACTCTCAACAATCGGAGTTCCAATAGTGCGGACCCATTTTTTATTTCCCTTAGGTGTTACCATCTGGAGTTCCAGATCATAAGGGATGCCTTGGTTCACGGCCAAGTCTATAGCACTTTTGATTTTTTCGAGCCATTCGCCATGATATACGCTGAGTCCTCTTTTTAAAGAGGTAGAATCATTTGGATCCATATCATGGATACGGGAAACTTCAGCAGTCCACTCTCCTTCTCCAGTTTTTGGATTGAACTCCCATGCGCCTACATGAGCCATCGCACTCATATTTTCTAAGAGTTTCTCTGTTTTTATTAAGCGGTTTTGTGAAGCTTTTCGCTTCGACTCACGATCAAAATTATCCATAGCAAAACTCAACTCTGTCGTCATTTCTTGAATTAACTTTTGGCTTAATGTATCAAATGCATTCAGGGTTGTAGAATAAAGTATAAAAGCTCCTATAACTTTACCGTTTTGATAGAAAGGAATTGAGGCGGAAGCTTGCACTCCCATTGCTTTTACTTTTTCCTGCCAAGGAGCCGTAGATGAATCATGCATAAAGTCCTGACACCAGACTGAACGCTCCTCACGAACAGCAGCACTAGTGGGTCCTTGTCCAAAAAGATCATCCTCTCGAGTAGAAATTTCGATTTCATCAAGATAATGATTTATATCCCCATAAGAAGCTTTAAGACGAATCATCTGTGTCTGAGTATCAATAACTCCTATCCATGCCATACTCATCCCACCGAGCGTAACAGCATATCTGCAGATTTGTTCAAAAAGCTCTTGGGGATTGAGCGCATGGATAATCACTTGATTACATTGACTCAATGTTGCATACATCTGAGTCAGTCGCTGGATATGCATTTTGTCTTTATTTTGCTCTGTAATATCTATCATCGAAGCGATTGTCTGCCCTGTTTCCGGCAAATAAACAGCAGTAACAGATCCTATTCCCTTTTGCCCTTTTGCAGAAACAAAATTAAATTCATACTGATCGGGGATCATTTCATCAAATGAACGTCTGAGATGGTAGGTTTTCATCTGTTCTTTGTCCATGTCATCCACAAAATTTAAAAAAGAAGTTCCAATCACTGATTCTTTTGAACACTCCGCAAGCTCTGCAAACTGCTCATTGGCTAAAGAGATAGTTCCATCCGCTTCAATAATAGCCGTACATGTACCATTTCGTTCAAATAAAACACGGTATCTGTTTTCTTTGTTTTTAAGTTCGGTAATATCGCGTGCAATTCCCAAAATACCGATCAAATTGTGGGCATCATCATACAACGGAGTTTTAACTGTCTCGAAAAGACCATGATATCCATTATCTGCAAACGTCAGCCACTCTTCATTACGGCTTGGCCCGTTGGCTTCTATCGCTAAACGATCTTTTTCACGGAAAAAATCAGCTAATTCCTTGTCGACAAAATCATAGTCTGTTTTTCCGACAATATCTTTTTCTGTGAGATTCAATAAACGTTCGAATGTCGGGTTACACGCTAAAAAAATCCCCTCACTATTTTTAAGCCAGATCAGATCGGGAATCGTGTCTAAAATACCGTTTAGCTGCGATATTGTCCGGTTGTACTCTTGATAAGAAAAAAGGTAGCTTGAATGACGATCTTTTACAAAAGTGTTTAACAGCAAACCTTCAGAAATCTCTCGATTTTGCGGTAAAAATTTCAAATTTTCAAGAATATGGATAGAGATAGGAAGAGAAAAATTTGGAAGTTGAGTTCTTATGGAGCGGCTTAGAAATGGCTGTTCATTAAGCATGAGAATTTCACTGTGTTCAGAAAGATCTTCACTTTTCAACGACTTCAAACAGCTTTCTAGCGGACCATCACGCACAGGCAGGATTTCATAATAGGGATGTCCAACGACCTCTTCAAATTTTTTTTCACAAAATGAAAGATAAGCATCATTGGCAAAAACAATTTTATACTCACTATCATGAATAAAAACCAAATCTTTAATAAGATTAAAAATCTGTAGATACATCAAAATCGCCTTTCATCAAAATATGTGACCTTCATTAAAGCATAATATAGCATAATCGATTATTAGATTTTATATTTACCCATGTCTTTTCCCTTTATACTCTTTTCTAAAACAGCTTTGACAGATACCATAATTTGAGTTGAGCGGAAGCGGTTTTGTACACATTCTGCATCTTGGAACAAAATGACTATTTTTGAGAGAATTTTCTATATATCTATTGAGTACACTCCTAAAATGTCTTGCATTATCCGCATCAACAAAAAACTCGTCAAATCTATAACTCAACCACAGATAAAGCGTAATCTCTTTGACACGATCTTCTATATCGAGAAGTTCTTCCATAGTGCTTGCAAACTCACTTTTCATTTCAGGAGGCAGATACATGATAGGTTCTTTTTGCTCCAATTTATGTACATAACGCTCAAATGAAGCCATAATAAAAGGAGATTTGAGTGTCAACGGAGCAGAAGCAAGATGATATTTTGCTGCAATGTCGATATCGTATCCATCGACTATTTTTGCCGCTTCAAGCATCGTCTCAATATTTGCAGCGGTGAAGGGACCGTTAAACTGCATATTTTCAACAAAAAATTCCAATATTTTCGTAAGCGAGTTCTCTTCTAAAATCGAGCCGACAAGTCTGATGTGGTCAAGATTTGCCATCACTTTAAACGGAATATCCACAGGTTTTGCAGGTTTTGCCATATTTTTTTCGATTACATGTAAGGCATCACTTTTAAGTGCGCCGACATATCCAACTTCATTGAGTCCATAACGTCCTGCTCGCCCTGAGATTTGATGAATTTCCGAAGGCGTTAAAAAACGGTCTTTTTCCCCATCAAACTTAATCACTTTTGAAAACAGAATCGTTTTAATAGGAAGATTCATCCCCATAGCGATTGCATCTGTGGCAATTAAGATGTCTGTCTCTTTTTCTCGAAATCTACGCGCTTCTTCACGTCTGACTTCAGGAGAAAGATTGCCGTACACGACACTTACCTTATAGCTGCGGGAAAAGTTTTGCTTCAGACGTAACACATCTTTTCTTGAAAATGCTATGATGGCAGTTGCTGGCATAACATCGGCGATAGCCGTTGCTGTTGGAAGAAGTTTGAGAGGATTTTTTCGCTCAAACTCTATGATAGTAAGTTTTTCTCCAAGATACTCAGCCAAAGCGACGATAGCATCTTTTGCATTGATAGAACCCGTCATGATGATCTTTTTCGCAGGTGCGCCGATAATGGCATTTGCCCATGCCCAGCCACGGTCACGGTCATCAAGCATCTGTACCTCATCGATAACACACACATCCACATCCACATCGAAGTTGAGCATCTCGATCGTCGAGCTGATATGTGTGGCTTCTTCGTTAATAAGCTGCTCTTCACCCGTGACAAGCGAAGCATCGACACCGCTTGCATTGAGGTCTTCGTAACCTTCAAGAGCAAGAAGTCGAAGCGGTGCGAGATAGTATCCCGTGTCCGCTTTTTTCAAAGCCTGCATCGCTTCATAGGTCTTTCCGCTGTTCGTGGGCCCAATATGAAGAATCAGCTCTCTTTTGATAGAACGAGCGATAGGAAAGAGGTTTTTAAAGTCACGGATAGTACGCGCGAGAAGCATCTGTTTTTGACGTTTTAAAAGTTCCTCTTGTATCTGCTTGTTAAAGGCGTAGATAATTTTTCTGTGTGTTTTTGCAGAGATACTCAAAGTATTATACAGGTAAGGGGAAAGGTGTTCGAACACTATCTCAAGAAGCTCTTGTTTTGGAAGCTGTAAAAGTGTCGAAGCTTTTTGACACTCATCTACAAGCATATTAAACTCTTTTAAAAACTCATCTTCTTGCTCTTTTTTTGCCATTTCGATTTGAACATTGAGTGAAAGATCCTGTCCGTTCCAGATAAGTTTCAAAAGCTCTTCAAGTTCTATAACAACGTGTACTTCATATTTTATCTCGATATCAAGATCTGTAAAATCAAACTTCTCTTTTGAAGTCAAAATAACATCATCTTGACTTACATGCAAGCCCTCAACACTTGAATATTGTTTCAAAATAGCAGCTAATAAAGTTTCGCTCAACGGTGGCAATTTTAAATCAGCTGTTGGTGAAGCAGTTTTTATAGCAGTGATGATCTGTTGATCGCTGAGGTATGGATGTGGAGATTTGAGATTCTTGATAAACTCATCCACCTCTTTTTGCTTTCGCAGAGTTGCAGTCATCTTGAGTGAAGCTATTTTTTGTATAAGATGCTCATCCTCTTCATTCATAAGCTCATCTACATCTATAACAGATGTTTTTAAAACTGTTATCTTTTTAAAACTCTGTTCTTTGGTTGTTATAGCTATGGAAGCGTTAAACTCGAATCTGTCATCAAGATCAAAACGTCCATCAAGAGCTTTTTGCAGACGCTCTTTTTTCTTCTCAAATCTTAAGTGTCGGAGTTTTGATTCTATCTTCGCATAAGTGATTTTTTTACTTCGTACATCCAAAAACGCACCGAATATCTGTAAACGCTCATCTGCTGAAAGGTCTTTAAATTCCTCTAAAAGAGAGTCTATCTTCTCCTCTTTTTCCATCGAAGGTTCTGGTGCGCTAAGAGGTGGATACAGTCGTTTGTCTGCTTGAAAAAAGTGCAAGATATCATCACGCACTATCGTATCCCCAGTGGACCAAAGCTGACGAAGTGCACGGAGAAGCTCTTTTTTGTGAAAATCCACATCAAAGAGACCAATGGTATGAGCGAGTTCTATAAGTGTTCTTTCATCTACGCGTTCAATCCCAACATCAAAAGGATCATCCCCGAAAAAATGTCTTATCTTTGTATTTATTTTTATTGAGTGTTTATTTTTCTTTGCCATACATAATTGTATCCAATTACAAAGATGTTGAAAGTGACATCTCTTATAAAAATGTTATACTTGCGAAAAATAAAGGAGGGGAATGCGTAAGATAAAACGATTATTAGCGCTTATCTATTTCCTCTCTATTTTTATGGGTGTTGCACATGAGATCTCCCATGTGCACCATCTTGGTGACAATTGTAGCGTGTGTGTTCTTTCCCATACTCCAGCTGTTGCCGTTGATACTCCATCTCTTGTATCCATCGACAAAACTTATACCGAATTCATCTCCATACCTCAAAGTACAGCTAAACCGTGTCTTATCCAAGCTCGTAGCAGAGCCCCTCCTCTCGCCTAATCTTTTTACCAAATAACAATTACTACTATAATTTATAAAGATTAGGAAATTTCTATGACAAAATTTATATCAGTCGTTGCGTGTGCAGCGATATGTACAAGCGCGTTTGCTGAGGATATTCAGCTCAATTCTATCACTGTAGGTGATACAAACTCTAGCTCTTTAGAGACTACAAAAACAACAAAAGTACAACAAAGAAGAATTCTCCAAGATGCAGTTGAAAAGACTGAAGTTGTTGATAAAAAACAGATAGAACAAACACAATCAGCTACACTCAGTGAAGCAATAAGCCAACAAGCAGGTGTGAATGTAGAAACAGGATGTTCTGTTTGCGGTATGAAGCGTATACAGATCAACGGTCTTACGGGAGATCATACGACTATCCTTGTGGATGGTATTCCATTCAATTCGACAGTATCGAGCTTTTACGGAGCTGATGCTGTGGGCACTTCCGACATCCAAAGCATCCAAATCACTCGCGGTGCCGGAGCTTCACTTACTGCTCCTGAAGCTATTGGAGGGACAGTCAATATCATCCCGATGCGTCCTTATAAGAACGGTGTAGAGTTTGATGCATCAATGGGCACTTTAGGTGAAAAAAACTACTCCATTCTTGGCCAAGCAATCACTGATGACAAACAAACCGGTATCTTAATCTCCGCATCTTCTCATGAGCAAGATCAGGTAGATAACGACCATAACGGTGTCAGCGAATCTCCTTCGATGAAAAATCAATCGATCTCCGTCATGCTCACTCATAAATTTTCTCCTTATGACTCTTTAGACATCCATGCAGCACATTTCAGTTCTGATGTCAAAGGGGGAACTATAGCTTCTGAAAACTCGGCTATCGCACAGGGAAATAGTGGCAATACGAGTTTTTTAGGAAATAACATCAATAATACCTATACAGGCGATCCCCTCGCCATGATAGAAGTCATTAACACAACTCGTGATGAAGTCTATGCAAAAGAGCATCATATCATCAGCAATACGATGAGCCTGCAAACGACGCTTGCTTACTCAGAGCAAAAACAAGATTCTCTTTATGAAGGTGCCGATTATTCAAATGTCGATAAGACCTATTTTGGGGATATCAAAATAGATCATGCAGTAAGTGAAAATCACTTTTTAACTTACGGTTTGGATGCAAAAATCGAGCAGGCACGTTCAGAGTCCACATATTATTATGTACAACATGGGATGGAAAAAGATGATTTTGATTACGCGGCATACGGTGTTTATGGACAAGACGCATGGACGCTCGATGATGCGAATCAGCTTACTTTAGCACTCAGAGGTGAAAAGATCACAACCAATTGGCTTGCTCAAAAAGCCAAAGGCAATGAGATCGACGATACCCTGCTTGTTCCACGTATTTTATTTCGTCATGATCATACAAACACTCTTACATCACGTCTGGGCTGGGGAATGGGTTACCGTTCACCTTTGACATTTTTTGAATCTGATCATGGAGTGCTTGATAACGGATTTGCGATGGATATTAACTCCATTGAAAAATCAAACGGGATCAATTATTCTCTTGCTTACAATAAAAACGGTCTCAGCGTCACAGGTTCAGCCGCATATACTCAGGTAAAAAATCTGGCTTATGTGGACAATTCAGGAGCAATTCCTACCCTTCGCAACAGTGCAAATGATATCAGTGTTAAAGAAGGAGATGTCGTTATTGGATACATTCTCAACAATAATCTTACTCTTTCCGGCTCTTATGAGATATACAATTACGATAATAACTATAAATCACTTATGACTTTAGCTCCCGTAGAACAGCGCGCGCGTTTGAGTGCAGATTATGACTATAGCGGTTGGGATCTTTACGGTGAAGCAACTTGGGTAGGTGCGCGTGATTTAGCGCAATATGGCTATGATGGATATGATGCTTACAATGGAACAACCGCTTCATCTCCAAAAAATCAAACGGCTCCCTCTTTTGTAACAGTCGATATGAAAATATCTAAAAAAATCAATAAAAACTTTACGCTCTATGCAGGAGCGAAAAACCTCTTTGACTTTGTACAGACAGATGTGCAGTCACCGTTATTTTATGATGCAAGCGGTGGTTTTGACACATCATATGTTTGGGGTCCACTTCGCGGTAGAACACTCTACGCCGGCATAAAAGCAACATTTTAATTAAAGGAAAAAACAGATGGAACAATACAAAGAGATACTAGATATCATAATATTTGCAATTTTAGGATTGATGAGCATCCTCTCAATCGGTGTAGGAATTGAGCGCACAACGTTTTATAAAAAGATAACTTTAGAAGATTACAAAGACAAAAAAGAGTTAGAGATCGATCTTGGAAATAATCTCACCATCATCTCGACTATCGCTTCAAATGCCCCGTATGTGGGGCTTTTGGGAACTGTATTTGGAATCATCCTGACATTTTTCACTATCGGTACAAATGGTATGACAGATAGCGGCGCTATCATGACAGGTCTAGCACTTGCTTTGAAAGCAACAGCTTTTGGTCTTGTGGTGGCGATTCCTTCCATCGTTTTTCACAACTACCTTGTGAGAAAAATGGAAGTGCTCCTTATTAGATGGGATATCAAAAATGGCAATTAAAAAAATTGAATCCATCAATGTCATCCCTTTCATTGATATCATGCTTGTCCTTTTGGCAATCGTTCTCACAACTGCGACTTTCATCGCAAAAGGCGCTATCAAGGTAGATCTTCCAAAAGCTTCTGCACAAAGTGCAAAAGTGGAAAAACCTAAAGATATCACACTCACCAAAGACGGCAAAACTTACCTTGATGGTGTTGCAATAGATAAAAACAACCTTGTATCTTTACTAGCTCAAACTCCAAAAGAGACCACTATCATCATCAACGGAGATGCGAAGATGAACTATGAGTATTTTGTCGGAACTATCGATACCCTCACAGCTGCGGGATATACACACCTTTCCATTGCGACAAAGAAAGAGTAGAGCTATGCTTAAAAAAAGTATTGCATTCTCTACAGCTTTACATGTAGCCATCGGGGCTGTTGTTGTTTATTTTATGTTTGTAACACACACACCACCCAAACCAAAAGTAATACCTATAACTATCATGACACTACCGAGCACTCCAAAGACAAAACCTTCGCCTTCTAAAGTTCAACCTGTGCAAAAACTGCAACCTCCTAAAGAGCTTGTAAAACAAAAACCGGTTGTACAAGACACAAAGCCCACGCCTATAGCTTTACCAAAACCTCTGCCTAAACCGGTGGAAGAAAAACTCGTAGAAAAACCTAAAGAGCTTGTAAAACCGGTTGAACCTGCACTAAAAGCGCCAAAGAGCGAACCAAAAATTACCGGCGTTGATACGAAGAATATTAAAAGTAAATATTTGGGAGCTCTTTATCAGAGCATAGACAAACTCAAGGTTTATCCAAAGAATGCAAAAAGACTTGGACAAAGCGGAACCGCGAAAGTCACATTTACTGTTTTGGCAGATGGAACGATTACCAATATCTCAATTAATGGAGGTTCAGGATTTGAAATGTTAGATGATGCAGCAAAGAAAATACTTATCACTTTAGCAAAAACGGCTCCTATTCCCAAAGAGCTTAAAGAAGAAAGTATGACTATTACCGTGCCGGTAGTTTACACCATAGATTAGAGTGTACTTTTCACTCTAATTC
>JAQUHB010000070.1 GCA_028683835.1 Sulfurimonadaceae bacterium | reverse complement strand
AGAAGAAAGTAATCTAAATCGTCATAAGTTCTGCCTTTTCTTACATTTGGAGACATTCCGATTGAGTGAAGTATAAAATCAAATTTTCCACCCAGATACTCTGTTCCTTTGGTAACCAGATTTTCCAAATCCTCAACTTTTGTAGCATCAGCAGGAATAACAATTGTATTACATTTCTCAGCAAGTTCATCAATATTACCCATTCTAACCGAAACCGGTACGTTAGTAAGAACAAAAGTAGCGCCCTCTTCATAAGCTCTCTCCGCTGTTTTCCAGGCGATTGACTTTTCATTAAGAGCACCAAAAATAAGCCCTTTTTTTCCTTTTAATAAATTATACGCCATAATTAATATTGTTAAAATTCGCCCGCAATATACAATAAAACCTTGTCTTATTAAAGACAAGGTTCACCATTGACCAATTAACTAACTTAACAACCTTAATGTCAATGATTAATATTTTCACTCTTCCTTTTAGTATACTCCATCATCAACCTTCTGTTGACATCCTGTTCAATTTTAAAAATTTCATAAATATCTATTGGAGAGACAATTTTCTTAAGTTCGTAATAATATTTCTCTCTTATTTGCAGATATTTTTTACCAGAGTTAATCTGATCCAAAATCATCATTTCGGCAGTAGCATCAGTTAAACTATCTAGCTTTATTCGTTTTCCGTGAAATTGCATATTTCTGGCACTTTCGAGCTCCATATAATAATTACGAAGTATAGCTTCAACTTTAACTTCGGTTTGTTCACTTAAATTCAAATGATTTTTAATTTCAATAAGCTGAGCTTCGAAAAATTTTTTACCTATGATTTGTCTGCCATGTTCATTTTGTGCAAAAACATTACAACTTAAACCTAGTAACAGGATTAATTGTAGAATTGAAATTTTAAAAATATTATTCATTACTGTTGTACTTGATTAAAGAAAACATCATTTGAAGACATATCAGCCAAAAGTTTTATTTCATCATCAGACATTGTGCTTAAAAGCTTGTCGATTTCATTTTTATCACCTTTGAATGCATCTTTGGTTACACCGGACTCAGTGCTAACCGATGAATCAGTTTTGGCAGACAATGGCTGAGTAACTACACTCATACTGAACAGGGTATCTGTATTTATATTTTTATTAAACAGGGACTTATCTAAATTTGTAAAAAGTCCGAAAACAATCAATGCAGCAACTCCTGTAAGAGAAGCAGCCGCAAACCAATATCTTTTTCTAATTGAAAAAATCCTTTGTTCCCTTCTTTTAGCTTCATTCAAAGTCTGTTGGGTGATTTGATCAAAAAAGCCCTCAGGAGTAGAATAAGGAGTCTCTTTCCCAATATTTTTAAAATCGAAATCTTTATTCATAACTAATTATTTATCATATATTTTTTTACTTTTTCACTTGCTAAATGGTAGTTAGTTTTCAACGCATTTACCGAAGAATCCAAAACCTTAGAAATATGTTCGTAACTCAACTCATCATAATATCTTAAATTAAATACTAACTTCTGTTTCTCCGGTAAAGTCAAAAGAGCTTCTTGAAATTTTACTAAAATACTATCGCCATCTTCAACCGAAGTCTCTTTCAAAGAATTTACCAGCGTTTGACTAACCTCTTCGTAAGATGTTGCATCAATTTTTTTACTGTTAAGATGCCTTATTGACTCATTAGTAGCAATACGGTACAACCATGTATAAATTTTACTTTTCTCTTCAAACTTCTCAATATGTCTGTACACATTAATAAAGGTCTCCTGCAAAACATCTTGTGCATCTTGGTGAGATACAACAATTCTACGAATATGCCAGTATATTTTTTCTTTATATTTATTCATCAACAATGTAAAACCTGAGTCTTTGGTCTCCCTGTTTTTACATAGCGACAATATATAGTCGTCGGATCTCTCTCCCATTAATTCCAAAAACTTTAACTCTTTGATAATAAAAAATTCTAAATGTTAAATCAAAAGTAAATATTTTTTTTGCATTTAACTTTTTTAGAAAAGATCTTTCTTATTAAGCAAACACCATTTAAAAATTATTTTAAAATGAAAAAAATTCTATTAACAGCCGTTATCGGCATCACAACAATGTCTTTTTCTTTTGCACAAAACCATAATCAACCTATGATGATGAAAAAGATGCAAGCAAATCCGGAGGAAATTGCAAAAAGACAAACCGAAAACATGAAAAAACAACTAGTTCTTACTGCCGATCAAGAGAAGAAAGTATATGATCTTAATCTGCAATTTGCAAAAGAGCAAATCAAAGTGAGAGAAGCGATGAAGGCTCAAAGAGCTCAAATGCTAAAAAACTTTAGACAAAAAGACAGCTTAATTGAATCTCTCTTAACACCCGAACAAAAAAGATTCCATGAACTTTACAAGCATTTAAATAAGCAAAAAATGCAATCAATGAAAAAAGAAGGCATGAAAGGTATGATGATGAAAAAAATGCAAGAAAAAGGTATGCAAGAGAAAAGAATGCATGAAAATGGTATGCAACCAAAAGAGGGTCAAGGACAAGTTATGCAACAAAAAATGATGAATAAATAATATTTATTAGATATGAGAAAAGCATTTATTTTTATGGCAATCGCAGTGTTTGCAACTGCTACACTTAACGCTCAGGGGCGCCCTCAAATGAATCCTCAGGATATGGCTAAAAGACAAACTGAGGCAATTAAAGAGAAGGTAAATCTTAATGAAGATCAGTACAAAAAAGTTTTCGAAATTAACCTTAAAACATCTGAAGAGCTGGGAAAGGTCATGAGAGAAGGTGGAAGAAATTCCGATGCATATTCTAAGCTTAACAATAAAAAAGACAGCCTCATTAAAACTGTTCTTACTCCCGATCAGATTAAACTATATGATGAATATCTGAAAGAGAGGAGAGAGGCAAGACAAGCAAGAGGAAATAGATAGTCTTATTCAGATATAACATTAATCAGGAGTTGTCTTTAGGCAACTCCTTTTTTTTTCAATTCAATTTGCAAATAAATAAATTTAATTATCTTTGTAAATATTTTCCATTGGAAATTATTAACATAAGATGAATAAAATAAGTAAATATCTAAAATCCAATTTATTAATACTCATCGGAGTAGGTTTTGGTTTTATCGGAGGGCTCATTTATTGGAAATTTGTAGGTTGCGCCAGCGGTACTTGCCCAATAAC
>JAQUHB010000069.1 GCA_028683835.1 Sulfurimonadaceae bacterium | reverse complement strand
ATTTTTACTTTGGCAACCCAATCGATATCATTTGAAGCGGCCTTATAATATGGAGATTTAGCAACAAGTTCATCTACCTGAGCAGTCGGCATTGTTGTAATTTTATCTCTGCTTATTCCGTTGACCTCACACCATAATAAAAATTTATGATGGAAGACATAGTACTCTTCCCATGCATCTCCAACATCGTCTCTAAATGAAATAACCACATTTTTGTCATTCGGATTTACCTTGCGTCTACGTTTATAAACAGGTAAAAAAACCGGTTCAATCCCTGATGTTGTTTGTGTCATTAAACTTGTAGTGCCGGTAGGAGCAATTGTAAGCATTGATATGTTTCTTCTACCATACCTTACAATTTTGTCATATAATTCTTCGTCTTCTTTTCTTATTCTGCTAATCATAGGGTTATTAACCTCTCGGTTTGCATCATAAATAGGGAAGGCTCCCCGCTCAACTGCCATCTGTGCAGATGATCGATAAGATTCCAATGCAAGCGTTTTTTGAATTTCAACCGAAAATTCGATAGCTTCATCCGATCCATAGATTAATCCCAAAGCAGCGAGCATGTCTCCCTCAGCAGTAATACCCAATCCGGTTCTTCTTCCTCCTAATGTCTTTTCTTTAATTTTATCCCACAAGTGAAGTTCTGCATCTTTCACTTCATCATCTTCTGGATCAATATGAATTTTATGAATAATTGCTTCGATTTTCTCCATTTCCAAATCGATGAGATCATCCATAAGTCTCATTGCTTTTCTTGCGTGATCTTTAAAGAGTTCAATGTTAAACTTCGCATTTTTGGTAAATGGATTTTCGACATATGAAAAGAGATTTATAGCCATTAATCTGCATGAATCATATGGACAAAGCGGAATTTCACCACAAGGATTTGTACTTACTGTCTTATATCCCAGGTCGGCATAACAATCTGCAAGAGATTCTCGAATTATTGTATCCCAGAAAAGTACCCCTGGTTCTGCAGATTTCCATGCATTGTGAATTATTTTTTTCCATATAGGAGCAGCATCTACCTCTTTTGTAAACCTCGGAGTCGGGGAATCTACAGGGAAAGCCTGCAAATATGGCTTATTCTGTAAAGCGGCTCTCATAAATTCATCGTCAATTTTTACGGAGACATTTGCTCCTGTAACCTTTCCCTGTTCGAGCTTAGCATCAATAAAACTCTCAGAATCGGGATGTTTTATTGAAATTGACAACATAAGCGCTCCTCTTCTTCCGTCTTGTGCAACCTCCCTTGTTGAATTTGAATACCTTTCCATAAAAGGAACAACCCCGGTAGATGTTAGGGCGCTATTAAGTACAGCGCTTCCTTTAGGTCGAATATGTGACAAATCGTGACCTACTCCTCCTCTGCGTTTCATCAACTGAACCTGCTCTTCGTCAATTCGCATAATTCCTCCATATGAATCTGCCGGCTTTTTATGTCCTATTACGAAACAATTCGACAACGACGCAACTTGATGTTTATTCCCAATGCCTGACATTGGTCCGCCTTGAGGAATTACATATTTAAAATCCTTGAGCAGATTAAAAATTTCTTCTTCCGGAAGCGGGTTTTCATAATTAGCTTCAATTCTCGCAAATTCAGAAGCAAGTCTTCGGTGCATTTCATCGGGATTGCACTCAAACAGATTCCCGTAAGAATCTTTCATGGCGTATTTGCCAATCCAAACAGAGGCAGCTAATTCATCGCCTTTAAAATATTCAAGGCTAGATTTCATTGCCTCTTCGTGGGTATATGTCTTCATATATGGTATATGTTTTAGGTCTGGGGGTAAAAAAAGTCGAGAGATTAATCTTTCGACTTGGTAGCAAATTTATATGTAAATGATTTTTTTGCGATAGGAAAAGGTTAAATTTTATCAACCATTAATTAACATCGGTAGTAGGGTTCCAATATTGAGTTCTTCCCAAAATACCTGATTTATCTAAGGATCCTCTCACTTTTAGCTTGTTTTTTGAGGAATCAAAGGACATTGTACAACTGTAAATTTTCCCATTTGCAGGGTCAAGAATACGTCCACCGGTAATTTTATTTCCGTCAGATTTCATTTCGTATACAAATTTGAGCCCGACAATCGGCTTATTTTGATTTTCACCTGTACATTTTTCGCATTTTTTGTCCTGAGGTCCGGTAAATATTTTTAAAATTACTCCTTCATAAACTCCTGCAGGGGTTCTGTAAATTTTTACAAGAGATTTTCTGTTCCCATCTTCGTCAATTGTGTACCAGTTTCCTGTAATCTTGCCAATTTGTCCAAAAGATATTGCCGACAAAGCCATTGCCGCCAAAAGTAAAAAAAGTTTTTTATTCATAATATTTAGGTTTTAGGTTTATTAACAACAATTTACGCTGCAATTAGTGCAATGACTGAACTCTCCCCTAAGACGACTTTCAACCAACTCCTCCAATCTTTTTTTAAGATTCTCCGAAGAAATTGTATCGAGAACATCGTAAACAAATGCTAACTGCTGGAGTAATTTTGCCTCATCATTTCCAATTCCTCTGGATCTCATATAAAAAAGGACATTTTCGTCCAGTCTCCCACTTGTAGCTCCATGTGAACACTTAACATCATCAGCGTAAATTTCAAGTTGAGGTTGAACATAAGCCTTAGCTTTTTTTGACAGCAGAAGATTATGATTTGCTTGATAAGCCTCCGTTTTTTGAGCATCTCTATCAACAAAAATCTTCCCTATAAATACAGCCTTTGATTCATCATCCAAGATTCCTTTGAATAACTGACTACTGTGACAGTTCCTGAAATGATGATGAACATTTATACTTGTAGACATAGTTTGTGTCCCATCTGCAAGACAAAGTCCGTTTAACTCACAATTTACGTTAATACCGTTCAAATGAGCAATAACTTCATTAGTAATCTTCGCCCCATGAAGTGTAACGGTAGTAATCTTTAGTTTGGAATCTTTTTCAAGGGTCAAAACAAATTTTGATTTATGTTCACTACTATTATTTTCATTCTGCATCACAACAATATTTGCAGATGCTCCCTCTTTTAAAAAAATATCAATATTTTCCTCAGTATGGAATCCTTCAAGAGACATTGTATGAGTGCATAAAAGTAAGTTAGCGAAAGAATTCGCTTCAAGAATTATTTTGTTATTTATCAACAACTCATCAGAAAAATCACTATCCCTAACTCCAAATATTTGGAGAT
>JAQUHB010000068.1 GCA_028683835.1 Sulfurimonadaceae bacterium | reverse complement strand
TAATTTCATTCGTTGGTGAGTTAGGAAGGCCGAATATTTCATAACAATTTTCATACAATGTATAAGTGTTAGAACCAAAATCATACTCCCAACTACATAAATCGGATAGTTCGTGAATTTGTTTTAGTCGCTCACTAGCACTTTTATTTTCATTTTTTATATGCAGATATGATATCCCAAAAGATAAATCATCTGCAATCTTTTCAAGGAACATAATTTCCTTATTATCAAAAGCATTCTTTTCGGACGAATAAATCATTAATGCGCCGAATGTTTTACCATCTTTAATTAAAGGAATTGAAATAGAGGATGAAAAATTAAATTTTGTAGCATTTTCAACCCAAAGAACCATATCCGGATCCGAAAATATATCTGCACAAACTTGAGTTTTACCACTCCTTATTGCTCTGCCGGTTGGACCTTTGCCACTCTTCTTGTCGGCATTCCAGGAGGTATTTGCCTTAAGAATATACTCACGACCTATACCGGCAAAGGCAACAGGTTTTACGTTACTTTCCTCATCATCAATTTTATAACCAATCCAAGCTAATTTATATCCCAGATTATTACAAACAATCGTACATACATCGTTAAGCAACTCATCTTCATTCTTACTTACAAGTAAGGATTTTTCTAATAATGAAGTAACATAAAGCTCTCTGTTAAGTCTTTTAATAGAAAGCTCACTCTCTTTACGAGAGTCAATCTTTCTGGTATTACCAATAATCTCAATTTCGTCATCTTTGTTAATATTCAAAGTATAACTTATTTCGGCCCAAAAACTACCCCCCTCTTTTGTTAATTGCTGTACTTCAATTAAATACTCTTCGTGCTTCTTTGAAGACCGGAATTCATCAATCCTTTTTTGTAAAATACTGTTAATATTAATTGCAGATTCATTCGTTAAAGAATCTGTAAGTTTGTGCTTCATAGCCTCTTCCTGAGTATAACCACGATGACCAACAACCGATGGGCTCACATAGCTGAATTTATCCTGACTAATATTATAAACCCATACTACATCTTTCGAATGGTCACTTAACAACTTGTACAGACTAAGATTTTTGTCGGCCTTTTCTCTGTTTATGAAATATAACACAACTAAAACCAAGATAATAAGACTCAACAACCTCATTACCCAAGGAGTCAATACAATAAGAGTTTTGGAGAAGACCGGAACCTGCCTGTAAAAATACATTCTAAGTTCATTAGCAGGAGCATCAAAATTATGCTCTTTAATTCCATTTATTGCAAAAAGCTCCGAAGAACCATATAATATATTTTTATTTAAATCAGTTAAAGCAAATTTATAACTGTTATTTTCTGCCTCAAGAATTGTTGTTTCAAGGAAGTTGCTCATTTCCAACAAAATGTCCAGATGGCTCCTTTCATTTACACTATTAACATTGAATGGTATATGAAAAATTACACCTTTTTTATCCTTGATAAATGAATATGTTAATTTTGGATGAGATTTTTTTGACACTGCATAACGAGAAGGAGTATTGAAATCAGCTTCATTAATTGATTCCATTTTGCTGTTGAAAGAATGAAAATATTTACCAACAGTTATTGATACAGCTTTTATATTTTCGTCATTATTCTTTACAAGATCCCATATTAACTGTTTAAGTTCTACACTATCAATATTATAGAATCTGTTTTGCACATAAGCATCTATCCTGGATGAGTAGTAAAGAAGATTTCTTATGTGATAATTAATATCATTTTCGGTCTCTTGAACAAATGCCTCAGCTTCACTTTTTTCAATTGTCCTTATTTGATCAATATTATTCTTTAAAAAGTACTCAAAAGAGAGATGAATAATAAATATCCAAACAATAATCAAAACCGGAATTGTAAACAATTCCCTTATCCTTCTTATTTTCATAATCATTAAAATAAGATACCCCCACTTTTTAATGCATCTTCCACAGTTTTCATAACAGTGCAAGTATAATCGAGGGATTCATAACATTTTGAAAAATCCTTTAAACTAAACATCTCCTGAAACGCAAAAATCTCGTAATAGAGTATATTCTCTTTAGCCTGTTCGTTTACAGTACACTCTCTGCCACCCACACTCACATGAATACTCCTGCAAAGACTTCCACTTCCATCTACATGAATATAACCCTTTTCCCCTTGAATAGTCACAAAACTCCTGCCCCTTGAATCTTTAGAAGCCGTACAATCACAAATGAAACCAGAATATTCCAGAATGGCAGTACCCGAAGTATCAATACCATTTTTGAACAAATTCGGAAAATAAGATACCCTCTTAGGTTGCCCGAAAAGATTCAACACAAAATGAAGATTATAAATATTGAGATCCATTAACGTTCCACCCGAGTATTTAGGATTAAATACATTAGGAAGATCCCCTTCCAATAATTTATCATATTTGAGCGAGTACTGACTATAATTACATTGAACGATTCTTACGGCCCCTATTTCTGGTAAATACTCTTTTAATATCTTGTAATTAGGCAGATAAATAGTTGTTATAGCTTCAAAAAGAAACAGCCCCGTCTCCTTTGCAATTGCAGACAAACTTAATGCCTCTTCATAAGTAGAAGTAAACGGTTTTTCACAAATTACATTTTTGCCGGCATGGAGCGACTTTTTAACATGCTCGAAGTGCAGACTATTGGGAGATGCAACATAAACAAAGTCGATATCGGGGTCGGCAAGCATTTCGTCGAGATTGGTATACACTTTTGCAACACCATTTTTACCGGCAAAAGCAACCCCGGAATTTACACTTCGGGAATAAACAGCAACAAAAGTAACACCCTCAACCTCCTGAGCAGCAGTAATAAATCTCTCAACAATAACGCCAGTACCAATTACTACGATTTTCATTTGAACATTATAAGTTAAACCACAAAAATAAAAATACCGGAACAAACAGAATTAAAAAGTTAATCTGTATGGTTAATTCTATTGCAAATTTTAAATAATCTGGCAGTAAAAAGAATCATCCAAATCATAATAAGTACACCACCCGGCATCGCAAGAACAATAGCAAACTGGCCTGCTTCGGGTATAAAAGTAATAACAATTAAGTACAACAGCATGAGGATATTTCCGGCGATTCCCGAAATTACTGTAATTTTCCCAAAAACCTTTCCCTTTCTCATTGCAAACGCAAAAAGCATATTTGCTAAAGTGGGTATAAAGAAACCTATAAACACAGCACCTCCCCCATGAACTCCCTTAACCAGTAATGCCTCTCCGGCAGCCTGAAATATCAGTTTTTGCTCAGC
>JAQUHB010000067.1 GCA_028683835.1 Sulfurimonadaceae bacterium | reverse complement strand
CCCTCCTGCAACCACGCTATTGCAGGAATAGGGTCTTCAAAGTAAATACACTCAAAAATCTCAGAAATATACACATTTATAATTTTTGCGATTGTGGGTTTGTCGTCTACAATTAATAATTTCTTTTTCACACAAACAAATATTTATATTTTAGTAAATTTACAGCAAATTTAGCAAAAGTTAGCTATAACTTCAGAATAATCCCTTACTTACAAACTGTTTTTTAAAAGTATTACAAAAGGTTAACATTTCATCAATTTTTTATTTTTTATTAAATGGGCGTTAAAGCAATCAAATTGTACATTAAGACTCTAATAATCATTATATCTGCGATTATTTTTGCTCTCATATCCTTAGGTACTTTATTTAAAATAAATTTCCACAGCGAAGGCTTTTTTTTACATTTTGTTACATTGTTTATGCCTCTTTTAATTGTGATTAATGTTATATTGCTATTATTCTGGGCATTAAGGTTGAAAATTTGGATATTTATTCCATTAATTACTGTTATTTTTAACTTTAGTACAATCTCCTCATACTTTGGGTTTAATTTTTTTAAAAATTATGAAAAGAGTGGAAAATCAATCACTCTGGCAACTTATAACGTAAATTATTTCAGCTATAAAAATCTGCAAACTAATGTAAGTGCCGTTGCAAAACTAATTACTTCGAAAAATATTGATATTGTTGCTCTGCAAGAATTTGAAACAAATGCATATTTCAATATATCGGAAATTATTAATGAATTTGATTTTTTGCCATACTCTTCGGCGAAGTTTGTAAATTTTGAAGAGAACGGTATTATAATACTCAGCAGATACCCTATTGTAAGAAGTGAAAAGATTGCATTCCCGGCAACAAATAATGGTGCAGTTTGGGCAGATATTGTTTTTCAAGGTGATACCATTAGAGTGTTTAGTAATCACTTACAAACAACCGGCATAAGCAGGAGCAATTCAATTTATTCAATTTATGAATCTGCATCAATCAACTCCGGGATAAGGTCAAAACAAGCAGATGTTATAAGAAGCTATATTGATGCATCTCGATATCCGGTAATTGTGTGTGGCGATTTTAATGATACTCCTTCTAGTTATACTTATACAAAAATTAAAGGAGATGATTTGGCAGACTCCTTTTTGGAGATGGGCAGAGGTCCCGGTGGAACCTACTTTTCGAGATTATTTATGACAAGAATTGACTATATCTTGCATTCAAAGGAGTTTAAATGTACCTCATTCAAAACAGTAAATTCGTCATTGAGCGATCATAAACCACTTATTTCTGTATTGGAATATCAAAACTAAATGTTGAGCCTACCTCTTCCTGCGATTCAAACCATAAGCTCCCGCCGTTCCTTTTTACAAACTCTTTACATAGCAAAAGACCAAGACCTGACCCATTTTCGTGATCGGTTCCGTGGCTTGAATAGTGCGATTCAATATTGAATAATTTAATCTGCTTGTCTTTACTTATTCCAACTCCGTGGTCTTTAATGTCAATAATGAGTCTGTCTTCATTTTCGGTAAGAATTACATCAATTGAGGTCCCCTCATAACTGAATTTGATTGCATTATTGAGGAGATTTCGTAATACTGATTTTATCATGTCAATATCAATTCTTGCCTCGCAGGATGTCTTCCCGATAAGATTAATCGATATATTTTTTAATTTTGATACACCATTAATTGACTCGATTACTCCATAAATAAGATTCATTAAATCCACATTATTCTGGAAAACAGTATTGAGAGTACCTGTCTGGCTCTTGGTCCATTTAAGCAAATTGTCAAGTAAATTAAAACTATCTTCTGTAAGATTGTTCGCCATCATCAACAATTCATAAATGTCAGGTTTTAGACTTTCTTTTGGAATATTATTGATTAATAAATCCATAACCATTTTAACAGATGCAATAGGAGACCTCAAGTCGTGTGCAATTACTGAATAAAGCTTGTCTCTGCCAATAATAGTTTTTTGAAGTTCTTCGTTTTGTTTGAATATTATACGTGCTGCAGCAATTAGAGAGATTTGGTGTTTAATCCTTGTTAAAAGTTCGTCTTTTTTAAATGGTTTTGAAATGTAGTCGGCACCACCGGCTTCGAAACCTTCAACAATATCTTCAGAAGAACTAAGTGCAGATAAAAATATTATGGGTATAAATTGCTTTTCCGGCATCGATTTTAAGACCCTGGCAACCTCCATCCCACCCATTACAGGCATCATAATGTCTAAAAGAATGAGGTCGGGTTCTTGTTCCATTGTAATTTCCAATGCCTCCTGTCCATTTGTTGCTGTCAGTGTTTTGTAACCAACTTTTGACAAAAGAGTTGTAATATAGAATACATTGACTTCTACATCATCAACTACAAGTATGGTAAAGTCCGAATTATTGAATTCCATATTCTATAAATCTAGATTCCTAAAATAATCAATAGTCTTATTCAAGCCATCCTCCAACATAACTGTTGGGTTCCAGTCAAGCATTTTTCTTGCAAGAGAAATATCAGGTTGCCTTTGTCTTGGATCGTCAAATGGCAATTTTGTGTAAATATATTCAGATGATGATCCGGTAAGTTCAATTATCTTATGAGCTATCTCAATAACAGTATACTCGTCCGGATTTCCAATGTTAACAGGACCTGTAAAGGTGTCATCACTGGCCATCATTTTAATCATACCCTCAATTAAATCATCAATATATTGAAAACTTCTGGTTTGACTACCATCTCCAAAAATTGTAATATTCTGATTTTTCAATGCTTGAACAATAAAATTGGAAATAACCCTTCCGTCGTTGGGGCTCATATTTGGTCCATACGTATTAAAGATACGAATAATCTTAATTTTAACGTTGTTTTGGCGTGAAAAATCCATAAAAAGAGTCTCAGCGCATCTTTTACCTTCGTCATAACATGATCGGATTCCAATCGGATTTACGTTTCCCCAATACTCTTCAATTTGAGGATGAATTATTGGGTCTCCATAAACTTCACTTGTAGAGGCTTGAAGTATTTTAGCTTTTGTTTTAACTGCAAGATCCAACATATTTATTGCTCCCATTACCGATGTTTTTACTGTTTTAATTGCATTGTACTGGTAATGAATAGGCGATGCCGGGCAGGCCAGATTGTATATTTCATCGACCTCGGCAAAGAAAGGGTGTATTATGTCGTGATTAATAAGCTCAAAATTGCTGTTCCCTATCAAATGCTGGAGGTTTTTTTTGGTCCCTGTAAAAAAATTCTCGAGACAAATAACATAATGACACTCTTTTACTAATCGAGAACAAAGG
>JAQUHB010000066.1 GCA_028683835.1 Sulfurimonadaceae bacterium | reverse complement strand
AAATGTATGTTAGTCCGTACTCTACGCGTTTTTTCTTAGGTAAGTCCACACCTGCGATACGTGCCATTCTTATCCTTGTCTTTGTTTATGTTTTGGGTCTTTACAGATTACTCTGACGATCCCTTTTCTTTTAACGACTTTACAATCGTCACACATCTTCTTTACTGAAGCGCGTACTTTCATTGAAAGCTCCTGTTTTTTAAATCTTTGCCGCTTATGAGGTCTGGAAATTCCAGCCAATACTTGTGTCTAAACTCTAATGTACAGATACAAACATTCACTTATTGTGTACAAAACAGCAAAGCGGATGCGCATTGTAGCAGAATTAATGTAAAATATTTATTAAACCGAATTTAGCTATAATTTTAGCATTACATGTAAAGGCTTTACTTTGACACAAAATGAACATATGGTGATCGGTCGCGTCAACACACTTCTTATCGACAGATACACATCTCCGGGACTTTATCTGCTCAGCGGAGATGGTGAAGATGTACTTCTTCCAAACCAATACTACAACGAAAGCATGAAAGTCGGCGATCTTTTAGATGTATTTGTATATACAGACAGTGAGGATCGCATTGTTTGTACTACACTTAGACCTACTGCTATGAGAGATGAGTTTGGACTTTTTGAAGTTGTGGATACTACAAGGATTGGCGCTTTTGTGAACTGGGGCTTACCAAAAGATCTATTTGTGCCAAGAGCTTTACAAAAACAACCTTTTGTAGTCGGAGATAAAAAACTTTTACGCGTTGTCATCGATGAACAGACCGACAGAGTTATAGCAACACAAAAATTTGTAAAATATCTAGATAATAAGCCAGAGGGACTTTTTCGTAATTCGGCGGTAGAAGTTCTCATATATGATGAATCTCCTCTTGGATACAAATGTATTGTAAATAACAGCTACAATGGTCTCATATACAGAAACGAAGTATTTGGACCCTTATATGTAGGCGAAAAAAGAACCGGATATGTAAAGATGATAAGAAAAGATGGAAACATCGATATCTCTCTTCAAAAAGTCGGAAGTGAGCGAAAGAAAGATGCCGCCGAACAAGTGCTTGATCTCATAAAAGAAAATGGCGGAAGTCTGCCTTACAACTATAAAAGTGATGCGGAACTTATAACGAAAGTTTTTGGTTTGAGTAAAAAAGCATTTAAAAGTTCCCTTACCACTTTAGCGGACAAGAATCTCATCGAGATAAAAGATACTGGAATCTATTTAAAGTAAATATCATGGCAAAAAAGAAAAAACCTACTATAGAACTTAGCGACAAAAAGATCTCATTTACAAGAGATGGCAGAACCTACAAACTGATCCGCTTTTACCAAAAAGAGATGACACTAGATACTATGGTTTATGAGGGTGAAGAAAAAATAGGACAACAAAAGATAGCTTTCGCGCATCTGCCAAAAGATCTTAAAAAAGAGTTACATCCGAATTAATAAAAGTTTACATGTATAAGACCTGTGAGTCTAAAGTGTTATAGGAGTTCAAAAGCAATAAAAGGAGTGCCGCCCGAAGGCGACCGAGAATGAATAGAAACTAATGACTAGAATTTATAGTCAAGTTGAGCACTTACACCCGTTTGAGAATGTTTAGTTGTAATATCAGTACCCGCAAAGTTTGTGTATGTATTTGTTACTTGTGGAGCATATGTAAATGCTAAATCAAGAGCAGTTTTTGAACTAAAATTATAGCTGCCACCTACTGCATAGTGTGATTCTACAATCGCTGGGAAGCCTAATAGGTTAAATGTATTCAATAAAGAACCCATAGCACCTGATTGTTTAGTGATAGGACTTTTTGCATAATTATAACCTAAACGCGCTGCCCAATCTTTTGTAGTATACTCATAACCAACTGTAAAGACATTTTGATCTTTCCATGCAAAATCTTCGTATCCTTTAGCCTTTGACCATTGAATTTGTTTCCAATCAAAACCTATTGTACTACCAGCAAATTTGTAGCTAAGACCTGCACCAATTTCGGCTGGAGTTGATAGTGTATTATTTGTATATGATTGCATTCCTCCTGACATAGCCTGAACCATAGGATTCATAGCATTAGCTAGAACACCTGAGTATCTCATATCAATTTTAGATTTATAAACAGCACCAAGTGTTAAACCCGAAGTTTGATAAGCAACACCCAAGTTATAACCCATTTCTAAATCTTGTGCAGTACCAGCTCCAACTGTCAGTGGCATACCAATATCATGGCCCATCATCATATCTTGTATACCTGTAGACAATGCGTAATTAATATCCAGTGCACCATATTGAACTATTGGAGTTACAGCAAAGCTTAAACCTCCAGTTTTATATGCTAAAGGCACACCAAATTGCATAAGTTGAAGATTAGTAACCATATTCATTTGGGAGTCAGCAGTACGATAGTCAGTACCCATACCAGCAGTTCCCCACATACCTATACCCCAATAAAAGTTATCATTAACTTTTGTAGCTATAGAAACTTCAGGGATCATATTTTTATTTGCAGAACTTTCTTTTAGTCCACCTCCAAGCCCCAAATCACTTTTTACATCCGGCATAAATAATGTACCACCAAAAGAGACTTCAGTGCCTGCAACTGATGTGATTAACGCAGGATTCACTAATGCAGATTCTGCACCATGACTCATACCAATACCAAGACCAGCCATACCACGAGTTTGTGCACCCTCACCGATAAGTGCAGAACCATTCGTTGCAAATGCAGAAGTTGTCCCTAAAGCTAAAGCCACTACTACAGCTAATTTAATTGTTTTTTTCATTTCTTCTCCATTAGAGTTTTTGATTTGTTCAAGCAGCATCAAGTCCACTTTGACTGCAAGCATTATATGTGACATAAAATTAGTTGAAACTTAAAGCAAATTTAATTTTCATAAGATTTTTTAATAACATCTATAAAAATTATCAAATTTGAGACCTTATTGATGATTGTTATAATGTCAAATTATCAAAATAGCTTAAAAGATCCTTTTTTCAACCTGTTTGATTAATATCAAGGCATTTAAAGAGTTTTATATATATTATTTACATATATCAACTTTTTATCACATTTGTGAAGTTCGGTAACATATATAGAACATTAGTATCAACTAAAATCAGCTATCTATAATTCTTCATTAACCATACACATATATAATCATACGAGAATATAAATATTTCAGATCTAAATAGTAAAAATAAAAGGTATTCTGATAATTATTTTCCTGGAGTAGATAGTAAAAAGTGAGAAGAAGATTTTTTACAAAGGATTTAATAAAAGAATTTTAAAAAAAGATTATAGAACTAAAT
>JAQUHB010000002.1 GCA_028683835.1 Sulfurimonadaceae bacterium | reverse complement strand
TGAACGGTTTCTATCGCCAGATGGACGATCTCCGCGAGGCGCTCTGTCTGTACGTGGACGATCTCCTCCACTGCTGTTTCTATCTCTATCTGAACGGTTTCGCTCACCGCTTCCACTTGGACGGCTACTGTTGTTACCTCTGTATCCGCCACGACGTTGTCCGCCACGATTTCTATCTCCGCCTCTATCATTACCGCGATTATTCATGCGAGCAAGAATACCTTCAAGTCTTTCAGCAGGGATACCGATGTTATTTGGTCCTTGAATCGATTGTTTTTCCAACAACATAGAGATCATTTTGAAAAGCATAGTTTCTTCATCGATATCTTGTTTAAGTTTATCTAAAATCATATGTGCTTCATCAAAAATATGTTGCTCCTCGATCGAAGCAACAAGAGAATCGATCGTTGATTTTTTCATATCGCTTTTGCTTGGAACATAAGCGTGAGCCATAGTCGTTCCGACTTTCGCTTTGATACGTTGTAGCTCTTTGAACTCTAAAGGAGTTAGTAAAGTGATAGCTTTACCCTCTTTACCTGCACGTCCAGTACGACCTATACGGTGAACATAACTCTCAGGATCAAAAGGAATATGGTAATTAAATACGTGAGTAATATCATTTACATGTATACCACGTGCAGCAACGTCTGTTGCCACAAGCACTTGTACGCTTCCCGCTTTTACAGCTTTGATAACTGTCTCACGTTGACGTTGTTCCATATCTCCATGAAGACCATTTGCGATAAATCCAGCAGCTGAAAGAACATTTGCAAGGCGATCAACTTCACGTTTTGTACGACAAAATACGATTGCTTTATCCATATCTTCAGATTCCATCAAACGGATGATCGCTGCATCACGTTCACTCTCTTCGATAACGTAATACTCTTGAGTAATATCTTTGTTTGTAGTTTCACCTTTTGTGATAGATACAAACGCAGGGTTCTGTAGAATACGTTCAGCAAGAATCTTGATAGGTGCCGGCATAGTTGCTGAGAACAATAGTGTTTGACGATTTGTTGGAAGATATGTGAAGATTTCATTGATATCATCCAAGAATCCCATATCTAGCATCTCATCTGCTTCATCCAAAACAACGATTTTTGGAGCGAAGTTGCTAAGCATATTACGTTTTAAAAGGTCAAGTAAACGACCCGGTGTAGCAACAACAACTTGCGCTCCACGTTTGATAAGGTCAAGTTGACGGTTGTATGAACTTCCACCAAAGATCGTTACAGTGTTGATACCTAAGTTACGTCCATACTTGAAAAGTTCATCACTTACCTGAGTCGCAAGTTCGCGAGTCGGAGTGATAACAAGAACTTCTACACCTGATTTCATATCCATTGAGTTAAGAGCCGGTAAGCCAAACGCTGCAGTTTTACCTGTACCTGTATGTGCTTGTCCAACAATATCGCGACCTTGCATTACTAAAGGAATAGCTTCTGCTTGGATCGGGCTTGGCACTTTAAAGCCAGCGTGATCGATAGCTCTTAGTAAATCTTTTTTGAATCCGAATGATTCAAAAGTTATAGTTGGTATTTCAGTTTCCTGAATTTGTGTTTCTTCTTGCATGTAAATCCCATTGCTTAAGGACACGACTCAACTCTACGGATAGAGTTTAGAGGTGCCCTAGTTAAATTTTACCGCCATATTTTTGCGGAATGGAATTATATCTAAATAACCTTATAGGTGAGGCTTAATATATTTATTAGTTTCTAATTAAGTAATAAAGCATATAATATGTGTAAAAAATAATAGGAGTTTCCCATGAACAAGCGTGTAATGAGTGTTGTTGTAGCGGTTTTATTGTCGAGTTCACTTTTTGGTGCGTGTGAGTATGCGCAAAATGGAGATATCGTAGTTGGCTTTCAAGCCTATAAAACACCACTTAAAATAGGTGTTGGTGGTGAGTTTAATGATGTGCAATATATGAATAATATAAAAACAGCGAAAGATTTATCAGCTCTTTTGAAAGGTTCAACGGTCAATATCAATACCACAAGTGTTGATAGCGCAAATCCGGCTAGAGATAAAAAACTTGTTGATTTCTTTTTTAATACCATGAGTCAAAAAGGGATATTTGCAAAGATCACTGATCTTAAGCTTGAGAAGAGTGAAATAGATGGAAAAATGACAGGAGTTGTTTTTGTAGATATTAAAATGAATAATGTCTCTCATCCCGCAGAGATGAAGTTTACATATGAAAAGGGTGTTTTTCAAGCTGATGGTTTTATAGATTTGAAAGATTATAATGCCCTTGTTTCTCTTGCCTCTATCAATAAAGCGTGTTATGATCTGCATAAAGGTAAAACATGGTCAGATGTAGCTATCAGTTTTAATATGAATATAAAAGCTGATTGTCAATAGTATGAAAATTGTCACTCAATATAGCTATGAAAAAACTTGGCAAGTAACGGGGGAAGAGGATTTATTGAGGATGATAAAAGAGGAAGTTGGAGAAGAAGCGGCTGAGGGCACACTTTCTTATGTAAAAGAAGTTTGCAAGAGCGGTAAAACGATTACTGTTGGCTCTTGTAGATTTAAAAAGGGTGATTAGCCCTTTTTAACATCCTTTACCATATTGTCAAGATATCCAAATAACTCCTGAGATGCTATTTCTGATTCTTTAAATAGATTTACAATTTCTGTATTTGATGCATTTCCTTTTTCAAGAAGATCCATAGCTTTTTTAATATTTCCATGAATTTTTGCGTGAGGTTTTTCGATAGCATTAAATGCAGAGCTATGTGAAAATAGCTCTCTTCCATCGGTTGCATACCAGTTGCCAAGGTTACATGTAAGGTGATCGCTCAGATTTTTATCTGTTTTTCCATCAAGTACTGTTGAATACGAAGAAGACTTAAAGATCATATGGTCAAGTTTTGCCATATTTGCAAAGAGCTCATGTCCTATTTTTTGGCTGTCATCTTTAATTTTATTTACATTGCGAATCATTTCGTGAAGTGTGATTTTAAACTGATCGAGTTTTCTTTGAGATTCTGATGCAGATTCATCGATTTTTTCACTGTTTTCAGTCATCGCAATCGAGTTTTGTTTTAAGACACTGATATTTGCTTCTACTTCACTTGTCGCTTTTTGTGTACGTTCTGCGAGCTTTCTCACTTCATCTGCAACAACGGCAAATCCTCTTCCGTGTTCACCAGCCCGCGCAGCTTCTATGGCAGCATTGAGTGCAAGAAGATTTGTTTGATCAGAGATATCTTTGATAAGGGTGATAACATTGAAAATCTCTGCGACATTTGTATTGAGCTGATCTGCAGAGTTTTTAGAATCGCTGATCATCTCTGTAATATGAGCAATATTATCAATAATTTCATCAGTGGATCTCGTAACTTCGGTAATAATATTTCCTGTTTCACCATTGAGCTTATTGACTTGATTTACATTTTGAATGTTATCTTTCATGCTTAGTTGTAGATTTGTTGTATTGGCAACTGAACCTGAAATCATTTCATGAGAAAGATTGAGGTTGAGTTCATTTTTTTCTAAAGCCTGCGTTATCTGTTGCGCTGTTTCTTGCGCTCTAAGTGCTTCACGTTTTGCTTCATTTGATATTCCTTCTACAATATCTAAGAAAGTATTAAAGTTTTTACTAGCACTTCCAAGCTCATCTTGAGAAACAATCGGCAATCTTTTAGAAAGGTCAGCATCTCCAAGAGTTAATTCTTTTGCTACTCTATCAAGATTGGCAATAGGATCGATAACAGCTTTTTTAACGATATAAAGCAAAAATAACACAATGAAAATACTTATTAGAGCAATAATAAATATTTGTCTCAGTAGTGATTTTTCTGAATCTTTCACTGTAGCTTCAACTTCAGCTTTAAGTTTTCCCATAACTGCGTAACCAACAATATTGTTTGAAAAATCCATAATCGGTTCAGAAGAGATAAAATAGTTGTTAGATTTTTGGAAAGATTTGACATCTCGAAGATCAACGGATGAGAGTTCTTTAAAAAATGAGTTATTAATTGCTTTTTCTGAAACTGCTAAAGTGAAATCATTGATTTTTGGGGCATCTTTAAGCGCTGTCGCTGTGGATAGATACTTATTATCAAGAACTACTACTATATCAACATTGTTGCTTTTTTTTGCAGATGTTATAATAGAATTTAGACCTTGAATAAATTCAACTGAACCAAGGTAGTTGCCTGCATCAATAACAGGGGAAAGACCTCGCAGAAGAAGTCCTTCTTTTCCTACTTCCATGACAACGAGAGGTTTTCTTGTTTCTTTCACTTGGACAATACTCTTTCTAAAACTACTTAGATCATCACCAAACTTCTGAGGACTCCAAGATCTTAGAAAACTTTTGATATTTGCATCATGCACATGGATTTTTACATTGTTAAAGTCTGTATTATCCTTGAATGTTTTTGAGAGAGAAGCCAGACCATCCACAGCAATATTTCTATTGTTCTCTTTCAAAGCTCTTATCGTGTAGTAGTTTTCCGCGATGTTGATAGCATTTGTTAAGCCTATATCTTTTTTATTATCAAAAAGATTGGTATATAATGAACGCAAGGAATTGTTTTCTTGTTTATATATATCATTTTTCATATCATTGATAGAATAAAAATAGTTGATTGCAATAATTATAAATCCTGTAAGGATAGACGCGATAAGAGGTATTTGTATCTTTTTACTAATACTTAAATTTTTCATTTGAAGCCCTTTGAATTTATGGATGTGGTACTTTTAACGTGGAGTTGAGACTCCACCCGATGAGGGCCATTAAAAAGATAACAGCAGCTGAAGGGATAAGTGCATAAGAGTTGGCTAAATAGACAAGCCAAAGCAAAATCGCTCCAAGCGGAGTCGGAACGCCGGTAAAAAACTTGGAGACTTCCCCAACATCTGCATTGATATTAAATTGGATCAAACGACGAAGCCCGGAGATAACATAATAGATACTAATTACAGCAGCGGCTACGATGATCGCTCCCTCAGTTTTTGCATAAACAGCTTGAAAGATCAAAAATACCGGAACAAGTACAAAAGATAAGAAGTCTGCAAAACTGTCAAGCTGGATGCCAAACTCATTTGAGAGTGCATATTTTCTTGCGATCTTGCCATCGAAGATATCAAAAGCTCCTCCAATCCACGCTAAGATAATGGCAAGAAAAAAGTTATTTTGAGTAATAAAGTAAGTTGCCATCAAACCAGCTGTGATATTGACCATTGTAAAAAGATTTGCAAGATTAAAGTGAGAAGTAGACTGCCATAAAAATTTCATCTATGTCCTTTTTGCGTAATTATAGCATCAGTAGGTAGAAAATACCTACGAAATGCCTAAAAGAAGAACGCTTTTATATGCCAAAAATGCTAAAGAATAAGCAACACCAGTGGTAAGTAAAAAGAGATAAACAGCGTATTTGATTCCACCTGCTTCTCTAGTAAAAACGGCAGTTGCCGCGAAGCATGGTAAATAGGTCATTATGATAACAATAAATGCGACAGCTGAAGCAAAAGAGATATTTGCATGAAGTCTTTGCATCAATCCATTGTTATGCTCATCTGCATCGGCTCCGACTGAGTATAAAACACCAAGAGTTGAAACGACAACCTCTTTAGCAGCAAGTCCTGTTTGAAGAGCAATAGCCATCTTCCAATCCATCCCGATAGGCTGGAATACGGGTTCTATAAACTTCCCGATACGACCTAAAAAACTCTGCTCTAGAAGGTGTTCACTCAGCGAAGCCTGAAGCAGTTTTTGTTCTTGCATATCTGTTGTGAGTTCTATCTTCGCTTTTTGCTCTGCTACCATTTGGATATTATGAGGATAGTTACTTAAAAACCATATAAGCATGGAAGCTGCGGCAATAAATGTTCCCGCTTTTTTGATATACATGGTTGTCTTTGTTTTAACTGTATGCCATACGAGGGTAAAAGATGGAAGACGATACTTTGGCATCTCCATAACGAAGGGTTCATCTTTACCTTTAAAAGCGGTCATTTTAAGCACTTTTGCAGCAATGAGCCCAATAACAGCTCCACTGATATAAATAGCAAATAGCACATTTCCAGCACTGCCTTGGCCAAAAAAAGCTCCAGCAAAAAGTACATATACAGGAAGTCTCGCCCCACAGCTCATAAAGCCGATGATAAAGAGAGTCAAAAGTCTATCTCGATCATTTTTTAAGATTCTTGCACTCATGTAGGCGGGAATAGAACATCCAAAACCTGTGACAAGCGGGATAAAAGATTGTCCATGAAGTCCAAAACGGTGAAAAAAGCCATCTAATAAAAAGGCAACTCGACTCATATAACCGGTAGATTCAAGTAAGGAGATACCGATAAAAAGGATTACAATGTTGGGTACAAACATAATAACTGCACCGACTCCTGAAATAACGCCATCTACAACGAGTGAACGTACTTCGAGATTTGGTATCGTAGATCCTACAACACTCCCAAACCATGTAAAAAACCCATCGATCCATTCCATTGGAATTGAGCCGAGTTTAAAGGTCAGCTGAAAAAGTCCCCACATGAAAAAGAGAAAGATTGGAATCCCAAAAATAGGGTGAATAAGAATTCTATCTATTTTATCTGTTGTGCTGATCTCATGAAGTGCAATATTGTCTTGTTTTACAACCTCTGCGACGATTCCTTTATTAAACGCCATATATTCTTCAGCAAAAATATCCTGCATATCTTCTGTTGCGTGATGCAAGGCAAGATGCTTGTTTGCTTCATGTAAGATAGGCTGGAGTTCTATCCAAATAGGATCATCATGCATCTTTCTATATGTTTTCTCTTTGTTTTGTAAGAGGTTGATAGCGATACGTCTAAAAGAGTTGTGAGATTTAAAATGGTGTTTTGTAAGACAAGTTATAATATTCTCTATCTCTTCTTCGATAGGTTCACTAAATATCAGTTTTGATTCATTCAAATTATTTTCAAAAGTTTGAATGATAGCATCGAGTAATGTCATGATCCCCTCTTTTGTAGCCGCAGAAACAGCAATAGCTTTTACACCCAAAAGTTGTGAGAAAAGCTTTGCATCGATGTGAATTCCCTCTTTTTTTGCCTCATCACTCATATTGAGCGCAATAACAAGCTTTTTATTCATATTTAAAAGTTCTGAAGTGAGCTGAAGATTTCTTTGCAAGTTAGTGGAATCTACAACATTTACGATAAGGTCATACTCTTCTTCACATAAAAAGTTCGTAGTGACTTTCTCTTCGATGGAGTATTCACTAAGCATATAGGTTCCGGGAAGATCGACGATATTGATTTTATGTCCGCCATAATTAAAAAGTACTTCACTTTTTTCAACTGTAACACCCGTAAAATTGCCTACGTGTAAGTGAGCATTTGAGATGGAGTTGATGAGCATACTTTTTCCGACATTTGGTTGTCCGACAAGAGCTATTTTTATCTTTTTCATACTGTTTTTACCTCGATTGCTTTGGCTTCGTCTTTACGAAGCGCTATATTCATCTTTCCGACTTTGATCTCAACCGTACTTTTTGTCGGAGAGTATCCAAGCAGGCTTATAGTCGCACCCCTTAAAACTCCAAAAGAGAGAAGTCGTTGTCTGAGTTCACCCTCGGTATTAAGTTTTACGACCTCTAAAATATCATTTTGTTTACATTCTAAAAGATTCATCTGTCTTACCTTAAAAATTATATGTTGCC
Source organism: Sulfurimonadaceae bacterium (assembly GCA_028683835.1). Classification (GTDB taxonomy): domain Bacteria; phylum Campylobacterota; class Campylobacteria; order Campylobacterales; family Sulfurimonadaceae; genus Hydrocurvibacter. The sequence goes on along the minus strand of JAQUHB010000002.1, from coordinate 140,281 downwards.
ATGAACTGTAGTCTATTCCAGTTCGTTTGGCTATTATTTGGATTTTCTTTATCATTATTCACTACATATATTGAAGAGAATTTAAAATTATTGATGACATTATATTCAAAACCTATATTTTGCTCAACGATATGTGCTTTTTGATTTAAACTATTCTTGTTTCCTTTAAAGTTACCATACGCATACCAGATTTTAAAATCATGAATTTTATAGCTCATATTGCCTACAATGCTATCAGCATCTCTATCTGAGGCTATATTATTTAGGATCATTGTGTCCATATTTGTATATAATGCTCCTCCTCCAAAACCGCTAAAAGTCTGTTTGCCTGATGCTACGCTTGCATAATCATATGCCATACTTATTCCAAAGCCGTGTAAAACTATTTCTGCCATCACGCCATATATATCTGCGTTTATTGTACTATCATTTAATTCATTTTCACTTATGTATTGAGCACTTACGTGTAAGAAAATATCTTTATTCAAATTATAATGAAGAGATCCGTCCGTATAGAAGATATTTGAAAATTCGGAGATATTGTAATACCAGACACTTGCATCTAAAATATCATTTGAAAAAGATATAGAGCCTATCCAAGTTCCATTGATACCGGTATTTTGCCATCCATTATCAAGTCCGGCATCATATCCTTGCCATTTTTGAAGATTACCTGCTGTGAAAGTAAAACCAGCTTGCTCATAGGTGGCAATGTATGCATCAAATGTATTTTGTATTATTCTTATATCGTCGCTGTTTGCTAATGGAGTATCGATTACTTGACGACCGCCGCGAAAATTAAATCCATTGTTTTTATAGTTTACATATGCCTCGGCAAGATTTGTATAATTTCCTTTTGAAGAGGAGAATTCATTGTTTTGTTCACCTTTACTTCTATCTCCGGTAGCAAAATTTATATCTTGAGCCGTATAAAATGCGGCGGCAGCATTAAAACCATCTAGTTCTGCTAATTCATATTTCAACTGACCGCCGAGGGCTGTTGCATACGTGTCTTTTGTCTGAGATGTTGTATAGTCATACCCGGCATATACAGATCTTATCTGGCCTGATATTTTTCCATCTGCAAACATTTGTTGCAAGGTATTTACTTTTGAAATTGGTTTCTTCGGAGACTCTTCCATTGTTTCTATCATTTCTCTGATTGAATGTGAATCATCTCTGTTTGCACTTGCAATATCTTGGGCATACATATCGTTAGTAAGTAATGCCAAAGAAACGATTGTCATTATGATCTTCATACTTTCCTCAATTATTTTAAATAACATTCGTAATGATATTCATTATCAACTTAAATGAAGATTAGTAATGATAATTATTATCAACAATGGAACCTTGTCTTATTATCCAACTATTAAGAGAAATGCGTTAAAGTATCATTATGAATAAAATACTTATGATAGAAGATGATTTGGAATTAGCGGAGATACTTACAGAGTATCTCGAACAGTTTGATTTTAAGATAGTGACAGAGGATGATCCTTTCAAGGCTGTGAGTATCTTAAAACTAGAACCTTTTGATTTGGTTATCCTTGATCTCACACTTCCGGGAATGGATGGTTTGGAAGTATGTGAAGCAATCCGTGAGCGTCAGGATATTCCGATTATTATTTCCTCAGCGCGAAGCGATGTGACGGATAAGGTGACAGCACTCGCACTTGGAGCTGACGATTATCTACCAAAACCTTATGATCCAAGAGAACTTGAAGCACGTATTCACTCTGTTCTTCGCAGATATGAAACGAAAGTATCGCAAAAAGATGAAATGAAGAGTGATTTTAAATGTGATACCTCTTCGATGCAGATACATTATAAAGGGCGTGCACTTGATCTGACAAATGCGGAGTATGGCATTTTGTCTTATATGATTCAAAAACAGGGCAATGTTGTCTCAAGAGAGGATCTTATCCATAATGTCAATGCTATCAATGAAGATTCATCAAATAAGAGTATTGATGTAATGGTAGGACGTATCAGAAACAAACTCGGAGATAAATCACTCATAGAATCTGTTCGAGGCGTGGGATATAAACTCATAAAATGAGACGCCATGCAGTTTTACTCACCGTTTTATTTGCGCTTTTTGTAACGCTTGTGAGCGTGAGTTATGTCTTTTGGCAGTTTTATCAGCTAAACTATACACGATATGTCAATAATATTTTTGCAAAACACTCTGTTATCACCCAACTTTTTCATGAATATCAGCAAAATCAAAGCTCAACAGCTATTTTTGATGCTAATCTTGCTATCTATAATCTTTCTGCAATTCCTGAGAAAAAAGCTCAACAGATTTTAAAAACAGGGAAGATTCTGACGCAAGAAAGTAGAAATATTAGAAGAAATGATGATTTTACAGAAAATATAAATATGATGTATCAAGGATCTTTACGTGTAAAAACAGTGATGCTTCAATATCAAAATTCCATATATTTTTATTTACGTACAAATATGGGCTCTATTATGGTGATCGATTCGACGCTTAAACCATATAAGCCTTGGAGTTTGATCTCAAGTTATGTGAGTATTACCTCCATTATCATCATATCGTTTATGCTTATATTACAAAGACTTCGCCCTTTAATACGCTTATTTCAAAGAATTGCGCTTTTTGGTGCAGGCAATCTCAATGTCTCTTTTAAAGTGAAGGGAAAAGATGAAATAGCAGTTATTGCTAATGAACTTGAGACTGCGAGACTCAAGATCAACTCTATGCTTAGCGCTCGGACCCTCTTTTTGCGCAATATTATGCATGAGCTTAAAACTCCCATTGCAAAGGGAACCATCGCGACACAGATGCTCGAATCTCAGAAACAGCGTGATAGATTCAGTTCAATCTTTGGACGTCTAGAAACACTTGTCAATGATTTTGCTATGATAGAAGAAGTCACTTCGTTATCAAATAGAAAAGAGTTTTCAGAGTATAGAATTGTAGATATTATAGATGGTGCCATAGATATGTCGATGGTAGAATCTGAGCATATAGAAGTTGATATTAGAAGTTCGGCAAAGCTAGTAGCAAATTATAGACTTTATACCACTGCTATTAAAAATATGATTGATAATGCGATGAAATACTCACCGGATAAACATATTAAAATCGTCATCGTCGATGCGGAGCTTTGTTTTGAAAGTAAAGGAGAGAGGCTAAAGTATCCACTAAACTTTTATATAGAACCATTCACAAAAGAGTCTTCATCAAAAAACAGTTTTGGTTTGGGTTTATATCTTGTGGATTCAATATTAAAAGCTCATAAGCAAGTTTTAGCTTATGAGTATGACAACGGTATCAACCGTTTCATCTTTGCAAAAGATATTTACAAAGAATCTTAAGTCATTTTTTGTTTAGTTTCTCTTTTAAAATGATCTTGCCCATCTCTACACCCGGTTGATCATATGTATTTATATCAAGCATTTTTCCGACAAGTGCTGCTAGAAGCTCATAATAGTAGATAAGTTCTCCGATTGAATGGGCATTGATTTGAGAGATTTCAATGACATCTAAAGGGATATGTTCAAGGGAGAGCAGAGATTCTACAATGGAATCTGCCTGCATATTGATGATCTCAGAGAACTTATATCCATTTAAAATATCCAATGCTTCGAGGTGTTTGAGTGAGTTATTGGGTACTTCCATTACATTTTCAAAATTATTTATCTTGATAACCGTGACACTTTTATCGCGTTTTCCATCAACGATAAGTTGTAAAAAAGAGTGCTGATCTGTGGGTCCGATGAGGCCTACGGGTGTCAGCCCTACATGTAACTGTGAATGGAGCTGTTTTTTTCCAAGGCTTTCACCCCAGAGCTGGACATACCACGCATTAAACTCGCGAAACACCTCAGAGTAGCTAAAAAGACAGTTGATATTGTAAGTGTTTGCTGTTTGTGCGTAATAGGTCGCTTTTTTTAGAAGTGAAGTATCATAACCCTCTTGGTTGAAAAAAGAGTTATATATTCTTTTTGCACCTTCCAAAAGAGCTTTGATATCGATACCGATCATAGCAAGCGGTACAAGCCCGACGGCACTTAAAACTGAGAAGCGTCCACCGACATTATGGGGGATATGAAACACTTTGATATTGCTATCAAGTGCATGTTTTTCAAGAAGCGAGCCTTCGTCGGTAATAATAGTACAGTTTAGGCTTGTGATATCTACAATAGAAGCAATATATTTGTAAACGGAAATAGTCTCAACGGTAGTTCCGGATTTACTGATAATAAGAAAATGGGCATTTTTAAGATCGATATGTTCCATTTCATCGGTGATTACAAGCGGATCAGTCGTCTCTATTACATGAAGTCTTTTTGAAAAATGATTAGTATATTTTAAAAATTTATAAATCGCAGATGTACCAAGGGCACTGCCACCGATTCCGACAACGACAATATCTTGTGCATCTATAGTTTTCGCGTATGTTTCATACTCACTGACATCGTTGTGGCAAAGTTCATAAAAGCCTATCTCTTCTCTTTCGGCTTTAATCAATTCAAGAATATTTTCGTTTGGTTTGGTGTCAAAATAAAACCTATTTTTCATAGTTTGAACCTTAATTTGAGTGAGTTCTTGACATAATAACATAAATGAGGGTAAAATACGGTTACTAAAAGTGTAAAACAAAACTTCAAAATCTATATAAATCTTTCATATTCGCAATAAATCTAACTTAAGCAAGGTGAAGCAATTAATGGCTGAACAAACCCCTCCATCAAACAAAAAAAGTACGAAAAACAGGACTCACACGCCCGTTGTAGGTCACAAGATCGAAGATCTTAGAACAAAAACTACAGCAGAACTTGTAGTGATTGCAAATGAACTCAATGTTGAAAATCCAAATGAACTTATACGTCAGGATATTATTTTTGAAATCCTAAAAGCGCAAGTAGAGCAGGGTGGATTCATCCTTTTTACAGGTATCTTAGAGATGATGTCTGATGGTTACGGATTTTTACGAACGATCGATAAAGATTTCGGTGATAGTGTTCATGATGCACATGTTTCAAGTACACAGATCAAACGTTTTGCTCTTCGTAATGGAGATAGCGTTACAGGTCAAGTGCGTCCTCCAAAAGAACAAGAGCGTTACTACGCACTTCTTAAAATTGAAGCAATCAACTATCTTCCACCCGAAGAGAGTAAAAAACGTCCTCTTTTTGAAAATCTTACACCTATTTATGCGACTAGCCAGATAAAATTAGAGTACCAAGCAAACAAACTCACAGGTCGTATGATGGATCTTTTTGCTCCTATCGGTCGAGGTCAGCGTGGGCTTGTCGTTGCACCTCCAAGAACCGGTAAAACAGAACTTCTCAAAGAGATAGCAAACGGTATCACGCATAATCATGCAGATATGGATTTGATGGTTTTACTTGTCGATGAGCGACCTGAAGAGGTTACGGACATGGAGCGAAGTGTTAGGGGTGAAGTTTACAGCTCGACATTTGATATGCCTGCAAAAAACCATGTGAAAGTGGCTGAAATGGTCATCGAGCGTGCAAAACGCCGAGTGGAACTTGGGCACCATGTCGTTATTTTACTTGATTCTATTACTCGTCTTGCTCGTGCTTATAATACCGTCACACCATCAAGCGGAAAAGTTCTTTCAGGCGGGGTAGATGCAAATGCACTTCATAAACCAAAACGCTTTTTCGGTGCCGCTCGTAACATAGAAAACGGTGGAAGTTTGACGATTATCGCGACTGCACTTGTTGAAACTGGCTCAAAAATGGATGAAGTTATTTTTGAGGAGTTTAAAGGGACTGGTAACTCGGAACTTGTTCTTAGCCGTAAAATCTCAGAGCGTCGTATCTATCCTGCGATCGATATCTTGAAATCCGGAACTCGCAAAGAGGAGCTTCTTATCTCTCCTGAAATACTTCAAAAAGTGTTTATACTTCGTTCAATGTTGCATAAACAAGATGATGAGGTTGAAGCACTCAGATTCCTATATACAACGATGATGAAAAATAAAACGAATGCGGAATTCTTAGAAAGTATGAATAATCAGTAATGAAAGTAGGTGTTTTTGACAGCGGAATCGGCGGATTGACAGTTGTTAAGTCGCTTTTAGAACACCAGTTTTTTGAAGAGATTATTTACTTTGGTGATACGGCTCGTGTGCCTTATGGTATCAAAGATAAAAACACCATCATCCGTTATGCCATCGAAGCGGTAGAATTTTTTAAAAACTTCGAACTTGACCTTATCGTAGTCGCTTGTAACACTGTCAGTGCATATGCTCTGCCTGAGATGCGAGAAAATGCCACTTGTCCAGTTGTGGGTGTGATAGAATCAGGCGCACTTGCCGCACAAAATGCCCTTACATGTAAGGATGCAAATATTCTTATCATCGCTACAAAAGCGACCGTAAACTCTTCATCTTACGAAAACGAACTCCATACTCTTGGATACAATAACTTAGAAGCAAAAGCGACAGGTCTTTTTGTGCCGCTTGTCGAAGAGGAGATCTATGAGGGCGAGATCTTAGAGTCTACCTTTAAGTATTATTTTGAAGATATCAAATCTCCCGATGCACTCATCCTCGGATGTACCCATTTCCCTCTTATTGCACCCGCTTTACAAAACTATTTTGGAGAGAATTGTCAGTTGATCCACTCAGGAGATGCCATTGCGCAATACTTGGAAAAAGAGTTTGATTTTTCACAGCGTTACCCAAACCCAGAGATTAAATTTTTTGCTTCAGAAAACCCTGAAGCTTTAAGAAAAATAGCCAAAAAATGGTTGAAATTATAAAAAATTAGGAACAAGAAATGGCAATTACAAAACGTGTGACTTTTATAGCAAAACCAGATGGCGTCGAGATGATGAAAAAACTTTTAAGTGCGATGGTCGAACCTTCAAAAGCAGAAGAGGGCTGTATTTTTTATGAGATTTTTCAGTATGAAAATAAACCAGAAAAATTTATGGCATATGAAAGCTGGAGAGATGAAGCCGCACTTGATGGGCACAGAAACTCTGCACATTATGCGGTCTACAAATCAAGCTACGAGCCATACTGTCTGAGTAAATACACAGACGAACTTGAAGTTTTAGGCTAAGGGCGTGAAAAATCTTTGGTCTGATGAGGAATCTAAAGAGTTTACGACCGATTTAGAACTACGGGTTTATACTTCAAATCTTTTAGGTCAAAGTGATGAGCTTGTGCTTCATGGAGGCGGAAACACTTCTGTCAAAGTGGAAGTAGAGGATGAAGATATCCTCTATGTCAAAGGAAGCGGCTGGGATTTGGTGAGTATTAAAGCCGAGGGTTTTGCGCCTGTAAAACTCGAAGCTCTTTGGGAGATGGCAAAACTTCCGACTCTCAGTGACAGTAATATGGTCATGCTTCAAAAAGCAGCGATGATTGATAAAACCGCTCCAAACCCTTCGGTAGAAGCCATTTTACACGCCATTATCCCTTTTAAATTTGTCGACCACACACATGCGGACGCTGTTGTGACTATTTCAAATTCAGTGAGCGGAATTGAAAATATCCAAAAACTGTTTCCAAATTTTTTGATCATTCCTTATGTAATGCCCGGATTTCTCTTGGCTCAAAAGATATATAAAAAAACAAAAGATTTGGATTGGTCAAAGTGTGAGGGGATTATCCTTCACAATCATGGCATCTTTACTTTCGACGATGACGCTAAAAAATCTTACACAAAGATGATAGACGCAGTCACAAAAGCCGAAGAGTTTTTGACAGAAAATGCAAAAGTGACATTGAAGCTTTCTAATGCTAAAAAAGAGATCGATCTTAAAAAACTGCAGCATCTTCTTACTAAACACAAAGGCTTTCCGGTTGTCTTACACGTCAACAGATCAAACCTTGCATATACCTACGCCACGCATGAAGATTTAGAGCATTTTACATGTAGAGGTGTGCTTACACCTGAGCATATTATCCGAACAAAACGGATGCCTTTGGTACTGTTCAATGATAATTTTGAAAATGCGATAGAAATATATGAGGCAAAATATAAAGAGTATTTTGAAACATTTGCTACTCATGAGATATGTTTAAATCCTACTCCAAATTATGTGGTCGTAAAAGATTACGGAATCATCTGTTTTGGAAAAGATGCAAAAGAGAGCTCCATCATTAATGATATCGTAGAACACACAATGCTTGCAGTGCTTCGAGCCGATATGCTCGGCGGATACAAAAGCATCAACGTTGCAGACAGCTTCGCAATGGAATACTGGGAACTCGAACAAGTGAAACTAAGGAAATAATTCTACTATCATAAACCATTTGAAATCGATGGGGGAAAAACTTTAAAATATCTTTTTAGGATGTGTGAATAAATGACAAGTAAAGAGGAAAAAAAGTGATTTCATTGGATTATAAAGGTTTTTATTGGGCACAATTTGATGAAAATAAAAAACCTATCAATCCAAAAGAGTGTCAAATTATTTTTAATCCAAAAGATGGTGGAGAACTAAAAATCCTTCTAAATTTAGATGAAGAATATGATGAAGTAAAATATAATAAATTTATAGATAAGCTTTTCGGTATATCAAAAGAGAGTCAAACAAAAGGTAAAAAATCTTTTACTCTCTTGAATCTAAAATTAATAGAACCACCATTATGGCAAATAAATAGTGGACTGGAACTAACAGAGTTACGATACTCTATTGAGTATATTTTGTATGGTGGGTGGGTAGAATTTGAAAATTCAATCGAAATTATGCATGTTAGATATTCTTACTTTGAATTATGGTTTAATCAATTAGAGATTAAACGACCTCATAATGATGAAAATAAAACTTTTCCAGGTGTTGTTGTAAATAAAGAACATTTAAAAGGTAGTGATACTGAATATAAGGTTTTGTTTGATATTCATAATGGTTTCAATCAAAGTTCTTTCAACAATAAAGTCATTACTTGTGAAGCTACAAACTCTTTGGCTATCAAGAAAAAAGAGGATTTTAATATTGAAGAAGCGATTAGTCTTTCTTTAGTTGTAAGAAATTTCTTTGAGATAATTACATTTTATTCTAAAAATAAGATTTTTATTGAAGAATTGAAAGTCTATCAAAATAATGAAGATGTAATTATTTTATTTAAACAAGATGATTATATGGAAGAACAACAAATGTCACATCTTGATTTTTTATTTAGATATGACGATGTAAAAGAAAATTTTGTTGCAATTTTGAATAATTGGATAGAAAATCATGATAAAAATCAAAATGAATATCAAGCTTTTTGTAATGTAATAGCTGATAAAAACACACGATTTAATATTTACTCGCATTACTTTCAACTCATTAGTGTATTGGAAGCATATCACAGGTTACAACACAAAGATATTGAAGAGCAAGAAGAACAAAAGCATAAAAACTATTTAGATGGATTAAAAACACAGCTAACTGAATATTTAAGTTCTGATGAAAAAAAGAAAATTCTTTATAAACTAAAATATCAGTATGGTACAAATTTCAAAGAAAGATTGAAGGATTTAATAGAAGTTTCTAAAGTTAAAGAAGTCATTGTATGTGAGGAGTCAATTCATAATAAAATTATGGAATTCATCTATAAAATGAGAAATCATTTAGCTCATTTAAAAAATGAAATTGAATTAAATCAACAATTAAAAAGCTCATTTGAATATTTAAAATTGGTGGCATTATTAATTATGTTAAAAGACATAAGTCTCAATCATGCACAAATATCTAAAAATATTTTTGATATGGATATTAGCTATGTTCAAAGAAAATTAGTTGATGCATTTTCTGATAGTCAAATAGAAGATAGTTTATAAATCCAAATATATCCATTGAAAGTGTACATGAAGGCTTACATGTAAGTAGAAACAGATATTTCACAATGCCATACTTTTTCATCAAAATAGATTGTTTTGATAGTATAGATAAAATGAACATTTTGGACTTAAAAAGATGAATGAATTACAAACTGAATCAAATATAGTTATCTATAACGACGGTGAGTTGGAACTTGATGTATCTATTGAAAATGAAACTGTTTGGCTCAATAGACAGCAAATTTCAGGACTTTTTGATAGAGATATCAAAACTATAGGTAAGCATATCAATAATGTTTTTAAAGATGGTGAACTAGAACAATTTTCAGTTGTCGCAAATTTTGCGACAACTGCTCGTGATACCGTTTTTACACTTTTTAGTAAATACTTACATGTAAAGATAAAAATCTACACACAAAATATCTCAAAACAGTTAAAGTTAGACTTTCAAAAATACAGTTTACAATATAAAAATATAGAGCTTATAGAGTTCAAAAAAGCGCATGATAGATTTCTCATTATTGACCAAAAAGAGATTTACCACATCGGAGCAAGCTTAAAAGATTTGGGAAAAAAATGGTTTGCATTTTCAAGGTTTGAGATGGAAACATTGGAAATTTTAGGGAAATTGAAGTGAAGAAAAAAATCAAAAATTAGATTTAAGGAAATAATCATGTCATATCTTTTAGCGATAGACGCGGGTACTGGGAGTGTTCGTGCGGTTATATTTGATACCAAAGGCAATCAGATTAGTGTTTCTCAAAGTGAGTGGACGCACTTGGAAGAAGATGGCGTTGCAAACTCCATGAGTTTTGATTGTGAGAAAAATTGGAGCCTTACATGTAAGTGTATAGAAGAGGCTTTGGCACTTGCAAATCTTAGCGGCGATGATATCACGGCACTCTCTGCGACTAGTATGCGAGAGGGGATCGTTCTTTACGATAATGAGGGCAAAGAGCTTTTTGCAGTAGCAAATGTGGATGCAAGAGCGGCTGCAGAGGTGAAAACTCTCAAAGAAAATTTTCCTGATATCGAAGCTGAATTTTATGAGATCTCTGGACAGACTTTCGCTTTGGGCGCGCTTCCTCGAATCATGTGGCTTAAAAACAACAAACCAGACATCTATGAAAAAGTAGCACAAATCTCGATGATAGGCGATTGGATACTTTTTCGTCTTTGCGGTATCTTAGCGACTGACCCGAGCAACGGCGGAACTACTGGGATATTCTCTCTCAAAGAGCGTAACTGGGAAGTTTTAATGGCTTCAAAAGTAGGGATCAAAGATGATATTTTTCCTCCGTGTTTGGAAGTCGGCTCACTTATGGGAACGGTGAGTGAAGCGGCTTCAAAAGAAACAGGACTTGGTGTAAACACAAAAGTCGTGATGGGCGGCGGCGATGTCCAGCTTGGTTCGGCTGGACTTGGTGTCGTCAATATCGGCGATGTAGCGGTGCTTGGCGGTTCGTTTTGGCAACAGGTCGTAAATATCCCAAGTGAGATGAAACCTCCAAAAGATATGTCGGTTCGTGTCAATCCGCATGTCGTAGCCGGACAATCTCAAGCGGAGGGGATTACTTTTTTTTCGGGGTTAATCATGCGCTGGTTTCGCGATGCTTTTTGTGAGATTGAAAAACTCGAAGCACAAGAAAGAGGTGTAGATACTTACGCAGTCTTAGAAGAAAAAGCCTCTAAAGTTCCCGTAGGTTCATATGGGATCATCCCGATATTTTCAGACTCTATGAACTATGGAAAGTGGATTCATGCCGCTCCGAGCTTTTTAAATCTTTCTCTTGATCCGTTTACATGTAACCGCTTCTCAATGTTTCGAAGTCTGCAAGAAAATGCAGCGATCGTATCGAGTATCAACTTAGAAAAGATCAAAAAATTTACGGGTATTGAGATAGATAGCATCGTTTTTGCCGGAGGTGCAAGCAAAGGTGCTTTATGGTCTCAGATACTTAGCGACGTTACAGGTTGTAAAGTAAAAATCCCAAAAGTCACAGAAGCTACGGCTTTGGGCGCTGCAATGGCGGCGGGTGTGGGTGCGGGAATCTACAAAGATATTGTAAGTGCTTCTAAGGAACTAGTTGTATGGGACAAAGTATATGAGCCTAATATGGCAAATAAAAAGATCTATGATGAGCTTCAAGAGAAGTTTGAACTCGCATATAAGGCACAGCTTCGTCTTGTAGATGAGGGCGTGACAACTTCTATGTGGAAAGCACCAGGAATTTAATAATCCAAATCTTTGAACAATTTAACTTGTTTAAATTTGATAAATAGAGTGTAACCATTTTGAAATCATGGTATGTTATATTGTGGTCATGCAAACACAACTCACACAGATATGGCTGGATAGATTAAAGGTTTTAGATATCGCTTTCCAGCCCATTCTCAACATAAATACAGGAAAAATCTACGCAGTCGAAGCACTTTTACGTAATGTAGAAGATGCAGGATTTAAATCGATTTTTTCCTTGTTTGATAAAGTGTATAAAGAGGGAATGCTTTATCCTTTTGATATAGAGTTACGTGAGATGGCTTTTCAAAAATTTACAACTATTGAAAGCTATGATAAGATAAAACTTTTTTATAATCTTGATAACCGTCTTTTTGAGATCCAAAACTACTCTCATGGAAATACGAAAAAATTACTTGAAAAATTTAATATTCCAAAAGACAATCTCTGTTTTGAGATCTCAGAACGTCATGAGATAACACAGGAATGCGATATCTCAACGGTATTGAAACACTATCAGGATGAAGACTTTTGTATTGCTATTGATGATTTTGGAATTGGACATTCTGGATATAAGCTTCTTTATGAAAGTACACCGGAAGTTATCAAAATCGATAGATTTTTTTTAAGTAATATAGAAAACAATATCAAGAAAAAACTGCTGGTTCGAAACATTACAAACCTTGCTATACAATTTGGTATAAAAGTTGTTGCAGAGGGAATAGAAACTAGAGCAGAACTACTTACATGCAGAGATATAGGATGTCATTTTGTTCAAGGATATTTGGTACAAAGACCGACTTTAAACACAAAAGAGATACAGCATAAATATGAACATATAAAAGAGATTCTTCATAGTGATAAAAGATCCAAAGAGATCAATCATCAAACGCTCTCATATATAGATAAAATCAAAGCTTTTGATATCAAAACTAAAACCTCCGAAGTAGTAAATTATTTAAAAAATAATCCAGATGTCAGTATTATCCCCATCGTCAACTCTTTAGGGGAAACTTTAGGCGTTTTGCAGGAAGAAGAGTTAAAATATTTTCTTTATTCTCCTTATGGAATGGCTCTTCTCAATAATGAGTTCGCAGAAAAGACAAAATTGAAAAATCTTATGACTCCCTGCGGTAGTGCTGATCTTGGCAGTGATATTACGACAATTATAGAACTTTTCTCAAACAATTCTGAATCTGTCGGGATCTTAATCACCAAAAACTCTAAGTATTTGGGCTTTTTATCAGCTCGTGCAATCATCACGATCATGAATGAGCAAAATATAGTTTACGCAAGAGAACAAAATCCTCTCACAAAACTTCCTGGAAATATTGCTATCGAGAGATATCTTTCCAATCTTAGCGATGAAAACTCCCTTCTTTGTTATTTTGATCTTGATAATTTTAAAGCCTATAATGATAATTATGGATTTAGAAACGGAGACAGGGTGATTATGCTTTTTGCTGATATTTTAAGACAAAATCTTTCATTTGAGTTTTTTAAAGCACATATCGGTGGAGATGATTTTTTTGTGGCAGTCGAGTTTCGTAAAAAAGATCAGATGAAATATATCGAAGATATCAAAGATATCATTGTCAAATTTGCAGAAGATGTGAAAGCTTTTTATACTAAAGAAGATATAGACAGAGGTCATATCATTGCAAAAGACAGAGAGGGAAATATCAAAGAGTTTGATCTTTTAAGCGTAAGTGCTTCAGTTGTTATTGTAAAAGCAAAGACAAAAAAAGATACAGAAGCTATTAATGCCATCCTTTCGCTTCAAAAGAAATGCGCAAAAAAAGAGCTAGGAAAAATCTGTATTAGCACGATAATATAGAAGTCAAGCCATTTAGGCTTGACTGATCTGTTTATAAAGAGAGTGTAGATCACCTAAGACGTTTATACTGGAAATTTTTCCATTTTTAAAATGAAAAAAAGAGGCACCGGAGTAACAGATACGTTTTTTTGTAGCTTCATAGTTTAGCAGTTTTCCTGCATGCGTACCAGAATAGGTAACATAAGCCGCAGCAAGGTTGTCTTCTGAGATTATCATTTCCACTGCATGATAAAGATTTGGAAATGCTTCAAAAAGTATGACCGCGTAATCTTTAAAACCTTCTATTCCGTTTGCTACGATATCAAGTGAACCATGAAACCGAATATCGTCGTCTAGTAGTTGTTCTGCCTTTGAGAAATCATGGCTATTCCACATAGCATAATACTCACTGACAAGTTGTTTATTGTTCATAATACTTCTTTAATCTATGTAGTTTTTTTTATGAGTAAATTTTTGAACTGTCGGATATTCATCATCCTCGTCATCTTCTTCATCCTCATGAGCAGAGAAAATACGTTCATAACCCTTTTTCTCAAGTTCGTCATCGAGGGCTTGTGTATCATAACCCTGAGCTTTACAAATTTCCAAGATTTCAGTTATATCTTCCAAATCAACGCCGTACAGTTCCATTTCTAATTTAATATCAGAAATTTTCATTCATTCCTCTTACAAAAAAAAATAAAAAAAGTGCTCTAAAAGCCACTCTGAAAAGTTTGAAGATATTCAAACACAGACACCAAGCATACGATCTCGTTTAAGAGATTTTGAGCGAAAATTATACTCTTTTTCTCTTGATTTTATAGTAACTCTTAATTTTTTTAATGATAAAATCCCCTAAAATATATGGGAGCGTGATGTGAAAGAAAATTCAGAAGTATTAGCACTCAAATACCGTCCAAACAGTTTTGACGAGTTGATAGGGCAAGAATCGATATCTCAAACACTTTCACTCGCGCTTGATTCAAAAAGACTCTCTCATGCGTACCTTTTTTCAGGTCTTAGAGGGAGCGGAAAAACTTCAACCGCGCGCATCTTCGCAAAAGCACTTATCTGTGATAATGGCCCGACTTCAAATCCTTGCGGTGTTTGTTCTCACTGTGTGATAGCGGCACAGAACCGTCATATGGATATCATAGAGATGGATGCCGCATCAAATCGCGGAATCGATGATATCCGTGATCTTGTTGAGCAAACAAAGTATAAACCAGCCTCAGCGGCATATAAGATCTTCATCATCGATGAGGTTCATATGCTCACGCCTCAAGCCTTTAATGCGCTTTTAAAAACGCTTGAAGAGCCGCCTGAATATGTGAAGTTTATCTTAGCGACAACCGATCCGCTCAAACTTCCGGCAACCATCCTTTCCCGTACTCAGCATTTTCGTTTTAAGCGTATCTCTAGCGTGAAAGTGGTGCAACATCTTTCTCACATCTTGCATCTTGAAAACATAGAATATGAACCTCAAGCGCTCGAGATTTTAGCACGTAGCGGAAACGGAAGTCTTCGTGATACGCTCACACTTTTGGATCAGGCGATCATCTACTCTAAAAATTTTGTAGATGTTAAAACTGTCACCGATATGTTAGGCCTTGTCGATCCAAATTTTATAGCAAGCATCTTTAAAACAGTATTTAAAAAAGATTATGCCGCACTCGTTGAGATGGCAAAATTGCTTGAAGAATATGAAGCTGAGATGGTAGTTGATGAACTTATTATCTATCTAAAAGAGCGGATGTTTGAGCAAGATGCACTTTTTTCTACTTTGATTCTTGATAGATTTTTTAGGATTTTAAGCGATTCAAAAACCCTTTTTTATATGAATGCAGATGGAAGTTTCGTCCTCTCCTTGGTGCTTTTTAAAATGGTAGAAGCGCTTCGTATCAAAGAGATAGACCAGATGATTGAGTCCTTGCAAAAAGAGGTGAAACGTGTGGATATAGTGAATCTTGATATCCCTGTTTCAAAAAGCGTAGAGATAAAATTGAGTGAAGTTGAACCTAATCTTGCTGAAGAGAAGATTTCAGAACCACAGATGCGTGAACCTGAACTATCAATAGAAGAACCTTCCCATCCAAAGAGTGCTTTACATGAAGAGGAGGCGTTATGGCAGAACGAGCCTTTATATGTAGAAGAAGAGATAGTAGAAGAAATAGATCCATCTTTAGAGCTTTACGAGAAATTACTCGTAGCGATTATGGATAGAAATATAGAACTTGGAGAATGCTTTGTAAAACATATCCATTTTATCTCTTATGCAGATGCGGTTTTGACATGGCAAAGCTGTGTTGATGAAGAGTGTAAAAAGGCTCTTATTCATGGCTTTAGTGTGATAAAACAGCTTGTGCGTGAGATCTTTGGTTTTGATACAGTCATGAAAAATCTTCCCTGCCCTAAGACAGAGGAATTAAACCGCCCAAAGTATGAAACACCTGAGGAAATTACTCAGGTCTCATCTATGGTCGAAGAGAGTGAAGTGGGAAGTGGAAGCTGCGTTGTAAATTGTTCGGAGGGTGATGAATCCATCAAAGAGTTTGACGGAGCTTCAATCTTAGAAGAGCCGATGATCCAAAAAGCGGCAGAACTTTTTGAAGCAACGAAAATAACAGTCCAGTCTAAGATTTGAAAAAACCTCTTTCTCCAAATAAAAAGTACGCTATCCACGGCTTTTTTATCTCTGTTGCGACGACAATCGCCGAGCCTTCAACGATATTGCCGCTTATGGTAAGTTTTTTTGGAGGCTCCCATCTTCTTATCGGATTTTTTACCTCTCTAATCAAAGGGGGTTCTATCTTGGTTCAGCTGTTTGCGGCTTTTTATGCTCAGAGTTATCCAAGGATGATGCCCTATTTATACCGTGTTTTTGCTGCACGTTTTTTATCTTGGTTTGGTATTGGTTTTGTTATCTTCTTTTTTGGGCAAATGCATCCAAATGTCGCACTTGCAAGCATCGGAATAGGGCTTTTCATTTTCTCTTTTGCCGCGGGATTTGGCACGGTCTATTTTAATGAAGTGGTCGCAAAAGTGTTTTCTCACAAAGCGCGCGGACGTGTCATAGCAAACAGGCAGTTTTTTATGGGGCTTGGTTCCATCATCAGCGGTGGAATCGCAGGCGTTGTGATGTCCATGGCTAAGGCACCCGATTCTTACGGAATGCTCTATATGCTCAGTGCCCTTTTGATGCTTCTTGGTATTTACGCTTTTGCCACGATACCTGAACCCATAAAAGAGCAGGTGACGCAAAAAGAGGAGAAATTTCGCCATTTTTTAAAAAATAGTTTTGAGATTCTTAAAAATGATGATGCTCTTCAAAAACAGATTATTGTTTATCTGATCTCTTACACTTATCTTTTCTCTTTACCATTTATAATTTTAGATGCCAAACATCATATTGCACTCAGTGGTTTTGTTGTCGGCGGACTTATCACAGCGCAGATGGCTGGAGGGATGTTGAGTAATATTTTATGGGGATATCTTTCTTCAAATCGTCTTATAGTATGGATTGGATTTGTCTTACATGGCAGCGCAATTTTGCTATTGTTACTTAGCAAGAGAGCCGAGGTCTATTTTGTCGTATTTTTTCTTATCGGCGCTGCGATGGATGGGCTCCGTCTTGCTTTTTCAAATATGATATTGATTTTAGCACCCCAACACAAGCGTCCTGTTTATATCGCTTTGCAGTCAAATCTAACATCAATAGGGCTTTTTTTTCCTATTTTAGGTGCTTTGATCGTCGATAGTTTTGGATATAACGTACTTTATAGCGTAACGATTATGAGTTTGGGAATCGGATTTTTATTTTCTTTAAAAATGGAGCGTTGTTCTTAGAAGAAGCAAAGGCAAAAAAAGCCTTTACAAAGTTTTATGCAGCGTTTTGGATTTTTTCTATAGCATTATTGAAGCTTTCTATATCAAGACCAAATTCTTCTATTAAGTCTGTTGCTTCTTTGAGCGATTCTTCAGTGATCTCTCCATTAAAGTCTACGACATCTTTTGCAATTTTAAGATATTTCGCAAGATGTTTTGTTTCTTCATCAAGTGCATCATCGGGTTCATCAGCATAACGTACAAGATGAACAAGATCTGAGTTGAAATTCCAGTTAAAGAAAATAGTCGCAGCCACGTCGTATGAACGACTTCCACAGAGATGGAGTTCACTTTTTTCATAAGAGTGGTTTTGACTTAGATCAGATTTAAACTCGGCAGAAAGATTGTTTTTTTCAAGATATTGGCTGATAATAATCTTCCCTATTTCTACCAAAAATGAGGCTGGAGCAAGAAGTGCAAGTGCTTGTCTATCTGTCTTTCCAATCCAATTTGTAATAAGCGCGTTTTGTACTTGAGCTTTTTTAATATATCCACTTACACTAATACTGTATGGATCGACATTGATAGGTACACATGTATTTGCTGCGATATTGAGTGCAAAAGAGCGTATAGTATCTTTGCCATAAAGTGAAACAGCCTGAGAAATATCTTTGATCTCTCTTGAAAATCCATATAATGGAGAGTTAGCGATTTTTAAGATATTTACAACCATTAAAGGATCAGTTTCAAGCGCGCTTGTCATTTCTTTGAGTGAGCTTTCAGGATTAGCATACACTTTTTCTATTTTTAAAATAGATTCAGGCAACATTGGGATCAATTCAATTTCTTTTATCAGTTCTTGTTTCATAATAAGATAACCTCTAGAGTGTAGTTTTCTACTTGTTAGTATACAGCTATATCAAAAAATGTGATAAAAGTAGAGTGGGATTTTATAACAATGAGTGTTACATGTTTCATATTGATATAATAATATAGTAAAATCACGTCATGAAAAAATTAAAGATACTCATAACTAATGATGATGGATACGAAGCTAAGGGTTTGCGCACTTTAATCGATGCGCTTCAAGATATTGCAGAGCTTACAATTGTAGCGCCTGCGACAGAAAAATCGGCTTGTGCACACTCACTTACTTTGACAAGACCTTTGCGTTTTATTGGCGTGGATGATGGATTTTATAAGCTTGATGATGGGACTCCGGCGGATTGTATTTATCTCTCTCTCAACTCTCTTTTTGAGGGTACAAAACCAGACCTAGTCATCAGCGGAATCAACCGCGGTTCAAATATGGGCGAGGATATTACCTATTCTGGGACTTGCGCGGGAGCGATGGAAGCGGTGCTTCATGATGTGCCCGCAATTGCCATCTCTCAAGTCGTGGATTTTGCCGTTTCAAATAATGACTATACATTGGCGTCAAAGACGATAAGAAAGCTTGTTATAAAGATAACAGAGGGCACTTTTCCACTGCCTCATAGAGAGTTTTTAAATATCAATATTCCCGCAGGCGTGCATGAAGCCAAGATGGTCGTGACCTATGCGGGATACAGATTTTATGCAAATGACGCGCACCTGCACCGCAATCCTAGAGGCGAAGAATTCTATTGGTTAGGACTTCATCCTTTGGCATTTAAACCTAGAGCTGAGAAGAAAGGGATGTGTGATTATGATGCCATAGAGAGCGGATTTATCTCACTAACACCTGTTCATATGGACTTGAGTGCGTATCATTCTATGGAAATGTTGGAAGAATGGCTTTGAGATACACAAGAAGCGAAATGCTTTTTGGAGAGGATTTTAAAAAGCTCCAAGACGCGAAAATCCTTCTTTTAGGAGTCGGCGGAGTAGGGAGTGTGTGTCTGGATTGTCTGATTCGCACGGGCATCACAGATATTACTATCGTAGATTGCGACACTTATGATGAAACAAATCAGAACCGTCAGATGTGGTCGGAACTGCATTTGGGCGAGTCTAAAGTCGAAGCGTTAAAGCAACATTATCCAAGCGTAAAAGCCTTACATGTAAGAGTTGATAAAGAGTGGATAGACAGCGTGGATTTTGATCAGTATGATCTTGTTTTAGATGCGATAGATGATATCCATGCAAAGTTGTATTTGGCTCAAAAAACTTACAAAAAACTGATCTCTGCTGTGGGTTCTGCAAAAAGACTTGACCCAACTAAAATAGAAGTTGCGACGATCTGGAAAACTCATGGAGACCGTTTTGGCGCAAAGATACGTTATGAACTTAAAAAGAGAAAGTTTGACAAAAATTATACGGTTATCTTCTCAAGTGAGCCGGCACTTATCAAAGAGAAAGGGAGTTTTATGGGTGTGACAGGCGCTTTTGGTTTTGCGATGTGTTCTCAAGCTGTGCTTAAACTTATAGGAAAAAAATAATGGATTTTACACAAATAGAGCAATTTGGTGCGACAAGCTGGTGCGAGGGGATCGTTGGTGATGGCTGTGGCGGCGGACGGATCTTCTTTACATGTAAGGATAGTTTGAATGTTTACGATCCGATAACAAAAAAGATGATGACTCTTTTACAAAATCTGCAAGAGCCTCAAGGTATCTCAAAAAAAGGATGTCATCTTCTCTTTACATGCAAGCAAATAAAGATGATTTTTGATCTCTCTAAGATGAGTTTGATAGAAGATTAATATTAATGCGTCGGGATTTTGACTTGCATCTGTCCTGAATTGTTATTTTTATAGCTTTGAAGTTCTTTAGAATCATATGAATCATATGAATCATATTTTTTCATCACTGGTTGAGTCGTTGTTTGTATTTTTTTTTGCTGTGACTGCTTTGCATCTTTTAGCGCAGAAAGCGCTGTCTTTTTCTCTTGTGTATCAAAAGAACTTTGAGCAAGAAGAGATGTCAAAGAGCCTAAAAGTGTAAACGCGATCAATATATTTTTGATTTTCATATTTTTTCCTTTGTATTTGTTTGTGCATCAGTCATTATAGGACAAATTCCATTAGTTGATGTAAGCATCGCTTCGAAACTCTCTTTTTCCATAGGTTTGGAACAGAAATACCCTTGCATAAATGTTGCTTTTCTTTCATTCACAAATGCATACTGTTCATAAGTTTCAACACCCTCGATGATCACTTCGAGATTGAAGTTTTCGGCGATTGTAATGATGGTGCTGATAAGCTCTTTATCATCGATATCATGTCCAATATCCTGAGTAAAAGACTTATCAATTTTGAGTGTTGTAAAAGGGAGTTTCTTCAGATATGAGAGTGAAGAATACCCAGTTCCAAAATCATCTATAGAAAGATTGACGCCAAGATCGCGAAGTTGCTGCATTTTAGCTCTTACACCTGAAATATCTTTTACGATGATAGACTCTGTGAGTTCAAGTTCAAGATGTTCTTTTACAATGCCGCTTTGAGTTATGATATTTTCAACTTGCGTTAAAAAATCAGGAGCATTAAATTGGTGGACGCTGACATTGACGGCGATTTTTTTTAAGTCAGTTGTATGTGCAAACTTCTTTTGCCAAGTTATAAACTGACTCACAGCTTCTTGCATGACCCATTCTCCAATGGATAAAATCATCCCGCTCTCTTCTGCAATGGCGATAAACTCATCTGGATACATATCGCCGAGCTTTTGGCTTTTCCATCTTATAAGTGCTTCCATCCCGATAACTTTAGAATTTACAAACTCGACAATAGGCTGATAAACGAGTCTGAGTTCATTATTTTTAATGGCATTTTTGAGTTCATTTTCTACTTCTAGGCGCCTTTTGATCCATTGATCCATACTCTCTTGATAAAATCTCGTAGTATTTCTTCCCTCTTTTTTTGATTCATACATCGCAATATCGGCGTGTTTTAAGAGCTCCTCTTCACTTTGAGAATGTGTATTTATGAAAGTGATACCAAGGCTTGAAGAGATGTTGAGTGTATATCCATCGATCAAGAAGGGAGTACTTAATGTTTCATGAATTTTTTGCGAGACAATTTCTGCACTTTTTGCAGCTTCAAATTCATCTATTGAAAGATCAGGAAGTAAGATGACAAACTCATCTCCGCCGATGCGAGCAACCATATCTTCATCTCTAATACTCTCTTTGAGACGAGTAGCAGTCTCTATTAAGAGTTTATCTCCCACATCATGTCCCAAAGAATCGTTGATATTTTTAAAATGGTCAAGATCTAAAAAGATAATGGCAAAGATAACTCGATGTCTTTGGAAACGGATGATATTTTTAGCGATCTCCCGTTTTAAGTTTGCTCGATTTGGGATATCAGTGAGAGTATCATGGTGTGCTTGATGTTCTATTTGAAGTTGGGTTAACATTCTTTCTGTGATATCGGTTATGATACCAACTGCACCGATGATTTTATTTTTACTATTGCGAAGCGGAGAAGTAGTCATAGATACCCATAGGTCTTTTTGTCTATAAAGTGTTGTGTAGGGCCCCTCATAAAATCCGCTAATACCATCAAGGGGTGCTTTAAATGCAGGGATAAGACTTCTGTCTCGACTTTTTTCAAGGTCTAACCCGATAAGAAAATCTTTAGGAGCTGCGATGAAATCAACAAAGCTATCATTCACCTCTTGAATGACGAGATTTGTGTCATAAAATAACACTCCGATGGGAACACTCTTAAAAATCGCTTTAAACTTTTGTTCAGACTCTAAGGATTCCTCTCTTTTTTGCTCAAACATCAATTGTGATGTGATAGAATTAAGATACGTTTGATTGAATCTTTTTGCAACTGTGAGTAAAAGTAGAAGATAGAGTGAAACAAGAAGGGCAATATCATTATGTATTTCAGTTTTTTGAAAAAGGAGTTCTACAATGAGAGGAACAATGACGATTATCAAGTAGAGTTGAATATTGAAACGGATGTGCGCAAGCGTACTGATACTGCCGGCACTAACTCCAGCTAAAATAACAATAAGTACCATTTGATATATATAGTTTCCGGGAATAAAAAAAAGAAAAGGAGTGATCCCCCAACTTAGCGCAGATAAAACAATACCGATAAAAAGAAATTTTTGCCATTTACCTACATATAAAGACGTTTTATCGGTTTTATATTTTAAAATACTAACGTAACGAAATGTGGAGATCAAGAGGATAGAAACTCCCCAGATCATGAGAGTTGTATTGTTTGTGTGCCCGAAAAAGATAAAAATGAAAACAAGAGCATTGGCTATTACTCCAAGGATGGAAAGGGTTAAATTATTATAAGCCTCTCTAAGCTGTTTGTATATATGCACAAAATATCCTCTACACAACTTTATAATCTAGACAAATTATAACAAAACTTTGTTTTAAATTTTTGATATAATCCTTTGAATAAACTATAGAAAAAAGAGAAATAATGACAATACAAGAACCTATGACAAAATTTGGGTATGAAAAACTTCAATCAGAGCTGAACCATCTTAAAATGGTGGAACGTCCGCAAACTGTAAAAGATATTGAGGAGGCATTAGAACATGGAGATTTGAAAGAAAATGCTGAGTATCATGCTTCAAAAGAGAAACAAAGACTCATCGATGGTAGAATGATCGAGATTGCTGAAATGATCTCCAATGCTCAGATTGTTGATCCAAGCGAGCTTGAACATTCACGTGTCAGTTTCGGTTCAACAGTGACTTTAAGCGACATGGCAAGCGGCGAAGAGAAAACTTACACTATTGTCGGCGGATGTGAAAGCAATCCAGATATCGGTTTGATCTCGTTTAACTCTCCACTTGCAAAACAGCTTTTAGGACGCGAAGAGGGAGATGATGTGAAAGTCAAGCTTCCAAACGGTGTGAAAGAGTTTGAGATCGAATCAGTAAAATATCAGGAGATCGTCTTTGAATGTCACTAATGTAGCCATTATTGGTGCTAGCGGATATACAGGTCTTGAGCTTTTAAAGATTCTTATCAATCATCCAAATTTTAAGATCACTTATGTCGCAAACAGCGAAGGAAGTATGACTCTTGCAGAACTTCATCCATCTCTTGTTGACGTTTATGAATGTGATGTTCAAAAAGCAGATATCGATGAGGTAGCAAAAGTTAGCGAATTGGCTTTTTTGGCACTTCCGCACCAAACTGCGATGGCATATGTCAAACCTCTCTTAGCAAAAGGCTTAAAAGTTGTCGATCTTTCAGCAGATTATAGACTCGAGCTTGATGTGTATGAAAAGCATTATTGTGAGCATACGGACAAAGAGAATCTTTCTCATGCCGTGTATGGACTTCCTGAACTCTTCCGTGAAAAGATCAGGAATGCAAAGCTTATTGCAAATCCAGGATGCTATCCTACAAGTGTAATTCTTGGGGCTTTACCGTTTATGAAATACAAAAAAGAGAATTCACCTTTTATCGTCGATGCAAAAAGCGGCGTAAGTGGAGCGGGGAAAAAACTCAGCGATGTGACCCATTTTGTCAATATCAACGATAACTTTTTCGCTTACAACCCTCTAGGTCACCGTCATGCACCTGAGATCGCTGAAAAACTTGGTATTGATTTTTGTGATGTGAGTTTTGTGCCACATCTTGTTCCCGCTACAAGAGGGATGATCTCCTCTATCTATATACAAGTTAGCGGAGATTTTGATCCTATTGTAGTATTGAAAGAGTATTATAAAGATGAAAGATTTGTACGTGTGAGAGAAAATCCTGTCGATATGAAGAGTGTCGCGGGTACACATTTTTGCGATATCTTTGCCAAAAGAAATGGAGATACTCTTTTTATCTCATCGGCGATCGACAACCTTCTAAAGGGAGCATCCTCAGCGGCTGTGGCAAACGCAAATC
Source organism: Sulfurimonadaceae bacterium (assembly GCA_028683835.1). Taxonomy (GTDB): domain Bacteria; phylum Campylobacterota; class Campylobacteria; order Campylobacterales; family Sulfurimonadaceae; genus Hydrocurvibacter. The sequence goes on along the minus strand of JAQUHB010000002.1, from coordinate 115,811 downwards.
TGATGATGGGATATGATGAATACACGGCTCTGCCCGCAGTAGCGTATGTCCCATAGTTTTCTTCTCAAAGAGGGAGCATTTGTCATTTCAGATGCTCACTATTCCTCACATCGACCTGAATTAAAGGCTCTTTTACAAGAGATAGATTCTGGTATTTTAAAACCCTCACAACTTATCTTGATGGGTGATATCTTTGATACTCTTTTTGGACCTATCCCTTATACCCTGTATGTAAACCAAAAAATGATAGATTTACTAAACTCAATAGCGCAGAAAATAGAAGTGATTTATCTTGAAGGAAATCACGATTTTTGTTTGCATAGTGTCTTTGAAAATATTAAGGTCTATCCGCTTGCCTCTCAACCTCTTACGTGTAAATATAAAGATAAGACTATTTTGCTCGCTCATGGTGATTTTGGAGAGGGTTTAGGGTATAAGATATATACTTCTTTAATACGAAATCGTTTTATACTTACTTGTCTGAAATATATTGATTGTTTGGGAAATCATTTTATACTGAAAAAACTCGATACATATCTTCAAGAAAAAGAGGATTGTAATCATTTTGAGAATTTTATGGAGTATATTATTATACGTTTAGCTAAAAGATTTTCCAATAGTTGTGACTATTTTATAGAAGGACATTTTCATCAAAATAGAAGCTTTTTAGTGGATAATTTTATATATATCAATTTGGCTGCTTTTGCTTGTAATCAAAGATACTTTATTGTACAATCCTCGCAAGAAGAGCTATTATTAGAGGTTAATGCTTCTAAGGAGTCAGGTGAATGAAAGAAAATACAACATTAAAAGTTGGCAGTAACGAAATGGAACTTGTAGACTTCCGTATCTTTAAGCAAGAAGATGAGGAGGTGTATGAGGGGATTTACGGTGTCAATGTCGCTAAAGTTCGGGAAATTATTCGTGTTCCTTCTTTAACGGAGCTTCCGGGAGTGCCGGAATTTATAGAGGGTATTTTTGATCTTCGTGGCGTTGTTATCCCCGTTGTCAACCTAGCTAGCTGGATGGGTGTTAAAGTACCTGAAGATGCTGGAAAAAATGCGCGTGTCATTATCGCTGAATTTAACAATGTTCTCATTGGATTTATTGTCCATGAAGCAAGACGTATTCGCCGTATAAACTGGAAAGATATCGAGCCTGCTTCTTTTGTTTCGGGTGGAGATGGATTTGATGGCAGTAAGATAACAGGAGTGACACGTATCGAAGATGATGCGGTGCTTTTGATTCTTGACTTGGAAGCTGTTGTACAAGATTTGGGACTGTATAAACCAAATACTGGAGATATTCCTCAAGATCTTGATACTTTTGAAGGCTTAGTTTTACTGCTTGATGACAGCTCAACTGCTAGAAAAATTGTCAAAGATGCACTTGAAAAAATGGGTTTTGATGTTGTTGAAGCGAGTGACGGCAGAGATGGCCTTGAAAAACTAGATGATATTTATGCAATGTATGAAGATGGGATATCTAAACACTTGAAATTGATTATTTCTGATATTGAGATGCCTTTGATGGATGGTTTTCACTTTGCCGCAAATGTGAAAGAGGATGGAAGATTTAAAAATATTCCAATAGTTTTTAACTCATCAATCAGTGATCATTTTAGTGAGATGCGTGGCAAAGATGCTGGGGCTGAAGCCTATTTGGTTAAGTTTGACGCTAATTTGTTTTACGGTGAAGTCGCACGTGTTGTTCGTGCACATATGAAGTAGGAGAGTAGTTTATGGATGAATTTCAAGAGATATTACAAGATTTTTTAATCGAATCTTTCGAGCTTTTAGAACAATTAGATCAAGACCTTGTATTGTTGGAGACAGATCCTGAGGATTTAGAACTTCTCAATCGTATTTTTCGTGTTGCGCACACAGTTAAAGGTGCTTCGTCGTTTTTAAATTTTGATGTTTTGACCCATCTTACACATCATATGGAAGACATCTTAAATAAAGCAAGACATGGAGATTTATTATTAACGCCTGATGTTATGGATGTCGTTTTAGAATCTATTGATCTCATGAAAGAACTTTTAAATACGATCCGTGATACGGGCGCAGATGCTGGTGTAGATATTTCTATGTGTGTTGTGAGACTTGATGCAAAATCCAATGGCACTTCGGTAGAAGAAATTCCAAAAGAAGACAGTATAAAAAAAGAGGCAGATCAAGAAGACTTGGAGGAAGAATCTCTCGAAGAAGAACCTGATTATGACAATATGAGTGATGATGAGGTCGAAGCTGAGATAGAGAGACTTCTGGCACAAAGACAACTAGAAGATCAGAAAAAAAGAAAAGCAAAACAAGCAGCAGGTGAAGCAGTTCCTGAGATGCCACAAGATGACGAAGAAAAGTCAAAAAAAGAGGATATTCCACAAACGAATGCAGTAGTGGTAAGACCATCAATATCTCCAAGAAGACAACCAGAAGAACATTCTGAAGATGTGAAAGCGGCAGCTCCTGCAAAAGGGAATGCGACGACAGTTGAGCAAACTATTCGTGTCGATGTAAAAAGACTTGACCATCTTATGAATCTTATTGGTGAGCTTGTACTTGCAAAAAACCGTCTTATCAAGATTAATGTAGATGTCGAAGAGCGTTATGAGGGCGAAGAGTTTTTAGAAGAACTGAACCAAGTTGTTTCTATAGTTTCTTTGGTTACAACTGATCTTCAAATCGCAGTTATGAAGACAAGAATGCTTCCGATTGGGAAGGTTTTCAATAAATTTCCACGTATGATTCGTGATCTTTCACGCGAACTAAATAAAAAAATAGATCTAGAGATTTTTGGAGAAGAAACTGAACTTGACAAGTCCATTGTCGAAGAGATCGGTGATCCCTTGGTTCATATTATCCGTAACTCTTGTGATCATGGTATAGAGTCTATACACGATCGTATTGCTTTTGGCAAATCTGAAACAGGTACGATCATTCTAAAAGCTTACAATGAAGGCAATCATATTGTCGTGCAAATTGATGATGATGGAAAAGGGCTTGATCCTGTAATGCTTAAAAATAAGTCTCTTGAGAAAGGGGTTATTACAGAAAAAGAAGCTGAAGCAATGACTGATAAAGAAGCCTTTGCTCTCATCTTTAGACCAGGGTTTTCAACAGCGGCACAAGTTACAAGTGTTTCTGGGCGTGGTGTTGGTATGGACGTTGTTAAAACAAATATCGAAAAACTTAATGGTATTATCGACATCGACAGTGAAGTTGGACGTGGCACTTCGATTAAATTGAAGATTCCTTTGACACTTGCTATTATTCAGGCACTTCTTGTTGGTGTTCAAGAAGAATATTATGCTATTCCGCTTGCATCTGTTTTGGAAACGGTACGCATCTCTAAAGATGAAATCTATACAGTTGATAACCGCTCTGTTATGAGACTGAGAAATGATGTTCTCTCGCTTGTGCATATTGGCGATATTTTTGAAGTTGAACGCATCATTGATGCGGCTGAACATGCTTATGTCGTTGTTCTTGGTCTTGCCGAGAGCAAACTTGGACTCATCGTCGATTCTCTTGTAGGTCAAGAGGAGATCGTTATCAAATCTCTTGGAGAATACCTCAAAGGGATGGAAGGAATCGCCGGAGCCACCATTCGTGGTGATGGTGGTGTTACTCTTATTGTCGATGTTGCGGCACTTATGCAGATGGCAAAAGGTGTGAAAGCAAAACCGATGATAGAGTCAAAATCAGCGGGTGCGTCCAGAGAAAAAACAAAGGCGAGTGATTATAATGTTATGATTGTTGATGATTCAAAAACAGATAGAACGATTATGAGAAAAGCCTTAGAACCGATGGGAATAACACTTACAGAAGCTGTAGATGGTCAAGAAGCGCTAAATATTTTAAAGCAGGGTGATATTAGTTTTGATGCGATGCTTATTGATATTGAGATGCCAAGAATGGATGGTTATACCCTAGCCGGCGAGATCAAAAAATACAATAAGTACAAAAATCTTCCTCTTATAGCAGTTACTTCACGCACAAGTAAATCTGATCGTATGCGAGGTGTTGAGTCTGGAATGGTGGAATATATCACGAAACCTTACTCATCTGATTACCTAGCAAGTGTAGTTCAAAGAAATATCAAGTTTAAAGCGGAGTTGGCATAATGAGTGATAAACTAAAAAATATTATCAGTAAACAGAGTGAACAGCAAAATCATGGTGTTGTAAGTCAGTTAGAAGATGCTGTTCAATTAGTTGGATTTATTATAGGCGATGAAGAGTATAGTGTGCCTATATTAAATATTCAAGAGATTATCAAACCTATTTCTTGGACAAGAGTTCCTCAAACACCTCCTTATGTCCTTGGTGTTTTTAATCTTCGCGGTGCGGTTATTCCGCTGATAGATTTGAGATTAAAATTTGGACTCCAAATAAAAAAACATACAGATGAAACTCGTTTTATCGTTATGAAAGATGGTAGTGAAGTCGCTGGATTTGTGATAGACCGTTTAACTGAAGCACTTCGTATCAGAAAATCAGATATCGGACCGGCGCCTGACACAATGCAAGATGGTGAGACTATGATTGATGGCGTTGGAAAACAATCAGATAGAATCATTACGATACTTAAAGTTAATAAGCTGCTCGAGAGAGATTTTTAAAAACTTTCTGTATGTTATCTAAAAAAAAGCTATCTTTTACATCTTCATTTGCTAATAATCGGTTAGACTTTAGTCTTACCGGTGAAATAAATCTCTATACTCTAGTGAGTTTTGAAAAAGAGCTTGAGTCAAAGCTTCGAAATGGATCTGAACTCTCTTTAAATCTTGACGATATCACTTCTATAGATTCGGCAAGTGCGATCTATATCAATAAATTGGAACAAACCTTTGTTGAAAAGCAACTTGCTTTTTCTCTTACATGTAAGAATGAACAAGTTTTAAATACTCTCAAAACAGTTCATGTAATGCATTTAGATTTAGAAGAATTTGGTTACAAGCAACCCTCATTTCTCGAAAAACTGGGTGAAGATGCTATTTTAAGGATGAAAAAATTTGTTGAATTTCTCTCTTTCTTTGGCCAAATCTCTTATGGATTTTTTTATCTTTTTAAACATTTAAGATCACTCCGATATAAGGAGATTTTTTTTGAGATCAATGAAAATGCGATCAAAGCATTTGGTATCGTTGCCCTAACGAGTTTTCTTGTTGGTGTTGTTATGGCATATCAATCCTCCGTACAATTAAAAATCTATGGTGCAAATATTTTTATAGTAGATATGCTTGGAATCTCTATCTTTCGTGAGCTTGCCCCTTTACTTACGGCGATCGTTATTGCAGGAAGAAGCGGTTCCTCTTTTACCGCTCAGATAGGTGCTATGAAGATAACGGAAGAGCTTGACGCCATGCGTACTATGGGTTTTGATCCCATTGCATTTTTGGTAATTCCCCGCATTATTGCTCTTATGTTGATGATGCCTTTATTGATTTTTGTTTCAGATGTTACTGGACTATTAGGCGGTATGCTTGTCGCAAACCTTGACCTTGGCATCTCAACTTCACTTTTTTTAGACCGTTTAAATGAAGTTGTAGCAGCAAAACATTTCTTTGTGGGTATTGCAAAAGGGCCTTTCTTCGCCTTTTTGATCGCATCTATCGGTATATTTCGAGGATTGTTGGTGAAAGATGATACTCAAAGTATTGGGATAAATACAACTAAAAGTGTTGTTGAATCGATCTTTGCTGTTATTGTTTGTGACGCAGTTTTTTCTATTATTTTTACAAATGTGGGTATCTAGATGAAAAAAATAATTGACGTTAAAGATCTTTATACGCAATTTGGCGCCAATGTAGTGCATGCGGGACTCAACTTTCATATCAATGAAGGGGAAATATACGGAATTCTTGGACCGAGCGGATGCGGGAAAAGTACAGTTTTACGAGAGATGGTGATGCTTCAAGAACTCAGTGGCGGTTCTATAGAGATTTTTGGTCAAGATGTGACAAATATCTCTTATGATGATGCTCAAGAATTGCGAAAAAACTGGGGAGTTTTATTTCAAGGAGGAGCATTGTTTTCTTCTTTAACCTTGTATGAAAATATAGCACTCTCTCTACAAGAGTATACAGAACTGGATAAAAATCTCATATCTGAAATTGTGGCATATAAAATAGATATAGTAGGCTTAAAACCTAAAGATGCATATCTCTATCCGTCACAAATCAGTGGCGGAATGAAGAAAAAAGCGGCTTTAGCTCGTGCTTTGTCGCTTGATCCCAAACTGCTATTTTTGGATGAACCTACATCCGGACTTGATCCGATCTCTGCACGCGAATTTGATAAACTTATCCTCAAATTGCGAGATTTATTGGGTCTTACTGTCGTCATGGTCTCCCATGATCTTAAATCGATTTATGATACACTTGATCGCGCGGCTATTATTGATAATAAAATTATCGTTGCACAGGGTAAATTAGATGATATCATTTCTATGGACAACCCATTTATACAAACATTTTTTAAGGCAGATATATGAATAATAAAGTCAATTATACTTTTGTCGGTTCCATTGTTTTGGCCATACTCGTTGCTATGACATTTTCTATTTATTGGTTGATGAAGCCTTCAGATTCAAGCAAGCAAAAAAAGTATCTTATTTATTTCAATGAGTCTGTTTCAGGACTCAACATCAACTCTCCTGTAAAGTATCGCGGTGTCAGTGTAGGAAAAGTTGAAGAGATACAGATAAGCAGTAAAAATACGCAAGAGATAGAGGTCTTAATCTCTATCTTGGCAACGACTCCGGTGAAAGAATCAACGACGGCGACGCTCAATGCACAAGGAATTACGGGACTTGTTTTCATTGATCTCTCTTTGGGTGATGTTAATGCTAAAGATTTGGTTAAAAACGAAGATGAAAAATATCCGATCATACACTCAAAACCCTCACTTTTTCAAAGGTTTGAGAACTCGATAGGAAGTGTGACTGAGAAACTTTCAGGTACACTCGATGGTACAAATACACTCTTAAAAGAAGAGAATCAAAAAAATATGACGATGACACTTGCCCAGTCAAGAGAGTTTATGGTTAGACTTAACACTTTGCTCGATGATAAAAGTATTGAGCATCTCCATAGTACAATGGAACATCTTGACAATATAACTACCAAGCTAGACACACAAACACTTCCTAAAATAGATCAGCTAGCAGATAAAAGCGGTCATTTTGCGGATACTGTTTCTGCATCAATGATTTCAGTTGCAAGCAGCTATAAGGTTATTCAAGCTTCTATGGCTGCATTTCATGGAGCAATTGATAGCGGAGAGTTTAATCTCAAAGATATAACAAAAGGAACAGTCACAAATCTTAACAGTTCGCTCGGTGCTTTGCAAGATGTGATGATAGAGATGGATAGCATCTTAAAAAAATATGAAACAAGTCCAAGTGATATGTTGCTTAAAAAACAAGAGATTAAAAAAGGTCCGGGAGAAAAATGATGAAGAAAATATTTTTATATAGTTTGGTCGTGTTCATAATATCTGGATGTTCTTTGCAGACAACAGTTCCCGCAAGTATGCAGTACAGATTACAAGTTCCATCGGTTGTGAAAGATTACAATGCTTCGTCTTGCAAAAATGATGTGTTGCAATTGAAAAATATTGTGAGTTATGATCCGATTATGGGACGATCTATCTACTACCAAAGAGGAGATTTGAATGTTGAAAGTTATGCTCTTTCAAACTGGGAAGCAGCACCATATAAAATATTAGAATTATCACTTGTCAGCAGTGTGCGAGATACAAAAATATTTAAAGATGTACTATTGGCAAAATCGTCTGCAAAACCAGATTATATCCTTGAATACAGTGTTGGAGAGTTTATTCAGCATTTTAGTGAAGATATGAAAAACTCATATGTAACAGTCAAAATCCATTTTGCACTTCTTGAAAACGAAGATTCAAAACTTCTCTATGCAACCACCATAGAGAAAAAAGTTCCATCCTCTTCACTCGATGCACAGGGGGGAGTAAAAGCTCTTCAAGAAGCGCTGAATGATGTCATGCAACAAACAAATATGTGGCTCAATAATCAATGTCAAAAAGAGCTTCAATAATGGATGAGCTGATATACAAAAGTAGACGAGAAGATTTTTTAGTTCAGATGAAAAAGAGCAGTGTTGCTTTGCTTTTTAGTGCAACGCAAAAAATACGCTCAAACGATACTGAATTTCCTTACAGACAAGACAGTGATTTTTATTATCTCACGGGATTTAAAGAGGATAATGCCGTTTTGGTTTTAGTGAAGGGAGAAAAGTCTGCAAAAGAGATTTTATTTGTTCAAAAAAAAGATAAGAGTTTAGAACTTTGGACTGGAAAACGTTTGGGAGTTGAGGGTGTAAAAGAGCACTTTGATGTAGATAAGGTTTATACTTCTGAGTGTTTTGAAAAGAGATTAAAAAAGATTTTGCAAAGTAAAAAAAGAGTGTATCTTGATCTCTTTAGCGAAGAAAAAAAACTCTTGCGTGTAAGAGAAAATATTCAAGAACTTTCCCATTCGCGAACTGCCAAATACACTCCGATAAAACTCTATCATGTAAGAGAAATCTCTCAAAAAATGAGAGCTATAAAAACACCCGTGGAGATAGAACTTATCAAAAAAGCTTTATCTATCACAAAAGAAGCGCATCATAAAGTGATGAGTATGAAAAAAGCTGAACTCGTAGAGTACGAACTCCAAGCAGTTTATGAATATGAGTTTAAGAAAAATGGCGCGTACAGCGACGCATATACAACTATAATCGCAGGCGGTGACAATGGAAATACTTTGCACTATATCAACAATTCTAGTCTGCTTCATGAGGACGATTTAATTCTTATAGACGCGGGATGTGAGTATGAGATGTATGCGAGTGATATAACAAGAACAATTCCCGTGAGCGGAAAGTTTAACGCGGCGCAAAAAGAGATCTATGAGCTTGTTTTAAAAACAGAACTCAAAGTTATAGATGCCGTAAAAGAGGGTGTTTTACGAAGTGACCTGCAGATGATGGCAAGAGAGTCTTTGTGTGAGGGAATGGTGGAACTTGGAATTTTAAAAGGCGATGTCAAAGAGCTGATAAAAGAAAATTATGACAAACGCTATTTTCCTCATGGTATTGGGCATTGGATAGGCATAGATGTTCATGACCCTTGTCCGTATAAAGATAAAAAGGGCAAAGAAATAGCACTTCAAGCTGGAATGGTTTTGACAGTAGAACCAGGACTTTATCTCCCTTTGGATGATATGGATTTACCAGAAAAATATAGAGGGATAGCTGTACGAATAGAAGACGACATCCTAGTTACAAAAAAGGGCTTTGAAAATCTCTCTTGCGAGATTGCTAAGAGTGTTGCCGAGATAGAAAAACTCTATTCTCGGACATAAGTCCAGCCGGAGAGAGATTTGTCTACAACCTCTTCAAACTGATCTGAAGCGGCGAGAAAATCGATTACATGTAAGGGTATGTGAGGGATCGAATTTTGATCTTGCATTTTGACCAAAAGCATCGGCATTGCAGAACCTAAAGAGGTCGTTGCAAAGCCTACTGGCATAAGCTGGCTCATCACTTCCGCTGAAGCTGTTATTTTATAGTCTTGACAAAATTTATCAAAAATCATCTCTTTTATATCTTGGGAAAAATGCTCTTGCGTATTTAAAAATATTGTTACATGTACGGGTGTATTTTTAAAGTGATCAGGCGACGGAGCCGCCATAATGATATATTCGACACCTTCGAGCGTCGCTTCTATCTCTGGGATCTCTAGATACTGATTTGTTTTAATAGCTTGATGTTCTTGCATAGAATCTCCTTTTATAAAAGCGATTTTACAACATTTTTGACGCCTTGGTGTACATTGTAGTTAGCGATTGGGAAATCAAGAGATTCATCTAGCATATTGACATTGTATTTTGAGAGATATGTTGCTAAGATAGAGACATCTACAGCTTTATAGCCATAACACTGCTCTTCACTTAAAGATGTTCGAAGTAGTGCTGAAGCTTCGTTTGATTTTTGGATCGTAAAAGCTAGCATCTTTAAACTCACAAAATCCATCCACTCTAAAAACAATTCAGGCGTTAAGTGTTCTTGAAATTTTCCTTGAGGATCAAACAAAAGATTTTGTTCTCGAAGTGGAACTAAGATAGAAAGAACCGCTTTGACAAAAGGGATGGTTTTATCCAGCCAAAAAGGAGATTCATTTCTACTTTGAAGTGTTATATCGAGCGCTGTTGCAATGTCATCAGCTGATTTTGAACTAAAAAGTTCTAAGGTTGCTTGATTCATAAATAAAAGCCTTATTTTTTAGCAGAAATATAGCATATTGTTTAAAATTTAATCATAAAAAAATTTTGTATAGAGAATAATAAAGTTATAATAAACCCATTTTAAACTTTTGGAGAAGAGGGATGAAAAAAATAGAAGCGATAATCAAGCCATTTAAGCTTGAGGATGTAAAAGATGCACTGGCAGATATCGGTGTTACAGGTATGACTGTAAGCGAAGTAAAAGGTTATGGCCGTCAAAAAGGGCATAGTGAGTTGTACCGTGGTGCTGAGTATGTTGTGGATTTTATCCCTAAGATAAAAATGGAGATGATCGTTGCCATGGATCAAGTCGATACGGTTATCAACACGATTGTTGAAGCGGCACGCACTGGTAAGATCGGTGATGGTAAAATCTTTGTAAGTGATATAGACAAGATAATCCGTATTCGTACAGGTGAGACTGATAACGAGGCTATATAGGTGGTCGCGGAGTTAGATTTTAAATATATTATAGATACATTTTTTATGCTCTTTTCAATGGTACTCATTATCTTTATGGTACCAGGATTTGCGATGCTTGAAGCGGGACTTGTTCGTACAAAAAACGTTACAGCGGTTCTCACTACAAATGTGATGATCTATGCGGTTGCTTCTACAGCTTTCTTGCTTGTCGGGTATGAACTCGCATTTGGAACTTGGGTAAAAGTAGAATATAGTATGTGGGCGGCTTTTTTATTTCAGATGGCTTTTGTCGGCAAAACTATCAATATCATGAGCGGCGGCGTGAGCGAGCGTGTGCGTATGATTCCTCTTGCTATTTTTGCTGTCGTTATGGGTGCTGTGATCTATCCTCTTGTTGTAAACATCAGCTGGGGGGCAAACTTCTTAAAAGGTACTCCGCTAGAGCTTCATATGTTTGACCTTGCTGGTTCGACTGTTATCCATTCAACTGGAGGCTGGGCACTTCTTGCGGCAATCTTTATCATTGGTGCACGTAAAGACAGATATAAAAATGATATGATTAAAGTTATTCCTGCGTCAAATATTCCACTTGTTGTTCTTGGCGGACTTTTGCTTTGGATAGGTTGGTTTGGATTTAATGGCGGATCTGTCGGTTCTATCTCGACAAAAGAGATGGCAGACAGTGTCGCTTTGACAATCTTAAACACAAATACTGCAGGTTTGGCAGGAGCGATTATTGCAGGAGTCATTATGTATTTTAGATATAGACTTTTTGATATCACTATGATCTTAAACGGTGCGCTTGGAGGGCTTGTAGCCATTACAGCGGGAGCAAATCTGTATGATATCCATACACCTTTACTGATCGGTGCTATTGGTGGTGCTTTAGTCGTTTTTGCTATCCCTTTGTTTGATAAACTCAGACTTGATGATCCCGTCGGTGCACTTTCTGTTCACTTGGTAAACGGTATCTGGGGGACACTTGCTGTTGGTATCTTTGTTGATAAAATTTCATTTTTAGATCAGCTCAAAGGTGTCGCAGTTGTGGGTGCATTTACTTTTGTTGTATCGTATATAATCATCTATAGTATCAACAAATTAGTTCCATTTCGTGCAGAAAATGATATGCAGGTTCAAGGAATGGATGTCGTTGAATGTGGTGTGGAAGCATATCCGGAATTTAGACGCGCAATCTAACATCTTGCCTATTAACAAAACTGTAACAGTTGCTGCGGTATCATTATAAGATGATACCTCGCCGCAGCTCTTTTTTTATCTCTCTTGGTGTTCATCTGGTTCTACTTAGTTTTGCTTTATTTTTATATAACTTTGTAACACTGCCAAAAAAAGAAAAGCGTATGCCTATCAATCTTTGTCAATGTGTTGTTCAAAGTAGCTGTACATGTAAGTCACAAGAGGAACCAGCGGTTCAAAAAGTGATTCAAAATCCTCCAAAACAAGAAGTTAAAAAACTTCCTCCTCCCAAACAAGTGTTTGAGTCTGTAAAAAAAGAGATAGCTCCTCAAAATACGGTGCAAAAAGAGATAGTTCAGCCAAGTACTAACCCATCAGTGCAAAACAGTACAGTGATTGCGCCAACGCCAGATAAGACACTTCTGTTACAACCTGTAGTGCAAGAGAGTAAAACTCTTCAAAGTATAGAGCATAAAACACAAGTTCCAAAACCTTCCGTACAAAAGCAGTATGTGCAGACAAATCTTTCCGCTATAAGAACAATATTGCAAGAGAATTTCTATTATCCATTGAGTGCGAGAAAAAGAGGAATTCAAGGAGAAGTTGTGGTAAAATTTACGCTTTTAAAAAATAGTACTATAAAAGATATTATAATTACGAAAAGCTCACAGGGAATACTCGATAGTGCAGCTCAAAAAACTATAGAAGCACTAGATGGTAAGCTTCCAGCACCTTCAGAAGATTTGGTTTTAGAACTGCCAATAAATTATAGATTACATTAAGGATGGATATGAAAAAAGTTGTTTTGCTTGTAGTTTTTGCTCTTTCATTATGGGCAAATCAAGCAACTGTTGCCGCAAATGAATTGGGATATATCAACTCTTATGCAGAGGGTTTGGCTACGGCGAAAAAAGAGCATAAGTTAATGATGTTGGTTGTCGTGCGAGACGGATGTCACTGGTGTAAAAAATTTGAGAACGAAACGCTTAAAGATCCTGCTATCAAAACGAAGATAAATAACGTTGTAAAAGTTTTAATAGACAGAAATGATCCGATGCCAGAGTCTCTTCGGTCACACTTCTTTCCTGTGACACATTTTGTAGATCCAGAAATTGAGAAAAGCGTATGGGATCTTGCCGGATTTAAAGAAGCTGTAGACTTCCAAGAAGATATTGGTGCGGCATTTGTAGAGTATCAAGCTTCCAAAAAATAATTTTAATTGATAGGTATTTTCAATCTAAACGTTGCACCGCCGTTCTGATTACGTACGTCTATTCTGCCATCAAGATGATTTTCTATAATCATTTTGCTCATATAGAGTCCGATGCCGGTGCCATTTTTTCCCTTTGTACTAAAATAAGGTTCAAATATTTTTTCTCTGATCTCATCTGAAACTCCACCTGCATAGTCTCTTATATTAAGATAGATATACTCATCTTCCTCGCAATAATCACTATCAATAATAATCGAAGGATTTGATGGATTGTTAAGTATTGTTGCATCTATAGCGTTATTTATGATATTGATAAGTACCTGAACAAGTTCATTAGAGTGTGTATTAATAGCAATATCATTTTTACACTTATTGTCAATATCAATATTTTTTGCTATAGCATTAGGTTCTGTAAAGCTAATAGCTCTTTTTATAATCTTACAGGTACTGATACTCTCTTTTTCTTTATTTGGGTGAAAATATGTCTGAAAATCATCAATAGTTTCAGAAAGGTAGATAATCGTATCCGAAATACTTTCTAGTTTTGTCAATATCTCTTGTGGTTTTATCTCTCGTAACATCGAATTTATCTGAAGATTTGAGATTTGGAGGGTGATGTTGGAGAGTGGCTGCCTCCACTGATGTGCAATCATACTAATCATCTCACCCATGGCGGCATGACGAGATTGTGAGAGGATGATTCTGTCTTTTTTTAAAAGCTCATTCACTTTTTGTTCCACTTGATTTTCAAGGTTTTGATTCATCAAAAGTAGCTCTTTGGTCTTTTGCTTCACTTCATCTTGAAGCAGGTGTGAAAAATTTTCAAGCTCATTGTTTTGTTTTTGTATCGTTGTTTCATACTCATTTATTTTATTTCTGTAAAGCTGAATGATGACAGTGATTGTGATAAGAGCAAGAGCTAAATATGAGATTTGATAGAGTGTGTAGTTTGTTGGGATAAAAGGTTGAAGATTGAGTGCAAACATCGTTGCCAAAAACCCACCGATCCAATATATTCCATGTTTGTCTGTAAAATATAAAAGAACTATCGGATAGGTAAATATCCAAATATGTTTGAGCTCATTTGGAACATGAAAAAGTATAAGTAGGTTGAAAAATATCAAGTATTCTAGACACAAGATGGTAGTAATAGTTTCAAAATACTCTCTTGTTACTCTCAATAAAAGAGTTAAAAGTATATTGAAAAAAACGATTCCAACTTCAAGATATGAGAGTGTGATATCGTTTGAAAAATAGTTATGAAAAGCTCCATAGATAAGAGCAAGAGAGGAGAGTATAAAAGAGATGTTAACCATACTATAACGATTTTGTATTTTTTGTTCCTCATTTTTAAAGAGGAGTCCGCTTGTTAGAAAATTATTTATATTCATAGTGCCTCTTTACGGAATATATATTTTATCTAAGAGTTCATTATATTCATTCAAAGCGTCACTATCTAAAGTGATACCACCACCGCTTTTATAAATAAGTTGTCCATTTTGATTCTCAATAAAACGTATCATGACGGCACTTTGAAGATTTTTTCCATCAAACACTCCAAATACACCGCTGAAATAGCCTCGTTCATACCCTTCTATTCTCTTGATAAGTTCCACGGTCTTTTTTTTGGGTGTTCCGCTGATACTTCCTGCTGGAAGCAGTTTTTGCAAAATGGTAGAGAGATTTTCTCTCCAATCATCTGGAAGTTTTGCGACTATTTTAGAGCTTACATGTAAGAGTTTTTTTTCTCCCGCATTGATGATCTCTGTATAGCGAAACTTCTCTACTTGGACATCATTTGCGACGATTCCAAGATCATTACGTAAAAGATCAACAATCATCACATGTTCTGCCATCTCTTTTTCGTCTGCTAAAATTATCTCTTTTGCATTTGGAGTAGAAGCGTCAATTGTACCCTTCATGGGAAAAGTAGAGATACTATTATCTTCGATAGTAATGAAGCGCTCAGGAGAAAAACAGATAAACTCATCTTTATAACGAAGTTTAAAGGGCGCGTTTGCGGCACTGAATATCTCTTTAAAACTATGCTTAGATGTAAGCACAGTCGGTGCTGTCAAATTAAAAAGATAGGTGTTGCCTGCTTTGATATTTTCTATCAATTTATCAAATTTTTCTTTATAATTTAAAAATGAAATTGGAAATTTTTGTAAAGTAAGGTCGTGTTTTTTGTAAGTAAAATTTGCATCAAAACAGAACTCTATATCATTTTCTTCGAGTTCATCGAGTCTATAAACATGAAATTTTGAAGCTTGAAAATCTGTAAAAAAGAGAAAAGGTTCTCCCGCAGATGCGAGAAATCCTAGTTTATCTAGCATGCTGTATCAGTTTTTTAAGTACCGCCATACGGATGTTGACACCGTTTGCAACCTGCTCTAAAACTTTGCATCTCTCATCTGCCAAAAGTGCATCATCGATGTCGATGTTTCGATGTACAGGTCCTGGATGAAGGACGATGATGTTTTTTTCACCCAAAAGCTCTTTTGTCACACAAAAATCGCTCGCATAGTCTTTAAGTGAAGCGTAGTTTTGTGAAGAGTGACGTTCTGTCTGCGTACGAAGGCTCATTATAGCATCCACATTTTCAACAGCTTCTTTGAGATTGTGTGTCGTGTACAAAGATGTTTTTGGTAAAAATTGTGGCGGAGCGACCAAGATTACTTCCATTCCAAATCTTTGTAAAAGCTCGATATTAGAGTTTGCAACACGTGAATTTTTTATATCTCCAACTATTGCAACGCGTTTTCCTTTCACCTCACCAAAATGCTCTTTGAGTGTGTAGAGGTCTAAAAGTGCCTGAGTCGGGTGTGCATGAGCGCCATCACCTGCGTTGATGATAGAGGCTTTTGTATGGTTTGAAAGTATCTTTGGGACACCGGCATTTTCGTGACGGACAATGATGGCATGAGGACCCATGGCATCAAGGTTCATCGCTGTATCGACAAGTGTTTCCCCCTTTTTTGTAGAACTTTTTGAGACATCAAGATGCACCATCTCAGCACCGAGACGTTTTGCCGCGATCTCAAATGAACTACGCGTTCTTGTTGAGTTTTCAAAGAACAGTGTGATGATTATCTTGTCTTGTAATATTTTTTCAAAATGACCGTCGCTAAAGTGCTTTGCGTCTTCTAAAATGGAGTTTACTTCTTGTGTGGAAAAGTCGTCGGTACGGATTAAATGCTGCATAGTCTTACTTCTTTAATTTTTTATAGATTATACAAGAGTTCACATATCAAATCAATATCATCATCGACTTTTAACACTTGTTGTCCAGATTGCTCAAAATATGGAAGCGATACCGTGGCAAAATTTACATCCTCTTTTTTACAATTAAATGCGATTAAATGGCTTACAAGTAAGGCTTCCAGAGCTTTTTTATTAAGTAAAGTATCGTTGATACATCCAAGCGAGCAGTGAGTCACTAAAAGAGCTTTGGCATCCAGTATTTTGATAAGATCGATCATCATAGTATTTTTATCTATTGGCACATAAAGCCCGCCAGCACCTTCGATAAGCACGATATCACAATTTGCTTCCATCGCCTCAAGTGCTCGCAATACTTTTTTTAGGTCAAAAGAGGTGTTTTTTGAAGCGACAAAGGGAGCGGCTGGAAGAGCGTAAGTTATGGGAACGATATCTTCCACTTCAAGAGACCAAAGTTTTGGATTGAGCGATTTTACACACTCTAAAAGTTCCTCTCCATCGGGTGCATACTCATCTACGACGCCCGTCTCAATTGGTTTGATAACACCAACAGCCAAACCCATCTTAGCAAAGGCGTGTAAAAGTTTTTTTGTCGTGTAAGTTTTGCCTATGTCAGTATTTGTTGCGGTTATAAATATTCTTTTTTTCATATATCAACTTTTCGTTATAATATCGCAATTCTATACTAGGTTTACTTATGAATCGTTTTGAAAATTTTTGTACACAATTTGTTCAATCTGTCGGGAAAAAAGAGGGCGCAATAAGCCCGAGCATAGTGGGTTCTGCTTCTTTTGGATATGGCGACAGCGAGACTGCTGAGGGGATTTTTGATGGCAGTGTGAAAAAACCTCTTTACTCTCGAATGGGAAATCCCACGTCTGCACAGCTTGAAAGTATCCTTGCAAATATGGATGGCGGAGTTAGTGCTGTTGTATGTAGTTCTGGAATGGCGGCGACCACTTTGGCATGTATGTCACTCTTAAAAACTGGCGATGAGATAGTGAGCATCGGCGGACTTTTTGGCGGAACTTACTCATTTTTCAGTGAGACTTTGACGCGTTTTGGTATTACAACTTCATTTTTTGATGTCGATGAACTCGAAGCAATCAAACATGCGATTACCGATAAAACTAAGATTATCTTTTTAGAAAGTGTTGGTAACCCAAATATGCGTCTTCCAGACATCAAGACAATAGCAAAAATTGCCAATGATGCCGGTGTCGCGTTAATGGTGGACAATACTATTACACCTTTAAGTATCGCTCCACTTTCTCTTGGCGCAGATATCGTCGTCTACTCTACAACGAAGATCATCAGCGGAAATGCTGCGGCACTAGGTGGTGCGGTAGTATTTCGTGCTATAAACCAGGGCGAGGACAAGTTTAAAACAGCACGTTATCCTGAACTTCATAAATTTATAGAGAAGATGGGTGAAATGGCACTTATTGCCAATGCCAAAAAGCGTGCGATGCGTGATTTTGGGATGAGTGCGAGTGCATATAACAGCTATCTCACAATGCTTGGAATCGAGACTTTACCGCTTCGAATGGACAGAATCGTAGAGAGTGTGGAAAAAATCGTGCGAGGTTTGAATGAGAGAGGCTTACATGTAAACCATCCATGTCTCTCATCTCATCCGCATCATAAAAGATATAAAACTGATTTTGCAAACGGATGTGGTACACTTTTTACTATCGATATGGGAACACAAGAGAAGGCTTACAAGTTTTTAAATGGCACAAAACTTGCAACCATTACAGCAAATATTGGCGACAGCAGAACTTTGGCTTTACATATGGCTTCGACGATTTATAGAGATTTTGATGAAAAGACAAGAGTGTTTCTTGGGATCACTGATGGACTTATCCGTGTTTCAGTTGGACTTGAAAATCCGCGAGATATTATTGATGATTTTTTAAATGCGGCAAAATAGCTAAAGAGTTTAAGCTAAGAAACACAAAAAAATAGGTAAAGTTGATTCTTCGATATTTAAACACTATTTTCAGGAACTATTTTGAGTATAAAAACAGAGTATGAGGTAGGCGCGGAGCTTTCCGTCGCTTTGCCAAAAAAATATAAAGTCTTTCTTCTAAATGATGACTATACTTCTATGGATTTTGTAATCGACATACTTATGAATGTCTTTCATAAAAACTATCAGCAAGCTGAGATGATCATGCTTGATATCCACAAAAAAGATAAAGGACTTTGCGGCGTTTACACTTATGAGATTGCAGAGACAAAGATCATGCAAGTCCACAAACTTGCCCGAGAACAGGGTTTTCCACTTAAAGCAACTATGGAGGAAGAGTAATGATTAGCGCAGAACTCAATTCAATTTTTCAACAATCTCTTACTTATGCAAAAGATCAAAGGCATGAATATCTCACAATTGAACATGTATTTTTTGCAGTCCTTGGTTCGCAAGAGGGAATTTCTATTATCAAAGAATGTGGAGGAGATCCCCATTTGATGCGTGAAGAACTTGCTGAGTATATTCTCACAAGCATGGACAAACTTCCTGAGGAGATATTTAGCGATCCTTATGAAACGGTTGCGCTTTCACGTCTTATTGATAAGATGATTCGTCATATTCAAAGTGCGCAAAAACAAGCTGCTGATGTAGGTGACTTACTTGCGGCAATCTATGAAGAGCCAAACTCATACGCATGTACTTTACTAGAATCTTTCGACATTGAAAGAGTGGATATCTTAGCGGCAATTTCGCACCGTGAAGTCACCAGTACGAGTGAAGGTCAAGAAGAGAGCGCACTTGAAAAATACACGATTAATCTACTGCAAAAAGCAAAAGAGGGCAAGATTGACCCAATAATCGGCAGAGACAATGAGATCGAACGCGTTATTCAGACTCTCTGTAGAAGAAAGAAAAATAATCCTTTGCTTGTAGGTGAACCGGGAGTCGGAAAAACGGCTATAGCAGAGGGATTGGCACTTCGTATCAGTGAAGATGCTGTTCCTGATATCATCAAAGATGCGCCTGTTTTTGGGCTTGATCTTGGTGCTTTACTTGCGGGTACAAAATATAGAGGCGATTTTGAAAAACGTCTCAAAGCTGTCATGGACGAGCTAAAAGCTACAAAAAATGCAATACTTTTTATCGATGAAATCCACACGATTGTGGGAGCGGGTGCCGTAAACGGCGGAGGAATGGACGCATCCAATCAGCTCAAACCCGCTCTGGCATCAGGTGAACTCAAATGTATGGGTGCGACGACTTACGGCGAGTTTAGAAATGGTTTTGAAAAAGATAAAGCGCTTGCGCGCCGTTTTGCTAAGATTGATGTTGAAGAACCAAGTTTAGAAGATAGTTATCTCATTCTCAAAGGTTTAGCTTCAAAATATGAAAAACATCATGGAGTAAAATATACAGATAAAGCTCTGCGTGCTGCGGTGGATCTGTCTAAAAAATATATCACAGATCGTTTTTTGCCTGATGTTGCGATTGATCTCATGGACGAAGCCGGAGCTTCTTTTCACTTACATAAACGTAAACGCCAAAATGTCACACCGCATGATATAGAGTCTATTATCTCTAAAATCACAGGAATGCCGACCTCTAAAATAGGCGAGGGCGATATAGAAAAACTAGCTACTTTGGAAACTGATCTTAAAGAATTGGTTATCGGACAAGATGAAGCAGTGAAAAAGGTGAGCGAAGCAGTTAAACGTTCACGCGCCGGACTTACGGGCGAAAATAAGCCTATCGCTTCATTTTTATTTTCAGGACCTACGGGTGTTGGAAAAACAGAATTATCACTTGCGCTTGCAAATGTGCTTGGTGTGCATTTTGAGCGTTTTGATATGAGCGAATATATGGAAAAACACGCACTCTCTCGTCTTGTGGGTGCACCTCCGGGATATGTGGGTTACGAGCAGGGTGGACTTTTGACTGAGGCTGCAAAAAAACATCCCTATATGGTTTTACTGCTTGATGAGATAGAAAAAGCACATCCTGATTTGGTAAATATCTTGCTTCAAGTCATGGACAGTGCGACATTGACGGATAATAACGGATTTAAGGCAAATTTTAAAAATGTTATCCTTATTATGACTTCCAATGTTGGAGCGGCGGAGCGCAATGTTATGGGCTTTAATGCCGATAGTTCACTTTCACGTGGCGAAGCTTTAAAATCTTTCTTTACACCGGAATTTAGAAATCGTTTGGATGCAATCGTTGAGTTTAAATCTCTGAAAATGGATATTGTTGAACGTATTGTCAGAAAATTTATCAACAATATCAACAAAGATCTTGGAAAGAAAAAAATAGCCTTACAAGTAAGCGATAAAGCGGTGGGATATATAGCCGAAATGGGTTATGACAAAGAGATGGGAGCACGTCCACTGGTGCGTTTTATTCAAGAAAATGTTAAAAATCCGCTCACCGATGAGATGCTTTTTGGTAAACTAAAAAATGGTGGTGATGTAGATATCGACTTTGATAAAAAGTTGACATTTGAATATAAAGAGAAGTAGAGGTTGCAGATTCCAAGACTCTCATATCAGCTGATTTTCCCCGATCCCCGAGATGCTTCTGAAGATGGTATCGTAGCATATGGTGGCGATCTTTCTCCCTCTCGACTTATTCGTGCGTATCAAAATGGGATTTTCCCTTGGTATGCCAAAGGTGACCCCATCCTTTGGTGGTCTCCGGATCCGCGTTTTATCTTAGAACTTTCTGATTTTAAACTTCGCCCTTCACTCAAAAAAAGAATGAAACATTTTACCTACAAGTTTGATTCCGCTTTTTTAGATGTTATCACCGAGTGCTCTAAAGTGCCGCGTGAAGGACAAAACGGAACATGGATTCAACCTGAAATAATAGAAGCGTATAATGTGCTCTACGGTATGGGCAAAGCGCACAGCGTGGAAGCGTATCAGGATGGGAAACTTGTCGGCGGAGCTTATGGCGTGGTGGTCGGCGGAGTGTTTTGCGGAGAGAGTATGTTCGCACGAGTGAGTGACGCTTCAAAAGCCGCTTTTGCTGTTTTGGTAGAGCATTTAAAGGAGTGGGGATATAGTTTTATAGACTGTCAAGTTCCTACTCCGCATCTCGCAAGTTTAGGTGCAAAAGAGGTCGCACGAGATTATTTTCTGATGCGGCTTCAAAGTGTTGTATTTGAAGAGATAAATCATGAATGGAGGGTAAAATGAAGTTTGTAAAATTGTTTTTAGTAATGATAACGATGATAATGATGTTTTCAGGTTTTTGGTCAGGAAAGAGTGATATGGAATTGAGACAAGATCGTTTAACTACAAGTAAAGAAACACTTGGTTTGGTCTATAAGTATGCGCCAGACTCAAGGAAGATGATAGCAAATGCCTATGGTTACGCAACATTTTCCAATCTTGGAGTCAATCTTATTTTACTCTCTGCTGAGGGTGGAAAAGGTGTGGCACATAACAATCAAACAGGACAAAATATCTATATGAATATGGCGTCAGGCGGAGTTGGCTTTGGACTTGGTGTCAAAGATTTTAGAATTGTGTTTATCTTTGAAAATAAAAAAGTTTTTGATAATTTTGTAACGAATGGTTGGGAAGCAAATGCTCAAGCTGACGCGGCGGCAAAAGCTGGAAATGATGGTGGAGCATTAAATGCTTCTATAACAGTCGAACCAGGTGTAAGAATCTATAAACTCACGCAAAACGGACTTGCTCTTCAAGCAACTATACAAGGAACAAAGTATTGGAAAGATGAGGATTTGAATTAAAAGTTGGTTGTAAGTCTGATTTTGTACTCGTGTGTGTAAAAAGGATAAATAATATTAATGGTTTTGTTGTCAAATAAACATCACTTAAGGTAAATATTTCTATACTAACCAAGATTTTAAATTAAAGGATGTGACTATGAAAAAGATTTTATTGGGTGCGGTGGTAGCATTGGCTTTGGCTACGACAGGTTCTGCGACGGTAAACGACCAAACTGGTTGTGGTCTTGGCGCGATGATCATTAGAGATAACTCTTCAGCTGTTATGCTTGCACTTCAAGCTACAACGAACGGTATCTTTTTGAACCAGACTTTTGGTATCACGTCAGGTACACTTGGGTGTAAAAAAACACAGTTTGTTATGAATGATAGAGCATCGGAGTTTGTTGCATCAAATATGGATCAACTTGCAAGTGAAATCTCAAAAGGACATGGTGAGTCTGTAGATACTTTGGCAGAACTTTTAAATGTTCAAGATAAACCAGCTTTTGCTTTGGCTCTTCAAGCAAACTACAACAAAATCTACGCATCTCAAAATGCAAAGATGTCAGACGTACTTGACAATATTTCAACTACTGCTATCTAATGTCAGTTTAACTAAGCGAATGTCTTCGCTTAGTTCTTTTTTATAATCTTCATTTAGGATTTTTCATCAAATTTTTTCATATTATTTTTTTCTTATTTTTGAGTTTCTACGAAGCAAATGCAGATGTTCACAAATATCAAAAAAAAGCTGATGACTTGCATCTTGCAGATGAGAGGTATTGGCATCTTTTACTCCATTTTACAGGCAAAGAGAGTGAGATAGATGATAAAAAATTTTTCTTTGCAAAGAATGGAAAAACAGATCCACAGAGCGAACTTCATGCGACTATAGATGCTTTTTATAATGAAACAAATTTGGATGACAATTCGAGCGCATGTAGGTTTCCTGCTCGCTTAGAGTGGCTTAAAGAAAAGCTTGAACTCAAAGATCTTCCAAGCGTTACATGTAAGAAATATGATGAGATAGTCAAGAAGCTTGATCCAAAATCAGTGACTCTTGTTTTTCCAGCCGCACACATCAACTCTCCGGCATCGATGTTTGGACACACTTTTTTGCGTATAAATTCTTCATATAACTCTAAACTGCTCTCTTATGCCATTAACTACGCTGCCGCAGCAGATCCAGATAAAGAAAATGGATTTATATTTGCCATGAAAGGTTTAACTGGTGGGTATTATGGAACCTATTCACTTTTGCCTTATTATGAAAAACTCAAAGAATACCGAGACACGGAAGCGCGCGATATCTGGGAATATGATCTTGATTTGACTCCTGATGAAACAAAGAAGATGTTGCGTCATATCTGGGAACTTAGCGATACTTCTTCGTTTTATTATTTTTTTACCCAGAACTGTTCTTACAATATGCTGTGGCTTTTGGAGGTTGCGCGGCCATCTATGCACTTAAGAGAAAACTTCAGATATCAGGTTATTCCGCTTGAAACGGTTCATGTGGTTGAAGATCAAAAGATTGTGAAGGAAAAGAACTATAGAGCCTCTAAAAGAACTGAACTTTTGGCTTATGAAAAAATCTTGAGTGAAGATGCAAAAGAGAAAACTTTAAAACTTGTGGATGAAAAGATAGCTTTGCAAAATATTATTGAAGATACAAGTTTGAGCTTGGAACAAAAGCAGTATGTTTTAGAAGCTGCAATCGATCTTTTAGAATATGAATTTATGAAAAGCAAGATAAAAAAAGAGGAATATATTAAGCGTTTTCACGAGATTTCAAGTGCTCGGGCATCTCTTGGTAAAGGTAAACCATTGCAAATCGATACGCCGTCAAATCCTGATCTCGGAAATAGGGCATTTCGTACTTCTATAGCTCAAGGGTGGCGAGATGGAAAATCTATAGAATACATAGGATTACGTCCGGCATATCATGATACAAGTGATAGCAGTATAGGCTACATGCGTGGAACACAAATAGAGTTTTTAGATTTTGAGATGAGCTATAGTGATCATAAAATTCAGCTAGAAAAAGCTACTTTACTTTCATTGGAATCACTGTCTCAAAGGAGTACATTTTTTCCAGAGTTTTCTTGGCGAATGAAAACAGGATTTGATAAAAACTTTATAGATAATGACGCACACTATATTTTTACAGTAGGTGCCGGATATAGTTGGGGAAATGAATATGGCTATCTTTATGCTTTGGCAGATCCTTTTACGTATTTTAATGCAAATTTGCAAACAGGTGTCGGCACTTCGGTTGGCATTGTTTTAGATAAGTCTAAAAATTTTACGACAAATCTAGAGTTTACACATAGATGGTATTACGCTCAAAAAAATCAGTGGCTTATAAATTTGAGTGAAAATTATAGGGTGAATAAGAAAATTTCATTGCAATTTTCTTATGAGTATAAAGAGAAAGAGATAACTCCTCAAAAGACTTATAAGGTTGCATTAAATTACTTTTTTTAAAAATAGAGATTTGAATTGAAAAATGCTATAATCATTTAAAATAGATATTAGGGTGTTATATGGTTATTGAAGAACTAAAATTTTCGTTGTGGGCTGATTTTATCGAACGTGATTATTTAGATAATGAATTTAGAGAACTGGTGAACTCTGGTGTTATAAATGGTGCGACAAGTAATCCTGCAATCTTTAAAAATGCAATTCTTTCATCTCTTGCGTATAAAGAGCAACTTACAACTTTAAGTGAATTTTCTCCAAAAGAGAAGTATGAAGCGGTAGCAATTTTTGATATTCAAAAAGCAGCTGATATCTTAAAACCGCTTTATGACAAAGGTGATGATGGATATGTAAGTATAGAAGTTGATCCGTTTCTTTGTAATGATGCACAAGCAACCGTTGCAGAGGGAAAACGCTTACATATAAGTATAAACAAACCAAATGTTATGATAAAAGTTCCGGCAACTGTGGCTGGATATGAAGCGATGGAAGAACTTGTAGCTTCTGGTATTGCTGTCAATGCAACACTTATCTTTTCAAAAGAGCAAGCGATCTCTTGTGCAAAAGCATTTCAAAGAGGACTAGAAAAATCAGGTTCTTCCGTAGATACGGTCATAAGTGTTTTTGTTAGTCGAATAGATCGGGCGTTAGATACAATTTTAGAATCGAAAAATATTACTCCATCTCTTGCTGGAATTTATAATGCCGCAAGCATATATAACAGTGTTAAAGCCTTAGAAGTAAGCCGTTGTCGTACACTTTTTGCGAGCACGGGTGTCAAAGGTGATAAGCCAAAAGCTTCTTACTATGTAGATGAACTTTTAGCATATAATAGCGTCAATACCGCTCCGATAGATACCATTAAAGCATATATAAAGGGTCAAGATAAGTCAGCGAAGCTTCCTATCTCGCAAGAAAAAATAGATGCTTTTTTTGAAGAGATAAAAATTGCTGGAATTGATTTTGATGAAGTTGTGCGTATTCAGATAGAAGATGGATTAGACGCATTTAAAGTTGCATTTCAAGAGATATTGGAGAATTTATGAATCAATCAGCGGCTAATAGTCACGTAGATATTTCACAGCTTACTTTTGAGACACTTAAAAAGGTGAGGGCTTATCTCAAACGAATGATAGATGCGGGTGGAAGTGACTTGCATATAAAAGCAAACTCAGTTATTCGAGCTCGTATCAATGGAGAGATTATTCCACTCTCAGGAGAGATATTTTCTCATGAAGACTCTTTAAACTTTGCCAAAGAGCTCTTACGCGGACGATTTGGTGAGTTTGTTGAAAATAAAGAACTTGACCTTATTTATCCTTTTGATGAAAAAAATCGTTTTCGGGTCAACATTTTCTTTCAAATGGATGGCGTTTCAGCTGTTTTTCGTGTAATTCCGATAAAAATTTTAACGGTAGATGAACTTTTTCTACCAAAAGTCGTACATCAATTTACAGCGGCTGAACGTGGACTTATCTTGGTGACGGGCGTCACAGGAAGTGGAAAATCAACAACACTGGCAGCGCTTATCAATGAGATAAACTGGTCAAGACGTAAACATATTATCACGATAGAAGATCCGATCGAGTTTGTTCATAAAGATAGAAAATGTATCGTCAATCAAAGAAGTGTTGGACAGGATACAAAATCGTTTGCAGCAGCTTTGCGTGCCGCACTTCGTGAAGATCCAGATATCATTCTTGTTGGAGAGATGCGTGATAGGGAAACGATAGAAATTGCTTTACATGCAGCCGATACGGGTCACCTTGTTTTTTCAACTTTACATACTTTAGATGCAAAGGAAACAGTCAACCGTATTATCTCGACGTTTCCGACAAATGAACAAAATAGGATTCGTTTAACGCTAGGGAGTGTTTTAAAAGGAGTTATATCTCAGCGTCTTATTCAGACTGTGGACCATAAACGGATTGCTGCACTTGAAGTTTTGGTGCGTACTCCTCGTATTGAGCAACTTATCAAGGAAAATCGTGATGATGAAATTGTCGATACGATGGCAGAGGGAAAAGATATTTATGGGTCACAGACTTTTGATCAGGCTATCTTAGATCTTTATCGAGAGGGAAAAATTACTCAAGAAAAAGCATTTGAAAATGCAACATCCGCATCAGACCTGAAACTAAAAATGGAAGGCTTGGATGATAAAATTATTGTTTCGTCTTCAAATGATGAACCGAAAATGAGAAAAGAGTATCGAGAAGATGAAATATTTGAGTTAAAAGAGTAGTTTCTTTGATTATTTTAGGTATAATTCCATCCATTTTTAAAATTAAGGATTTAGTATGTTAGAAGGCATAATTAGAGAGAGTATCGGTAAACGTGGTACAAATGCGTTGCGTCGTGATGGATATCTAATTGCAAACATTTACGGAAGAGGATTAGAAAATATCCATGCTGCATTTAAACAAAATGAGTATATCCGTACTGTTCGCAACAAAGAGACTATCGCGTTCCCGGTAAATGTAGCTGGAAATGAGATGAATGTTGTTGTTCAATCATACGAATCTCACCCGGTAACTGGTGAATTATTACATGTTGATCTTATGATCGCTCAAGCGGGCGTAAAAGCTCATTATTTTATCCCTGTAACTACTACAGGTACTGCTCTTGGTTTGAAAAATAAAGGTATGGTAAATATCTCAAAAAGACGTTTACGTGTTAAAGCTGCTATTGAAGATCTTCCAAAAGCAATCGTAGTAGATGTTACTAAAATGGATGTCGGCGATTCTAAAATGATTCGTGACCTTGATCCAATTGCAAACGTAACTTTTACAGACTCTGATCGTGTTGCTGTAGTATCTGTTATTAAAGCGAAATAATCATGCTTATCGTCGGACTTGGAAACCCAGGTTCGGCATATGCCTCTACACGCCATAATATTGGTTTTATGGTTATAGACGAATTAGTCAAAAGAACTTCTGCAACACCTATCTCAAAAGCCTCGTTTGAAGGTGAACTTTTCAAATCCAAAGATAATTATCTTCTTAAACCTATGACTTTTATGAATCTCTCAGGTCGTTCTATTTTAGCTGTGAAAAATTTTTATAAAATTGATAAAGTTTTAGTGATCCATGATGATTTGGATCTTCCTTTTGGGGCACTTCGTTTTAAATTTGCTGGTGGACACGGTGGTCATAATGGGCTTAAATCGACTGATGAAGCAATATCTAAAGAGTATGCAAGAGTGAGAATGGGAATTGGAAAACCAATCCACAAAGGTGAAGTTTCTTCCTTTGTTTTAACCTCATTTTCAGAGGATGAAAAACAGCATTTAGACAAATGGATCTCCATTGCCGCAGACGCAATTGAAAAACTTCAAACGATGAGTTTTGATGATGTCTCTTCACAATATTCTATAAAACAGATTTAGGTACACTTCCCTATGCTGGCATTTAAATATATATCTTTTCATTATCTGAAATATTTTTTTATTATCTTGATTGCACTCATCATGTTTATGGTCGGATTTGATTATCTTCAAAATGTCAATGATCTTCCAAAATCAGCAAATATACTTTTGATCTATCTTGTTTATAGAGTATTTTTTGCCATCGATATGTTACTTCCCCTGGCTCTTGTTTTTGCGATGATATCTACAAAAATTTATCTTATAAGAAGTAATGCCCTTGTTTCATTTTATTCACTTGGATATTCAAGAACAGATGTCTTAAAACCTTTTATTTACGTTTCCACCTTGATTATTCTTTTATTTATATCAGCACATGCAACAAACTTTGCAAGAGCGGATGAGTTTGCAAACAATATTCGAAAAACACAGCAGTATTTGAATCCTACACGTGATCTTTTTTTTACATACGAGGATAAGTATATCTATTTTGGACAACTTTCTCCTTTACAAAAAAAAGCGACCGATGTAAGGGTCTTTTCTGTTGAAAGTGGTCATTTAAAAGAGATGATAAGTTCAACAGAAGCTTCGTACCGGGATGGTGACTGGCACTTGAAAAATGCGCATATTATTAAAAAACCAAGTATTGTTGGTCCTAAAAAAAATGGCATAGAGATGTTCGATGCGCCAGATCTTGCAATGCTACATGATTTTAAACCAAAGATTTTGGATCAAGTTTATGAGGGGAAAGTGAATTTTACTATCGGAGATGCAGTAGATGCCCTCTATCTTTTTCAACATCAGAAGATCAATACTTCTCAAATAAAAAGTTCACTTTACAAGATATTTATCTATCCGTTTTTTGTTCCTGCACTTATAGTTATTATATTTTTCTTTGTCCCTACAAGTGGAAGGTTTTTAAATGTTTCGCTCTTTAGTTTTGCTGCTATTTTATCTACTCTTGTTATTTGGGGACTCATTTTTATGATGATCGAGTACGCAAACAATAAAAGTGTCTCAAGTGAAGTAGGCATTGTTTTACCCGTTTTTATACTTTTAATTCTCTCTGCGATTCAGTACAAACGTTTTAATATCCGATAAATCAAAGAGATGCTCTTAAGCAAATTTTGGATAAAATCAAAAAAAAATAGGAATTTTAGTGATAAATTTTCAAGAATTAGCAGAGAAATATAAAACTCCCCTTTATGTATATGATTTTGATTATATGAAAGAGCAGTATAACGCATTAAAAGAAGCTTTTAGAGGAAGAAAATCTCTTCTCTCTTACGCTGTAAAAGCAAACTCAAATCTCAGCGTTGTTCAAAATTTTGCTCGTCTTGGAAGTGGCGCGGATTGTGTTTCTATTGGCGAAGTAAGACGTGCTTTGATGGCTGGAATTCCTCCATATAAAATTCTTTTTAGTGGTGTTGGAAAGCAAGATGATGAGATACAAGAAGCGATAGAACATGATATCTTATATATCAATGCAGAAAGTATTGCAGAGCTTGAACGTATCGATCTAATCGCCAAAAAATTGGATAAAGTTTGCCGTATCAGTGTACGTGTAAATCCAAATATCGATCCCAAAACACATCCTTATATCTCAACGGGTTTGAGTGCAAATAAATTTGGTGTCGATATCGATAGTGCAAAACGGATGTATATTTTTGCAAAAAATTCTTCTCATCTTGATCCTGTCGGGATCCATTTTCATATTGGTTCTCAACTTACAGAATTAGAGCCTATTCGTGAGTCTGCGATCATCGTTGCAGACCTTGTACGTTCCTTACATGTAATCGATGTTGATCTCAAATTCTTCGATATCGGCGGCGGATTAGGTGTTGTTTACAAAGATGAAATAACCATAACCCCATATGATTACGCACAAGCTATTCTTTCGACTTTGACAGGATTGGATTTGACAATAGTGTGTGAGCCGGGACGTTATCTTACGGCCAATGCAGGTTATTTTTTAACTCGTGTTTTATATGAAAAGACAAATAAAGATAAGCGTTTTATTATCGTAGATGGCGCGATGAACGATCTAATTCGTCCAAGTCTTTACAATGCGTATCATAAAATAGAAGCTCTAAAACAAGAAGGTGAGAGAACAAAAGCTGACATCGTAGGTCCTGTTTGTGAAAGCGGAGACTTTTTTGCAAAAGATTATGAGCTTCCTGCTCTTGCACATAATGATCTCTTAATCGTACATAGTGCAGGATCATACGGCTTTGGTATGGGAAGCAACTATAATACTCGCGGGCGCAGCGCTGAAATAGCAATTGAAAATGGTGTGGATAGAATGATTCGTCAGCGTGAAACTTTTGAAGATATTATCGCCTTAGAAAAAGATTTTTTACAAGAAAATAATGAATAAAAATGAATGCTATTAAGATGCAAAAAGCCTATTTTATTGATGTTCAGGGAACTTTGATCTGTGATGATAATAGATTGCCTATTCGTGGAAGTAAAGAGTTTATAGAGAGTTTAAATATTCAAAATATTCCTTATATGGTGATCACGAACAATACAAAGCATTCAAGTGATGAGTTTTTAAATTATCTTCATAGCATCGGATTAAATATTAAAAATGAGCATTATCTTGATCCCTTGATGCTCTTAGAAAGTAAGTTAGACAAAAGTGAAGGTTTGGCGGCTTATGGAACGAAAGAGTTTTTAGATGTGCTTATTGGTATGGGGTACTTTTTGGATTATGAACATCCAAAAACTGTTTTGGTATCGATAAAAAATGATTATAATTCTGAAGAGTATGCACAGATAATTGACTTTTTGCTTAGCGGTGCAAAACTTGTTGGAATGCATGAGACGACGATTTATGCAAAAAATAAAAAAAGATATCCGGGAGTGGGAGCGATACTGAAAATGCTTTCATTTGCAACTTCAACGTCATATGAAGTAGTTGGAAAACCGAGTGATAATTTTTATAAAGAAGCACTGCATAAAATTCAGGAGCAGGATGCAAAGATAGCTTTTGAGGATATTACAATTATAAGTGATGATGTCAAAGGTGATCTTACGGGTGCTGCAATCTTTGGTATGAAAACTGTATTTGTGTTAAGTGGAAAGTACAAAAAAGCTTCTGAAATTATCCCCTTTTTAAAAGATGAGGAAAAACCAGATGAAGTATTTTCTGATATGCAAGAAGTGATGGAGAAATTATGAAAACATTAGAAGAATGCAGAACAAGAATTGACGCTATTGATGATCAGATTTTAGAGCTTTTAAATAACCGTATGAAAGTGGTGGTACGTGTTGGTGAAATCAAAAATGAGACAGGTGGCGCGATCTACAGACCTGAACGTGAAAAAGCGATCGTAAAACGGTTAAGTAACAAGAATATAAAAGAAAATGGGCTTTTAAATGACTCTGCAATTGAAGCAATTTATCTTGAAATATTTGCTGTTGCCCGTAATCTTGAACTCCCCGAGCGCATAGCCTATCTTGGGCCAGAAGGAAGCTTTACACATCAAGCTGCTGAAAGTCGTTTTGGAGCGATGAGTTCTTATCTTTCTCTGAGTTCTATACAAACCGTTTTTAAAACGATAGAGGCTGGACGAGCAAAGTTTGGCGTTGTTCCTATAGAAAACTCTCGAGATGGAGTTGTGGGAGAGACACTTGATCTGCTTGCAAAATCTTCACTTAAAATTGTCTCAGAACTTTATATGCCCATTCATATGGCATTTGCTTCAAAAGCAAGAGAGCTTAAAGATATCAAACGTATCTATTCAAAAGATAAGGGTTTTGGTCAGTGTCGAGAGTTTTTACAAGAACATGAACTCATCAATATTGAGCAAATTCCCGTAGAATCAACTGCAAAAGCAGCGATTTTAGCCGCGGCTGACTCAGAATCTGCAGCCATTTGTAGTCATATTGCCGCAAAACTATATGGTGTACCCACGATGTTTGAAAACGTAGAAGATACTATAGATAATACAACAAGATTTGTCATCTTGAGTGATTTTAAAAATGCTATCAGTAAGGATGATAAAACATCTGTTTTAGTAAAATTAAAAGATCCGCTTAAAGCTGGCGCACTTGTAAACTTTTTACAAGATTTTAATGATGAGAAGATCAATCTTTCAAAAATCGAATCACGCCCTTCAAAAGAAAAGGGCAAGATGGGATATTGGTTTTTTATCGATTTCTTTGGACATATAGATGATGAAGCCGTTCAAAGAGTAATAGCAAAGCACCCCAAAGAGGTCACTTGGCTTGGAAGTTATGTAAAGGAAAAATATGGAATTTAATAAACACTTAGCAGATATAAAAAGTTATGAAGCGGGTAAACCGATAGAACTTGTAGTAAGAGAATTTGGAATCGATCCAAAAGATATCGTAAAGCTTGCAAGCAATGAAAATCCTTTTGGATGTTCGCAAAAAGTGCAAGACGCTGTTTCTAGCATTGTAAAAAACATGGCTTTGTATCCTGATGATTCAATGCTAAAGCTTAAAAATGCGCTTGCAAAAAAATATGATATCGAGACTAAAAATATTATTATTGGTTCAGGAAGTGATCAAGTTATTGAATTTTTAATTCATGCAAAAGCTGTGGAAAATGCAACAGTACTCATGAATAGCGTGACTTTCGCGATGTATGAGATCTATGCAAAGCAAGTGGGAGCAAAGATCGTCAGAACTGCTTCACAAGAGCATAATATGGATGAGTTTTATGAGCTTTATAAAGAACATAAACCATCTGTTATTTTTATTTGTACTCCAAATAATCCAACTGGAGATGCGATTGATGCTCAGGCTTTAAAAGAGTTTATTGCAAAAATCGATGATGATACTTTGGTGGTTATTGATGGTGCTTATATGGAATATGCAATAGGCAAAGACAAATCCAAAAAGATTACTCCAAAAGAGGTTTTAGAAGGATTTAATAACACCATTTACCTTGGAACATTTTCAAAAGCATATGGTCTTGGTGGCATGCGTGTTGGTTATGGTATCGCATCCGAACCAATTATAGAAGCACTTTATAAACTGCGTCCTCCTTTTAATATTACAACACTCTCCCTTGAGGCAGCAAGTGTGGCACTCGACGATGAAGCATTTGTAGAGATGAGTATAGAAAATAATTTTAAAGAGATGAAACGTTATGAAGAATTTGCAAGAACACATTCGCTTAAAATAATAGAAAGTTATACAAACTTTGTGACATTGTGTTTAAATGAGGGACAAAATTCTTCGCTATTAGCTGATTCTCTGCTTAAAAAGGGTATGATAGTAAGAAATTTAAGCGGATATGGTCTCAATGCGATTCGTGTAACAATAGGTACACCTTCACAAAATGACAGATTTTTTGAATTGACATCACAATTATTATAACGGGAAGATATGGATTTTAAGGTACTTTTTTCGCAGCTTGCCATAGTTTTTACTAAGCTAAGTAAAACTCAGCGTATTATTATTGGTAGTGCAGTTGCTGGTATTGTTGCATTTCTTGTTTTTTTGATTGTCTTTACATCAAAGGGAGACATCAAAGATAAGAACTATGATATTTTATTTGAAAAATTGAGTAGTGAAGATGCTTCAAAAGTGATTGGGCAACTTGACAAAGAAAAGATACCCTATACGGTCGGTGAAAATAATACGATTAAAGTCCCTAAGGAAATGGTCTATAAACAACGTATATCTATCGCTTCTATGGGAATCCCTTCGAATAAAAGCGTTGGTTTCGAACTTTTTGACACTCAAGAGTTCGGTGCAACAAGTTTTGATCAAAATGTTAAATATCTTCGAGCTTTAGAGGGTGAACTTTCCCGAACAATCTCCGCACTTGATCCCGTAGAAGGTGCTAGTGTGTCACTTGCCCTTCCAAAAGAAACACTTTTTGTTTCAAAACAAACTGATCCTACAGCGTCTATAGTAGTTAAACTTAAAGAGGGAAGAACTCTTACTACTCAACAGATACGCGGCATTAAAAATCTTGTTGCTTCTGCGGTCCCTAAACTAAGTATAGAAAATGTTGTATTGGTTGATGGCAATGGTGATATCTTAGGCGATAATGATGAATCGACACAACTTGGGGAACTTTCGGCCGTTGAACAGAAATATAAAGCCAAAGAAGAGAAAAAAAGCGAGCAAAAAATTGTAGAAGTTCTATCTCCATTTTTGGGTGGAGATAGTCATGTTGTTGCAAAAGTGACTATTGAATATGATTTTGCACAAAAAAGTTCAACTTCTGAAAAATATGATCCTGATAATGTCGTGAGAAGTGAGCAGACCTCTGAAGAAAAGCGTGATGGCAGCACTCCTGTTGCTGATGGTGGTGTTCCAGGAACTGTGAGTAATATTGGGCCTGTTCAAGGGACGGATGGTAATAAAACAAGTACAGAAAAGTACCAAAAAACAACCGGCACGACAAATTATGAGATATCAAAAACGGTATCGACACAAAAAGATCAATTTGCAAGTATAAAAAGAATTACAGCAGCCGTTGTCGTTGATGGAAAATACCAGCATAAAATGGATAAAAATGGTAAACCAACAGATGAGATGGAATATGTAGCGCTTGATCAGACTCAGCTTGACTCTATCAATCAGCTTGTTTCACAGTCTATAGGGATTTCTCAGGAACGCGGTGATCAGGTTTCCATTAAGAATTTTGAGTTTAAAAGTTCTACTGATGCAATGGCTGGTGCTGATGGTGCAGGTAAGTTTTCAGGTTTTATAGCAAAATATATTACCCCTTTTGCAGACCTCTTTAAATATATATTTGTAGCACTAGCTCTTTTTGTTCTTTACAAAAAAGTTATCTCTCCATTTGCACAGAAGATGCTTGAAGTTTCTAAAGAAGAAGATGAGATCGAAAGACCTGTCTTGGATATACAAGATGATGAAGATGATGACCTTATTGAGAGGGTTCAGGAGATGCGTAAAAAAGTGGAAGATCAACTTGGTGTGGGACAAAACTTTAATGAAGATGAACTCAAATATGATGTTCTTTTAGAAAAACTTAAATCCTTAGCTGAAGATCATCCTGATGATATAGCAATGCTCATTCAAAGTTTGATTAGTGAAGAATCTTCAGGTGGATATACACCAAAAAATGTGGAGGGCTAATACTAATGAACTTATCTACAAGCCAAAGAGCACAGTTTGATGAAATGTCTATGTCTGAGAAGATAGCAATCTTATTATTGCAACTTGGAGAAGATATTACAGCCAATGTATTTTCCCATTTGAGTGTTGACGCAATTACTGAGATTTCAAAACATATAGCATCTAACAGGGCTATTGACAAAGCAGTTGCGACAAATATCTTAGAAGAATTTCACGCGATAGTGCAATCAAGCCAATATATCACATCTGGCGGTATGGAGTATGCAAGAGAGCTTTTATATCGTACTTTAGGACCGGAAGAGGCAAAAAAAGTATTAGATAAACTTTCAAAAAGTATGCAAAATTCTCAAAACTTTGCTTATCTTTCAAAAATTAAACCACAACAACTCTCTGACTTTATTATTAATGAACACCCTCAAACGATAGCTCTTATTTTAGCGCATATGGATCCCTCAAATGCAGCCGATGTACTTGGATACTTTTCAGATGATCTTCGTGCAGAAGTTGCGATGAGAATGGCAAAATTAGGAGATATTTCTCCATCTGTCATTAAGCGTGTAAGTGCAGTGCTTGAATCTAAACTTGAATCTCTTGCGAGTTATAAAGTTGAAGTTGGTGGGCCGCGTGCTGTGGCTGATGTCTTCAATAGACTTGGAGCAAAAGCATCTAAAGCGACCCTTACTTCTATTGAGCAGATTGATGAAGAATTGGCAAGCGCGATTAAAGAGATGATGTTTACGTTTGAAGATATTGCCAAACTTGATGGTAATGCAGTAAGAGAGATTTTAAAAGCTTCTGATAAACAAGACCTTATGCTTGCCCTTAAAAGTTCTCCTGAGGATCTTAAAGAGAAGTTTTATGCAAATATGTCTCAGCGTGCTAGAGAAACATTTGAGGAAGAGATGCAGTTTATGGGCGCGGTGAAAATGAAAGATGTTGAAAATGCACAACGTAAAATCGTTGAAGTCGTAACTCAGTTATCTGAACAGGGACTTGTTCAAATGGGTGAATCCGAAGAGATGATAGATTAATGAAAACATTAATCACGACAGATAATCTCGTGAATCATACGGTAGATAAGTATAGATTTAAGGTTTTTTCTAGTCATGGCAGTGAACTCGAAGATTCGCATGATCAAAGTTTAGAGCATGAGAACTTTCAGCCATTAAAATTTGAGCCTGAGCAAGAAACTCCTGTCGAGATTGGAAATAGAGATGAGCTTGTCGAATCGCTCTTGAAAAAAACTGATGAGATGACATCTAATTTTATAAAACTTCAAATGAAACTCGAAGTACAAGAAGAAGAGTATAAAGAAAAAGTTGAAATAGAAAAAAAAGCCTCTTATGAAAAAGGTCTGCAAGATGCTACGGAACTAACAAATTCCAAATTTGAAAGTGATAAAGTGACAGCAATAGCGCAGTTCGCAGAATCTATTAAGGCTCTTGAAAATAGTGCAAATGAGTATAAATCAGCCCTAGAGAGCATAAAAAAGGAGCTTCTTGAAGCAGCATTGGATATCGCAAAAGAGGTTATAGAAGTGGAACTCAGTTCAAACTCTTCAAAAGTTGCCTATACATTAGCACATGAACTCATAAAAGATTTACAAAGCGCAAGTAAGATCAAACTTAAAGTGAACCCCAATGATCATGGGTGGCTTTCAGAGAAAATCGGATCTTTAGGAAATATAGAGATAATTTCAGATCGAGCAGTAAGTCCGGGCGGAGTGGTTGCCATTAGTGACGCTGGAAATATAGATGCGCAGATTTTAAACCGCTATGAACGTGTCAAACAAGCAGCTTTACAAGAAGATTAGGAAGAGATGAAAAAAGATATAAAGTCATATAATATTGAACAATTAAACGAATTATGTACAGATATAAGAGGAAGAATTTTAGAAGTCGTGAGTAAAAATGGGGGACATTTAGGTTCTACTTTGGGCGCGACAGAACTCATCGTAGCTATGCATAAGGTTTTTGATTCTTCCAAAGATCCTTTTATCTTTGATGTTTCTCATCAGGCATATGCACATAAGCTTATTACAGGGCGTTGGGATGAGTTTGAGACGCTAAGAGAATTTGGTGGACTCAGCGGATATACAAAACCAAGTGAAAGTCCAGATGACTATTTTGTAGCAGGACATAGTTCTACTTCTATATCTCTTGGAGTTGGTGCGGCTAAAGCGATATCACTTAAAAATGAGCAGGATTCGAGAGTGCCAGTCATCATGATAGGCGATGGCTCCATGACAGCTGGTATGGTTTATGAAGCTTTAAATGAGCTAGGTGATAGAAAATATCCGATGATCATTATTTTAAATGACAATGAGATGAGTATCGCCGCACCTATCGGAGCGCTTAGCCGAATGCTCAGTTCTGCTATGGCCTCCCCTTTTTATCAAAAATTTAAAAAAAGAACAGAAAGTTTTGTTGAGAATTTTGGTGAGGGTGCAAAGTATTTAGCAAAAAGATTGGAAGAATCGCTCAAGCTTATTACTCCTGGAATTTTGTTTGAAGAGATGGGCGTGGATTATATCGGTCCTGTTGATGGTCATGATTTAAAGTCTTTGATTGAGATCTTAGAACTTGCTAAGGGGATGAAAAAACCTGTAATTATCCATGTGCAAACGCTTAAGGGAAAAGGG
Source organism: Sulfurimonadaceae bacterium (assembly GCA_028683835.1). Taxonomy (GTDB): domain Bacteria; phylum Campylobacterota; class Campylobacteria; order Campylobacterales; family Sulfurimonadaceae; genus Hydrocurvibacter. The sequence goes on along the minus strand of JAQUHB010000002.1, from coordinate 78,166 downwards.
TATGAGATTGCGGAGGGAAAACATGAAAAATGGCACGGAGTTGGTCCATTTGATCTAGCAAGCGGCGACAGTGCTAAAAAATCTCCTGCTAAAACAGCAACCCAAATTTATACAGAAGCACTCTTACATGTTGCCGATAGAAATGAGAAAATTGTTGGTGTCACTGCAGCGATGCCAAGCGGAACCGGACTGACAAAATTAATAGAAAAATATCCAAACCGTTTTTGGGATGTTGCTATTGCCGAACAACACGCAGTTACTTCTATGGCTGCGATGGCTAAAGAGGGATTTAAACCATTTTGTACGATCTATTCCACCTTCTTACAGCGTGGATATGATCAGGTTATTCATGATGTCTGTTTGATGGATCTACCTGTTGTTTTTGCTCTTGATCGCGCTGGAATAGTAGGTGAAGATGGAGAAACACATCAAGGGGCATTTGATATCAGTTTCCTTCGAGCGATACCAAATATGACACTTTTAGCACCTCATGATGAAAAGTCTTTTCATCAAGCTGTTAGTTTCGCTTCGACATATGCACATCCATGTGCTATTCGCTATCCTAGAGGTGCATTTTTTGAAAGTGAACTTCCAGAGTCGATTCATTTTGAAGTTGGAAAATCACAACTAATGGTTTCTCATGTAAGTGATGTTTTACTGATAGGTTATGGCAATGGTGTCGGACGTGCTTATGCAACGATGCAGTTACTTGACTTTAAAGTCTCTCTTTTGGATCTAAGATTTGTAAAACCGCTTGATGAAGAGATGTTGCTTTCTCTTGCATCTAAGCATAAAAAATGGTTTGTTTTTAGCGATAGTGCAAAAGCCGGTGGTGTTGGAAGTGCAATTTTAGAGTTTTTATCTGCACAAAGAATTCAAGATATTGAACTTGTGAGTTTTGAGTACGAAGACAGCTTTATCAAGCATGGAAATACTGTGTTAGTAGAAGAAAGTTTAACCCTTCGTCCACAGCAGTTGGCAGAAAAAATTAGAAATATTGTAAAGAGTTGAAAAAATTGTGTTAGAAAAATATTATAGTACTCCGCCACTTTTAGTTGGAGAAGATTTACAAATAAAACGTGAAGAAATTCGTCGCTATTTTCATAACAGTTTTGATCTTTTTGAGAGACTATTTGATCTATTAAAAGATGATTCTATTTTTTATATGCAATCTGAACCTACGCGTCATCCGATGATCTTCTATTTTGGTCACACAGCCACTTTTTTTATCAATAAACTTATTTTAGCAGGTGTCATTACAGAGCGTATCAATCCGGAATTTGAATCTATTTTTGCTATCGGTGTGGATGAGATGCATTGGGATGATATGCGAGACTCACATCATGGATGGCCACAAGTCAGTGAAGTGCGAGTGTATAGAGATCAAGTACGGACACTTGTCGATAATCTCATTTTAACGCTTCCTCTAAGCTTGCCAATAGCTTGGGAAGATCCATTTTGGATCATTTTAATGGGCATCGAACATGAACGTATTCATATTGAAACATCTTCCGTACTGCATCGTCAAATGCCTCTAGAATTTATCAAAGAGGTAAAAGAGTTTGACATTTTTGATGATGTAAGTGAGAACTTTCCCCGTAACTCTTTAGTTAAAATTGATGGCAATAATCTCGTTTTAGGAAAAGATCATAACCATCATTTATATGGCTGGGATAATGAGTATGGAACTCTTACATGTAAAGTCGAAGATTTTGAAGTTTCCAAGTTTTTAGTCAGCAACGGCGAGTTTTTGGAGTTTGTACAAAACGGCGGATATGAGGATAAAACTCTCTGGGATGAAGAGGGCTTGAAATTTTTGCAGATTTCAAAAGCAAAACATCCAGTTTTTTGGGTTAAAGAAGCAGACTCATTTAAATACAGAACACTCAGTAAAATCATTGAGTTGCCAAAAAATTGGCCTGTGGATGTAAATGCTCTTGAAGCACAGGCATATTGCCGTTATATCTCAAAACGTGATGGTGTCGTTTACGCATTGCCAAGTGAAGCGCAGTGGGTGAGACTTTATGAGTACGCAGGGATAAAAGATGTACCAAATTTTGATGATAAAAATGCAAATATAAATCTCACACATCATATGAGTGCTTGTAGCGTTGATCGCTTTGCATTTAAAGAGTTGTATGATATTGTGGGAAATGTTTGGCAGTGGACTTCTACCCCTTTTGACGGATTTGAAGGTTTTCAAGTCCACTCAGCGTATGATGATTTTTCAACACCGACATTTGACACAAAGCACAATATTTTAAAAGGTGGATCGTTCGTAAGTACGGGCAATGAGATCATGAAACACTCACGCTACGCTTTTAGACGCCATTTTTACCAACATGCGGGATTTCGCTATGTTGTTGACGCAGGAGAACCAAAGATGAAAATAGAAGATATTTATGAAAGTGATGAATTAGTTTCTCAGTATTGTGAGTTTCAGTATGGAGATGAACATTTTGGAGTGAAAAACTTTGCCATAGAGTGTGCTCGCATCGCGGCATCATTTTGTGAGAACAAAACAAAAGCACTCGATCTTGGCTGCGCGACTGGGCGGGCTTCATATGAACTGGCTAAATATTTTGCAGAAGTGGAGGGTGTTGATTTTTCAGCACGTTTTATCTCTGTGGCAACACGGCTCAAAGAGGATGGATATATTGCATACCGCTCAAAAGAGGAGGGCGATCTTTTTACTTTGAAAAAAGTGACACTCAAAAATCTTGGATTTGAAGAGCTTACATGCCAGACGAATTTTTGGCAAGGTGACGCGTGTAATTTGAAACCGAGTTTGAGTGGATATGATCTTATTATGGCGACTAATTTGATAGACAGACTATACAATCCGATGCTTTTTTTGCAAGATATTCAAACGCGTTTAAATGAAGGCGGAGTTTTTGTGCTCACTTCTCCATACACATGGCAAGAAAGTTCGACAAAGAAAGAGCTGTGGCTTGGTGGTTACGTGGATAAAAATGGTAAAGAAGTAAAAACAATAGAGAAGTTAAAAGAAGTCTTAAATGATCATTTTGAACTTTTGCATCTTCAAGATCTTCCTTTTGTTATCAAAGAGAGTGCAAGAAAATATCAGCATACTCTTTCACAAATGAGTATATGGAAAAAAAGATGAAAGTTGATTTTTCTCTTAGTGCTAATAGAGAAAATACAAATGCAGAGAAATATGTTCTAAGAAATAGACTCTTTGGTACTGAGGATTTGATCCCTATGTGGGTTGCAGATATGGATATCGACACACCCACTTTTATACTTGAGGCTGTAAAAAAAAGATTACAACATCCAAATTTCGGATATGAAGAGATCCCCTCATCTGCACTTATAGCACAGATTGAGTGGCTCAAACGTCACCATGGTGTTACATTTTTAGAAGAGGAGCTACTTTACTCTCATTCCGTTGTTGCAAGTATTAATGCAGCCATTGAAGCATATAGCACTGAGGGCGATAAGATCATCGTTCAAACTCCGGTTTACCCTCCATTTTTCAAAAGTGTCACGCATCATAATAGAAAAATTTTATTTAATCCTCTTAAAAAAAGTGAGAATGGAGATTATACATTTGATATTGATGATCTTGTCTCGAAAATAGATAAAGATACAAAGCTTTTGCTTTTATGCTCTCCGCACAATCCAGTTGGAAGAGTGTGGAAAAAAGAGGAACTGCAACGCTTAGCGGATGTTTGTCTCGCACATAACATCGTTGTTTTTTCAGATGAGATCCACAGTGATCTTGTGTATGCTCCAAATAAACATATCCCCTTTGCATCTTTAAATGAAGCAGTTGCAAATATCACAGTAAGTGCTTATGGAGTTGGAAAAACTTTTAATCTCGCAGGATTTGCAATCAGCACGGTTGTAATAACAAATGAGATTTTAAGAGAAAGATACAAAAAAATCTATGATGAGATCCATTTTGCCCAAGGTACGACACTAGGACATGTAGCATTTGAAACGGCTTACTTATCCGGAGATAGTTGGTTAGAAGCGTTAAAAATTCATCTAAAAAAGAATATCGTATTACTTGAAGATGTTTGTAAAAAACATAATGATAAAATCTCTTTTATCGCACCGGAGGGAACTTATCTTGCATGGCTGGATTGTTCTAAAATGAATTTGAGTGATAAAGAATTAAAAGAGTTTTTTGTTAAAAATGCAAAACTCGGACTCTCAAACGGAGTATCATTTTCAAAAGAGGGAAGTGCTTATATGCGACTGAATTTTGCAGTTTCTTCAGAGATTATGAAACAAGCGATGCAACAACTAGATTTTGCATTAGAGAGGTTTCAAAGATGATAGAAATCGATTGGGAAGAGTATAAACTTTATAAAAGAACGTGCTTTTTAAAGGCTGAGATTAAAGATAATTTTGATACTTTGCTGGATTTTTTAAAAAACAATTATAAAATCACAAGTGCGCAAGAGCTTTTTGATACGATCAAAGCTGATGAGGTCGGAATGATGATGCTTAACAAACGTGAATTTACAACGATCGAACTTTTTGAAAAATATCTCTATAAAGAGATTAAATTTGATGCCTGAGAATCTCGAAAAAATAATAGAGTTTTTAGAAAAACACCACACACTCAGCCTCGCTACATGTAAGGATAATCAGCTCTCTTCTTGCACACTCTTTTACGCTTACGATAAGCAAACAAACTCTTTTATTGTTGCATCTGATACCAAAACTGAACATATTCAAAATGTGATGGAAAACAAAAATGTATCGGGAACTATTCATCTCGAGACAGATATTGTCGGCAAGATTCAAGGAATACAATTTAAGGGAGCGATGCTTCCATGTAAAGATGAAAGAAGAGTTTATCTCAAACGCTTTCCCTTTGCGTTGGCACTTAATCCGACTCTTTGGAGTGTAGCAGTGGATTCATTTAAAATGACAGATAACAGACTCGGATTTGGAAGAAAACTTATGTGGACACGGGAGTAGGTTTCTCACTAAAATAAGAACAATCAATTCCGCTACTTTGTTTAACGACTATTGATGGTATTAATTTTGATTTAAAACCGTAGGCTTTACACCCGTGTGGTTGTGTGGCATTCCATGTTACAAAATAATGAATACATCTTCTACAGTTGATACGTTGCATAAATCACACTTCTTTTGGTAAATTGTTGCAAAATTTTATCATAACAAAGTAAAATACAGCACTAGTTTTTATAAAGGTTATTCATGGACAAAATAGTAATTATGTTAGAACTCCAACAACAGCTAAATGATTCTACCAACGGTAAAGATTGGACTTCTGGAGTGACAAAAAACTCTAAAGAGATCAACTGGAAAAGATGTATTTATATGGAGTGTGCGGAGATGATAGACTCTTTTGCATGGAAACATTGGAAAAATATCGAGGCACAACCTGATTGGGATAATCTTAAGATTGAAGTGGTGGATGTTTGGCACTTTATCTTAAGTCTTGCAATAGAAGAGAATACAAAACATGGACAGCTTGGTTTTGAAGATCTGGCAAATGAGATATGTTCTGTGTCATCGTATGTGGCTACCACGAAACAAAGTGAGAGTTATGCAGCGCAAAAAGAGATCATTGAACAGGTTGAATTTTTAATGCTTGATGCATTGAAGCGAGAAGGATTTACACTTTTTGCAATGATGGAACACTTTTTTACTCTTGTGAAGATGAGCGGACTTGATATTGTAAGCTTATACCGTTTGTATGTTGGAAAAAATATCCTCAATCAATTTCGTCAAGACCACGGATATAAAGATGGCACCTATATCAAAGTTTGGAACGGCGAAGAAGATAATGTCGTTATGAAGCATATCTGGGAAGTTGATGGCGATATTGCTCCTGAACTTTTATATGAAAAACTTGAAGAAAAATATGAGCAGTTAGAGGCGTAAATATGGAAAACTTTTTAAAAGAGGCAAAGCACTCAAGCCGAGTTCTAAATGAACTCAGCGGTGCGCAAAAAAATAAGATACTGCGTCAGATGGCAGAATCTTTACGTTCAAATACGATGAATATCATTGAAGCAAATGCGCTTGATATGAAAGATGCAGAGCTGAATGACCTTTCATCCGCACTCAAAGATAGACTCTATTTAGACGAAAAACGTATCGATGCGATGGCTGTAGCTTTAGAAGAGATTGCAGCACTTAAAGAGCCAGTTGGACGGGTGCTTGATGGCTGGGTAACTGAAGAGGGATTAAAAATAGAGAAAGTTTCCATCCCAATAGGTGTGATCGGCATCATCTATGAATCGCGTCCAAATGTAACAAGTGACACGGCCGCACTTTGTTTTAAAAGTTCGAATGTGTGTGTACTTAAAGGGGGAAAAGAAGCGGAAAACTCCAATATCGCTATTGCCGATGTTTTGCGCAGTGTGTTGGAGCAAAATAATCTTCCAAAATCTATGATCTCACTTTTGCCAGATTCTTCACGCGAGGGTGTTGCAAAACTTATTAAGATGGACAAATACGTGGATCTCATCGTACCGCGCGGCGGAGAAGGGCTGATCCGTTATGTGTGTGATAATGCGACAGTTCCGGTTGTGAAGCACGATAAAGGTCAGTGTCATACCTACATCGATAAAGACGCAAAGATTGAGGATGCAATAAAAATCGCCATCAATGCGAAAGTCTCTCGTCCGGGAGTTTGTAATGCGATGGAAACTCTGCTTGTGGATACAGCAATAGCAAAAGAGACTCTACCAATGTTAAAAGAGGCTTTTGACGCCGCGGGAACTTCACTCAAAGGGTGTGCTTCAACACAAGAGATCATTACTATCGCGCATGCGAATGATGAAGATTTTGATACGGAATATTTGGCAAATATCTTAAACATTAAAATAGTCGATGGAGTTGATGGTGCTATTGAGCATATTGTAAGATTTGGCTCAGGACACTCGGAGGCAATTATTACCCAAAATATTACTGTAGCTGAGAAATTTTTAAACGCGATTGACGCGGCGGCTGTATATCTCAACGCTTCAACACGTTTTACGGATGGAGGCGCTTTTGGTTTTGGTGCAGAAGTGGGCATTAGTACAAATAAGCTCCACGCTCGTGGACCAATGGGCATCGAGGGACTAACGACTTACAAATATAAAATCTACGGAAATGGTCAAATACGTTGAGTGAAGAAGTCTTACATATAAAGGATTTGAGTTTTGGTTACACGAAAAATAAACAACTCTATAAAGATTTTAATCTTTCCTTACATGTGGGCGAGATTAAATCGATTGTAGGGGAGAGTGGAGCGGGTAAATCTACTCTCTTTGAACTCATACTCGGCAATCTCAAACCAACTTCTGGAACGCTTACTTGTAAGGATGTTTCGCAAGTTTTTCAAGATCCATACAGTTCATTTCATCCTAGTTATAGAATAATCGATCAGATAAAAGATGTGGCAAATATTGATGAGATAGAAAAGTATTTAAAAAGTATGGATTTGGAATATGCACTTTTAGAGAAATTACCGCACCTCCTCTCGGGAGGACAGCTTCAGCGTGCTTCGATAGTGCGGGCATTGCTTATGAAGCCGAAACTACTTCTTTTGGATGAACCAACATCCGCACTCGATAATATCATACAGCTCGAAGTTATGAAGATACTTTTAGGGCACTTGGATAAGTTTGGAATGCTTCTTATTACACATGATGCTGATCTTGCATCGTGGTGCAGTGATGAGGTTATAACAATCGGCTAAGGAAGAGGAGATATTACAAACTTTGCTAAGTAAAATCCACCGCCTGCCATTAAAACAGTTCCAAAGAGATTGAGTCCCATATTTACAAATCCTAAAAAAAGATTTCCTCCTTGAAGAAGGAAAAAACTTTCTATTGCAAAAGTAGAGTAAGTTGTAAATCCTCCTAAGATACCAGTTGTCAGAAAACTCTTTACATGTAAGGAAAAAAAGCTCGTATACATAAAGTAGGCGATAAGTATTCCCATAATGAAGCTTCCGATAAGATTAACACCAAGCGTTCCAAACGGAAGATCATGAGGCACTTTATGAGAGATGAGACCATTGACATAAGAGCGAAGCACTGCGCCTATAAAGCCGCCGCTACCTATTGCTAGTATTGTTTGCCAGCTCATGATCATACACCTTTTGCATTGTAGTTCTTAGATTATTCATCCAATCTTTATCCTCTTTATCAGCAATAAAAGAATCTAAAAAGATCGCTTTTATCTTACGAGGTCTATAGTAATATTTTTTGATGTTATAACATGAAGCAGTAGCGATTAAAACAACAGGCTGAACACACAATGCATATTTGTCTGCTACAAGTTTTGCTCCCGGTTTAAAGGGAAGCATCTTACCTGTTGAGCTTCGTGTGCCCTCTGGAAAGATTGTTATCACTCTTCCCTCATCAAGTCTCTCCTTACTCGCTTTAAGAAGTTTGACCAAAGAACTTTTACTTTCTCTCTCTATTGGAATATCATTTGGCAGGCGCAGAGTGAGACCAAAAAATGGGATATCAAAAAGTTCTTTTTTTGCAACCCATGCAAGATCTCGTTTAGATAAGAGTTCCATAACACCAATATCAAGATCACTTTGATGATTGACTAAAAACATTTGAGTTTGAGGGTCTTCCGTTCCTATTTTTTTATATGACCAAAATGTAAGAAGTTGAATAAACTTTGAAGCTATTTTTTGTGCATAGGGTTTTGGTACGATCTTGAAGATGGTTATCATCAAGGTCATACCGGTAAAAATTACAAGTGTTGCATATGCCCAACTAATTCGAGCAAGCATCTTCATTTCTTATCCATCCAATTTTATCACTGCTGAGTTTTACTTTTTTAAAGTTGCCGCTTTCACCCTCGATCTCAAGGTTCTCTTGGCTCGTTGTTTTCTCAAAGATAGTTCCATTTGTTAGGGGGAGTAAGTATACATTTGATCCTTGTTTCACACACATAGAATCTGCAGGCTTCATGAGGTAAACTAAATAAGCAATTGGAAGGATTAGAATTACGAGAAATTTGTATTTTTTCTTCCACATGATTAAAGTAAATAATGTTAATAAAAAGATAACAGTAATTGCAAGTTTTAGGCCCGTAAATTGTTGATCTTTTGGGTCTAAATCACTCATTGTAGTTACTTTATCATCATCTATTACGATTGGAATTGATATTTTTTCAAATGTCTGGTTTTTGAGATTGTAATATGTGAAATCAAAGCTTTGCACACCTTTTTTGATGATTGCATAGTAGGTGATTTTTGGACTCATAAAACTATTGTCTATGGATTCAATACCTTGTTTTGTAACATCTTTCATCTTCATTCTACTGAGATCTGATCTTGTAGCTGTTGCTGTAAATAATACAATATTATTATTTTTATCATAACTCGTTATTTTATGCGTTACAAGATTGAACTCTTCTGCAATAACATTTGAAAAATCACTTCTTGGATTGAGTGTTATAACATTGAGACTTTGTCCCTTTAATGTGGTGGTCGTAGGATAAGTGCCTTGCGCGTCGTCTGAAGCTGTTGCTATGATATCTGGAAGTGTTGCACTAGACCCAGTTACTTGAAAGTAGAAAGTATCATAAAAATAATTTCCCTCTTTTGTTTGAGTTGTCTTATCATCTATAAGAACAATATGACTTCCATTTTCAAATGTAAATGAGATATCTTGATAATTTGAATCTGTAGAGAGTGATTTTATAGTGACAGCAAAAATCTCACCGTTAATGATTTTATTTGGGACACTACTATAAGAAAGGTATACTATTTGAGGTCCCGCTGGTTGTGCGGCTACTGGTGGCGTGTCTGAAATTGTATCTGCTGGGATAGATTCACTGCTGACATTATTATCTTCAGCAAAAGAGAATTGGAAAACAAGCAAAAATGCAAGGAGTAAACGTATCACGCGCTTAAAAAGCCCTCAAGCATTTTTACTCCATCATCACTTCCAAGCAATGTTTCCATAGCACGTTCAGGATGCGGCATAAGACCGAATACATTTTTTTCTTTGTTACAGATACCTGCAATTGAATCAACAGAGCCATTTGGATTTGAGATCTCTCCAGAAGCATCTGTATATTTTAAAAGAACTTGGTTATTTGCATAAAGCTCTTTCAAGCCTGTTGCATCAATATAATAGTTACCATCGTGATGTGCGATTGGTACATTGACAACATCATTCACAGAAAGTTTTTCTAAAAAAGTATTATCATTTGCAACTACTTTAAGATTGTGGTGACGTGAGATAAAGTGAAGACTCTCATTTCTTTTAAGTGCTCCCGGAAGAAGACCTGATTCAGTTAAAACTTGAAAACCATTACAGATTCCAAGAACTTTTCCGCCATTATTAGCATACTTTTTGACCGCTTTCATAATCGGTGAAAATTTTGCAATAGCACCGCTCCTTAAGTAATCTCCATAGCTAAAGCCACCAGCAACAACTACAAGGTCAATATCTTCTGGAAGAGATTCCTCTTTGTGCCAGATAACTTGAGTTATGGCACCAAGTTTTTCAAATGCATAAACCGTGTCATATTCACAGTTTGTACCAGGAAACTGTAATACTGCTACTTTCATTTAATAAGCTCGATATCATAATCTTCAATAACAGTATTTGCAAGAAGATCTTCACACATCTGTGTAACATCTGCACGAACTTTGTCATGATCATCACTGTCTATTTTTAAGATGATCTGTTTACCGACTCTAACATCTTTAATCCCCTCAAAATGAAGTGAATCAAGTGCATGATGTACCGCTTTTCCTTGAGAATCAAGAACGCCGTTCTTAAGTGAAATATTTACTATTGCTGTCATTGTTATTTTCCTAATATTCTATTTAAAACTTCTTCATAAGCCATTTTAAGTCCGCCTAAACCTTGACGAAAACGGTCTTTATCCATCTTCTCACCCGTAGTCATATCCCAAAAACGGCAATTGTCGGGAGAGATCTCATCTACGAGGATAATATTGCCACTGCTGTCTTTTCCAAATTCAAGTTTAAAGTCTACAAGATTTAAACCCTTGTCTGCAAAATATGGACGTAAAATATCGTTAATCTCTCTTGCCATACGGCGAATTTTATCAAGCTCATCTTGGTACTTGACAAGTCCTAAGATGAGGGCGTGTTGGTCGTTGAGCTTTGGATCACCGAGTTCATCGTTTTTGTAGTCAAATTCAACTAAAGTGAAAGGTAAAACCATTCCATCTTGTATACCAAGGTTTTTGCTTAAGCTGCCAGTTGCAATATTGCGAACAATTACTTCAATCAAAATAACATCTACTTTTTTATGAAGCATGTGATTGTCATCAAGCATCTTTACAAAGTGAGTTGGAATACCTTGTGAATCTAAAAGTTTAAAAAGCTCTGTTGAGATCTTATTATTGAGAGCTCCTTTTCCAGCTTCATTTGCTTTTTTAAGACCGTTAAATGCAGTTAGATCATCCTTAAATTCAGAAATTACCAACTCTTTGTCGTCTGTTAAGTAAAGTTTTTTAGCTTTTCCTTCGTAAAGAAGTTCGCGTTTTTCCATTGTGTTTATCCTTTTGTTATGATGAGTGCTTTGATGATCCCAAAGGCCTCTTTGAGTTGTAAATCTTTGAACATCTGCTCTTTTGTGATTACTTTATCGTCTTTCTCTTTCTCTTTTGTTTTGTCTGCTTTTCCTGTATCTTTTTGAAGCTCTTTTTCAAGATGTTGCTTCAAATCAGCTTCTTTGATCATAAAGTCATTGTTGTCATCTGTTTTGATTACACCTTCATTGACTTCAATATCAGGAGTAACGCCTACCGCTTGAATAGTGCGTCCGCTTGGAAGGTAATATCTAGCGATTGTAAGCTTGATCGCTTCATCTTCAGAGATTGGTAGCACAACTTGAACACTTCCTTTTCCAAAACTTTTCGTTCCGACAAGAACTGCACGTTTTTGATCTTGAAGTGCACCGGAGACGATTTCAGAAGCACTTGCACTTCCTCCGTTTATAAGAACAACCATAGGCATTTTTGTCATAGTCGCGGCTGTTGTGGCATCATACTCTTTATCTTCAGTTTTTGTGCGTCCTTTTTGTGAGACGATAATTCCTTTATCCACAAAAAGATCTACAAGTCCAACAGCCTGATCTAAAAGTCCGCCGGGGTTGTTACGAAGATCTAAGATGATCCCTTTATCTTTATTTTTATATTGGTTTATAGCTTTTTTAACACCTTCAACTACCTTCTTGTCAAAACTTGTAATTCTTATATAAAGGATAGAATCATCGATCTGTTTTGTGTAAACAGACTGGATATCAATTTTACCTCTTATGATATGAAAATGAAGCGGTTTTATTTCACTTTTTCTTACAACAGTGATATCGATAGGTGTTCCAATCTCTCCACGCATAACGGAAACTGCGTCATCGATTGTCATGCTAAGAGTCGATTTATCATTGATCTTTAAGATGATGTCTTCAGCTTTTAATCCTGCTTTATCAGCAGGAGTTCCCTCAAGCGGTGCGATAACAGTGAGTGCTCCATCTTTCATACCAACAGTGATTCCAAGTCCACCGAACTCTCCGTCTGTTTGAACTTTTAAGCTTTCAAAACTTTTTTTATTCATAAATGCAGAGTGTGCATCAAGGTTGGTCATCATCCCTTGAAGAGCTTTATCTATAAGCTCTTGAAGTGTGACATCATCGACATTATATTGCTCGACGATACTCAAAACTTTGGTAAATTTTGCTAAAGCCTCAAGCCTTGAAGCTTCAGTTACAGGTTTTGAGATCACTTTTGGCGGCGTTGCTGCGAAAAGAGATGGTGAAAAAAATAGACTGATTGCCGTCGCGGTTGTAATGAAACCAAGGGTAATGAATTTTTTATTAAGCATAATCTACCTAGTGAATGTTAAATTTTAAAGTCGGATATTATACTTAAAACTCATTTACATAACAATAAATTTGTAAAAGCATTTTTGAATTAAAAATATAGTTGTCGAGATAGACTAAGATAACTTGACATTAATAGACTCAATCTGATATAATTTTTCATCTTTAAAACAAAGGCAGAATAGATGAATAATATTTTTGAAAAACTTACACATAATATGAATGAAGCGATAGACTCTTCACTCTCTTTAGCTTTACACAATAAAAATATGGAGGTCGATCCAACTCACTTCTTGTGGGCGCAATTAACAAATACAAATTCGGTTTTGAATCAGGCATTTAACAAAATGAATATTGACAAAACTGCTATAGAACTTGATATAAAAAGTGTGGCAAACAAATTTCCTACATCCTCATCGGTGAGTAAAGAAAACATCAAACTTTCTAAAAAATTTGTAGATTCTTTACAACGTGGTGCTGGGGAGATGACCAAAAACGGAGATACATTTTTGGCTGTTGACAGCTACATTATTGCAAATTTAAAAGAATCTCCGTTTAAAGAGATTATCGGAAAATATGTCAATATAGTTGATTTGACAAAAACACTTGAGTCGTTTCGCGGGGGTCAAAAAATAGACTCCCAAACGGGAGATGAAAATCTTGAAGCACTCTCTAAATATGGTATCGATCTGACAAAACAAGCGGCAGATGGAAATCTTTCTCCGGTAATTGGGCGAGATGAAGAGATCAACCGTACTATGCAGATTTTGATTCGTAAAACGAAAAATAATCCTATCCTTTTGGGTGAACCGGGAGTTGGTAAAACTGCTCTAGTCGAAGGTCTGGCACAGCGAATATATAACAAAGAAGTGCCTTTGTCTTTACAAAATAAACGTGTTATCGCCCTTGATATGAGTGCGCTTATCGCAGGTGCAAAATATCGTGGAGAGTTTGAAGATAGACTGAAATCTGTTATTGATGAAGTGAAAAAAAATACGAATATTATTCTCTTTATTGATGAGATTCATACGATTATTGGTGCGGGTGCGAGTGAGGGAAGTATGGATGCGGCAAACATCTTAAAACCTGCTCTTGCACGAGGTGAGCTTCGCACTATCGGTGCTACGACTTTAAAAGAGTATAGAAAATATTTCGAGAAAGATGCCGCATTACAACGACGTTTTCAGCCCGTACGCGTGGATGAACCAAGTGTTAATCAAGCTTTACAGATACTTCGAGGAATTAAAGAAAATCTTGAAGCATTCCATAATATAACGATTACCGATTCAGCACTTGTTGCAGCTGCAAAACTGAGTGAACGCTACATCACAGATAGATTTTTGCCAGATAAAGCAATCGATCTTATTGATGAAGCAGCCGCAGAACTTAAAATGCAAATAGAGAGCGAACCCAATGCACTAGCATCGATAAAAAGAAAGATTCAAGAATATCATGTAGAAAGAGAAGCTCTTAAAATGGAGGAATCTGTAAGTAATACCAAAAGAATCGAAGAGATTGCTAAAGAGCTTGCAGATGCAGAGGAAGAAAAACGTGCCCTAGAATCGCAGTTTAATCATGAAAAAGCAATCTTTGAAAAGATTGCAACTATCAAATCAGATGTCGAAGCTAAAAAGCGTGAAGCAGAATATGCTAAAAACAGCGGCGAATATAATAAAGCCGCAGAGATCGAGTATGGGATAGTTCCTAAACTTTTAGAAGAGGAAAACTCTCTTCATGAGAAGTGGAAAGAGATGCAGAAAGAGGGTACGCTGCTAAAAAATAGTGTGGATGAGGATGCTATCGCTTCGATTGTTAGTAGATGGACGGGAATAGCTGTGAGTAAAATGCTGCAAAGTGAGAAAGAAAAAATCTTACATGTAGAGGATGAACTCAATCTCTCAGTTATCGGTCAAGAGCGTGCAACACACGCTGTAGCACGGGCAATCAAGAGAAATAAGGCAGGCCTCAGTGATAAAAATAGACCGATAGGAAGTTTTCTTTTCCTTGGGCCGACGGGTGTAGGAAAAACTCAAACAGCGAAAACATTAGCTAAATTTCTTTTCGACACAGAAGAAGCGATGGTTAGAATCGATATGAGTGAGTATATGGAGAAACACGCCGTTTCACGCCTTGTCGGTGCCCCTCCAGGATATGTCGGATATGATGAAGGTGGACAGCTCACTGAAGCGGTGCGCCGAAAGCCGTATAGTGTAATACTTTTAGATGAAGTGGAAAAAGCGCATCCAGATGTCTTTAATATTTTGCTTCAAGTGCTTGATGATGGACGTTTAACGGACAATAAAGGTGTCACCGTTGACTTTACTAATACGATTATTATCATGACAAGTAACATCGCAAGTGATAAGATTATGAGCATGGGTAATGAGTATGACAAGATGCGTGATGCTGTTATGGGTGAACTCAAACTTGCATTTAAACCCGAGTTTTTAAATAGACTTGATGATATCATCATTTTTAATCCACTTGGAAGTACGCAGATTAAAGGAATTGTAGATCTGTTTTTTAATGAGATAGTTAAAAAAGTTGAGGAGAGAAATATCACTATTACTCTAAGTGAGTCTGCAAAAGAGTTGATAGCAGAAGCTGGATTTGATCCTGTATATGGAGCGAGACCGCTTAAACGTGCTCTTTATGAGATTGTCGAAGACAAACTCGCTGATCTTATCCTTGGTGGAGAAGTTATTGAGGGCTCAAGCGTAGCTTTTGATGCGCAAGGTGATGCGATAAAAGTCACCGTTTCGTAAATAAAAAAATGGTTATAATTTTTTATGAAAATAATAACCTTAATACTCATAGCTTATATCTCTTTGATGGCATGTACGGGCGACTGTCTTACGTGTCATCCAAAACTTCTTCCAAAGATCAATACAGACTTACGACATAAACCTATGCTTACATGCATAAAGTGTCACTCGGCAAATCCAAACGCTATGGCGGATTGTGGAAGTGATTGTTTTGCTTGTCACAGTATTGAAAAAATTGAGAAACCCAATATTGCAGAGCATAAAGTGATTCGTGGTTGTAGAGATTGCCATATGAAACTTAATGAACAGCTTCTTTCTTCACCGCCACAACAGTCCCACGAACGACCACTAAGAGAGTTTTTGAAGCTTTAAGCGTAGAGTGCTTGTGTAAGTTTGTCAAATTGTTTTAATGTTTTATCGAGGAGGTTTTTCATTTGATCAAAAACTCTAGAAGTATCATTAGAATTTTTTAAAGTTTGGTCAAACATATCAATAATACTACTTTTGGTATAGTTTTTTGTATTTTGATCACTATTCTTTATAGGTATAAAGAGGTCAGATATAGTTCTTGCAACTTTATTTAAGGGGGATATTACATTTTGATTATCTAACTCTTTCATATATTTATCAAGATAGGGTTGAGCTTGTTTTATAAAAGATGCTATCTCTTTTTTATCCTGTGCATCAATACCATTAGTTTGGACGGAAAATTGAAATGACTGCATAGAAGAGAACGAAAGCGAAGCTGCAATACCGTTTTGATCTTTTTTACTTTGCATATTAAGAGATTGTTTGTTGGAAAGATCAATATTAATAAGGTCACCGCTAGATGTTTTTATCATAATGCTCAGATCATGTGATTGATATGCACTCACCGCTATTGATGTACTCATAGAAGTATCCTTATAAAGTTTGTTCTGTAACATCGGTAATTCATTGAGAATATTAATAGAAGGCTTACTTAACCCTTATTTAAGTAAGGTTTTTGTAGAATTCCAGACTTAAAATTTCAAAAGAGGATTTGGCATGAAAAGAACATACCAACCCCATAAGACGCCACGTAAGCGTACTCATGGTTTTAGAGCTCGTATGGCAACAAAAAACGGCCGTAAAATAATTAATGCACGTCGCGCTAAAGGTCGTAAATCATTGACAGTTTAAGTCAATTTTCATTATTGAAACAACATAAAGAGTTTCAGTACGTATATAACAAAGGTAAAAATGCACACTCAAACAGTGTGGTACTTTTTTATCTCCCTGCTAAGGGAGTCAAGAGAGTAGGATTCACAGCTACTAAGAAAATTGGTAATGCAGTGGTTCGAAATCGGTCTAAACGAAGATTTAGAGCTCTTTTTAGCGAATTTTCTTCGTATCTAAACGATGGTACTTATATTTTTGTTGCCAAAGTTGCACTCCAAGAAACCTCCTATCTTTCACTTCAAAATGATTTCAAAAAAGTTTTTATAAAAGCCGGTGCATTACGCAATGATTAGAAAATTTCTTCTCTCCTTTTTAAAGTTATATCAGAGATTTTTTACGCTTATCGGGTATGGAAGTTGTAGATATTACCCAACTTGCAGTGAATATGCAAAATGGGAATTCGAAAATAATAACATTTCAAGTGCTTTTTACCACACTTTGACTAGAATACTCCGTTGCAATCAACTTTTTGATGGTGGCGTGGAGTATCCACTCTTGGATAAACTTAGATGCAAACCCCAAAAATTAGGGATTGATGCTATAAAATATTGGATGGTTCCAAATAAAAAAAACCGCTTTTTTATAATTAAAAATTTTGCTTTTAAAGGGTAAATGTGTTTGAGAAATTAACTTCAAATCAGAGATTGTTGGTAGCTGTCGGGCTATCGTTTGTATTTTTTATAGGTTATACGACAATATTTCCACCAAAACCTACTTTGGCGGAAAATAATGTAACAAAGGAGGCAAATGCTACTTCAGTAGTTGCACAAGAGAAGTCACCAGCTGTGACAGATGCGTCTGTTAAGCTTGATAATAGTTTGACAACAGGAAATAAAGTAGGTTTAGTAACTGTAAAATCAGATGATTTTACTATGACTATAGATACTTTGGGACGTATTTCCTCACATATTATGTTACAAAAAAAATATGATAAAGCAGAAGGACAACATGCTGAGCTTATAGATGCAGACAGTGTGAAGCCTCTTTTAGTAAGATTTGCAGATAATGCTTTAAATGAAGAAGCTGTTAAAGTTCCTTATACTACTGATGTTTCAACTTTAACACTCAGTGATAAACCTCAAAGTATTGTTTTAACACAAACACTTTCTAAACTTACAGTTACAAAAACTTTTACATTTTATAAAGATGGTCATTATGATGCAAAAGTTGCATTGTCTAATGATGCACGTTACTACCTAGACCTTGGACAACGTCCAAAAATTGAGACAAAAATGATGACAGTTGCCGGAGCTATGGTTTACTATGGCGATGGAAAAACAACAATTTTTAAAGATGGTGATGTTGAAGGGCGTTCGACTTTTACTGATGTTCACCTTATTTCTGCATTTGATCAATATTTTGCAAATATTCTTTATGGATTTGACAAAAATCTTAATGTTTTAGTTGATCGTGATAAAAATGGAGATCCTCGTGCATATATTGATGCGCCTCGTGAGATTGCACTTCATGGTTATGTTGGACCAAAAACATATTCGACTCTCAAATCAATTGATCCAGTTTTAGTAAATTCTATAGAATATGGCTGGTTTACTTTTGCTTCACGCCCACTTTTCGCAGTTTTAGCATGGTTGGAATCAATCTTTAGCAACTGGGGATGGGCTATTATCGGTCTTACTGCTTTAGTTCGTATGGTTTTATATCCTTTGACATACAAAGGTATGGTATCTATGCAAAAAATGAAGCAAATATCACCTAAGATCAAAGAACTACAAGCAAAACACAAAGGCGATCCTCAGCGTATGAATGCCGCTGTTATGGAGATGTACAAAAAACATGGAGCGAATCCTCTTGGCGGTTGTCTGCCGATGATTTTACAAATTCCAGTATTCTTCGCGATGTACCGTGTATTTTTAAATGCTCCTGAACTTCAAGGTGCTCCTTGGATATTATGGGTTCAAGATCTTTCTCGTATGGATCATTTATTTATTTTACCAATACTTATGGGCGCAACAATGTATTATCAACAAAAAATTACTCCTAGTAATTTTACGGATCCATTACAAGAGAAAGTATTTAAATTTTTACCGGTTATTTTTACATTCTTCTTTGTAACATTTCCTTCAGGTCTTGTTCTGTACTGGTTTATTAATAACTTGTTTTCTATCGGCCAGCAGTTTATAGTAAATAAACAGTTTGAAAAAGTAGTAGCAGTTGGTGATGAAAAGCAATTGGAGAAGACAGATGATAAAAATTGAATCAGCTAATCTGCAAGATGCTTATGAAAAAGCAGCCCTGCATTACAGCTGCTCTGTCACAGAACTTCAAGTAGAGGTTCTGCAACATCCAAATTCTGGTTTTTTAGGTTTTTTTAAAAAATCTGCTATTATTGTTGCTTCATGTAAAAAAGATTTTCAAAACCAAGAGATGAAAATTGAACCAAAAGCTGAAGTGAAAGCTACAAAAAAACCTGAAATAAAGCAAGAACCTCTCCACGAAAAACCTCATAAACCTTTAGATATAGAAGAAAAAAAGAACGACAAAATTGAATCTTCTGTTAAACAAAATAAAAACCCTGAACAAAAAATCCTTAATGACACTATTTTACCGACATCATTTGTAAGTGATCAAGATGATGAGTATTTAGAAGAGGAACTCACAAGCGAACAATATAAAGAAAGTTATAAAAATGAATTTGATAAAAACTATTTTTATGATGAAAAAGAAGATGCAGAGAGCTATTCTCCCGAGGAGATTGTCCTTACGGTCAAAGAAGAGATCAATAAACTTTTTCAACTTATCTGCTTTGATATTGATGCAATTGATGTGAAGCTTTATGATGAGTCCACACTTTTAGTTGAGATATCTGGCGAA
The DNA here is from genome assembly GCA_028683835.1 of Sulfurimonadaceae bacterium. Taxonomy (GTDB): domain Bacteria; phylum Campylobacterota; class Campylobacteria; order Campylobacterales; family Sulfurimonadaceae; genus Hydrocurvibacter. The sequence goes on along the minus strand of JAQUHB010000002.1, from coordinate 58,545 downwards.
GATTCAGCACTTTTAATCGGCAAAGAGGGATATAGATATAAAGCACTTTCATATATGATATTTAACTGGATCAATTCAAAATACCAATTACAGCTTCGTCTTGAAATTGCAGAATTTTTAAAAAATCAAGAAGAATCAGTTTCTCGTTACCTTATCGGTGTATGCGAAACTATTGAGAGAGAAGGGCGTGCTCAAACGAAAATCCTTGATGGTGTTCTTGTACAAATAGCTTTGAAACAACTTCGTGAAACTTACCCAGATAAATATGTCGCAATCCGCTCAACTAGAGATGGACTCAAATTTATCATCATCAACGACTATAACGGGTATTAATATGCAAGATACCATCAGTGCTGTTGCAACAGCGCATGGGATAGGTTCTATCAGTATTGTAAGAATCAGCGGTGATAAAGCTCTCGATATTGCAAAACAACTTTCTCATAAGTCTGATTTTAAAGTCAGATATGCAACGCTCACACCTATTTATAATCAAAAAAATGAACTCCTTGATGAAGCGATAGTCATCTATTTTCAAGGAGCGCAGAGCTTTACTGCAGAAGATGTTGTCGAGATACAGTGTCACGGCGGATTTATCGTTGCTGAGCTTATTTTAAGGGCGACTCTTGATGCAGGGGCAAGACTTGCAAATCCGGGTGAGTTTAGTAAACGTGCATTTTTTAATGGTCGTATAGATCTGAGTGAAGCAGAAGCAATCTCTAAGCTCATCGAAGCAAAAAGTGAAGATGCGGCAAAGATATTAGCAACGCAGATGATGGGTTCTTTGAAAAATTATGTCGAAGAGGTTCGTGATGAGATGTTGCATATCTTAGCCTATTCGGAAGTGAGTATCGATTACGCTGAAGAGGACTTGCCTCAGGATTTAGTAGACCAAATTATTGCTAAGCTTGATGCCTTGCATGGTAGGCTTTCTCGCACACTCAAAGCAAGTGAATCAAGACAGGGCTTGATGCAAGGATTTAAAGTTTCCATAATTGGAAAGCCAAATGTCGGTAAAAGTTCCCTTTTAAATATGTTGCTTCACTATAACCGCGCGATTGTGAGTGAGATCGCAGGAACAACGCGTGATACGATAGAAGAACAGATCAAGATTGGTACGCATCTTATTCGCATCATTGATACAGCAGGAATACGTGATGCGAATGATGAAATTGAGCGTATCGGTATTGAACGCTCTATTGAAGCGATAGAAAAAAGTGATATAGTCGTTGCACTTTTTGATAACTCAAGAGAGTCTGATGCAGAAGATGATGTAATTTTAAAGTGGCTTGAAAAATATCAAGACGTTAAAGAGTTGATTGTTATTTTGAATAAAGCTGATTTGTCCTCTAAGTTTGATGTGTTAAAATTAAAAAATTATGATTATATAAAGCAAAATTCTAAAGAGAGCGCAGAAAAACTGGTAGAAAACTTGGAAAAAATCATCGATACAAATAACTCTTCAGATGAGATGATGTTGATTTCCCTTCGTCAAAGTGAAGCTGTTAAAAAAGCTCTGAACGCTATTACAGAGGCAAAAGAACCGCTTGTTGATGGGGAATTGGAGATATTTTCCTTTCATGTCATAGAAGCTATTAATGCCATGAGTTCCATTACAAGACCTTTTGAAAACGATGAGATGCTTGATAAAATGTTTGGCAGTTTCTGTCTGGGTAAATAACTTTGAAATTTATATGCATTGATCTTGGTTTAAAACGTATTGGACTTGCGTATTCACCTGATGGCAAGATGGTTTCTCCACTTGAGGCCGTAGAAAGAAAAAATCGCGATCAGGCTTCAAAAGCTGTGAAAGTAATTATAGATGAATGGGGTGCGGACGCAGTAGTCGTTGGCATTCCGATGGGTGGAAGTTCAGAAGGTGAGATGCTTCGTCGCGTGGCACATTTTATGAATCTTGTTGCGTTTAAGGGTGAAGTTTTTTATCAAGATGAAAGTAACTCTTCTCTTGAAGCCGAAGCTCTCATGAAAGGGCAGATAAGATACAAAAGAGATGGAAGAATAGACTCCATCTCAGCTATGATTATTTTAGAAAGATTTTTAAGTAAAAAACCTACAAAACTTTAAAATATTCTGCAGCATTTATTTCATCATTAGTTAGCGAATCTGGCGTATAATCTTCATCATTTTCTATGAGATCTTTTATCTGTTCTTGGGTGTATTTATATGCTATTTCATATGCTTTTTTATTATCAGCTATAAATCCTAAGCCGCTAAACTGATACGGTTCCGGTCTTTCAATGCATAAGAGTGTACCTTCACAATCTGCTTCTATTAGATCAACAAGCGTTCTGTATTGGATATTGAACTCTGTTGCATGCCAGCCTAAATCTTCAAGTTCTTTGCTTGAAAATTCTGAAATCCCATCTCCTGTCGTATCATCATAGGAAGCACGAAGAACATTGAGTTTTATAATGCTTTGCCACGCAGGAGCGGCTTTTATAAGAACTCTTTCATCATCTACGACCACTTTAAGATCCTTACCCAAAACAGTTTCAAGATTGAGCGGTTTTGGGATGGCGATACCCATATTTGGAGCTTTTTTATGCTCACCTTCATAAATAAGCATTTCATTATTTGCAAAAGGGGGAAAAACTATTTGTCCATGAATATTGATTCCAAATGTTTTTGCCATATTGATTGCACTTAGAAGATCGCTTTTGTTTACCACGATGATTTCGTTAAAAAGATTGAATTTTTTCATAAAACTAACTCCTAAATTTTTCGCTATTATAAAAGTTTTTGCTTTATTTGAGTATAATTGCTGAAATTTTTTTTAGGCTTAAGCTTAATATTATGCAAGGAATTAGTATGGGATTAAATGTTTATTATGACAAAGATTGTGATATCAGCATCATCAAAAGTAAAAAAGTAGCAATGATCGGTTTTGGATCTCAAGGCCACGCACACGCAGAAAATCTACGTGATAGCGGTGTTGAAGTAATTGTTGGTTTGAGAAAAAATGGAGCAAGCTGGGCAAAAGCTGAAGCAAAAGGTTTTCAAGTAATGACTGTTGGAGATGCTTCAGCTGCTGCTGATGTTATCATGATTCTTCTGCCAGATGAAGATCAGTCTTATATCTACAAACATGAGATAGAACCAAACCTAAAACAAGGTGCAACTATCGCATTTGGACATGGTTTCAATATCCACTACGGACGTATTCATCCAAGAGCAGACATTAACGTAACAATGATCGCTCCTAAAGCTCCAGGTCACACTGTACGTTCAGAATTTGTACGTGGCGGCGGGATTCCTGACCTTATTGCTGTTGGACAAAATCCAAGCGGTATGACAAAAGAACTTGCACTTTCTTATGCATCTGCAATCGGTGGTGGAAGAACTGCAATCATTGAGACAAACTTCAAAGATGAGACTGAAACTGACCTTTTTGGAGAACAAGCAGTTCTTTGTGGTGGAGCAACTGCTCTAGTACAAGCTGGTTTTGAGACATTGACTGAAGCTGGTTATGCTCCTGAACTTGCATACTTTGAGTGTTTACATGAGCTAAAACTTATCGTTGACCTTATGTTCCAAGGTGGAATCGCTGATATGAGATATTCGATCAGTAACACTGCTGAATATGGTGATTATGTTTCTGGTAAACGTGTTATCAATGCAGAAAGTAAAGCGGCTATGAAAGAGATCCTAAAAGAGATCCAAGATGGTAGATTTGCAAAAGACTTTATCCTTGAAGGTCAAGCTGGTTATCCTCGTATGAATGCTGAACGTACAAATGCTAGAGCTTCATTGATCGAGCAAACTGGTGTTAAACTTCGTACTATGATGCCGTGGATTGCAGCAAATAAAATCGTTGATACTACTAAAAACTAAAATAGCGACGCATTTTCTGCGTTGCTTCACTTGTTGTGCACGTTAGTGTGCTTCCTCGTTATGCACCTTGAAACTCCATCGCTCTTTGAGAGTGTTTATGTTTACATGTAAGGACACTCTTTGGATACTCTTTTTACTTTAAAAAAAATTATTTCGTTTTTTGTTGAACCATTCGGACTTGTTTTATTTTTTTTCTTTGTTGGTCTTTATTATTTATATAGAAGTCGTTTTACAAAAGCGAAAATTTTTCTTTCTTTCTCTTTTATATTATTATTTTTATTTTCCTATCCTCCATTTTCAAACTTATTGGTAGGAAATCTTGAAGATGTTTATGGAAAGTTTGAAACGATAGATGCGAATATCTCTTATATTCATGTTCTTGGGAATGAGAATAATGATGACACAACTCAGCCGCTTTCTAGTATCATCGGAGACACTAGTTTAAAACGCGTTGTAGAGGGTGTGTTGCTTCAAAAACAATATCCAGCAGCAAAACTTATTTTTACCGGTTATAAAAGGGATATGACTTTGGCCAATTCTGATGTAAATGCTAAAATGGCACTTGCTCTTGGTACTTCTGCAAAAAATATAATTATTAATTCAAAAGCGCAAGATACAAAAGAGGAAGCACTTTTTGCAAAAAGTGTTGTGGGTGAGAAGCAATTTATATTAGTGACATCCGCTACACATATGCTACGCGCAGTAAAACTTTTCAGAGATAACGGACTGAATCCGATTCCAGCGCCTACGGATTTTAAAAAGAAGAATATCAGATCAATTTGGATAAAACCAGATGTTGAGTCATTTAAAAACTCTCAAGTAGCGGTGCACGAGTATATCGGTCTTATGTGGACGATATTAGCACATTAAGATATCTTATTCTTTATCTATTAGTGCTCCATGTGCTTTAAGCAGATTGATGATCTCTTGATTGTTTTTTTGTAAGGCTATTTGTAGAGCTGTTTGACCTGTATTTGTCACTATATGAATATTACTATTTACATCTAACAATTCTTTGACAAGCTCTTTATGAGAGTAGTAGATAGCAAAAATAAGCGCATTCCAGCCAAAATTATCTACTTGATCTACATTCGCATAATTTTCTATCATTCTATGTACATAGTATTTGTTTGCAACTGAAGTTGCAAGCATTAAGGCTGTTCTGCCATTAAGATCAGCTTTATTGGGATTGGCTCCAAGCTGAAGTAAGATCTCAAAATGATCTTTGATAAGCGGTAGCTCTTTTTGCGTTACACAGTGCATCAATGGCGTCCATTTTAGCTTATTGATAATGATATCCACCGTGGCACCTTTTGTGATCAGTTTTGTCTGAATCTCTCTAAATTTATCTGCATCTTCTTTAAACGTATGAATAGCAAAATGACAAAGGGTTAAAGAAGTATTGATATTTTCTGTGACATTAACATTCGCGCCAAAATCAACAAGAAAATTTGCTATTTCATAGAGTCCTAGTTTAATACTTGAGAGCAGAGGAGACTCTGCATATCTGTTTTTAACTTCAATACTTGCACCTTTATGACATAAAAATTCTATTACATGCAAGGGTGCAGAATGAAGAATTGCATGTAAAAGCGGAGTATTACCTTTGGTGTCTTTTTCATCTATATTAAGCCCTTTATTGAAAAGATAGTTGATGAGTTTAATATTTCCACTCAAAACTGCCGTATACATGTAAGACTGAAAAAGTGCATTTTTTTGAAATAATTGTGTTTTATTTTTGACATTTTTTGATAATTCATATAGTTTTGCATGCTGTATAGACTCTAAAACAGTATGGTATTGTAAAGGAATCTGTGTTGTTTCTTTTAGTAGTTGTATACTTTTTTTATCTTCATAATTCTGTGCATACTCCAAGGGTGAAAGATTTTGATCATCTTTAAGGAAGGGATTGGCGCCATATTTTAGGAGTAAATAGATAAGTTCATAAAGACAAAGGTTTACAGCAAAGTGTAGAGCTGTTCTAGAGTTTTTATCGGAGATATTGATATCTGCTCCATTCTCTAAAAGTAGATTGATACAATCAACACGATTGTGGATTGTTGCATATATAATAGCTGGAATATGGTGTGAATTATGCAGATCTACGTCATAGCCATTATAAATTTTTTCTTGAATTCTTAGAGTATTGTTTTGCTCGATTGCTTTGTATATTTTTTTTTCAGGATGCTCCACAATATTTGTTTCATATGACTGATGAAGTGATGTTTTGAGTATAAGAGCGCTTTGAAGTCTTTGCATAAATGGCATAAAAATCCTTAGACAGTACGATTGAATATAATATCGGAATATTTTTAAACAAAATAAAAAAAAGGAAGTTAAAGAGAGTTTTAAAGTTCTTGAGTGCAAGAGCACTCAAAAATTTCTACTTAACGTAGGTTTTCGAAAGGTGCAGTTACAACTGCTTTGCGAGTTACAGTATATGGAACTAATGCCGCAGCACGAGCACGTTTGATCACTGTAGAGATCATATCTTGGTGACGTTTACAGTTACCTGTTAAACGACGTGGCATAATTTTGTAACGCTCTGAAAGAGAGAAACGTAGAGATGCAACATCTTTATAATCCATGAAGTCTGTTTTTGCTTCACAATATTTACAAAATCTTTTTTTGTATTTTCTTTTTTCTGCCATAGTTTTTTCCTTCTGTTATTTTCTAAAATGGAATTTCATCTTCATCGATGTCGATGACTGGAATATTTTGCTCAGGCATCATTTTTCTTGGCTGTTGTGCAGGTCGTACTGGCTCAGCATATTTTTGCTGAGGCGCATTGCTTTGGCCATAAGCTTGAGTTGGTTGAGCATAGCTTTGTGGTTGAGTATAGTCTTGGTCAAAATCATTATTTGAAAAAGATGCTCCCCCGCTATTGTCTCCCTTAGAATCAAGCATCTGCATAGTTTCAACAGTTACTGAATGCTTTGAGCGTTTTTGTCCGTTTTGATCTACCCATTGCTCTAATGTCAGTCTTCCCTCTACAAGGATTTTACTCCCTTTACGAAGGTACTGGTTTGCAACTTCGGCACTGCGTCCAAAGAAAGTGATATCAACAAAACATACTTCCTCTTTTTTCTCTCCGTTAGTCGAGAATTTACGAGATGTAGCTATAGCAGCTTTTGCTATACCCATTCCTGTTTGTGAGTATCTAAGCTCGATGTCACGAGTTAAGTTTCCTACCAGAATGACTTTATTAAACATGGATTTATCCTCTTAACTTACGCTTCTGTTTCTTCAGGAGCAGCTACTGCTTCTTCTTTAACCGGAGCAGCTTTTCTTGGGTTGTTTACTTTGTCAACAAGTTGATTCCAAGCTGTTACTTCACGTTTTGTATCATATTTGATAGTTACAAAACGTAAAAGTTCTTCGTTGATTCTAAAACGTCTTTCGATTTCGCTGATTGCAGCTGGTTCGATTGTGTAGTAGATTACATAAAAGTATCCACGCTCATTTTTAGCGATTGGGTATGCAAGTTTGCGAATTCCCATGGCGTCACGTGCAGAAATTTCTCCGCCGTTTGATGTGATCACTTCTTCAACAGCTGCAATAGTGTTTTTGATCTCTTCTTCAGTTAGTGTCGGTTTTACGATTACTAGGTTTTCGTAATGTCTCATAGAGTATAGTCTCCCCTTGGAATATAGGCCTACAATTAGGCTTTTGTTTCCCTTTCGGATATCAATACATCGCATCATTGTGCAATACAAAGAGAAAGGAACGCGCAATTGTACAGAAAGTTCACTTAATCCTTCTTTTACCAAAAAATCTTCTAAAAATAAGTTGCAAAATGAAAGAATAAGTCGTTTATAATCTCAATTTCGCTCTAATACGCCTTATGAAAAAGAAAAGAACAATTAAGAGTAAAGACTCTACTAATAAGAAATTGAAAATTTTTACATGGAGTGCTATCGCTATCTTGGCACTTATGGGCTTTATAGGTCTTGGTTATTATGCGGGTTATGTAGATGGCTCAAAATACACTGACACAAGAAGTGCCAAACATAAAGAGTCAAATGCAACTGAACCATTTTCAAGTGTAACATCTACACAAGCCTTACCTAAAAAAGCGGATGAGCCCAAGATTGTGACTTCAAAAGAACCTAAACTTCCTCTAGATTTACCTAAGAGCACTCAAAATATCTCTTTAAAACAAGAAGAAGATATTAAAGAAAGACTTAAAACTGTTTTAAATGAAGAGCAAAATAGATATGCGATAAAAGGTGCTTCTCATGAATATGAAGGAAACCCAGAAAAGATAAATAAACCGATCAAAGTAGAAAAAAAAGTTCCACAAAAATTAGAATATCCTTCAAAAAAAATTGAAAAAACTCCAAAGAAAACTCAACATGTAGCTATACAAGAGAGTAATAATCAAGGGACATTTAGTGGCAAGCCTAAACTTGCAATTATCATAGATGATGTCTCATTCTCAAAAGAGGTAAAAGCGATTAAAAAACTTGATTTAACAGTGACTATGTCTTTCTTACCGCCAAATTTGATACATCCTGATTCTGCAGTGTTAGCATCAAAAGAATCATTTTATATGGTGCATTTACCTATGGAAGCTGTGAGTTTTAACGCTTCTGAACCCATAACGTTAAAAGTAGAAGACTCACAAGCGCTTATTTCTCAGCGTGTAGATGATGTTGTGAAGCTATTTCCTAGAGTAAAATATCTTAATAATCATACGGGAAGTAAGTTTACTGCCGATGAAGTCGCTATGAATAGACTTATTTTTGCACTCAATGCTCATCATATAGAGTTTATAGACAGCCGCACGATTGCACAGACGAAAGCTCCAAAAGTTATGAGGGCATATGGAGAAAGATATATAGGAAGAGATGTGTTTTTAGACCACACTATGAATGTGGAGTATGTGAAAAAACAGATACAAGAAGCTGTGAAAGTTGCCAAGTCAAAAGGATATGCCGTGGCCATAGGCCATCCGCATCCAAACACGCTAGAAGCACTTCGCGAGTCAAAAGAGTTACTTTCTCAAGTTGAGTTAGTGCAGATAAATAAGATTTAAAAGAGAAAGAGATGAGAGGCACTATTGAACAAAAAATAGAGGCACTCATCAGTATGAAAAAATATCCGCAGACACTTCAGTATAGTGGAAATCTTGCACTTTTAGAGAAAAAGAAAATTTCTATAGTGGGAAGCCGAAAACCTTCGCAATATACAAAAATGATGACACATAACTTGAGTTTTGCTGTAATTTCCAAGAACAAACTGGAATATACAAAAACAAATCGGAATATTTTAAGAATTATAGAGGTTTAGAGTGTTTTTAATAGATCCATCTAAGGGTAAGCTTGTTAGATTGAGGGAAATTATTAAACCTACGAATACCTTTAAATATACTTATCTTGATTTGGACGAATGGGCGTATGTTTTTGAGTATCAACAGTACACACTTTTACTTACATGTAAAGCTATTTATCATTATTTTTATGCACCATGGAAAATATTCGATAAGGCTGCAAAAAGTGGTAGTCTATCTTTGTTATATTTAAGTACCAGTAAAGGACAAAATGGTGATATACGAATAGATTTTGAAATCAATACTAAGTTAAATTATAAAAGTATTCTACATTTAGGAAAAATTCTTTCCAGTAGTATTTACTCTAATGGGTTTTATTATCATTATTTTCAAACAGCAGTAAACAAGTCCAATAAGCCAATAAAGAGTATTCTTCCTACCTTAAGCCCATTTTATGTTACTTTAGGTGTTGAAGAATTAAATGATAGTTTACTTATTGCTAATGTAATTGGACAAGAGAATATTAAGTATCCATTAGAAACTTTGTTGTTTAGATTTCCATCACATCAATCGAGGATTGATGAAGGATATCAAGAATTGGAACTAGATAATGTTCAAAGATATTTTTCTTTTGTACACGAAAATTTTTATTACGCTATTTTATTAAAACTTGAAAAAGAATTTGACGTTGCACGCTGCAATTATAGAAATAGCACTGTGGGATATGATTTTAGTTTTCTTGGAATTAATGTAATAGATGGAATGGATTTTCATAGTTATTCTTTTAAGGTAGAACATTCAAGTATAGAAGACTTTCAACGGTGTTTTCTAATTATTACAATTCAACACCCTTCTATTAAAGAAAATGTTTGGATATTTCGATCTCGTCATTTTTCTAATGGAAATGAATTTATGAATTATTATGCACCTCTAATTATGAAGTTTTTTTTTGAACATGCAATGTCATATAAAAAATTAAAAAAGTTTGTTTATGATGAATTTAATTATATTTTTTACAAATTTGCCATTTCGTCATTCTATATGATGTTTAGAGGGAAAGAAACTATTCAGTGGTACGAAAATTTCAAAAAGTTTGTGTTTAGTGATGTCAATACTCAAAGTTAATTGTACGATTATTTACTACTCAGGAAATAAAAATTTGAATAACTGGAAAAAATTTAGTAGTTGAAAGCAATAAAAATTCAGATTGAAATTACTTACTATCGATTACATTGAGTCATATTGACTAAATGTAATTGGCGCATAAAAAAATAATCAGATACAATGCAGACATGGAATCGGATATTGACGTATCTAATCCCAAAAACTAAAAAGAGCCGATGTGACCTTTTAAAAAAGTGAATCACCATTCTAATAAAAGCATAATTAATTCCAGTTGAAGTGGGAATATTGGGAAGATCATGTTTTTTAGTGAATATAGATAAAAGAAATATCGGCCATCAAAGGATTTTGTATGGCTAACAGGTCTATACACGTAACACCACATAAAGATGGTGGATGGCAGGTCAAAACTGCTGGAAATGAAAGAGCTACGAAGGTTTGCACTACACAAGGTGAGTGCATTAATTATGCAACTGTTCAGGCTAAAAATAATAGTGCTGAACTTTTTATTCATGGGAAAAATGGACAAATTCGTGAGAAGAACTCATATGGACATGACCCTAGAAACATAAAGGGATAACGATGGATTGTAGTAAAGTTGAAAAAATAACAGATGTAACAGATCAGGTTGACTATGATGATACTAATAATGCTGGATATGGTGACTCAAAATGGGTTGTAGCTACAATGAGCTAAAAGATAAATTCCTCAAATATTTTAATGGGGTTACTAAAGAGTCATATGTAGCAAAATTAATGTGTGAATGTTGCAAAAAATTGAAGCCTACTGGTAAAGAAAAGGTACTTTGGTCAAATTTTTATAAATGTATCTTATCGAATGTAACAAAAGAAACACCAAATACACTTAAAAAGCTACAAGAGCTTATTAAGTGGCATGAAACAAGAGAGTAACCGAAAAGTATAACCAGCTTTTGTTGGTTATACTTTTTTTAAATACTTGTCTCAAAGAATGAAAATAGATATTTTATGTTTTTGGATTGCCTGTGGTAACTCTAGTCGTTTCATTCAACTTCTTAGTGTGTCAGTATGTACACCTAATTTTTGTGCTATATCTGAAGTACTGTAATCATTTTTTGTAACTTGTTTTACAGCCTCTATTTTGAACTCTTCACTACAAACTACTCTTGCCATTTTTAATCCTATTAAATCTCATAATGCTTTAACATTATTTTATCTAATTTACTGAATTAACTATTGTCTAGTTTATGGGGGCATTCCATTTCATAGGAATTGTAAGTGTGAGAGTGGAATGAAAACATGCCTAGTATTTCACATTCCAAATATAAAATTTCACCATGGCTTGTAATACTTGAAAAGTCCTAAATTTTAGTAACTTTAGATATTATACATAACAAAATTAAATTAATTAAGGGTATCTATGCAATTTCAAGTTTTAGACATATTACCCAATTTAGCAACAAGCAATACCGTATATCTAATTAATGATAATTGGGATGACTGGTTTGAATTTGGTACGCTATATATTCTTCACTATTATGATAGCAACAATGTTAGGCATCATATTGGACAAATAAAAATTGGTCAGTTTAATATGGTAGAGAAACAAAGGAGAGCCGCTATTCCACCGACTTTTGAAGTATTAATGGATGCTTTTTTTTCAGTAGGACAAGATACAAGTTACTACAGTCATCTTAATAACTTAGATGATGAAATAGGTAATGAGATATTAAGAGCATTGCGTGATTTTGCCTTTGATTTAGAACTATTTGAACGAGCACAAAAAGAACGTGTTACACGTATTTCATTACTTAGAGATGTTTCTTCACAGGAAGTTAGAGGACAATTCCATAGGATAGCACATGGAGGAGCAATACGTACTCCTTATGATTTTCAATTTTTTCCACCAAAACCAAGGAATAGTGATCTGCATATGGAGTTATCTTTTAATGTAGAACCCACCTCAAATCCTCCAACAAACGTGCATGTACTTATTGGACGGAACGGTGTAGGCAAGACACACTTATTAAGTAATATGTTGAATGCTTTATTTTCAAGTGAAAGGACAACTAAGCATGGTGTTTTTGTATCTGATGAAGAAATACTTTTTGCAAACGTTGTTTCGGTTTCGTTTAGTGCATTTGATGAATCAGAACCTCGGATGGATCAAAAAGATAGAACAAAAGGCTTGAAATACTCTTATATAGGTTTGAAAAAGGTTAAAGTGAATGATGAAAAGGATAGTCTACCTAAAAGCCCTACTGTTTTGAAAAATGAATTTGTTAAAAGTCTTGAAAACTGTAAGTTAGGGAATAGAAAAGAAAGGTGGATAAATGCTGTAACAACACTTGAGTCTGATCCTATGTTTAAAGAATCTGAGATATTACAGCTTATTGAAATTGAAGATAAACAACAATTTAAAGACGAGGCTTCTGAGATATTTAAAAAACTTTCTTCTGGACATAAAATAGTATTATTAACCATTACGAGATTAGTAGAAACAGTAGAAGAAAAGACTTTGGTTATGTTAGATGAACCGGAATCTCATTTACATCCACCTCTATTGGCAGCTTTCATACGATCTTTATCAGAACTATTAGTTCTAAGAAATGGTGTTGCAATAATTGCTACACATTCTCCGGTGATCCTTCAAGAGGTGCCAAAAAGTTGTACATGGATTCTAAGCCGTTCTAATATTTCTGCAAAAGCAGAAAGACCTGAAAGAGAAACATTTGGTGAAAATGTCGGTGTATTAACTCACGAGGTTTTTGGACTAGAAGTAAGTAATTCAGGCTTTTACAATTTAATTCAAAAATCTGTTGATAGAAATGAGGACTATGAATCTGTTAAGTCTAGTTTTGGAAATCAGTTGGGATCGGAAGCAAAAGCTCTTGCTAGCGTAAAAATGCATCTTAAGCAAAATAGGAATCTATCATAGATGATGAATATTAATAAACCTACAGACAATGTAATAAAAGTATTTGAAGATTGTATTTCTAATTTTGAAGATGAAACCTTTAAAGCAAAATTGCAGAGTATAAGTTCCTATATTCAAAATTCTACTGATAACTATGAGATAAAAGCAGCATCTAATTCGTTATATAGCCTGTCTCCTTCCACAGATGTTAATGGTATTGTAACAATGAAGGAAATGAAAAATGTGTATGAAAATAAATTAGTTAAAAAAAAACAACCTGGTCGAAAATATTATGACAAGCTAAAATTAGCAGCAAAGAATCGTAAATGTCCCTTATGTGGAGAAAGAACAGTATCTTCATTAGATCATGTGTTGCCAAAAACAAAGTACCCTGTTTTTGCAGTATCACCTATAAATTTAATACCGGCTTGTGCTGATTGCAACAAAATAAAAGATACTTATCAACCTACTTCATCCGATACTGAAATTATACATCCATACTATGATGATATCTCAGATCAACAATATTTATTCGCTTCAGTCAATGAAATTAGTCCACCTAGCCTTCAATTTTATATAAAAACTTCCCCCGTAGAGACAATGATAGAAAAGAGACTAAAAGTACACTTTAATTTATTTGAATTAAATGATTTATACAGCTCACATGCTGCAGAAGAGCTATCCGGAATACAATATCGTTTATCAAAACTCCATAGAAGCAATGGTATGGCAAGTGTACAAGAACATTTATATGAAGAATATCAAAGTCAATTTATGAATAATAAAAATTCTTGGAAAACAGCAATGTATAAAGCACTATCTGAGAGTCATTGGTTTTGCAACGGAGGATTCTTATTTTAAAATCTATTAAAAAATATGAATAATGTACACAACTTTTTTTTAAAGGTCCTGAACACGAGATATACAAATTATAACGACATTTAGTGAAATGTCAAATTCCACCCTTTTTTAAAATGTAGTTATATATAAAATAACTATTTTTTTATCTCCAATAAATATTCTAGTTCTATATAGCTCCAGCAATAGTATTTTTGTAAATCAACCGAACTGACTTTTAATTTTACTTATTAAATTTCAAACTGCCATAATTTGTGACCATTTTAAAGCAATACAGTATAATGACCAATAAAAATTATAAGAAGTTCAACGATGAAAATAGATATTTTAAGCGATTTGCATTTTGATTACTATTTCAAACAAATTTACAGTTCAAAGGTAGATGTACGAAAAACATATGATAAATATTTTTTAAAAGATGGCAGAGAGATCGGTGACGTTCTTGTCGTTGCCGGTGATCTTGGACACAACAATCAGCAGAATATCTCTTTATTGGATATGATAAAGAGGATCTACGGATATAAGGCGATTATCTGTGTACTTGGAAATCACGATTATTGTCTAGTGAATAGAATAATGGAAGATGATTATGATGATTCATTCGCAAGAGCCGATGAGATGAAGAAACTCATCAATGACAAAGAGGGGATATACTGCCTCGATGGAGATGTAATCGAGATCGATGGTATCAGATTCGGCGGAGCGATGGGTTGGTACTCTTCTGCATTCTCACGAACTTATTTTCCACTTGCAGGTATCGAAGGTATGAACGGAATGTGGAAAGTTTTGATGCCAGAGGGCAAGCAGTTCAAAGGAATCAAAAACTTCGATGATCCGTATAAAATCGAACTTCCAAAAATTGAAGCTGTATATCAAAAATGCGATGTCATGATTACTCATATCAATCCATCGTTCTTAGCAGAGCACATATCGCAAGAGTATCGTAACAATAGATCAACTACTTTTTATTGCTTTAACGGTCACGAATTTCTGAAAAATACAACTGCGAAACATTGGATTTTTGGTCATACACACAGCTCATACAGCTATGAATTTGAGGGTGTGCAGTGTCATGTAAATGCATATGAACTTTACAAAAGCAATATGAAGAGTATAGAAATATGAAAATCACTAACGATACGTTCATCGTCGCTGATACTCATTTTGGTCATGCCAACGTTTTAGAGTATGAGCCGGACCGCAAGACTGTTCTGGGCGACAATCCAGATCAGCGTATGGCTGATCTGTGGAACAAGACAGTAGGTGTAGATGATATTGTATTTCACCTTGGAGACTTTAGCTGGAAAAGCGAATCTATTCAAACATGGGCTTTAAAACTCAATGGCACAAAATATTTGCTAAGAGGAAATCATGACAAGGCTCCGCAAGTTTATCTTGAAAACGGTTTTACAGAGGTAATCGATTTTTCGAGTAAAGGAAACCCTGCTTATCATATTGCCGAAGTCGATGGTATTAAAATCCTCTTTAGTCATTATCCGATTGTAAGTGATGGATATGATAATGAACATTGGCAGTATCTCTCAAAAGTCTTTCATGATGAATGCTGTGACATTAACATTCACGGACATATTCATTCAATGAAACTTGATGAAAGCCATTGTATAAATGTTAGTGTTGAAGCAATTGGGTATACTCCTATTCGACTAGGTGAACTTCTTATAAAAAGAAAATTATTATGAAATCTACAATCAGAGCTCGTTTAATAGATAGTACTAACTTTAGTGTACTAACAAATTATAAAGACTGCGAAGGCACATTTTACGTCGATCACGGGATGGTTTTTATTGATAACGAAAAAGCCCTCACTAGTCATACTTTGGTACATCGCACTAGTTTGATCGTTGATTTGTCGCTAGAAGACGACATACTATCCGTCAAGACATTAAACAGCCTATATAAATACAAAATCCTCAAAGGTACTAAAGAAGAAATTTCTAAAGAGTTTGAGAAAATAGATCTCGTATCTCTTCAAGAAGCTGAGAATGAGCGAAGTATAAAAACAAGCAACTATCTTGTTCAAGATGTGAATGGTTTTATTAAGCAGATCACTTTGCCATGTCCTATGAGTTGGGATGAAGCAGCAGAATTTCTTTTCAAAGTCAGTCCTGTGAGAATTTTAAAAGCTATACATGATTAAAATTTTATATGAGCTTTTCAAATAAATAAAAGGAATCGCTTCAAATAGTATCTTATTCTAGTGTCTGGATGTTTTCATCTGTTCATCTTTTTTTTCAAGATATTTTTTTAGTGCAGGAGTTGTTTTGGCAATAGCTGCAACAGCATATTTATTAAAACTGCTCAATGGTGAGATATCTGCACTTTTTAATGCCTCGTTGAAGTTATGGAGATTAAAGGTAGGTTTATCATGTTGATTTTCATTCATTTATTCTTCTCCTGTAACTATTTGTTTTTAAAAGTATTGTGCAAATGAGTATTTTTACAAATATTAGCCCAATTTTTGTTAGTTTCTTCTTGTATATCAGCTAGAACTGATCGTCTCTCAAACAATATTTTTGTTAAATTTTTTGGTATTTAAATTGGATACTTTTCAAAATTTTTTGAGTGCCATGGAAAAGTATTCGCCTATTGAATACTATTTTTTGTATCGAAATCCATTGGAATGTATCGGAGTTTATTGGAAATGACAAGTCTTCTCGACTTTCTTTTTCCAATAAACTCCACTTTGATATCAATAATATGGCACACCATGTCTATTTTTGGATCAGGCTAATCAAATGTGCATTATTTATGATTTTAGACCTAGTGTTTGCAGGTCATATTTTGTATTTGATGATCCTGAGTTGTGTGAGCAAGAAATTGGACAACTTGAGATAAATATAAATTCATCTACGTTAGTATCACATTTATTTGCTAACTATTTAATTTCCAGATTATCTAATAACATCAGTGTCAATTATTTATACGCAGGAACTCGCGATATACGAGAATGGTTTTAGGACAGTTAACTGTGATTATTGAATTATTTCTAAGAAATTAATTACCTTCTATAAAAAGCTATTTGAGAATGTAGTATATTCGCAATTATTATAGAGTCGTATTAATTTTTGTAAATTACAGGCAGTTTGGACAAAGAAAGATCAATCTTTCAAATGAATTCTTAGATGTTATTCATGGAACTATGCGCACAGTTCCTGTAGTTGTAATAATAATTTCATAGTCTTTAGTGACTGAATTGTTGATTTACTTCAGAGATTTTATAGATTCTTTCATTTTTATTTTATTTGTTGAATTATCTTCTCGCTTTTTAAATCCTTGATTAGGTTTATTATTCTCATTAATGGGATGAATTATTGATTTTAATATATAAGTACTATTCCAACTTGCTATAGCCATCCCGATATAAATTATGCTGACTAAACAAACTACACATATAAAGGTTATTTTAACACTTTTTAAAGCCTTATTTACATACGACTTTAATTCACTTGCCGACATATGATTGCGAACAATTTCTTTCCATGAAATAGAAAGTTTTTCAAACTGATAAACAACAATTATAAAATGTAAAATTCTTAAAAAAAATGAAATAAATAAATATATTGCAAATGCTTTGAACAATAATTCGGCTTCAGGTGAAAAAAGTAATTTTTCATCAATAAACTTTTTTGCAACAACACCTACGGTTAAAACAAATGCAAAGGCTAGTATATCTTTTAATAAACCTGATATATAATCGTTCGTACTAACAGCATATTTATCGGCTATATTTGATATATCTTTTTGTAGTTCAGCAAGTTCTTTTGTATACTCTACTTTTCTGTCTAGTATTACATACTTATATCTTGATTCGGCCTCTGCATATGCTTTTTCTATAATTTCTGGAACGATGTGTAGCAGTGATTTTTCTTGGTTTATATCTAAGGTTAAACGATCTATTAATAGTAGTATTCTTGTTGTTTCATCTTCTTTTGCATAACACCATGTAACAATTTTATATAAGATATCAATATCTTTTTTACTTATAAAATTGACATCTTCATTCAGTTCTGAAATTTTTACTTCTAATCTTTTTTTACCATAAAGTATTGCCTTTTGATCATTATAATATTCTTGTACTAGTGTACGTAAAAGGGCTTTTGCAGAAAATATGTGGAATGTTCTAGCGATCTTATTATCCATATCACCCCACGTAATTAGAAAATTTTCTGGTGAAAAGTCATCTTCTTCAGACGTTATAAAATGTACTGTTTTATGTATTTTTTCTTTATCCGGGAGCTTTGTCGATTTTAGCCATTCAGAAGGTAATTCCTCCGTTTGTTTATTCAGTGGTATAAAGGCGATACGTGGTCCACCAAATATTAACTCTAATCCATCTATGAATATCTTCTTAGGTTTTATAGAATTTAACTTTTTGATATTTGAAGCTTTTGTTAGCCATTCTTTAACAAAGTAATCTTTACTAAAGAATAGAAAAGCGTCTACATCTACTGACATCACTCCAGCTGATTCTAATAATTCTTTTTTATCTCCTATAGAAAGACTCCAATTAGAGATAGAACCTTGAAAAGAAGTAGACCAATCTTCATTTAAGTCATCTATTTGTAGATATAATCCAGTTAGATTGTATTGAATTATTACTTGTTTTAAATCTTCCAATATCTGTTTTACTTCTTGATTAAAGTCCCCACTGTAGGAAATTCCATTTGTAGTTTCTTTCTGAGCCGTATTTGCTAATGTTCTTAAAACTGATAGCTTATTCGCAAGTGCAGATAAATTCAAGTGTTCCATTACTCTTTTTCTGTTATTTCATTTGCTCTAATTGTAATTACAACAGATCCATCTTCTAAAACACGCTTGTTTAATTGATCTTCACTTCTGGGCCCATTCCATATGATTTTAATACCTGTGTCAGTCTCCCAAACACCTTTTCTTGCACTTGATGAGATACTTTTAGGTTTCGGTGAAAAAGATACTCCGCCTAAGCCTTGTTCATCCATATATGAATTAAAAGCCTGCTCTATTCTTTGTTGTTGAGTTCTTTCCGGGTGAGTACAGATACGTCCTTTCAAATCGTCATAATCAATTTGTCCATTTTCATAAGCATCCATAAGATTAATTACAGACTGTCTAATGTCTGTAGGCGTTCTACCATTTAAGTCACCATCATAACTTTTGGCCCATTGATGACATGCAACTACAACTCGTTTTGTTAAAGCAGAATCAGTTTCTCTTAAACGTATATCCATAAACTTTTTGAAATAATCAGTAATGGCATCTTCTGTATCTAGTACAGCACCGCTTTTTCTTCTTTCTACTGCCAATACATCCCAGTCAAATTGATTATTTATATCAATTAATGCTCTCTTCTGTACAGAAATTTTTTGTTCAGAGAGAGCTTCTAATATCTCTTCTAGCTCAACTCGATTCTCATCTGATTCAACTCTATGCTGTCTCATCACAGGCATATAGTCAACTTTTATCAATGCTATGAATGAGACTCTTGTTGTATTTTTTGGTATGCTTACTCTAGCTACAATAAAAACACCATCGGACATACTTCCGCCAGTGTGTCGTGATAAAAAGTCTTGTGCTAGCTTACATGATTCTATAACAAAGTTTTTATCAGGGTCTTTAATTATATTTAAACAAGATGTTTTGAAGTTTGAAGATTCACTTATAAAGCTGTATTGTGTACCTTGTCCTGTTTCAGCAATAATATTTTTAAAGAAGTTACGTTGTCTATCATTCGCTAAAATCACTTCACTAAGATAACTAGGTTGTTCTTCACCTTTTTTAATGATATGATAAATAAAGTTTTCTACTTGTAGCTCACGTCTTTGTTCTTCTGATAAAACACTTGTTCTTGCACTCATTTATTCTCCTGAAATAATTTCAATTCATTATATTGTAAGTAAATAGTCATAATCCTTTCATTAGCTTGCAATGCAAAGTATATTAGCTAGTTCTATTTCGATTGCTAGTTGCACCTCATTAATATAGTTATCTATAAATTTACGCTTATATACATAAATATATGATGGATGGTGAATAGCCATGTAAGTTATATCGTTAGCAATCCAGCCACCTTCTATTTTTTCAATTTTATAGTTCATATTTTTTTGTTGTTTATATATAAAATCACTAACTTTTTTGCCTAAGAGAAAAACTAAATTAGGTTTGATCGTTTTAAGCTCAAATTCGAAGTTGTCATAACAAGCACTCATCTCACTATGATTAGGATAACGAAGTTTCTTTTTATCATCAAGTGGAAGACATTTAACAATGTTAGTTTTATAAAATAAGAGATTATTAAATTTACTTTCTATTGCAGCTACTATTTTCCCTGTATTTGTATTAGCTGCTAGAGGGGTTTCACTGAATAAGCTTTCCACTTTTTTAGCAGAGAGACCTATCCACATTACATGAGCAGACGTCGACTTATCTAATAAAGGTTTTTGATTATTACACAAAGTACAATTTGAACAATTTGAGATACTCTTCATTATAAAATCCTAGAATGTATATATAGTTATTTATAACTATATATACATTAAAAATAGATTAATTTAAATAATTTGAATCATTTAATTATCTTAAAGCAATATTTATACCATCTATTTATATGGATTTATATTTATTTCTGGTAGTATCTAATGAAGGATACTATATGGATGTTGTACTTATAAATTCACCACTTTTTAAAGATACTAAGGTAAATCATAATGTTGATGATTACTTACCACCTATTGGATTGGGATATATAGCGACTAATTTAAAGATAAACAATATTAGTTGTACATTGATTGATGCTGTCTCTGAGAATATATCTTTTGATACTCTCTTACAGGAATTGAACCGTGTTAAACCTGTGTTTATTGGAATAAATATTTTCTCCACAAATTTTATAATTACAAAAGAAATAATTGAATTTATTTCATTTAAAACAACTTTTATTGTTGGAGGAAATGCAGTCCAGTTTTTACATAAAGAAATATTTGATTTTATTACATCCAATGAAATATTCGTAGTAATAGGAGATGGAGAATTAATTACAGTTGATATCGTACAATTTAAACTAAAAGAAGATCCAATCGCCGCAAGAGAAAATCGATTTTTATATAGAGTTGACAATCACTCTGTATACTTTCCAAAAAACATTTCAAATATGCAGCTAGATAGAAGTTTTTTCAGAAATGAGCCAACTCAAAATAAAATATATAATCTTAAGGAAGCTGCTATTGTAACTAGCCGTGGTTGTATATATAACTGTGCATTCTGTGGTGCTGCTAGAAAACTAAACAAACATAGTGATGTCCGTGAGAGAAATATTGAAAGTGTTATCAATGAAATAAATTATTTAGAAAATCTTTATAATAGTTTAGAATCAATAAGAATTTTAGATGATCTTTTTTTAAAAAATAATCAAAATATTGAAAAAGCATCAAATATATTTTTACAAAAACAAAATTTAAAATGGAGAGCCATGGCTCACACAATGTCGTTTTCGAAAAGTACACAAGAAGATATTAACAAGCTTTATCAAAGTGGCTGTTATGAGCTTTCTATTGGTATAGAGTCAGGCTCTGAAGAGATATTAAAGATGATTCATAAATTAAGTACAATATCAACCATAGTGAATACTTTTGAAAAAATCTTTAAAGCTGGTATAAATGTAAAAGGATATTTTATATACGGGTTTCCAAATGAAAATATAGATGATGCTGAAAAAACTTTTATACTTGCTTCCAAATTAAAAGATTTAGCAAATAAATATAACACAAAATTTAGAACTAGTGTTTTTCAATTTAGACCATATCATGGCACAGAATTGTACAATAGTCTATCACAAGAAAATTTGCTATATCAAGAAACCGTAGAAGATTATCAATTAAGTGAAACTATAGGTAGAACACAATTTAATTTTACATCTGGAAATTATTCTAATATAACCCAGTCTGATCTAAATGATTATATTAAAAGAACACTGGAGCTAAATAATTAACTGACCTTACACACCCTTCAATTTCTGTAATTCTAAAAAAGCCATCTAGTTAGCATGAATTAGCAGTTTAGCTCTAGGAGTGAAATTGTTGAGAGTGTGTCTTATTTTCAAGACTTCGAGTTTGAATACTGAATGGATAGCCATAAAAACATGATTGGCTTGAGTTTTAATCGTCTTAATTGGCAATTTAGCCAAAGCAACATTACTTCTTAAGTGACTTGTGAAATTTTTCAACCCTCTATCGTTTTTGATAGAATGTTGCGATATGATCACCATCCAAAGTTATGTCAGAACATACCAGAGTATGTTTACTAGTGCTTCCTTACTTTATTTGTAAAGACTCGTCTAACGAGAAAGATCTCTTTTTCATAATCCTTCAAGCAGCCTCGTACTAACTGTTTGTCTGATAATACTATTTCGTTCACTTTGATAAAGTGTCCTTGATATTTCTCTTCCAGAGATGGAGCAAAAAGACGATTGACAATCAGGATACATTTTATCAAATTTATCCAAATTGGTCTGGCTACACTTTATTCATACTTAGAAATAAAAAAGTTCTAAGATTGCAAACTCTTTTTAGCAGAGTTCTTGTGTTTTGTAGAAAGTTTAGTGTTTAGGTTATGTCTTTTAATCAGTGTCATCCTCATCTTTCAGCGTTTTGTATGGCAATAAGTGGGGTACTGCGAGAAATTGGCATATCACAAATAACAGAATTGACTTTATGGATAGTGGTATCGATATTACAAGATTTTTGATTGTTTAAGCTTGTTTCTCCTCATAAGTCTTCTAAATTCTGTTTTTAATCAAACTCTTTTGTCTAGATATAGCTTTTGATACCTATACTACTAAAAAATTAGATAGGGATATGAGATGGATAATTTCTAGTTTTGATTACACATTTCCATAATATCAAACTGACATAATTTGTGACCACTTTACCGCAATACAGTATAATAATTCATATAAATTACAAGAAATTAAACAATGAAAATAGATATTTAAGCGATCTGCGTTTTGATTACTATTTCAAACAATTTAACATCTCAAGTTAAAAATCTTGCACGGTGCAAGTTTTTATTTAATAAGATGCAAAATACCTATATGGGCCATGAAAAGCTAATAATTTTCTGATAACCTAAATAGCCACTTCGCTATAATGGCACTAATTATTCCCAAGGAACCTATTTTTGAACCAACTAAAACTCTTACTACTTCCACTCTTAACAGCTGCAACTTTATATGCGAGTTCTACATCGTGTTCAAATATCTACTTTGGCAACATAGCCCCAGATTTCATCAACACCAAGCTCACAGCAAAGACTAAAGAGCTATGCTATCAACAATTTGCAGTTATGCACTCAGGTGTCTCAAGAACACCTCTATGGAGTGCTGAACATCTCACAAAAGAGAAACTCAGCCAAAAAGCTAAACGAGATAATGCTTTCCATGCAGAGGAAAAACTCTCTAGTGATGATAGAGCAGAATTAAATGACTATGCACATTCAGGATATGACAGAGGTCACATGGCTCCTAGTGCAGACTTTACAGACCCTCAAAGTAATCATGAGTGTTTTACTCTAGCCAACATGGTTCCTCAAGATCATAATAACAATACAGGTATCTGGTCAAGCATAGAAGGAGCAACAAGATATCTCACTCAACAAAAGGGAGAAATCTATATCATTACAGGTCCTATATTTGAGGGTAGTAACATCAAACGTATGAATGGAAGAGTATTTGTCCCAACTAAGCTGTTTAAAGCTATCTATATCCCATCATCCAATCAAGCAGCTGCATATCTTACAGAAAATGCTTCAGGTAATGATTATAAAGTCATAAGTATTGCAGAACTTGAAAAACTTATAGGTATCAATCTCTTTCCAAAAATGAGTCAAGATGTAAAAAATCATGTAGCGACTCTCCCTGTACCAAAACCTTATCATGGAGGCAGTTCAAAGAATGAGACTAACACCCAAAGTGAAAAACCTCAATCTCAAGGCAACGGTTTCTTTGATAAATTAGAAAGAAAAATCCATAACTACAATAAAGGATACTAATGCCAACAAATAAACCATTTCAAGCTTATCAAAACGAATCAGACGCACTTACAATTGGAGCTGACCTTACTGTCGAGAACAGACTTGATAGAATAAGCATCTATGGTTCAATCGATCTCACTAAGGACAAAGAGGGACTACAATATGCGTATGAGCTTAAACGTATCATAGATTCAGCTATTGATGAGCTTAAAGGTAGTAATCTTCCTGAGCATGTTGAAGTAAAGAAAGTAGATATTGTGGAAAATCCATTCGTATAAGATCCTCTAAATAAATGGCAATGCCCTATTGTAATAGATAAAATTTATTTAGTAATAAAAGCAATAATAGCAAAAATATGCATTGCAGTACCGACGCTTATCATCCCAATTCCTGCTTTTTCTTTTTTTCTTCTATCTCGATTGCTTATGCTTATATAATCGGAAAATTTCAAAATCAATACTCCAAAAACTATTAAACCAACCCACATAAACCAACTTTGAGAATATGAATTTAATACTATCTGCGTCCAATCTAATTTCATAATAATTATAAACCTTTTGAGTGAAAAATGATGTTAATGTATGGTATCATAAAAAAATAAATAGGATCAGGCGATGAAAAATGTTTTATTAGTATTATTCTTATTTGTAACAGTTTCAATGGCAGATGGTAATCAAAACGTTACTTCTCTAAATACTCAAGTAAAAGAGGAAAAGTATTGTAAAAATTTGAAAATCGAAGAAGTCAGACAAAGAGGTTGCTGCTCATAGCATGGTGGTGTAGATGGTTGATTTACTAATTATTTGGAGGGTGTGTGGCACTTTTACCTTTTGCTTATTCAAATACGCTAAAAAAACTTGTTGATATAGATGAAGTCACGCGAGGGCTTAGATGTAACTGCATCTGCCCCTCTTGTAGTATGAGACTTAAAGCAAGACAAGGTGATATTAATGAACACCACTTTAGCCATTCTGATAAAGCTCAGACTACATGTAGTTACTCTTTTTGGGTTTCTATGCGAGATATGGCAAAACAGATATTAAAAGAGACTCGTTATATTAATCTGGATCTTAATAAAACGAATGGTCTATATAAAATCCCATACAACAAAAATACATCTTTAGTAAAAATTCTTACTGCAGAAAAAAAGAATAACGGATTTGATTTAGAGTTGACTACCTCTATCGGTATGCTTAATGTTTACTTCTTAACGCCGGAAGAATCTCATAAAGGTTATAGATTTGCAAAGAGCTATACCATTGAGACATTGATTCTAGAAATAGATCTGAATAAAATGATCTCAACAACCAGATATACAAAAAAGGAGCAACTTCAAACTCTTCTCGTTGAAAAAAACAATTCTAAAAAATTACTTGCTCCAAAGTTTGTATTTCCAAAGAAAACCCACGTGGAAGTCTTTGTTAGTAATACACTGTATCAAAAAGAGCAGAAAAAAAGTATCCAAACATCCGTGCAACAAAAAGTTTATGATATTAATTCTATAGCTAAAGAACTCTATCTTGATCCAAGAAGTATGACATATAAACGAAAAAATGCTATTGCTCATATGCAGTTATTTTATGAAGGGTGTAAGAAAATATATACAGGTCCTCCTGAAGAGAATGTGTACACACTACTACATAAAGAAGATGTTTATGAGTTTATATCGTTTGATGGTAAATACTATGCCATCGTCGATGTTGATGGCATTTATGTTTTATATACTTTTGATGACGAAGAATTTAGTAAAATTCACAGTTCAAGAAATAAGACATACCTTGCAGATTATCTGCAAAAGCTTTATGAAGAGGCAGGGGTACTTTTTTAAAGCGGGATAAGATAGAAAGTAAAAAATTTGACTACTTCCCAATTAACATGAAGACTTTTTCATAGTTAACCCATTTTTTAAGAGTTAATTTTATAGTATACACTTATAGGACTTATAAATACAGAGAAGGAGAATTTATATGAAAAAAATATTTGCAATCATGATGATTGTCATGGTAATGTCAGGAGCAGCTTTTGCAGGAGAAAAAGCAAAGAACAAAGAGGTGACTATCTGTGTTGAGATGGGAGTGTATGATGAAAACGATAATAACCTCTTATGTGGTATTAATAATAGAAATGGAATATATAAGTCTACATCACTCGTAGCTCTATATAAAGATGGTTGGCAATATGTAGGTAGATATGTGGTGACATCGCGTGTCTACAATGGTCAAAATGCATTTATATTAGAGCGCTAGTCTAAATTCGCATAAGCGATAGGAAATTTTTAATTTGCAGGAGAAAATATGAAAGCGTGAATATATAAATATATTTATATATTCACTACTTAGTAAGATAGTATCAAAAAAAGTGTTCAATGACTGATTCTTTCTTTTAAATCATTATAACTGCTAAAAAAATTGCATCCAAGTAAGCGAGTCAAATTAGCCTTATTTATAGGTATATTGTTTGCAAGAAGATATTTTTTCGCTGCTTCAATTTCCTCGTCCGTCACAAGTTTTGAAAATGGCACAACTTGCGGGGATATTTCATTAACGAGAGTCTCGTACCAAAACGGCACATAATCCATGTCCTGCGTCAGCTGCCAATGGCTGAGTTTGTTAGCTTTGATATACTCTATGAAATTATAGGGATAGTTTTCAAACAGATGTATCAGGAGTGTAAAAAGTATATATTGTTGTTGTATTGTAATCAAATTACCGATAGGTTTTATTCGCATCTTATTGATCGATTTAAGATATTGAAAAGACTCATGAAAATCGAAAAATTTATGTTTATTATTTCGTAACAGTTTTTTGGTCAACTGCAAAAGCACATCAAAAAAATAAAAAGAGTACACAGGCCTTTTCTGAAAAGTAATATATCCATTGTGAAGAGCGGAGATTAATTTTTTATGTTGAGGCAAATGTTGCAGAAGATGTGAATCTATCAAGGAAGGATGAGATGAAGACAGCTCAAACTTGCATTTGTAACAATATTTGAAACTGTACGTATTGCTATGCATTTTGGAGATATCAATTTTCGTATTGCAGTTTGGACACTCTGTAAGCAAAAAGCAGAGGTGCTTTTGGCAGATCGTATAAAAAGCTATTTTCCACTGTTTTCTGAAATAGACAACAGGATCCTCTTTGAGACACAGAGGACAGAATCTCAGATCGCATAAAAACTTGTTAGATCCATTGTTGATGATTTTTTCCTGAAGATAGGTCTCGTATGTTTTAAGAGTAAGATTCTTTACATCTATTTTGTGACGGCATTTATTGAGAATTTTTTCAATATCTTTGTTTGAGATAGAGATATCAATATTATTATGAAAGACATATCCGTACTTTTGTCCAAAGTGAAGATTCATAAAAGTATGAGGATGCGTATGGTGAGCGTAGGCTGTTCTAACGAGCCATGAGCTAAGAAGTTCATTCGGAAGAGGAGAAGGAATAATAAGAAACTTTGCGCTCAAAAACTTCGGATT
Organism: Sulfurimonadaceae bacterium; assembly: GCA_028683835.1. Taxonomy (GTDB): domain Bacteria; phylum Campylobacterota; class Campylobacteria; order Campylobacterales; family Sulfurimonadaceae; genus Hydrocurvibacter. Next base: position 31,048 of record JAQUHB010000002.1, on the reverse strand, counting down.
ATTGATTTTTTTGATCATACATCACGTGTGTCCTCTCCAGAATCATATTCGCAATTTTGAATTTCATTAAGAGTAATTTTTTCACTTTTTGTTTTAATGGCGTGGATGGCGGCTGCTTGCGTGAGACCTATAATGTGTCCTAGAATTCCATGTGATCTTTTTAAAATTTCCAAAGCGACTGAAGTAGTGAGCAGTGAAGATTTTTTTCTTAGCGGAAGAATTGAATCAATGGTGCCAAGTAGAGAGATATAATCTTGATCCATTGTCCATTTTGGTAGATAAACTGGCCGAAATCTGCTGCTTATTTGTGTATCTGTACTAACTGCTCTGAGAGCATCTTTAATACCTGCTAGAACGATTGGGATTTTAAGATTGTTGCTAAGATTTTTAATAGAGTTCATCATTTGACGTTGTTTTGCTGGAGAGCCTGCAAGAATGTTATGAATTTCATCGATAATGAGAACCTCTACATGGAGCACTTTGCAGTAATATTCGACTAAAAACTGTTTGCGGGAAACAGTATCCCGCTCTTTGAAAGGTGCACTGAGGGTATTTAAAATAATGCTATACAGTCTGGTCTCACTTGGTTCGGCTGGTGCCGCAATATAGACAACCGGGATTCCGAATGCATTATATTCATTGAAAAATTCTGTGGTCAGCCGGTCTGGATTACTTTCGAACATATCATAGGGCGGATGTATCTCCATAAAGCGGTTAAGTAAAGCTGTTTTTCCACTGTTTCCAGAGCCTATGATCAGTATGCTCGTGACTCTACTTTTGTTCTGTTCATATTTTTTGAGATCTTCAAGCTGGTCTAATATTTTTTGCCCCAAAGGATAGTTGAGCCACTTCGTCTTTCTTATGAAACTTATTCTTTCTTCGTCGTCCGCATTTTTAAGATCATCGATGTTTGGAAGTGCTGATGTACTTTGCATCATGATTCGTCTCTTGTAAATACGTCAAATATTTTTATATTTGCAAATAGAGACTCATAGTTTTGCTGCTCTGGTATAGTATTAGTTTTTTGCACAAGATTCTCATTAGAGGCTCTTGCTCGTTTGCGTTTAGATTCTCTTGTCAGTTGTGCGCTCTGTTCTTCTATCTTCTCTTGCATCTGATACGCAGCAAATATGTCGTCTTCATTGTAGTTTAATTTATGTTTTTCTTTGAGGTGTCTTTTGGCAGCATACATATCCCAAAGTGTCATAGATGGTGCAGAAAGTTTTCTTGAGGGGATATCAAAATATTTTTTCAGTTCAGGATCGTAAAAGTAGATGGTCTTTATATTATAGGGGTCTCTTTTTATCTTGTGTTTGATCTTTTCACCTTTGTCATCGGTTTTATTGATCCAATATCTGAGCACATCGGAATAGTAGTAAATGCCATCAAGCGCAATGCCTTCTCTTTGAACAGTTCTAAAAAAAGCAGGCAAGAGAGCAATTCTTACATCATCAAGATGATCTGATATCGGCGGAAGTGTTCCTGTTCCAGGATTTTCGTCATCACCGAATATTCCCTGAAGATATTTTGCTTCGGGTGACATCCCTATACCGCTGTGATAATTTTTATGATAAGTAGTCACAATATGAATTAGAATCCATTTAGTTAATTCTTCAATTGTAAATGTTGCATATTTTTGTGAATCGTAATCCCCTTTGGCTTGGATATTTGATTTTGTAGTACCTGGTAGGTCATGTGTTTGACTGTTGATAGTCTTTAAAGCTCTTTCTATACTACCAGCAAATTCTGGGCGGCCGACGGGGCGCTTGAACAAAGTGATGCCAAATTCGTCGCATACGCGTTGCATATCATAAGAGACTAAATCAGCACCATTATCTACATGGATGACCCTCGGGATTCCGTAAATATTCCATTCTCCTGGTATCTCATATTTTTGCAGAAGATCATCTTTCTTTGAAAAAACACTAAAGAGGCACTGGCTGACATTATAGTATCCAGGCCCTTCTAAAGAGATATAGATTCCAGCAATCATTCTTGAATAGACATCGATTGCCACCGTTAGATACGGTCTCTTAAGAGGTTTTCTATACACTTTATCAACAACAATAATATCCATAGGCGTATGATCGATCTGAATTACCTCAAAAGGGTAGTTTCCTTCAGGATATTCACCAGATGCTTCTACAAACTGCTGTTTGTAGGCTCTATGTCCGTGGCGTTTTTTCAGTGATTCTCTTGGATCTATGTTATCGATTCTATTTCGGACAGTATTAGAATGCGGTGCTGACAGACCGAGTTTTTTGCATTCCATTTTGATTTTGTTGTAGATTCTTTGAAAACTGTATCTTTGTTTGTTCAAATACATTTCATTGATGATTTGAGACACTACGTTTTCAGTATCTGTGTCCAAACGCGAACCTTTTTTGCCACGTTTTGAAGTTTGTGAGATTAACGAACTGATATCTGAAGTTTGTTCATATTTTTTAAGCCATTCATATATCGTGGTTTTACTGACACCGGCTTTACTTGCAACTTCCTTGATAACCTCAAGGGAACGTTTTTTAAAGACAAGATCTTTAATGATTTCATATTTATTCTTTGCGGCATTCCAGTCTGTTTTGGAGTATTCTTCTAAGGGATGTGGCTCTTCTTGTCTCTTGGTAGAAGAAAGTTTTGAAATAGGTACTATAAGTTGTTCTTTGGTGAGAGGATCTTTGATAGCAATTTCATTTATATTTACAGCGCGAAAGACTGTGTATTCTCTATTCTGATAATAAACCTCGCTGCCGTTTTCGAATTCAATTTTTTTCATGTCGAATGTAGTCTTTAAAATATATGTTCGTATTCATATTCAGTTTGTCATGAAGATTGAGCTGATCGATATGATGGCACGCATAATGCCAAATATATGGAATGTATTCGAGTTGTTTGATTTTGCTGTCTGTGAAACTTGCTAAGATTTGCTGGACTGATATTACTTCGTTTTTATGAATGATTTTTTGAACAGAGTCAAGTTTATCATCTAGTATAGGAACATTGACAAATTTATAGAGAAATTTTAAATTATCCAAATAAATTCCATTGATCATATCATCTGTAAATACATCAAACTCGATGCTGTACTCTTTTAAAATGTGTTCTTTTAAAATGTCTATTTTATACTGGAGTTTTGGATCACTTTTAAATTCGTCAAGATATTTGACCTCATAAAGTTTTTGAGTACCGTCTTTGTAGGTTACCAGAGTATCCGGCGTATATTTTCGCTTTTTATTCGTGTGTTCATATTTAATTCGCATAGGCTGTTCTTCAAACTTAATGACATTGTTGTCAAACTCAAGAAGCATGTAAAAGTCTCTTTCAAGTGTTGATTCAAATGCAATCTGTGCTTTATTTTTATTGCTTGCAAAATAGCCGGTACAAGAGATGTAGCTCTTTTTTATTTTTCTGACGCTCATATCTGAATTATATAAAATTTATCTTTTTAATACAAGATATTAGTAATTAAGTTTATTTTATAATTTATTCAAGGTAATTATTATATATCTGATTTATTCTAAGTGGAAGAACTAAAAAATCTCAAGACTTTTACTTTTTCATTACATTTTTTTAGAATCATATTTTTACTAATATGAATAGCAACATTTTTACAATATTCAATTATGATAAAATGATTGGTGAATTTTTCACAAACAAAGGTTTCAATAAATGGAATATAAAATACTCTATAAATACTATAATTTTAAAGAAACGTATGATAAAGATTGTCAACGAGCAAATTATACTAAAGACTCGTTTGATAATGGATATATGTGGGCGTCTCATCCTTCAGCATTCAATGATCCATATGATTGTGCATTACATAAGATTCCAAATTTACCTTCTGATAAAAAAACAAAAAAATACATTGAAGTTGAACAATTTATAGATAAAAAAGCGGTTATTTGTTTTTGTGAGAATAATGACAATATGCTTATGTGGTCGCACTACGCAGATTATCATAAGGGAATTTGCATCGGATATGATTCTTCAATATTTCAAAAAGCTTTTACGGGCGATGAGTTCAATTTGCAAAGGTATCAGAATATAAGCTATACACATTCTGTTAATATCAATATTGATGAATTTGACGGGCAACAATTATGGTGTGAAATCAATAAGCTTATGTCAACAAAGTCGATCGATTGGGCATATGAAAAAGAGTGGAGAGTAATACTTGAATATGATGAAGCAATAGATAAAACAGAAAAAGGAAGAAAGCTTAATATAGATCTAGATAGCATCATTAAAGAGATTATTTTTGGAGTTCATTGTGAACAAGAAACGAAAGACTATTTTTTTGAAAAATTCAAAGACAAAAGATTTTTTGAAGCTAGACTTCAAAATGGTGGATTTGGATTAGATATCAAAGCAGTTGATCACAACAACATTATAAGTCATTGAATTTCCAAATATTATTCTATGCCAGAGTTTATTTTATAAGATTGACATAGGCTGTTGAACTGTTATTTTCCCATTTTATGCAAAAGCTTCTCAACCAATTCCTGTAAAGAATCACAATTTTTTGAAGCTATAAATCCATCTATTCCATCGATAGAAATGTTCATGTCTTTCATATCCGGAAATTTTTCTTTTATTAAAATTCTTCTTTTTTGAAGACTCATTCGTTTAGTCAACGAATCTTTTACATGTTGGTCAAGACTTACTGCAGTAAAAATAATAGGAATCGTAGATTTATATACATCATTTTCTATTATTGCATCAAGTATTTTAATTCCACTTAATTTTAATGGATCATTATCAATGTTTGTACTTGCCTGTCTTTTGTCTATAGGAAATCTTAAATCCAAAAAAACAAAGTCAGGTATATGGGATGTTTTATGTCCTGAATCACGAATCGTATTTACAATGCTACTTCCGTCAATATTTGCATCAAGAATAGTTATGGAAACAGAGTTTTTATAAACTCCACTCATAGATTTTTGTTTGACACCAAGGCATGTACGTATCGTTTTTAAGAAAGCATCATTGTCATCAATAAACCATATATTAAGCATCCCCAATCCTTTTAATAATAGTTAAAATTTTAGAATTTTGTTTATCTTGTTCATAATCAATGACCATATCAAATTTTTTTATACTTTCTCTAGCATGAGAGATATTTTTAATTCCGTCATCTCCACTCAGTGAAGTTTCTATATTGTATAAACTTTTGTCAACGTTTTCCACTTCATTTATGATTGTAATGTTGAACGTATTGGTGAAATCATACCCGATTTTTATTTCTGCTTTGTGATCGGATGAATGTTTTAATGCATTATTAATGAGTCGAAATACTGCACATGTAAACTCGTTTTCAAAAAACTCATTTGCGATAGGGAAGTCATCTAATTTGCCTAATTGAGGATTTATATCAAATATGATTACTTTCTCAAGTATTTTTTTACCTATTTCTCCATATGAATCCAAGTTCCCTTCGGCATATTTAAATAATTTTTCTTTTTGTAGATGTGCTATGAAGTGTGCAACTTTTAATGGTGTACTTCTAATGTAGTCATTGGAAAGTTTAACTGTTAGATCCAAAGCAAAAAGAAATACGATCATATCTTGAATAGATTCTGTACTTGAGTTAGTATTTAAATTCTTTATATCATGATAGAGTTGCGTTAGATATTCATTACGTTCATCTATATTTGTTTTAGTATCATGTTGTAAAATATGCTCGATATTAAAAACTATTTCCTCTCTCCGAGTGATTTCTTCTTCCCTCTTGTATATATCCTTGTATATTTCTTCTTTTCTAACAAAAATTTTCTGAAGATGTTTTATAACACTATACAGTAATGCAAAAATCAGGATCAGAATCCCTATAATTAGCTCTTTTAAAAAGCCTGAAACAGAAGTTTCAAAATTTGTTAGTACTTGTTTATCATTTGCTTTAGCAATATCTATCATGCCAACAAGTGAGCGATTGTAGGATTTATATATTTCTGCTGATGGAATAACAAAAATTGCACCAAGTGTTTCAAAATGTATAAATTCTTTGGTATTTAATTTGTCGAATGACGGTTTATTGATTAGATAGATTTTATTATCATGTGTATAAATTTTTAAATATATATTCTGAGTAGTGTTTGTAGGATTTATATAAAATGTATTAATTTCTGGAAATCTATCTTTTAGTTTTTCAGAAATTGCAAACATTGAACCTTGTTCAAAGGCTTGCATTGAGCGGGTGTAGGTTTTTTTATTTCGAGCTTCCAAAAACTGTTCAGATAAAGAGTAATTATTAATATTAATCTGCTTGCTTTGTAATAAATAACCTACATCGCTATAGAAATGTAAAAAATCATTTTTTACAAATTTATGCTGAAAATCATCTTTAAAAAATTGTATCAAAAGAGCATCTAATTTTTCTGTATCAACACTTTTTAGGCTTGTTATATCGAATTTATATGCAGTATATCTTGCACCTAAAAATAAAAATGCAGTCATTAAGACAATAAAGATCGCTAAAAATGTCTCTTTAAGATAAGATTTTAGAAAGCTACCAAAACTCATATTTTTCCATACAACACAAAATATTTCTGACATATTACCTTCTTATCCCTTTAATTTAATTTTTGATGACATATAGTGTTAAAAATAATAATTTATCTCAGCTAATTATTGTATATATCAATTTATTCCGCTTTTTTCTTATAAATATTCCGCTTTGTTTTTGTATTATTTAGATTTAAAATGCCTATATAGAGGCGTTTTTGTTCCAACTTATTCTTGGAATTGACATTTGCTCTTTCAAGAGCTGGTATTTGCATTGTAAGTGGCGGTGCAATGGGCGTTGATGCTATTGCACATAACGGGGCAAAAAGTTCAAATACCATCGCAGTTTTACCCAATGGCTTAAATCATAAATATCCCGCAATAAATAAAAACTTACTCTCCTCAATAGAAAAAGAAGGGCTTCTCCTCAGTCAGTTTGATAATGATTTTAAAGCTACTTCTTGGAGTTTTGTTGTGAGAAATGAGCTCGTTGTTGCTCTTGGTGATGTTTTGATTGTGAGTGAAGCTGAACTTGAAAGTGGAAGTATGAGAAGTATAGATTTCGCTATGGAAATGGACAAAAAAATCTATGTACTTCCTCATCGCATTGGTGAAAGCAGTGCGACAAACCGCTTGCTTCAAGATGGGAAAGCAGAAGCGATTTATGATATTGAAAACTTTGTAGCACAGATAAGTGGTCTTAGAAGTGGAGATAAGATCGAAGATGAGTTCATAAAATTTTGTAAAACATCTCCGACGTATGATGAGGCGATAGCACAGTATGGTGAAAAACTGCTTGAATCCGAACTCGATGGAGTTATAGAGATAAGACAGGGAAGAGTTTTTGTAGCAGGATAATTTATATTATATAATCAACATCGCATCACCGTATGAATAGAAGCGGTAGTTATTTAAAATTGCTTCTTCATAGAGACTAAGAGCTTTTTCTACACCTACAAACGAAGCCACAAGCATCAAAAGTGTCGATTTTGGCAAATGAAAGTTTGTCAGTAGTTGGTTTACGCGTTGTGGCTTGTTATTTGGATGGAGAAAAAGATTTGCTTCCCCATCTGTTTTTTTGCCATACTGAACATAATATTCCACGGTTCTTGTCGAGGTCGTCCCCACGCAGAGTATCGGTGTCTCAGATTTTATAATCTCTTCGGCTTCCTTAGAAACATGATAATACTCACTGTGCATCGGATGTTTTAAAATCTCTTTTTCCTCTACGGGTTTGAAAGTCCCTGCGCCTACATGTAAAGTCACATACGCGTGTTTAAAATTCTTGCAAACTCTTTCATGCTGCTCTTTTGTAAAGTGAAGAGAAGCCGTAGGTGCGGCAACTGCACCTTCATAGGAAGCAAAAACGCTCTGATAATCCTTTTCATCTTCTTTGCCGTCTTCACGCCCAAGATAGGGAGGAAGCGGAATATGACCTATTCTTTCAATGATGGGAAGCAACTCTTCAAATCTTAGGATATTTTCATTTTGATAAAACACAACATCTCTTGAACCATCTTCATGGAGTTGTAAAACCTTGCATATAAGAGCTTCATCAAAGAAGATTTGCATACCGACTTTGATCTTTCCTCTGATGTAGACATTGACCTCAGTGGCATTCAAGGGTCTGTTTATTAGCAGTTCAATTTTACCGCCACTCTCTTTTTTTCCATATAAACGCGCTTTTATGACTTTAGTGTCATTAAAAATAAGAGCACTTTCTTTGGGAATATATTTTTCAAGTTCGTAAAAATAGGTGTGGATAATGGTGTCAGAATTTCTGTTATAAACAAGCATTTTTGCACTGTCTCGAGGTTCGAGCGGATGAGTTGCTATGAGTTCACTTGGAAGTGTGAAATCATAGCTGGAAGTTAAAAGAGGATCGAGTTTATTCACTCTTAGGAGTTTCCTCTTTCTGTTCTATTCTTTTGCTTTCTTCTTTTTGTTCTAATAGTTCGTTCGCTTCTTCTTCTGTGTCATCATCTTCTTTTTCTTCTTCCTCTTTTGGAGCAGGATTAACAAATTTGACGATAATGATCGAGATACCATACAAAATGATAAGCGGGAAAGCCATTAAAAGCTGTGTCATAACATCTGGAGGCGTAAGCAAAGCAGCGATGATAAATATCAAAACAATTGCATATCTAAAGAAATCTATGAGATGTCTATCTGTGATAAAGCCTAGCAGAGCGAAAAAGTATGCAAAGATTGGAAGTTCAAAAGCAACTCCAAATCCAAACATAATCTTTGTGAAAAATCCGACATAATCTTCAACATTTATCATCGGAGTAAAGGTGAAACTCCCAAAGGTGATAAGGAAGGTAAAACCAAAAGGTGTAACTACATAGTAAGCAAAGGCAACGCCAACAGCAAACATAAAAGTTCCGCCAAATACGAAAGGAATAAGCATTTTCTTTTCATTATCATACAAACCTGGCGCGATAAAAAGCCAAATTTGAGAAAGTATAATAGGTAAGGCTGCGACAATTGAGGCAAAAAATGATACTTTCATGGCGACAAAGAATGCTCCACCGACTTGATTAGTGGTCATCATCCCTTTTGCAGCTAAGGGTGAGACTTTTCCCACATTTACAAGCGCATCATGAAGAGGCTCTGTCATCCAAGTAAGGAGTGGTTGATTGTATGTAAACATAGCCATAAAAATAACGATAAAAGCTACTACGGAAATGGTAAGACGTTTTCTAAGTTCTACGAGGTGTGGTCTTAAGTCTTCAAGCATTAAATATTCTCTTCTTTAGGTTTTGTTACTTTTTTTGTAAAAGTTATCTCTTCAGCTTTAGGAAGTTCAGGTGTGTTTTGTGAAGCTTCTTGGGGTTGTTTTGGAAGCTGTTTTTCTACAGTGACCTCATAAAGTTCTTTTTGAATATTGGTAATAGGGTTGACACTTTTTATCTCATCAGATGCCTTCATTAACTCATCTTTGTATGCAAGTGCTTCACTTTTAAGGTCAGAAAGATGCAATTCCGATTCGATCGAATCTTTTGCTGTGCTTATTGCACTCTTTACTTTTTTAAACATTTTTGCCATTTGCACCATTGTTTCAGGAAGTTTGTCCGGTCCTAAAAAGATGATTGCAACAATAGCAATCAAAAGTAATTCACCAAAATCCATACCAAACATAATTATTTCCTCTAAATTTTTTGTAATTGTATCTTATATCAGTTTCAAATTCACTTACGGGATTCTATCAGTTTAAGATAAATAAGGCTATCTCATCACTTAAAAGATACTCTTTATTGTAAAATCTGTTACCATCTTTAGTCAGTTTTTTTTCGTCAAGCAAAATATTCGCTCTTTTTAATTCATCAGAATTTAAAATAGTTTCATCCACACCGATAACACTGCGCAAACCTAAAAACAGTTTTTCAGCCTTTTGTTCCTCTTCATTTAAAATCTCTTCTCTTACATGTAAGGGATTTTGGATGTAAAAATCGATATCGGTTGAGGGATAATAGCGCACTCCGTCTTTGCATCCCACAGCTCCGCTTCCCGCACCAATATAGTTTTTGTATTGCCAGTATCCAAGGTTGTGTCGGCTTTGGTAAGTGCCAAAATTTGATATCTCATACTGGGTAAATCCATGTTGCTTAATAGTTTCAAAGACAAAGTTCGTGAGAGAAAGTTTTTCCTTTGCGACTTCGGGAGTTTTTTCAAAAAGCGTTCCCTCTTCGATGGTCAGGGCATAAGCGCTGATATGATTGATGGGGAGAGAAAATGCCTGCTTTAAATCCTCTTTTAAAAGCTCTTTTGTATCCATTGCCGTCGCGTAAATAAGGTCGATGGAGATGTTCTTTATACCTGCATGGTACGCATCATTGACAGCGCGGAGGGCATCTTCACTGTTATGCGCGCGATTGAGAAGTTTGAGTTTTTCATCATGAAAACTCTGTACACCAAAACTGATGCGATTAATGCCGAGATCTTTCATCCCCTCTATCCAAGAGAGCGTTGCACTATTTGGATTTGCTTCTGTAGTTATCTCGATATCATCTACAAAATAGGGTTCTAGTAGTTCAAAAATAGGTCTGTAAAGTTCTGGCGAAACCGTCGAAGGGGTGCCTCCGCCGATGAAAAAAGTCTCGATGCTTTTCTCTTTTGCATCAAATCTTAGAAGTTCAAATTTGAGTTGCTCCAAAAGAGCATCCATATAGTTTTGTCTCTGTTGAAACTTATCGACATAAGAGTTAAAGGAGCAGTAAGAGCATTTGGAATCGCAAAAAGGGATGTGTATATATAGTAGCATCCGAAATTATAACCAAATGTGTCAAGAAAGTGTCAAGAGAGTATGCAGCGCGGCTTGATTGATTTGGGGAATAATTTGAATTGTAAAGATAATTGCAGGAACAGGTTATGAAAAAAGTTTTAACAGTTTTAGCGCTTGGCGCGACACTTGGGTTTGGCGCACCGATCGATGGATATATGCAGAGTTTGGCAAATGAGGCAAAAAAAGCAGATAGCTCTTTTAAGGGTTTTGATGCCGCAAGAGGAAAGCAGATTTTTACCTCAGAGCACATTGGCAAAAAGGGTCAAAATATCTCTTGTGCCAGTTGTCATACAAATGATTTGAAGCAATCAGGAAAAAATACGTTTACGGCAAAAGTGATAGACCCGCTCTCTCCAAAAGTAAACAAAGAGAGACTTGTTGACGCGAAGAACGTAGAAAAATGGTTGAAACGCAATTTCAACGATGTCTATAAACGAGAGGGAACGGCTGTTGAAAAAGGCGATGTTCTTACATACATAAAAAACTATTAAAAGGAAAAAGTTATGAAAAAGATTTTGATAAGTGCCGCAGTTGGGATTTTGCTCAGTGGAGTTTCATTGTTTGGCGCAGAGAATAAAAGTGTCGAAAAAGTGTATCAAAAAGAGTGCGGTTCATGTCATATGGCATACCAGCCGCAGTTTTTACCACAACGTTCATGGAACAAGATGATGAAAAATTTGGACAACCACTTCGAGGTGGATGCATCGCTTGATGCCAACGATAACAAGATGATTCTTGCCTATTTGACAAGCAATGCGGGCGATGTAAAAGCTTCTAACAAACATTTTTCAAAGATGTCTAACTCTATTGCAAGCAGTGAAACACCGCTTAGAATTAGCCAAACGCCATATTTTTTAAAAGAACATAGAGGGATTCCAAAACGTCTCATAGAGCAAAAAGAGGTGAAGAGTCTCGCAAACTGCAGTGCGTGTCACACGAGTGCAACTCAAGGGAACTATTCTGAGAGAGCGATAAAGATCCCAAATTACGGAAGATGGGAAGATTAGGAGTTTCAAATGAAAGCATATATCTGGAGTCTACCGACTCGCATTTTTCATATGATGTTTGCCGCTTTTATCCTTACCGCATATTTCAGCGGTGATGAAGACAAACTTTCAACTTTACATGTAAGCTTCGGTTATGCGGTTGGTGTGCTTGTGATTTACAGAATACTTTGGGGATTTGTCGGCCCTGCGTATTCAAGATTTTCAGATTTTTCCTTACATATAAAAGAATTAAAAGAGTTCGTTTTCAATGTTTTCAATCACAAAAAATATGCAGGACACAATCCTGCAGCCTCATTTGTGATGATAACGATGTTTGGAGTCGTACTTTTAACGGTCATAACGGGGATATTGACATACGGTATTCAAGAGGGAAGGGGCATTCTTAGCTTTTTAAATACTCCCTATTTTAAAGAGATGAAACTTTTTAAAGAGGTACATGAGTTTTTCTCGACCTTTTTAATGATACTCGTTGCCTTACATGTAAGCGGAGTTATCTTTGATAGAGTGATGGATAAAGAGACGGATACTTTAGGTTCGATCGTAAACGGACATAAAAATATCGAAGCACCGAGTGTGACGTTAAACCTTTTTCAAAAGCTCTTTTCTCTTCTGATGCTTGGCGCAGCGGCGGGTGTCTTGTTCTATTCGCTTTTTTTTGATTCTGTTTTGACAAAAAGCAAAGATTTGCCAATCTCATATAAACAAGAAAACTCCGCATTCGTAGCAGAATGCGCCTCTTGCCATACTCTTTATCCGCCGCATCTCTTGCCTCGTGCATCATGGAGCAAAATGATGGATGGTTTAGATAATCACTTTGGAGATGATGCTTCACTTGATGAGCCGACAAGGGTTTCTATCAAAGAGTATTTGATGAAAAATTCGGCTGAGAGTTCGACTAAAGAGAGTGCTTTTTATATATTGGAGTCCATAAAAGGGGATCAAGATATTATTGCCATAACGCAGACATCCTATTGGAAAAAAAGACATGCAGCAATTGATAAAAGTATATTTAGTAGAAATGAGATAAAATCTAAAGCAAACTGTAAAGCCTGTCACTCTGATATAGAAAAGGGGATGATAGAAGATATGAATATAAAAATCCCAAAAATAAAGGCGTAGGATGAAAATAGTTTTAATCTTTTTACTCTTTTTTTCTTTAGGATTTGGCAAAGATGGACATAAAAACAGAGATCATGAGTTTCATATGCCAAGAGATCTTGGATATCTGAGTCTTGATAATGAGCAAAAAGAGAAGATATCTAAGATAGTATCCGAGAATGAAAAAAAATTAAAACTTCTGCATGAAAAAAAAGAGTCTGTAGAGCAAAAAATGAAAAGCTATTTCTTGGAGGATAATTTTGACCAAGAAAAAGCTTCAAAGCTTTTAGTTGAGCTAAAAACTGAGTCGATAGCAATCGAGACGGATATGTTTAAAAAGATGCATGATGTTTTAAAACCAAAGCAAAGAGAGCTTTTTTTGCAATATAAACGGGAGTGGGAAGTTGAGTAAAAGAATTCTTCTTATCGAGGATGAGGTCGAGATGCAAGAACTCATCAAAAACTATCTGCTTAACTACGGTTATGATGTTACCGCATTTATCCATCCAAAAGAGGCGATAGAGGATTTTAAAGTAAACAAAGCGAAATATGACATCGTCATCCTAGACCTTATGCTCCCAGAGATGGACGGTTTTGACGTTTGCAAGAGATTAAAAACTCTTGGGGATATTCCCGTTATCATCTCTTCAGCCAGAGGCGATATCGGAAATAAGATACATGGTTTTGAGATCGGTGCGGATGATTATTTGGCGAAGCCTTATGAACCGCGAGAGCTTGTTTTGCGCATAGAAGCTGTTTTAAAAAGGGCGCAAAAAAGCGACAGATTGAAGATCTCCGATTTTAGCGTTGATGAACCCAGTCGGGAAGTGTTGCTCGAAGATTATTCCATAGATTTTACGAAAGTGGAGTTTGAGATATTTTTGTATCTTTTGAAAAACCGCAACAAGGTGATCTCAAGAGACCAACTCATCAATGCAACTTCACTTTCCGAAGACACCAAAAACAGAACCATCGATATGCATATCAGCAATATACGCCAAAAGATAGGCGATGACTCCAAAGATGCAAAATACATCAAATCTGTTTGGGGCATAGGGTATAAATTTATAGGATAGAAGATGTCTATACAAAAAAAGATAACCATACTCTTTTTAAGCAGTCTTATCATGATGAGTCTTATAGGATTTTGGAGTGAAAAAACAGGTCTGCAAAAAGCACAAATGCTGCAGCAAAGCAGTTATATCACAAGCGCAAAAGAGGTTTTTTTATCCCTTGTTCAAGGCGAAAAAGCACAGCTTGAATCTACCATCAGTGAACTTGGACTCAAAGAGATCAAGGATGGAAACATTGAAAAAAATGCAGAGATTCTCTTTCATCAAGAGCATACCTTCGGTGCGCTTGAGATACTAAAATACTCCGGAAAATATTATCTTTATATAAAATATCTCGACACCGAACTTCTTCTGTATGACGTTGCGCAAGAAGATAGCATACATGAGCGTTTTATAACAAACTTTTTAGTCTCTTTAGATGTAATATTGATGTTTGTAATCTATCTTGTAGTCTTAAAAATTCTCTCTCCATTAAAACATATAAGCCAGAAGATGAAAGAGTTTTCAGCAGGAGATTTAAAGGCTCGAGCGGTTGTGAATACAAAAGATGAGATAGGTGATGTCTCCCATAATTTTAATGCAATGGCGACAAAACTTCAAGAAGCGTTAAATGCACGTGAGGAGCTTCTAAGAGATGTCGGACATGAGCTCAGAACGCCGATAGCAAAAGGAAAATTTGCGTTAGAGGGTGTGAGTGAGAGCAAAGAAAAAGAGATCATCAAAAGAGCTTTTAATGATCTTGATACTCTCACAAGCGAGATACTTCAGATGCAACTTCTAAACAAGGACGATCTCTTTGAATATAGCAGAATTAAAGCTCAGACACTCATCACTGAAGCCTTGTCAAAACTTTATATAGCAGATGAAGATGAGATACAAATAGAGATAGAGGATTTTGAGATAACGGGGGATTTGTATTATCTCACGATAGCACTCAAAAACCTCATTGAAAATGCTCTGAAATATTCAAGCTCCAAACCGATTCTCATTGAGGCAAAAGATAAAAAAATAGCAGTGGTAAGTGGTGGAGAAAAATTAGATAAAGGGCTTGAATATTATGCTCAGGTATTTACGCAAAACAATAGTATTCATAAAGGGTTTGGAATTGGTCTCAATATCGTCAGTAAAATCGTTGCAAAGCATCATTTTAAACTTAAGTATGAGTATCAAGATGAAAAAAATATATTTACACTCATTTTTATCCCCTAAGGTTATGTAAATTTAAACCCTTTTTTACTATAATCACGCACTTAACTTTAGGATGTTTTATGACAAACACAAAACCGTACCGTCCAAATGTTTGCGCTATCATCGTCTCGAGTGCATATCCTGATAAAACCGAGATATTTATAGCTGAGCGTTCAGATATAGAGGGTGTTTGGCAGTTTCCTCAAGGCGGAATCGATAAAGGAGAATCTCCTCAGGAGGCTCTTTATCGTGAGCTCAAAGAGGAGATCGGCACAGATAAGATCAAGATAGTTGCAGAGTATCCAGACTGGATTGCATACGATTTTCCTTTACATGTAATGGAATCTATGAAACCTTTTTATGGCCAGACACAGAGATATTATCTTGTGCGTTTGAAGAAAAAAGCAGTTGTCAATCTTGCAACAAAGCATCCTGAGTTTGTGAACTACAAATATGTTTCACTAGATGAAGCTTTTTCGATGATGGCGGAGTTGAAAAAGCCTGTTTATACAAAAGCCATTGAATATTTTAAATCAGAGGGTTACTTATAATGTTAATTGTACAAAAGTTTGGCGGAACAAGTGTTGGGGATTTAGAAAGAATCCAAAATGTTGCAAACCGCGTGAGTAAGACAGTCAAAGAAGGACATCAAGTTGTTGTTGTTGTTTCAGCTATGAGCGGAGAGACAAATAAACTTGTAGCTTATGCTGAACATTTCAGCAAAAACCCCGCACGTAATGATGTAGATATGCTCCTTAGTTCTGGAGAGAGAGTTACCGCAGCACTTCTTTCTATCGCATTAAATGAGATGGGGTTGCCGGCAGTTTCTATGAGTGGAAGACGTGCGGGAATCATCACAGACGCGGTTCATACAAAAGCGAGAATCGAGAGCATCGATCCTACAAAAATGTTTGATGAGCTCAACAGTGGTAAAGTCGTAGTCATCGCAGGATTCCAAGGTGTGGATGAAAACGGAAATGTAACGACTTTAGGCCGCGGTGGAAGTGATCTCTCAGCTGTTGCAATTGCTGGAGCTCTTGAAGCTGATCTTTGTGAGATATACACTGATGTTAGTGGAATCTATACAACTGATCCACGCATAGAACCAAAAGCGAAAAAACTTGACAAAATCTCTTATGATGAGATGCTTGAGCTCGCTAGTCTTGGCGCAAAAGTCTTGCAAAACCGTTCTGTCGAACTTGCAAAAAAACTCAACGTCAATCTTGTCACACGCACAAGTTTTACAGATGAAGAGGGAACATTAATTACTAAGGAAGAAAATATTATGGAAAAACCACTTGTAAGCGGAATCGCATTAGATAAAAATCAATCTCGTATCTCTTTGATGGGTGTAAAAGATCGTCCAGGAATTGCCTCAGATATCTTTAATAAACTCGCAGATAGTAGTGTGAATATCGATATGATCATTCAGACTGTAGGGCATGATGGAATGACAAATCTTGATTTTACAGTTCCTAAAAATGAAGTTTTAGATGCAAAAGCTGTTATGGATAAATTTTTAGAAGCAAATGAGATTCAAGATATCTCTTATGATGATAGCATCTGTAAAGTTTCTATCGTTGGTGTTGGTATGAAATCGCACACTGGCGTTGCTGCAAAAGCATTCTCAACAATGGCGGCAGAAAATATTAATATTTCAATGATCTCAACTTCGGAGATCAAAGTTTCTATGGTTATCAGTGAAAAATATGCAGAGCTTGCGGTACGTTCACTTCATAGCGCTTACGCTTTAGATAAGTAACCATATTCATGCAGAGTTTTGAGAAATGGACGCTTGATGCTATCCGCAGTGATGGTGCAAGTCTCAGTTGGCTAGAGGAGTACAGATTTGAATGGACGACGATAGTAGAACTTGCCATTTCTCAGATTATGGAGGGGAAAACTATTGTTCTCGTCACAGACCGCGAGAGAAAATGGTTTGAATCTTATATAGTAAGTTCTATCAATAAATTAACAACCGATCGCCCGATTATCCCTATCGTGAGTATAGACAGTATCTATTTTCACTATGATGATATCTCTGGTGCAAAGATGATAGATATGCTTGATGATATGCTTTCTATCACCTATAAAGAGGATTATTTTTTTTGGTATATCGGAAGAGGGGAAGACAAGCGCGTTGATATCGCAAAGCGTAAAGATAACAGTTTGCTGTGGATCTTTGATGAGGATTTTCATAATGCTTTTACGATGAAATCGTATGATAGTCAGCTTGATATCAAACTCTTACAGCTTTTTACTCTCTTTAATCTTTCTCTGAATGCCGTACTTTTTGGAGAAGTGGATGCACAGTGATCTTGGTTCTCATATTATCATCGATAAAGAGAGTGAGCAAAGAGTTGCCTCACTTTTAGCAGAGCTCAAAGATTCGAGAATTGTCACATTCTTAGAAGATGATTTTAAAGTCGAACATTCAAAAGCAGTGATCGCAGAAGCCTATATTAGCGAAGAGCATCGTAAAACGATCATCATTGCTACAAAAAATTTCAATATATATTCTCAAAATGCACTTTTAAAAATCTTTGAAGAACCTCCGAGAAATATAGTGTTTATCATTATCGTTCCTACAAAATCTCTGCTGCTTCCTACTATCCGTTCACGTTTGCCAATACTCAAAAAACAAGAACAACGTGAAAAACAGAAGATAGATTTTAGTTTTGTAAAGCTTGATAATGCACTGATATTCTCTTTTTTAAAAGAGAATGAAAGAGCTAGTAAGCATGAAGCAAAAGAGTTGTTGGAAATGCTTTTTTATAGAGCAACGGTAATTGATAAATTGATTTTATCCGCTTATCAGCTTGAATGTTTTGATAAGGCTTACAGACTTTTAGAAGTTAATTCAAGACCTCAGAGTGTTTTTGCTTTAGTGCTAATGAGTTTTATGGGAGTTAATGATGCAGATTGAAAAACTCTCCAATGAGATTGATTTTAAAAAGACTCTTCATAAATTAGGTGTTGATGGTGGCGGAATAGATATTTTAGCTTCGAAGATGCAACACCATATTTTTTATATCAAAGATTTACATGTAGGCGCTGCAAATATCTTAAAACAAGATGCGCTCTCCATTGGTGCGGATTTAGCAGTTCCTAGAGGTACTGTGATTGCGACGCATAAAACTGTGGATGCCATTTTAATTGTAACGCAAAAACAGATGCTAGAACTTAGTCGTAAGGAACTCGCTCAACCCTTTGGCTTAAAAGAATTAGCATTTGCACTCAAAACTTTTTCTAAAATCTCAAAGCCAGAAAAAGTAGAGATTATGGGGATCATCAACGCCAATGATGACAGCTTTTTTCATGAAAGTAGATTTAAAGATGCAAGCGCTATTTTAAAGATAGAACAGATGATAGAAGAGGGCGCTTCTATTATTGATCTTGGCGGAGTTTCTTCACGTCCTGGAAGCTTATATGTAAGTGCTGAAGAAGAACTTTCTCGCATCAAACCGATAGTGAATGCGCTTTATGATCAGAAAATCTATGAAAAAACAGTGTTGAGTATAGATAGTTATGAACCTCAAGTGATCTCATATGTTTTAGAAAGAGGATTTAATATTGTCAATGATATAACAGGTTTGGCGAATGATGAAGTTTGTAAACTTTGCTCAAACTACGGAGCACAAGCTGTCATCATGCATATGCAAGGCAAACCTCAAGATATGCAGTGTGATCCTTCTTATGACAATGTAGTCTTACATGTAGAGGACTTTTTCAAAGAAAGAATCGAAAAAGCGCAAAGTTTTGGTATTAAAGATCTTATCTTAGATGTTGGTATCGGCTTTGGTAAAACACTACAGCATAACGTTGAGTTGATTAAAAACTTAGAGCATTTTTTACATTTTGGATATCCGCTTTTAGTAGGTGCGAGTAGGAAATCGATGATTAATATGATAAGCCCATCAAAGATAGAAGATAGAGTTGCCGGAACTTTGGCGCTGCATCTAAAAGCCGCAGAGAACGGCGCTTCTATACTCCGAGTTCATGACGTTTATGAGCATTCCCAAGCCTTACGCGTGAGAGATGCTCTGCGATAATTATATGTTGTCAAATGCCGACTGTTGGAGTGCTGTTATCCGTCTTTCTAATTTTTCAATATGTTTTAAAAGTTCATCTGAAATCTCTTTTAGATTATTATAATACTCTTTTGCTATCTCTTGTTCAGTCACTGAAACATGTTTTTTGAGATTGAAGAGTTTTGAAAAAAAGGATTTATTGGCATCTCCAAAATAGATTTTAAAGATTTTAATATATTCATCATGAAGATTTTGATGTTTCGTACCGATATCTGAGATACAGTCCATTCCAGCCATCATAGCTATTTTCTGTCCATCACTATAAAACCATTGTCCAAACATACACTCCGTGTAATCCATTGGTATTGCATCTTTTTCAACCGGTATATTTGAGATTAACGCTTTGGCACGCTGTAACCATTTAAGGTGAGCTTTTTTTGCGTCTCTGAGGTGATCTAAAACTTCATTTTTATTCATATATAATCCCTGTGATAATCATGTTTAATATAATTATTATACTTGACGTTATCCTTACATTTTTGAAAATAAATAATTAGTTTTATTTATTAATAAAAGTTATATAATTTTTTGTACTTTTAAGAGTGTAGAAAAAAGTATCGCTTCTCTATCAATATTGCTTGATTTGAGTTTTAGCTCTGCGCTTAAAAGTAAATCTATCATATTTTGATAAGTAGGCAGTTTAAATTTCAGGGAAAAAGTTGCTTTTTCCGTGAGTACGAACTGTGGCAAGTTATAGCCAAGTATTGCTTGTGAATCGGGCGTACCATTGACACGGATATAGATATTAAAAAGATAAAGTTGCATAACAAAGTTGCTTAAAGCGGTGATAATCTTAATCTCATCTTCTCCGCTTTCTAAAATCTGTTCTAAACTTTTTTTGAAATCCTGTTTTAAAAGAATTTTGTTTATAAGTTGCTCAACTGTGACCTGTGCCAAGCCATAAACAAGGATATCTATATCTTTTGTCGTAATTTCTCTGTCATAGAGTTTGAGTTTCTCAAGCTCACAAACACCAAGTGAGAGATCATTGTTTTGAGCTTGCAGAAGATGGTTGAGCGCATATTTGTCAATTTGGAGTCCAATGCTTTTTGCTTCTTCAGATAAACAAGCAATCGCCTCACTATGATTTGGTGTAAAAAATCTCACGCTCATTCCTGTGCTTTTTGCACTAAAAGATTTATCACTTGTTTTAAAATCATTGCCATAATAAGCGTAGATAAAGCGGTTTGTTGGATTTTTTTGGCAGAGTTCTACGAGCTTATCAAGATCTGCCTTTGGTATCTTTTTTTCACTTTTAATGATGAGTAAGTTTGCATCACCAAAGAGTGAAGCTTGTGAGAGATGGGCTTGGGCAGTGTTAAAATTATATTCATCATGATAGAGAGTGAGTTTAGAAGAATCTTCAATATTATCCAAAAGAGAGACATATTTATCGATAAAAAAATGGCTCTCTCCAAAAAACATCACAGCATTTGAAAAACTATTTTTTATCAGATGCTGATCGAACTCTCTTTTATACATAAAGATTATTTCTCAAGTTTTTGCACAACTGTGGTGAGAATTTTTGTCGTTGCGATATCCGCTTCTTCTATGATAATTTCGACATCATCAAAAAGCATAATAGGGATCTGAGATCTTACATGTAAGGTTGCGCCGACTATTTCATCATTTAATTTTGCCATCAAATGTGGATCAGTTGCTTCGATGCGTGCTTTAAACTTTTTACCAATGTTTTTGTTCGCCCAGCGCGCATATTTTCTATCCATAAAACGAAACTCGACATCCGCACTTTCTCTCTCTTTTTCACTCACAGCGATAGTCAAAGACTCGATATTACGAAGTACATAAGAGCCTTCTTCTGTATCGTTAGCTTTGATCGCTTTGATAAGTCTGTGGACGATAAGGTCAGAGTAACGGCGGATTGGCGAAGTAAAATGGGTATATTTTTCAAATCCTAATCCAAAGTGACCGTAATTATCAGGTGAGTAACGTGCGCGACGTTGCGCTTGGATGATAAGTGTGTCCACGTCAGATTCTATCCCCATCTCTCGAGCTTTTTGCTGGATAAAACCGATGGTCTCTTTCATGGTTTCTTGTGGTTCTACGAAAATACCGATCCCTGCAAGTTCGCTGTAAAGAGCTTGGATCTTTGTCTGTGAAGGGGGTTCGTGAATCCTAAAAACGCCTCTTTCATACATATTTGCCGCCGCTTTATTCGCAAGAAGCATACAATCTTCGATGAGAGAATGTGAAGGCGTTTCTACTGAGACCGTCGTTGCGACAATCTCTCCATTTGCATCAAGTTGCATCTCAATTTCATCAGATCTAAAATCAAAACCTATTTTGAGTCTTTTTTCTCTTAAACGATCGGTGATCTTACGAAGAGGATTTATAGTAGCTAAAACCTCTTTTTCATCATCATTTTTTGCATGAAGCTTACCCTCAAAATACTCATCGATCTCTTCATAATTAAATCTTCTTTTTGAGTGGATGATTGCTTCATAAACATCGCTGTGGAATACTTCTAGAGTGTCTTTGTCTAAATGCAATTCAAAAACATGACTGAGCCGATCGACATTCGGTTGCAAAGAACAAAGAGTTTCGCTTAGTTGACGAGGTAACATCGGGATAGAACGGTGAGGCAAGTAGATAGAAAATCCTCTGTAAATCGCTTCAGCATCAATAGGACCAAATGGTTTGACATATTCACTAACATCGGCAATAGCGACGTAAAGAATATATTTTTCCTCGTCCCAACAGATCGCATCATCAAAATCTTTTGCAGTTACGGGATCGATAGTACAAAAAGGCAAGTGACGAAGATCTTTTCGTTCAGGATAATATGCGGCATCCACCTCTTCAAAAGAGGAAGCTAGTTTTATCACTTCATCACTGAACTCATCATGTTTGTTGTACTGCGCTAGAACGATCTTTTCATCTACAAGAGGATCACTCAGATTTCCAAGCACTTCCATAATCGTAGCGGTGAGATTATCCACTTTAAAAACTGTGCCGACCTCATAAGACTCTAGCTCTTTGAGATCCATCACGACACCTGCAGGATGAAGAGTCTTGATATCAAGAAGTGCCTTGTGATTCTCTTTGAAAGCGACAAAAGCCACACTGTAAGTCTGAGCATGACCGACGACCTCTACCACTTTTGCACTCGGAGTGCCTCGCTTTGCTAGAAGTCTTTTTACGATGACCAGATCACCATTTTTTGCTTCACCAAGATCACCGGCATCTATAAAAAGATCTTTGACATTAAGACCTATATTATTGAGATACGCAGTCTGGTTTTGTGCAAGAGTAATTTCTCCCGCACGGTATTTAGAGTGAAACCTATAAAGGGTTCCCTCTTGGATAAGATAACCTTTATCAAGCCATTCATTGACATGTAAGCGTTCATCAGCGGTGATATCTTGGTCATGAAGACCAAGGGTAAGACGGATAAGAAGTGATTTCAAAATTTATGAGAGAACATTTTCGATAGCTTTATTAAAACTATCCATATCAAGACCATATTGGTCAACGAGTGCTTTTGCCGCGGCAATACTTGCTTCTGTCATCACTCCACTTATAGGGACTGCAGTGCGTACTACATGCAGACTCTGCGCAGCTTTTTTTATCGTCTCCGGAGCATTCTCTGGATCGGCACCATAGCGTATAGTTTCTATAAGTTTTTCTTCAAATTTCCAGTGAGTAAACACAGTGGCACTGACTTCAGGAGTGTGGACTCCAATTACTTCAACTTCAGCAGCTTCCACGTCTTGAAGTTCTTCGAGTGCGTTTTTAAACTTTTCTTTCATCTTTTCTTCTATAAGATATTGAGAGATCAAAACTTTTCCTATCTCAACTAAAAAAGCTGCAGGAGATAAAATCCCTAAAAGTTTAGGATCCTTTTTTATGTACCATGAAGTTACAAGTGCATGTTGTTTTTTGGAAAGTTCAGCAAACTGTATATTTGTAATGCCATATGATGAAAGATCTAGTGTAAAACTTTTTTTGACAATACTCGCTAAAGCGAAACCGCGAACTGTACCCATACCAAAGAGCCCAACAGCTTGACTGATAGCATTGATCTCTCTTGAAAATCCATAAAGTGGAGAGTTGGCAGCTTTTAAGATATCGGCAGTTAAAAGAGGGTCTTTTTCTAAAATTTTTACCATATCATTAAAAGTCGAGTCCGGATTTTGATATACAGCTTCTATCTGCATAGCAGACTCTGGGAGTGGCGGAAGTTGTTTTATTTGCTGAAGTAATTTTTCATTCATAAACGATCCCTAAAGTGTTTTATTTGTATAACATTATATTACAGCAAACGTAAAGTAAGATTAAAATTAAAAAAAAATATGTTAGAATCCTCGTAAAAAAGGAATTATATGCAATCAAGTGCTATGTTAAATCAGTTAGGATATATACCAAACGACATCTTAATAGATCAGTTTCAAAAAATTAAAGAAAATACTATTGGATATGAAAAAATAGAAAAACATATTATGGATCTTCATGATGCTTTAAAACCTTTGAACAGTCATGTTGCAATGTCAAATTCAAATGATTATTTAAAAATAAAAATAGAGGCAATCATCCCAGCGCTTAAAGAAGAAGCTCTTGAAAAAGTAGAACATTTTTCTGATAAGTTTAAAGTGGAACTTCAAAAAGTGGATGGAAAAGATACTTTTTATATATTAGGTTTTGGTAAGGAACTCTAACTTGCAAGAACCGATGACACTAGAGGGATATGATCTTCTTTTAGAAGAGTTTAAATATCTTCGAGAAGTTGAAAAACCTCGTGTAACCTATGAAAAACAGGTTGCCGCCGCTCAAGGCGACAGAAGTGAAAATGCGGACTATCATGCAGCAAAAGAGCAACTTCGCCACATAGAAAGACGTCTTTTTTATCTCAACTCCATGATAGAAAAAGCGAATGTTATCAATCCTGCACATTTGGATCATAGCCGAGTACATTTTGGCGCTACTGTGAAAATTGAGAATATTGCAACAGGCGAGAATGAGAGTTATACGATATGCGGTGTTTTAGAAGCTGAACCTGAAAATGGGCTGATATCGGTACATTCCCCTTTGGCAAAGCATTTGCTTGGAAAAGTAGAAGAGGATCAGTTTTTTATTAATCTTCCAAACGGAAAAAAAGAGTATGAAGTTTTATCAATCTCTTACACTCCCGTATTTGAGCTCAAAAAAAATATCCGTACAAAAAAAGATTTCGGTTTTCACTAAAATTTTATTCCTATTTAGATATAATCTGCGCTTAAAAACCAAAATTTTAGGAATAATCCGTGAGCCAACAACTTCCAGATATAGATAAATTACTCTCTCAACACAAGCTTTCTCAGCTTGATTATGCAAATATCAAAAATATTTTAGGGCGTGAGCCAAACCTTGTAGAACTTGGTATTTTTTCAGCTATGTGGAGTGAACACTGTAGTTATAAATCTTCTAAAAAACATCTAAACGGTTTTCCGACAAAAGCTCCATGGGTTATCCAAGGTCCGGGTGAAAATGCGGGTGTTATTGACATCGGCGGCGGTTATGCGGCTGTATTTAAGATGGAATCACATAACCACCCAAGTTTCATAGAACCGTATCAAGGTGCTGCAACGGGCGTTGGCGGGATCATGCGTGATATCTTTACGATGGGCGCTCGTCCTATAGCAAACTTAAATGCATTACGTTTTGGTAATGTCCTTCGCGGCGATAAGATCAGCGCACACCAACGTTTTTTGGTTCGTGGTGTAGTTGAGGGGATAGGCGGATACGGTAACTGTATGGGTGTTCCGACTATCGGCGGTGAGACAAGTTTTGATGATTGTTACAATGGAAACATCCTTGTAAACGCATTTACTTTAGGTCTTGCAAAAAGTGATGAAATATTTTACGGAAAAGCTGAGGGTATCGGCAACCCTGTTATCTATGTAGGAAGTAAAACGGGACGTGATGGTCTAGGCGGTGCTGTTATGAGTTCTGACTCTTTCACTGAAGAGTCTAAATCTCTTCGCCCGACCGTTCAAGTGGGTGATCCGTTTACTGAAAAGCTTCTTTTGGAAGCATGTTTAGAGCTTTTTAAAACTGACTACGTCGTAGGTATCCAAGATATGGGTGCGGCGGGGCTCACATCTAGCTCATTTGAGATGGCTGGGCGTTCAGGTTCTGGGATGATTATGCATCTTGATAAAGTTCCGGCTCGTGAAGAGGGGATGACTCCGTATGAGTTTATGTTGAGTGAATCTCAAGAGCGTATGCTTATTTGTGCTAGAAAAGGAAGCGAGCAGGCGATCATTGATATCTTTGAAAAATGGGATTTGGATGCGGCTGTCGTGGGTGAAGTAACTGCAACTGGCAGAATGGAACTTTTCTGGCACGGCGAAAAATGTGCGGATGTTCCGGTTGACCCTGTGAGTGAAGAAGCACCTATTTTAGACCGTCCAACTTCTCGTCCTGCATACTTGGATGAAATTCGTGATGTGACTCTCAATGATTTTGACAAAGTAAGCAACCAAGATGCGTTTGCAAAACTTATTAAGTCCATGGAAGTCGTAGATAAATCATGGATCTATGAGCAGTACGACTCAATGGTACAAACAAACACGATCAAAAAAGGCGGAAGTCTTGATGCTTCTGTTATTCGTATAAAAGAGAACGGAAAAGCACTTGCAATGAGTGCTGACTGTAACGTGCGTTATTGTTATGTTGATCCTCGCAACGGTGCTGCTGCAGCAGTAATTGAGAGCGGTAGAAACGTAGCGATGAGTGGGGCGAGACCTTTGGCTATCACGGATTGTCTCAACTACGGAAACCCTGAAAATCCAGAAGTTATGTGGCAATTTGCACAAGGGTGTCTTGGTATTAAAGAAGCGTGTGCAGAGCTTACGACTCCGGTTATCGGCGGGAACGTTTCTCTTTACAATGAAACAGATAAAATTTCAGTTTTCCCGACTCCGTCAATCGCGACTGTCGGTGTGAATGATGATGAAAATAAAGTGCTTATGTCAAGCTTCCAAAAAGATGGAAACCTTCTTTATTTGGTAGGCGATACAAAAAGCGAGTTTGGCGGATCACTTTACATGAAAGAGCTTTACAATGTAGTCGCAGGAAAGATGCCTGAGATAAATTATGTCAAAGAGCTCGCACTTTGGGAATTAGTGATTGAAGCAAATAAACTTGGACTTCTAGAGTGTGCAAAAGATTGTAGCTCAGGCGGAGCGGCTATCGCTCTTGCGAAGATGAGTGCTGTTAGCGGACTTGGCTGTAACGTAGGTATGGATGTAACTGATGAGAGAGATATCTTCTCAGAGAGTTTCTCACGCGCAATCATCGAAGTGAACCCAGAAAATGCAAAAGCATTCGAAGCAATGGCATCAAAACTGACTCTTCAAAAGATAGGTACAGTAGGCGGCGAACACTTTACATGTAACAATGTAATGATGGGAATGAAAGAGTTACAAGATAACTACTACAATACTTTTGCCGCTGTCATCAACCAAAGATAAAACCCCTTTTTTGTAATACTTCTAGCCCGAGAGTCTCGGGCTTTTTCAATAAACTTCAAGTAGATTCATTAAATAAGAAAATATTATATAGACTTTAAGAAAATTAACAAACAGAGTTTTAAAAGATTTTGGCAAATACAATGTTGTAAAATCATCTTGTAATATAGCTGAGTGTCACAACTTTTAAAACTAAAAAAGGATATAACATGAAGAAGTTTATGTCATTACTTGTCGGAGTTACATTTTTTATGGGGATGGGTTCGACTGTGCTGAGTGCAGCGGATATGAAAAGCGATGCAAATGCAAGCGAGTCTGAAAAAATGCAATCCGCATTGGATAAAAAGATGAAGTCAGATGCAAATAAAAAAACTCCATCTAAAAAGTCTGTCAAATGTGGTGCGGGAAAATGCGGTGACGCAAAATAGTTTTATCTTTTTATAGCAGGTTTGTCTGCGATAAAAAGAGTTTCATATAGTCCTCGGCAAACATGATTTTGCCATCAAAAAAGGAGTCTGCTATGAATCTTAAACAGTTGTATTTGAAATATGCTCATTTGAGTGAGTATGGCAGGTCGATTTCGTTGTTATTGGCAAGGCTAGGCGTGGCGTATGGTTTTTTTGGCCCAGCTATGATGAAATGGAGTGATATCTCTTCGGTCGCTGATTGGTTTGGCACACTAGGAATACCTTTTCCCACTTTAAATGCCTATATGGCAGCAAGCACCGAGATAACAGGTGTCGTGCTATTAACACTCGGTTTTTTAGTAAGATTGATTTCCATTCCCCTTATTGTCGTAATGCTTGTCGCGATATTTACCGTGCATATACACAATGGTTTTTCATGCGGCAACAACGGGTTTGAAATACCGGTCTATTATATATTATTTCTATTGATCTTCATCACATCGGGTGCGGGAAGATTTAGTCTTGACAGGATTGTTTTTGGTGATAAAAGTTAGGGTGTTACGCTAGCCAAGCTTGAAATGATTTACATGCAAAGTTCTCTTTGGTGTGAGTATATTTGACATCAAAAAGTAATTACAATATAATTACTAAAAAAAGAGTTGAAGATGACGACTTTAATTAAGATTGGAAACTCACAAGGTATTCGGCTTCCAAAAACAATCATAAAACAAGCTCACTTAGAAAGTGTAAATCTTGAATTAGAAGTTGTTGAAAATGGTTTATTGATTAAACCCGTAAACAACGTCGCAAGAGAGACTTGGAAAGAAAATATCAAGAGTGTATTATTAGCCAATAAAAATAAAACAGATGAAGCACTTTTAGTCGATCTGCTTAATGACAATGATCTGGATGACTACGAATGGTAGAGGGTATTAAGAGATTTGACATCTATCTGGTGAGATTAAATCCTACTATTGGGTCTGAAATACAAAAGACACGTCCCTGCATAGTGATCTCGCCAAATGAGATGAATGTATTAAACACCGTTATCGTAGCACCAATGACGAGTAAGGGATTTGAGTTTATATTTCGACCGAAGATAAAATTTGAAAATAAAAACGGATTGGTATTACTAGATCAGATAAGAACCGTTGATAAGACGAGACTGGTAAAAAAAATTGGTGAAGTCGATGAGAAGGTGTCGAAAAGCATTTCTAATATGTTGGTGAAGATGTTTGAGTATTAAGGGGAAACTCTTTACATGTAAGCGCTCTTTGGTGCAAGCGTTTTCTTTCTCACTTTTTTATAAGACTTCTCTTATACTTTTTTTTCCGCAAAAAAAGTATGCAAAAAAGCTCGTGTCAGCAAGTTGGATTTCTTAACGCTTTATTTCGGTCGTTGCGTCTAAAAATGCAAAACTCGGCTATGCCTCAAACAGTTGCATTTTCTTTACGACTCCACTCGGTCAACAAAGCTAAAATCCAAAGTGACACAAAGAGAACGCCGCAAAAGTTTATCCGTCAGTTGCAACATCTGCAGAGCCAAGATACTACTCATAAATACCGTTAAGAAAATTTAACTGTTTGAACGAAGTGAGTTTTGAATTTTTTGGGATTTGTGAGTAGTTTCTTGGGAACTTGCCAAAGGCAAGCTCGAAGCCGTTGCAAGAGCTTTTTGGTACTTTTTTGCGGAGAAAAAAGTATGGAGTATAACTTTTACATGTAAATATATGTGGTTTGGAATATAATGATCGTAATTATTCTATTAAGTTAAAAGGTTTTAATGAATGACTACATATATTCCATGGGTTGCACTTATCATTTCAGTGATTAGTCTAATTGTTAGTATATATAAAATTTATAGAGATAAAAGTGAATTAGTTACATGGTCAGAGATAGTTTATCATCAGTCATTAAAAGATGGTAAGTCATATCCTGTCATGTACCTTTATGCAGTAAATAAAGGTTTACGTCCAATAACATTAACAGATATAGGTTTTGAAGTGTCGAATTATGAAAATGTTTTGACACGTATTAAGCCGATGGAAGATATAGCGTTAGACATATCAGATATTGATTTTGAATCAAAAATCCCACAACAGTTATCTCAAGATATAGGAGTTCGTTTAGAGGATGGTGACATTTATGAAATTCGTATTCAATATGATGAATATTATAAATTTCTAAGTGCGTATCATAATTTTGAAGTAGCTAAAAAAATGTTTTTTAAAGATGTATTAGGTACTCACTATTATGTTAAAAACTCAAATAAGCATATAAACATATTGGATAATTATAAATAAAAGTAGATAAAGATTAAATCTCCTCCATCCTAAAAACCTCATAAGCCACCTCTTCATAGGGGTGGACTTCCTTTAAAACCCTTACAGCCTCTTTGATGAGCGAATCCTCACATATCATCTCCACTTTATACTCCTCGACTATCTCGAGTCTGTCCAACTCCCCTATATGGGGATTTGCACCGTTTACAGGTTTGAACTGTCCGTGTCCGAGGGTCTCGAAACTGCAACGCTCGTAGTTTTTAAACTTGCCGACACCTATGTCAAAAAGTGCCTCTTTGACGCGCTCTTTGTCTGCAACTGGGACATAAAAGTTGAGTTTGTACATTGTAAACATCCATATTTGGTTTTTACAATGGTAGCATATTTACAGATACATAAACTGCGACAAAAAGATCATGATGATGACAAGTAGAAGCGGGAAGAGGTGGCTTTTAAATACCCATGGATTGATGCCGAAAAATTTTTGATTTATTCCTCTTGCTCCAAGCCAGAGACCCAAAATCGCTTTTATACCGAGCATGATCTGAAAACGGCTGAGTCCCTCCTCTTTTATCTCTCCAAAGATTTGAGTGAACATAAAAAGTCCGCTTGCGACGGCGACCATCAGCGCGTAGGGCACTACTTTTCTTACATGGAGCATTATCGCTTCTTTTGCTTTTTTGGCTTCATCTTCGCCCAGAGTACGAGCCATTTTGGAAAGAAAAAGATTATCAACAAAGAGAAATCCGCCATAGATGAAGATAGAATAAAGATGAATAGTGTGGATGATTGCGTAGATAATGGGAGATCCTTTTTTTGATTTGGATTATAGTTATTTTTGTAAGAACAGTTATTGACCCGAGTCAATAACTCGTAAGTTTACCTTTCTATAAACTCCGATAGGATAAAATTCCGTAATTTATTTTTATAAGGTCTTTCATGAAAAGAGCATTACTAAGTGTTAGCGATAAAAGCAACATCGTCGAGTTTGCAAAGTCATTAGTATCAAACGGATTTGAGATAATCTCAACAGGCGGAACATATAAAATTTTAGTGGAAAATGGCGTTAAAGCGATAGAGATCGATGAGGTAACAAAGTTTCCAGAGTGTTTTGAGGGGCGTGTTAAGACTTTAAATCCATATGTGCACGGCGGTATTTTACATCGTCGTGACAAACAGTCTCACTTGGATCAGGCAAAAGAACTTGGTGTTGAGGCTATCGATTTGGTGTGTGTAAATCTTTACCCGTTTAAAGCGACAATTGAGAGAACGGATGATTTTGAAGAGATCATAGAGAACATCGACATCGGCGGTCCGGCGATGGTGAGAAGTGCTGCGAAGAACTTTGACAGTGTCATCATCGTAACAGACCCGTCTGATTACTCTTTGGTACTTAATGCTATGGAAAATGACACGAACACGGTAGAGTTCCGTCGTTCACTGATGATAAAAGCGTATGAGCACACTGCGGCGTATGATTCTATGATAGCAAACTATATGAATTCACGTTTCAACAACGGCATGGGAGAAAAACAGTTCATCGTCGGAAACAAAGTGATGGATACTCGTTATGGCGAAAACCCACACCAAAAGGGTGCGTTGTATGAGTTTGATAAATATTTCTCTAAAAATTTTAAGACGTTAAAAG
>JAQUHB010000065.1 GCA_028683835.1 Sulfurimonadaceae bacterium | reverse complement strand
AACAAAACTACAAGGGTTGTACCCCCGGTATTAATTGTTCTGGACAAAGTGCTATTAAGAGCTTCGTTAATGTTTATCTCCAAAGCCCGCTTAGGATGAAGTGTTTTATATTCACGAATTCTGTCAAAAATTACAACGCTGTCATTTATAGAATAACCAATAATTGTAAGAACAGCCGCTATAAATGACTGGTCTACATCGAGAGAGAATGGTAAAATTCCCGAGAAAATTGAGAAGAAACTTATTACAAATATCGCATCGTGTATCAAAGCTACTAGACCTCCAGTACCCCACGACCAGTTTCTGAACCTTGCAGCAATGTATAAAAATATTGCAAAGAGAGCAAGAGTAAAGGCTATTATAGCATCTCTCTTAATGTCATTAGCTATTGTAGGTCCAACTTTTTCAGAACTTATAATACCATTAGGATTATCTGTAGTTGAAGTGAACTGCTCATATGTTAACGGTTTGGCAAAGAGATTTTTCACAGAATTGTATAGTTTTGTGTCTACAATTTTATCTGTCTCCGGCGAACTATTGTTAATCATATATTTAGTGGTGATTTTCATTTGGCTTCCACCACCATATTGTTTAACTTCGACGCTCTCCTTAAATTCATCTAATACCGCTTTTCTAACTTCTGCTGTTGTAACATCTTTATCAAATCTCACAACATATGTTCTACCACCGGTAAAATCTACACCATAGCTGAACCCTTTTGTAAAGATTGATGTAAGACCTATTACAGTCACAGAAATCGAAAATATGTATGCGTATTTTCTTAGTTTAACAAAATCAATTTTTGTGTGTGTTAAAAAGTCTCTTGTAAATTTATTATCAAAAGAGATTGGTTTGTTTTTAGCAAGCCTCGATTCAAAAATTAATCGAGTAATAAATATTGATGTAATCAAAGAAGTTATTATACCAATTACCAATGTTGTTGCAAATCCCTGAACCGGACCAGATCCGAAAATTGCCAAAATTACACCGGTTATTATTGTTGTAAGGTTTCCATCCACAATTGCAGAATAAGCATTGTTGTAGCCATCTGTAATCGCAAGTCGTAAACCTTTTCCTGCTCGTAACTCCTCTTTTATCCTTTCGTAGATAATTACGTTTGCATCTACCGCCATTCCAAGAGTCAGAACGATACCGGCAATTCCGGGAAGTGTTAGTACTTCACCAAATGACACAAGTGCACCAAACAAAAACAAAACATTTGTCATTAATGCAGCACTTGCAGCAAGACCTGCCCCATGATAGAAGAATATCATATATGCCAAAACAAGAAGGAAAGCAATAACAAACGATGTAAGACCTGCATTTATTGACTCACTTCCCAATGATGGACCCACTACAGCTTCTTGTACAATTCTGGCAGGTGCCGGAAGTTTACCGGACTTTAAAACGTTTGCAAGGTCATCTGCTTCATTAACTGTAAAATTACCGGATATCTGAGATCTGCCACCTGTTATTTCTTGATGAACTCTCGGATAAGAGTATACCATACCGTCTAACACGATAGCAATACAACGATCGATGTTGTTGGCTGTCATTGTTGCCCAAATTCTTGAACCCTCGGCATTCATAGCCATATCAACTTCAGGAGATCCTCCTGAATTTGAGAAAGTTTTATTTGCATCAGTAATAACACCTCCGTCAAGTGGGGCTTTGCCGTCTCTTGATGTAGATTTTATTGCAATAAGTTCATAAATGATATTGTTCTTGTCGATTGGTTTAACTGTCCATAACAATTTTAGGTCAGCAGGGAAAATAGCTTGAACCTGAGGCATTCTCAAGAAAGCTCCAATTTTTGCGGTATCTTTATAGTGAGCACGTCCAACACATGGTCCATCCATCAATTGACCTTGAGCCGAACTTGGATTTAACAAGAAGAATAGCGGGAAATTCTGAGCATAGTTAGCCTCATTTGCAGACAAGCTATCTTTTGCAGCAGCAATCTCCTTAAGAAGAGAATCTGCTGGTGCCTTTGTCGAAGCTAAAGCCTTTGTAGTGTCAGTAGCAGTTTGAACAGCTCCATTTGCAGATTGAATCTCTTTTATTACTTTGTTAGCCTCTTCAAGATATGGATATACCTCAGGATTTTCATACGTTTCCCAGAATTCAAGAGAAGCAGTACCTTGCAACAATTTACGAACACGTTCAGGTTCCTTCACTCCAGGTAACTCAACCAGAATCCTTCCGGTATTTCCAATTTTTTGAATATTTGGCTGACTTACTCCAAATCGTTTAATACGATTTCTTAGAACGTTAAAAGAGTTTGAAATTGCACTTTCGGCTTCTTGTCTTATTACATTTATTACCTCTTGGTTTGTTGTCTCTGGTTTAATTTTGTCTCTCATCTCAAAAGTGCCGAACACTTGAGACAATCTTTGTCCTGGAGCAACTTTATCCCATGCTTCGCTGAATAATGTAATAAAGTCAGACCTTGAATTCAGAGAATTTTCTTCTGCTGTTTTCATGGCTTGAAGAAACAGAGGAGATGTGTTGTTGTTTGAAAGTGCTATAATAAGCTCCGAAACTTTTACTTCCAACATAACATTCATTCCACCCTTTAAGTCAAGACCAAGGTTAACCTCTTTTTCCTTTATGTCTTTGTAAGTAAATCCTAAGAATACTTTTTCGGCAGTAATGGAGTCAATAAAAAATCTCTCTTTTAGACGATGTAGTGAGTCAAGATAAAAAGCTTTATCAAACTCAGGTACATTTTTAAAAGCCGGAGATTTTTGCTCCTGAAGGACAGCTGCATCTGCATAGGCCACTGCCTTGTTTTCCTGATGCTTGGTTGCCCAGGTAAAAGAGAGCTGGTACAAGCAGGCCAGGGCGATTAATATTGCCACTATTCGAATGGCTCCTTTGTTTTGCATTTATTATTAAGTTTTAATTTGATATTACTTACGGAAAATAGGACACAAAATTAGTATTTTTTCCTAAAATATAAAGAAATTCGTACTTTTGTTCACCTATTTTGAACCATTTATGAATAAGCCTGTATTCCTGTTTCTATCTTTTATGCTGTCAGGTAGTATCATTTTTGCTCAACAAAAGAATATTGACACACTTGTCAACAAAGCCGAAAAAGCTAGGTTTGCCTACGATTTCAAGAACGCCATATCGCTTTATAAAGAGGCTTCCGAGATTAGTTCAGATTCAATTTTTAAGCAAAATATACTTACTCTGATTGCCAAATGTGAAAATGGCATTTCTATGCTTGAATACGGCATTAAACCAACAGTTATTGGTAATATTGATTTGTCTTTCCGAGATTTCTTCCTCTATTATGACGATCTTTCGGACAGTTCTTGGTGCCAGGTACCTCAAAATATCTCAAACGCTCCTGTTTCATTATCTCCCAGATGTGTCACTTATTTGCGGGGTGGGGAAAAAGAGATTATTTTTTCAGGCAAGAATAAAAATGGCAGATGGAA
>JAQUHB010000064.1 GCA_028683835.1 Sulfurimonadaceae bacterium | reverse complement strand
CCATTACTAGCTTTTGCTTTTAATGATTCAAGTTTTTCTAAATGTCGTTTTGTTTCTTCAATACTTTCATCGAGTGCAAGTCCTTGATTAATTAGTCTTACTAGATCAGGTCTTTCTTTTTCCCACTTGTTTAAATTTTGTCTTGTTGTTCCTAAAATGTTTGCTAATTCTTCTTTTGTCATATTAGTTTACCTTTTGATGATATTTTAGTTATATTAGTTTCAAATATAACTTTATTTAAGTTGTATTAAAGTTATAATAGTTTACAATATTTTTAATAAACGTAAATATAGATTACATTTAGGAGTGACAAATGCAGATTTCAGAAATCAAAAGACCAGCTCTCATTGAGCCTTTTTTTAATCTAGAAATAGATTTTAAGAACGATTATGTTGAATACATACCAACTACTAATCAAAATGCGGTCACTCCACATTCTAATAATATCCAAAAAAACATTTTATTTTTAAAAGCAAATTCAAAAAAACATTTTATTTTGCAATCGCTATCACAAAACAATGCATTGAGCTTGATGTAAGTCGATCACGTGACATCCAAGAACCTGATGATGTAAAAAGCTGTATTCCCTCTCTTGGTCACTCCTGAGAGGTTAAAAAATAAGAGTGACAAATTGAGTTTTATGAGCATATATAAACGCCCTCGATTAGACAGTTATCGGTCCGCTGTACACAGAGTATGTGTTTTATATGCTCATAAAACTTAATCTTTAAGGATTAAGTGAAATTTTCTTCACTTAAAGGAGTGACACCATGGGTATGATAAAAGAGGGATTTAAAATCCATTATGAAATTTTGGTTGCAGATAGTATGAAATCTCGTGATGCTGGAATCGTTGAGGGTACTCCATATCCTAAAGCTTTGACTGTACGTTCTGAAGTTCTTGAAACTCAAGATAATGTGACTTTCGGTATGGATGATGTTGAGTCAATTTTATATTTTGTTTTTCCTGCCACAACTGATGAAGAGGTTATTCATCTTAAAGAATATTTACGTTCTTTAACTTCTAAAAAAGAAACTTTTTCTTTTGTTGGTACACGTCCATTTTTCAAAAAAGATAAAGGACGTTATGAAGTTAAATGTTTGAATTCTATTGAAGAGCTTTTAAAAATGCATAACTATGCACTTCCAAAGTCTGTTGAAAAAGCATCGCAGATAAAGGCGTAGCCGTAGCACCCAAAACAGTTAAATAGTTCGATTAGTCGCAGGGCAGACATATAAATCTCTCCTGCTTTTAAGTTGCCGAGTGAGAACTCACTCACTAAATAGCAAAAAAATAAAGGTTATGTTTTGGAAAAAGTTAATTTTTATAGTTATCGTTCAAATGAAGTTCTTTTTGAAAAGAGAGAATTTTATCTAAAAGAATATGAAAGATTATGGGAAGAAATTTTAAATAATCGTCAATTTGATTCTAATTATGATTCTATTGATATTTATGATTTTGAACTTGATGATAATAATCATCATAGAATGGATTCAATTCGTTATTCTTTACGCTTAATTGATGATGCTTTGGTTTTACGTTTTAAAGCTTTGTTGATTTTACAAGAAAAAAAAGAGGTTTAAACAATGAAACGTCAAGCATTTACAATGATAGAACTTGTTTTTGTCATAGTAATCATTGGAATATTAACGGCTATAGCTGTTCCAAAGTTTTTGGCTGTAAGAGATAGCGCAAATGCAACAAAAGAAGTCGGTAATCTTAGAACTGCTACAAATGATATACAAGCGCAATTTATGTTAAGTAATTCAACATTAAATCTTCCGACTTTTGCATCATATAACATCACATGTTTTGATTACAACCTCACAAATGATGGAAATTTAACAGTTGAAGCAAATGTAACTTCTGTAGATAGTTATTGTCCTTTAGCTGTTACAGATGCAAATAAATCTGGTTTGATGGGTTCTCGTAAATTCTAAATGGTGGTTTTTCTTGTCTGTAATTCTGTAAAGAAGATTCAAGTTTGTAATTACTCCCACACATCTTATATGGAGAGATTCCTATGAAAAAAATTGACAAAAATGAGTTTTTAGAGTCGTTGAAATCGGCTAAAAAAACTATCGGTGTTGTTGTTACAGGTGCTGTTTTAGCTGTTGGTACAAGTGCTAGTGCGGCTTTGACCGCTCCGACTATTGCAACTACTGATTTTGAGACTGTTGCAGGTGCTGTAATTGTTGCTCTTGCTGTTATGTGGGCTATCAAAAAAGCTCTTGGACTTATTCGCGTTTAAAACTCTTACGGGGTTTCCTCCCCCGTATCTATTTAGAAAGGAATTTTATGAGTATACATTCTGATGTTATTGATTATTGGGGTGAGGGTTATGTTTTTGAAGAATTATGTACTGATGAACTTGAAGAGATTTCTGATCGTTTAGATTCTGAAATTGAATTGCGTCGGTCTTGGCTTGAAGATTTTAATAATTGTACAGGTGATGCTTATGATGTTTTTGATTCTTCTGAGGAAATTGAAGATTCAATTGCACAATATGAGGGTTTTAAAGTTGAGATTGAAGACATATTATCTTGTCGTGGTTTTTAATTTATAGTTAAATTTCTATTTGAAAGGCATTTATGCTTACTCCAACAATTGACGCAGTAAATGTCTCTTTAATTTTTGCGTCTGCTCTTACAGGTTTCGCTGTTATCTGGTCTATAAAAAAAGCTATTTCATTACTTTAATAAAAGGTTAAAACATGAAGAAAATTATCTTATTTCTATCTTTATTTTTTAGTCTTTCTTATGGTGCAATTACTTTAAAAACTGTAACTTTTACAGATCAAGAGCAAAACGCTTCTGCTTATTTGGTTTCATATTATCCTTACCAGTCTTTTATTGACTTGCAATTAACTTCTACTCAAGTAGGTTATATTATGACTTGTCGTAATAATAATACTGCTCAAGCTTCTATGCTTTCTTGTGCTTCTTCAGCTGGTTTAACTACTGCAAATTTAATGCGTATTCGTGAAGCATCTTATTTAATTGATTGGTCTTTAGTGACAAATGCTTTAGGAATCAATCAACGTGCTTACACCACAATTATGGGATTAATGGGTGCATTGATTGGTTTTATAGTAGCTTTCTTTTTAATCTATACAGTTGTAAATATTTCAAGGAATAAGGTTTAATTATGGATGTTTTAGCGGTTTCATCGGATCAGGTATTTAATTATTTTTTTTCAATAGGCGTTTATTGGGGCTTTTTACTAGCTGGTTATTTTGCTGTTTTATCGCTTTTTAGGGTTTAATATGAAAAAAATAATATTTTTTATTGTATTTTCATTTTCTTCATTGCTTTATTCTGCAACATATCAAGTCACTACTGGGACTTATTCTGCTGGTTATTATTTAGCTGGTCAACAATATTACTTTCAAAGATTTAACGGTTATTGTAGTGCTATTGATCCTTATGTTTCTCGCGCCAAAGATGGTTCTTTAAGTGTTTATTATTGTATTGGTGGTAGT
>JAQUHB010000063.1 GCA_028683835.1 Sulfurimonadaceae bacterium | reverse complement strand
AGGAACTTCCTTTTGAAAATCGGAAATGCTTGAAATTTTATCAAACTTATGTTCTTTTCCAAAGATTGTCTCTTTTCCAGATTCAATAAGAGATTTAAATACATTAATCTGTTTGTCCCATGGAGATTTTCTAGCCGCATCTATCTCATTAAGAAGAGAATGTGTGAATAGCGAATATATATTGGTTATTATTGACATGGCGGCAAATATAGAGATTATTCAAATACTTCGTGCAGGACTTTAAGTGACTTTATTTTTATATCAACTCCTTGATGATATTCAATATATCTAATCATGTCAGAAATGAAAGTAAATCTGGATTCACCGCTAAGTAAAAGAGGATTAGATATTTGCTCTTCGGTCTCTAATATTTTAAGAAGTATTGTAGAGCTACCGAGACTAAAAAATATTCCACTTATTTTATCGGGAGATGAAAATCCACCACTCTGAATTTCAAAAAGATTATTACTTGGTGTGAAATTTTTTTCAGGCAAGTAACCAAGATGTTTGCAATAATTGACTATAAAACGAGGGTGAAAATCGGGAACATTGTTTTTTTCCTGTTCCAACCTTATTATGGCGTTTACCAAAAATGAAAATAACTCTCTGTCAGGCTCAATTTCACGGAGAGTTTTATAAATCAATTCTCCGATGAAAACAGAAATAGAATTTTTAATAATTCCGGTTCTTATGTTAATGAGGTTGTATGATGCCGAAAACTCTTTTATTACAGGGAGTTTACTTTTTTTTGTACTGCTTAGTTCTGCATCAATAATACTTAGAGGATGTAATTGAGAAAGAGTATTGTTTTTCTTTGTTCGAACACCACCATAAACTATAAATCCTTGACGGCCAAATAGATTTGAGTATCCATTGAGGATAAGTCCCGAATCTCGGAACTTGACAGTATTTAAAACAATAATCTGAAGTTTCAACTTTATTTTGCCTTTAAAAAGTCAGATAGTTTTCTTATTGCAACTCCTCTGTGAGAAATATTATTTTTTTCAATTTCGCTCAATTCTGACATAGTTCTGCTTTCTCCCTCCGGCAAGAATATTGGATCGTAACCGAATCCACCCGTACCTTTTTGCTCTCTTAAAATTGTTCCTTTAACCTCTCCTTCAAAAAAATGCGGAATCCCATCAATAATCAGAGATATAACAGTTCTGAACCGGGCATTTCGATTTTCCGAATCAGCCATTTCTGTTAACACTTTATCCATATTATCTTTAAAATTACACCCCTCTCCGGCATATCTTGCCGAAAAAACACCAGGACGACCATTAAGAGCTTCAATCTCCAAACCGGTATCATCTGCAAAACATGGCCTGTGAAATTTATCCCATAAATATTGTGCCTTAATGAGTGCGTTCTCTTTAAGAGTAGTTCCTGTCTCTTCAATATCTTCCGTGATACCTAGCTCTGACGGCGTAACAAGCTTAAATTCAGAACCCACAATTGCCTGAGCTTCCATTAATTTGTGTTTGTTAGCTGTTGCAAAAATAATCTCCATTTATATAAACTTTATTGCACCAAAGATAGTAAATCCTTACTTTTGCAGATACATAAGAAAAGGTATCGAAATGAAGAAGTTATTAAGTTTTATTACCGGGCTGGCATTTTTGCTTATCACATTATCTGCCCAAGCCCAATCAAATGATTTTAAAGCGGCTAAAAGCCTTGAGATTCAATTGTCTATACTCAGAGAATTGTCAATGTTATATGTTGATTCCATTCAGGTTGATAAACTCGTAAAAATTGGTATTGATGCAATGCTTGAGTCGCTTGATCCATATACTGTTTATATTCCGGAAGAGGATGATGAAAACCTTGAACTACTAACAACAGGTTCCTATGGTGGAATTGGTGCATTAATTAAGAAAACCGAAAAATCAATAATTATTTCTGAACAATATGAGAACTCACCTGCGGCACTAAACGGTCTTGTTGCCGGAGATACAATTGTAAAAGTAGACAACATACCTACCGAAAACCTCAAGGTTGAGGAGGTTAGTGCTAAAATGAAGGGAAAACCGGGAACTGATGTTAAATTTGTTGTAAACAAGCTTAAAGGTCCTCAAGGCGTTGAACTTACAATTACTCGTCAAAGAATTCATTTTTCGGACGTTGAGTACAGTGGTATGATTTCCGATTCTACAGGTTATATAAGGATAACCGGTTTTACTCTCGGCGGAGCAAAGGATGTTAGGAAAGCTTTGCTAGACTTAAAGGCATCTGGAAAATTAAAAAGACTAATTATTGACCTTAGAGGAAACGGGGGAGGTATTCTTGACGAAGCTGTTGAGGTTGTTTCTCTTTTTGTACCGAAATCTACACTTGTTGTGTACTCAAAAGGAAAAATTCCTCAAATGGACATGAAATATTATACCAAAGAGGAGCCGGTTGATACTCAATTGCCTCTTGTTGTTTTGGTAAATTCGGCATCTGCCTCATCTTCGGAGATAGTAACCGGAGCCTTGCAAGATCTTGACAGGGCTACAATCATTGGAACACGTACTTTTGGAAAAGGGCTTGTACAGTCTATCAGAGATGTTGGATTCAATGACAAAATAAAACTCACAACAGCTAAATATTACATTCCAAGCGGCAGATGCGTACAGGCCATTGATTACAGTCACAGAAACCCGGACGGCAGTGTAGGGCAGATTCCCGATTCATTAATAAAAGCCTTCAAAACTGTCAACAAAGGGAGAATTGTTTACGATGGAGGAGGAATCACTCCGGATATACCATTGGTACCCGAACAATATAGTCGAGCCGCCGTATCTCTTGTTTATAATGACATTTTACACACATATTCGGTAAATTATTATAAAAATCATGATAAGATAAGTGACCCTACCAATTTTTCCTTGACCGATCAAGAGTATGCCGATTTTGTAAAATTTGCTTCCGATAAATCTTTCGATCAAAGAACAGCTACCGAAGTTGAATTTGATCAAGTGGTTGCTTTATCTAAAAGAGAGGGATTGTATGACAACATGAAGGAAACAATCGATGCTCTCGAAAAGAAGGTAAAACTAAGCAAGGCTGAGGTTTTAATGAAAAATAGTAAAGAGATTAAATCGCTACTCGAAGAAGAAATTTGCGCCAGATATTATTATCAAAAAGGTAGGGTTGCAAGTATAATCAGAAATGATAAAATGCTCCAGAATGCCGAAAAAGCAAAGCTTGTAAATTAAAATAGAACTATAACAAAAAGGTGTTGAGAGATGGTGTTGTTGGATTTGTTATTCCCGCGGGTATGTCCCGTATGTGAAAGATTGTTGCTTAGGAAAGAGAAATATATCTGCCTTGAATGCGAGATTAATATGCCTCTTACCTATTTTTGGAACTGGCAAGGTAATCCTGCTGAAATGCTCTTTTGGGGCAGATTAAAAGATATAAAAGCGGTTGCTCTGTTTTATTACAGGGAAGGAAGCTCGTACAAAGAGATTATTCACAGGTTCAAATATAATGGAGAGAGGAAGATGG
>JAQUHB010000020.1 GCA_028683835.1 Sulfurimonadaceae bacterium | reverse complement strand
CAAGTTCTCCAAAAGGGGAACATGACCAGTTTGAGGGTGCTGTAGTTTTAAACGATACAGACTTTTTGCAATAATCTACATCGCCTCTATTGTTTTAGAATAAAAGGATACTATTTCACACACTCTTTTGATAACAAAAAAAAATATACGTGTATAAAGCAGTAATAATGTACAATAAGATATCGTATAAGGGAAAGTATACGTTATTAAGATTGGCGGTGTTGTATTGGTTTATATTCTTTTCTTTTATGGTTTCTCTTTTTTTTCTTTTGGTCTAATTTTGGTTATGTATCCAAAAGGGATTAGAGAGTTGGAATTTAGTAAGCATATTTGGCTCTTGGGATCCTTTGGCATCATTCATGGTTTTAATGAATGGGTTGATATGTTCAAACAAATTGATCTGTCTCATACTGTTTTATTTGATTATATTGGTTTTATTTTATTGCCGCTTTCTTATATTTTATTGCTTATTTTTGCCCTTATATCTCTTATGAAATATTTTTCAAAAACCTATTTAACTCTATTTTTCATATCTTTATTGTCATTATTTTTTGTGTTGGTTGCATTTTCAAATAATAGAATATTAGATGAAAATGTGTGGGCAAGGTATCTTATCGGAGCGCCAGCTATTTTATTCAGTACTTATGTACTTTTTTTGGAAAGAGATACACATATAGTCGGGGTCAAAAAATATATGCAGTTACTTAGTTATGTATTTTTTGCCTATGCGATTTTTGGTACTTTGATAGTTCCTCAATCATCTATATATCTTTCTTCTATCATTAATCAAACACTGTTTTTAGATTATATTGGGGTACCTGTTCAACTTTTTCGTGCACTATCTGCTTTTCTTGCTGCTTATTTGGTCATTACTTTATTGAAAATTTTAAGAGAAGAGATGCAAATGGAGTTAAAAAAACTATCAAAAGCCATAGAAGTTAGTGGAGATAGTGTGATGATAACAGATGCGAATGGCATTATTGAGTATGTTAATCCTGCATTTGAGAAGGAAACAAAGTATTCATATAAAGAGTCAGTTGGACAAAAACCTTCAATTTTAAAATCAGGATTTCATTCATTAAGTTATTATGAAAAATTATGGTCGACTCTTTTAAGCGGTGAAAGCTTTAACGGTTATGTTGTAAATAAGAAGAAAGATGGCGAACTCTATCATGAATTCAAATCTATCGTCCCAATATTCGATGACAAAGGAAAGATAGTCAACTTCGTTTCTACTGGAAAAGATATTACGGAGAGGGTAAATCTTGAAAAGAAACTTGAAAAAGCCGCTTCTACAGACAAACTAACGGGCATAGCAAACAGAATGAAGTTTGATGAGTTTATGCAATACTCATTTGATAGAACACAGCGATATCATATCAAACTCTCATTGATTCTTTTTGATATAGATGATTTTAAAAAAATCAATGATACTTATGGTCATTTAAAAGGTGATTATGTATTAAAAACAATAGCAAAAATTGCAGAGGAGACTATTAGAAAAAATGACTTGATTGCCAGATGGGGAGGTGAAGAGTTTATGATTTTAGAACCTGATATACCTGCTGATGAGGCTACTATATTGGCTGAGAGGATAAGACAAAAAATTGAAAATTTTGACTTTGATACAGTTGGAAAACTAACGGCTAGTTTTGGTGTGACAACATTTGTTGAAAATGATACTATACAATCTTTCTTAAGTAGAGTAGATGAGGCCATGTATAAAGCAAAAACTATCAATAAAAATAAAGTAGTGTTTATTTGATTGCATCATCTCGGTCTAATTTTTAAATATGACTAAAATCTTCTTGGAGATAATCCCCAGATTTTCATACTAATCTCTTTTCGTTTTCTTTTCGTTCTTTTCTTATAATATTCCCACACATATTATAAGGAAAACGTATGAAAAGAGTTTCAAAAACAGCGTTATTAAGTTTGATATTATTCAACTCTTGCATTGAGATTAATGCAGCAGATTGGTTAATGATACAAGGATCAGAACCTGATACTATAGCACCACAAGGTGTCATCGTTCCCAACCGTAATAAAACACCAAAAATTTGGGGATTTGCGCAGATTAATTATATGAAAGATTATGGAAGTGTCGTTGTCACAAGCGGTAAGACAACTACACCATTTTCACTCTTATCTCCTAATGTTGATAGCCAATCAGGATTTAACATAGCTAGAGCTCGTCTTGCCGTACGTGGAATGGCTGATGATGATAATATGGTGAATTATTTCATTATGACTGATTTTGGCAATAATGGTATTAACAATTTAGCAAATCATAATACTCCCACGT
Organism: Sulfurimonadaceae bacterium; assembly: GCA_028683835.1. GTDB lineage: Bacteria > Campylobacterota > Campylobacteria > Campylobacterales > Sulfurimonadaceae > Hydrocurvibacter. The sequence goes on along the minus strand of JAQUHB010000020.1, from coordinate 53,242 downwards.
ATCTTACAGATGCTTCCGTAACATTAAAATATATACCAAATGCGAAAATACGTGCCGGACGTTTTAAATATCCTGGAAGTGAAGAAGGATTTCAAGCTGTATATTTTTCGCCATATATTGAATTTACAACAATGAGTGATCAACAGCTCAATGAACGTCGAATCACACAAGCTTCAGGACCGCAGACAGGCTCTGCAGCGGGAGGAGCAGTCAATACAAATTATACTAGTACGTCTGTGACAAATCCTGTTGGAGCGTTTAGAGATACAGGTATAGAGATTTTTGACACAATAGCATTCAATGATACTTGGACACTCAGCTATGCTTACATGTATGGAAGTGGTACCGGAATTTCAAATTCTACTAATGACAGTCAAGGAACACATTATGGATATTTGGCCTTGGAAGATAGTTTTGGTGGCGGCAAAGGATTTTACGCTAATGCCATGAAGTTGTATGTTTGGGGACAAGATGGAAAACGTAACTTTATTTCCAATGGAACTACTAAGGTCAATGTTGATCGTAAACGTTATGGAATAGGGGCAACTTATTACAATCATGGTTTAAGAGCAGAAGCAGAATATATGGTTGCAGAGGGAATGATCTATCAAGGTGCAAAAGACGTTGATGCAAACGCATTATCGACAGATTGGGAATTTCAATTTGCAACTGGAAGTCAAAATAAAGCCAATGGTGGGTATATCAATCTACAATATGAGCTGTTTCCACATAAATTTGAAGTATTTGGTCGTTATGATTTTTCAAATCGTTTAACGAATGATACCAAAGGGGAACGTGATTTTAAGACAACGACTTTAGGGATGTCTTACCGATTTAACGGACCTACGCGAATCGATTTTAACTATCTTATAAGAGAAGCAAAAGCACCAGGGAATGCAAGTGCACAAACTTTACTAGATAAGATGGGCAATCGTGCAGAAATTCAATTAACTTATGTATTTTAAAAGGATAAAATTATGAAACTTATTAACTTATTATTCATGACACTGATTATGACGGTATTTCCTCTCATTGCAAGTGAAAAAGCTGACAATGACACCGTCAAAGTAGTTTATCAATGTGACTTTCCAGAAGCAGATCGTGTGCATTTGATGTTAAATACCATCAAAAATGCGACAGAGTATTATGATAAAAATTTTATTGACTATGAAATAGATATCGTTGCTCTTGGACCATGTCTTCAGTATGTTATGAAAGATTTTAAAAATACGGGCTTTGAAGAAAAACCTTATATCACTAAAGGTGGACCGACTGGTGCTGGCACGAAATCTCGTTTAAAAGGATTACAACTTTCAGGCGGTGATAAAATCAAAATTTATGCCTGCAAAAATACCATGGACAATAACCATGTTTCAGAGAAGCAAATCGAAGATTTTGTAAGCATCACACCCGCGGGAATTGTCAAAATTATCGATCTTGAACGTCATGGTTATGCCTATATAAAAATTAAGTAGAAATTTTTTAAATTATCTGTTATTTTAGTTTAAAAACTTATAATAACAGGCAAAGGTTCTTATGAGACTGTATCAGAAGTATTTAACTTTATTATTGGTGATTTTACTCACGTTGATCGTCTATTTTTATACACAAAAAAAACAGGAGTTTGTTAATAGAATCGATATAGTGCTTATGAATTTATTAGATAAAAAAATTGAACAGGAGAAAGCAGAGGGATTTGCATTCTCCTTTGCATTGGCTCAAAATGAGACTTTGCAAACTGCTATAGAAAATAATGATACTCAAAAAATTACAGAAATTCTTGAAAGATACTCATCTACAATTGAGGTTTTTAACAGTTCAAAAGTACGTGCACAAATCGTTTCAAAAGACTTTGTTATTCTTGCAAGAAATTGGGAACATTCCACTAACGGACTGAAGATTAAGACCAATCGACCAGATCTCGATGATATTATTCTAACGCAAAAACCACATGTTTCTTTTGAAGCAGCAAGACGGCTTGTGCTTATCTCGTCTATCCCCATAGTGAAAAAAAAGCATCTTATAGGTTTCGTTGAAACCATCCAGAATTTTGATGCAATGAAAAAGTATTTAGAAAATTATGATATTGATCTTTTAGTCTTAATGGATGCTAAATATCAAGATCAGGCAGTTTTGCTTAAAAATAACCCTCATATTGACAATATGGTTGTAGCAAACGACGATGCAAATATTCATCATATCTCTTACCTCAAAAGTGTAGGTTTGAATAAACTTTTAATGAACGGTATACTACAAGCGGATAATTATATTTATTTTTCTCGTTTAATTCTCAATGCCAAAGGTGAAAATATAGGCTCTTTTATACTTGTGCTTTCTAAAAAGAAAATGAAATTATTTAGTGCTTTTGAAGAGGAATTGGATAGTTTTTTGACCTATTCAAGAAAAGATCTGTACCTTTCCACGATGAATCAAAATTCTTCAACTAATCTATGGAAAAACTACACTGCCAAAAATCTCCTTTCTTTAAAGCAATGTGCACATGCAGAGGATCAAATCGCTCTAGAAGAGAAACTACGCACAGATCTTCATACCTACACAAAGGATGAGTTGATCTCACTTTTACTAGATACAAATACCAATCAAAAATCAAGAGGACATATAAAATGAGATTACTTTTACTTGAAGATGATGTTGTTTTAAAAGACAGTATCGAAGAGTTTTTATCTTCACAAAACTATACAGTTGACAGTTTTGTCAATAGTGAAGATGCTTTTGATGCTATTTTTTCCGTAGATTATGATCTATTGTTACTTGATGTCAATGTTCCAGGATTGTATAATGGCTTTTCACTTCGCAAAGCATTGGCGGATGAAAATAAAAATATACCAACTATTTTTGTCACATCGATGTCGAGCGCTGATGCTCTTATACAAGGATATGCACAAGGGTGTTGCGACTATATCAAAAAACCTTTTGATCTTACGGAACTCATCCTTAGAGTACAGTATGCTTTAAAAATACACTGCTATAAAACGCAAGATGACTTCCTTATACTTCCTGATAATTATCGTTATAACGTAAGAACGTATGAGCTTACATGTAACAGTATATCGATTTCACTCAGTAAAACTGAAAGTGAGATTCTTAATCTTTTTCTTATGAATAGAAACAATATTCTTACTCTTGAGATTCTGTATGATAAAATTTGGTCAAATGATGTTGACCCTGCCAATGCAAGAGTACAAATCAATAATCTTAGAAGAAAGCTTCCTCAAGATCTGATTAAAAATATCTATGGAACAGGATACCGCCTTGATTGTTGAAGAGATTAGTTTTGTTCGTCGTTATAGCTTAATTTATACATGTATTGTATCTTTTATATTACTAGCACCATTGTATTTCTATGTCAAGCATAAAATCGATATGCAAGATGTCAGAACCGAAGTTGAGCTAAAATCGATTCAATCACATACTATCAATGCGATGGATACATTTGGCAATAAACCTGATAGCACTTTTGAGTTTCCAAAGTTCAATAATTATCAATCGGGACTTTATAGCAATGACTTTTCTGTTATCTTTTCACAAATCAATGAGCCCTTACCATCGTATATGCCGGGATATCACAGTGAGGGATCATCTCGATTTTTAATTACAGCTCTGCCTGAAAAAAAATACTTTTTTGCCAACTATCTCATTAGTAAAACTACGATCTCTTATACAGATATTTTACTTGAAGCTAGCGTGATCGCATTTGGTATTATCATATTGATTCTTCTCTTGTCTTTCTATTTTTTAAATAGTTTTTCATTGCCATTTAAACGTGTCAATGAAAAACTAGATGAGTTTATCAAGGAGTCCATGCATGAGATGAATACACCATTAAGTATTATAAATGTCAATGTTGATCTTTTTAACAGCATGCATGAGTCAAATAAATACCTCCAGCGTATCAAATCAGCTAGTAAGTCGTTGTCGACGATCTATAATGATATGGATTATCTTATTAAGCAAAACCGCGTCGAATATAAAGATGAAATAATCAATCTAGAAGAGTTTGTCAAAGAACGTATGGAATATTTCGAACTGATCTGCCAGCTGAATAATATCACTATGACATTACATCGGGCGACTCAAACTCAAATATTCTTTAATCCCACAAAATTACAAAGAATTTTAGATAACACTCTCTCAAATGCAATAAAGTTTTCACATAAAAATGGCAAAATCAATGTTTACATCAGTAAGAATGAAAATGATGGAATTTGTCTCACAATACAAGACTATGGTCAAGGCATTAAACATCCGGAAAAAATCACAAATCGATATTACCGTGAGCAGGAAAATAAAAATGGATTTGGAATTGGTATGAATATTGTTAAATCCATTGTCGATAAAAGTGATATCACAATGGATATTCAATCAACTTATTTAAAAGGCACTACTGTTACTTATATTTTCAATAAATCTTTATTGATTGATAAAGTAGTGTGAGCACACTATTGTATAAAAAGCTGTAATTTTACGAAGGGACTAGCCCTTTGAAATTGTGCAACATTTTTAATTTCCAAATATGTAAAGAAAGTGTAAAGTAGTTGTAGACGTCAGCTTGACAAAGTTTTTCTATACTTCTAGTATCAAAAAATAAAAGGATACAAGATGAATAAATCAACATCACAAGTCATTATAGGTTTAGCTATGTTTAAAGTAGCTTTATTAGTCGTTGCAAGTATAGTAGTGGGTTCTGTATTTAGTGACTTATAATTCAATTAGCCTACTTCAAGGTTAGATGAGTAAAGAGATAACACGAGAAGAAAAAGAGAAAATTTGAGATTTGATTTAAAGGAGCAACTCGGGGAAATCCCCAAGTTTGTTTTAGAGCGCTTCGCTATGTTTTGCAAGGTACTCAGCCACACCTTCCGTGTTTGCTTTCATTCCCTCATCGCCTTTGTGCCATCCCGCAGGACATACTTCTCCAAACTCGTTTGTAAATAGCATCGCGTCGATCATACGAAGCATTTCGTCGATGTTGCGTCCAAGTGGTAGATCGTTGATAACTGCATGACGGATAGTGCCATCAGCATCTATCAGAAATGAACCACGAAGTGCTACGCCGCCATCAAGCAGGACATCATACGCTTTTGCGATCTCTTTTGTAAGGTCTGCTACAAGAGGGTATTTGACTTGACCGATTCCGCCTTGGTTTAGGGGTGTGTTTTTCCAAGCAAAGTGGCTAAATTGTGAATCCACAGAAACACCGATCACATTGATACCACGAGCGCTGAACTCTGCAAGTCTATGATCAAACGCGATGATCTCAGAAGGACATACAAAAGTAAAATCCAATGGATAGAAGTAAAGTACAGTTCCCTTTTCTCCAAAGTTTGAGTAAAGGTTAAAATCCTCCACTATTTCGTTGTTTCCAAGTACAGTCGTTGCTGTAAAATCAGGTGCTTTTTTTGTTACTAACATATCTCTTCCTTTTTGTAATTTTTTTTAAAAACCCCTGAGTAGAGTTCACTCTGTATGAGCTCTATTCAAGGGTCTCTAAATTTTAGTGTTTAAAAATGACGAGGGGACGTCCAAAAGGGATTTTTGCAGGTCTTGAAAGCGCCCAAAGTACCTCGTAATTTGGCGGATACTTTGGAAACCAGCCGTCTCCATCGGTGAAATAAAGCAACATCGTATTCATAGGCAGATTTGTTTCGATGTAGTCAAATGTAGGACGGTAATCTGTTCCGCCTCCCCCTTTGAGGGCAAAATCCATCTTCTCTCCGCCTTGAAATGTATGGTGGGCATGCACTTTCGCATCGGCGATGAGTAGTTCTATTTTTACCGAGGGAAAGTTTTGCATGATGGACTTAAACTCCTCCATAAACGCACCGAGCAGGGCGTCATCGATGGAGCCGGAAGTGTCGATAGCAACACAGAGACTCAGCGTATCGCTCGTGAGCGAGGGCAGGGCAAAACCGCGGTAGATATGCTTTTTGTTTGGAGGCATAAAGGCGTAGTTGTTTCTCATGTGGCGGTTGACGGCGTTATAAAGTTCAAATTTCCAGTCCACATCGTTGGCAATCACTTTTTTGGCAAGGCGGTGCATATCCGAGGGCATTGCGCTCTTTTTTTGTGCAACCTCTTGGGCTACAGACGCGGCGTAGTGCCACTGAGATTCAGTCTCGGGGTCGAGCTCATCATCGATGTTTTCTGTATTGGCAAAAGATTTTTCATCCTCTTCTTTGTCTTTTTCCTCTTCAAAAGCATCGTCGGTGCCGCTAAAATGTGCCTCTTTGAGCAGTTCATAGATCTCTTCGGCGTACATATCTTTAAACTCTTCATTGAAGTTTGCACCTTGGGGAATATGAAGAGCGTTTTTGTGTAAAAGATTGTTGATGGCATAGTCGGTTGCTAACTGCCATAGTGAGCCTACACGACCCAGACGCCTTTGTTGATGTGAAAGGATGTGATGCATAACAGAATTTGTGAGGATAAACATGATCTCTTCATTGGTACGGCGTTCCATAAACTCAGGGTTATATAAAAAGCGTTTACCGTTACTCGCATACGCTCTGATGTTCTCACTCGGTTCATGTTTGAGACGAGAAGCCAGCATCCCAAAGTAGGGATGTTTTACTGTTAGTTGACTTTTGGCACGAGTGAGAAGTTGTTCAACTGACATTAGTGTAGCAATGTGTTGAATTTTTTCATCCAAAGCGTCCAGCTTTCTACGTGGTCTAGTTCGATTTTTCGCTCTCTGAGATCTTGGATGATCATTACCGCAAACTCGGCTGGCATGCCTAAAGTGTAGCTTACAAGGTTATTGAGTTTTTTGGTACTTGTTCCTTGATCGACACGCATCGTAAGTGCCGTGCTTAGGATGTGAAGTGCCGAGGGATCGCTTGGAACATCCTTACATGTAGCGTTAAAGATTGCGTCCATATCGGGAAGTTCACCTGTAACCGAGCGAAATCCCAAAAACGATGCCGCAAGCTCTTCACCAATCGCTCCGCTTACCATCGCCAGTACGAGATCGGCTTCGGGCTCTGAGGAAATGATCTGATGCACATACTCCCATGTACGAGGCGTGGCAAAAGCACGGCCCTCAGATTGTCCGAATGTAAAAAGTGCATCGGGACGATGAGAAAGAAATGCGATGATAGTCGCATCTATGCCAGCATTTACCGCCCATGATTTCCAATCTTGCGGACTTACTTCCATCTCTAAGTGCACAAAACGGTTGGCAAGAGGTGCAGCCATACGAAACACGACTCCTCGGTCGCTTTCACGATTTCCTGCAGCCACGATCGCCCAGCCATCAGGCAGAGAGTATTCGCCTATCTTTCTATCTAAAATGAGCTGATATGCAGAAGCTTGAACCATCGGTGCGGCAGTGTTGAGCTCATCTAAAAAGAGGATCCCTTTTTCTATGCTTCCATCAGGCAAAAACGAGGGCGGAGCCCAGATGGCAGTCTCATCTTTTGCACTGTAAAAAGGGATACCGCGAAGGTCTGTGGGATCAAGCAACGATAAACGAAGATCTATAAAACTGATACCTTCCTCTTTAGCGATCTGAGAAACAATAGAAGATTTGCCTATTCCCGGAGGTCCCCATAAAAAGACAGGGACTTTTTTTCTACACAGATGGGTGAGTGATCTTTTTACACTTTGCGGGTTCATATTTTTCCTTTTACTTATGCCCAAAGAGCACTTTACATGTAAGCATATATGCAATTATGGTACGAAGAGAGACAAAATGTATGAGTGCGACAAAATTGTCGCACTTTTGTATTTTTAGTATGAAAATTGCATAGATTGGTAAATTTTACTGAGAATATAATATGTAACTATCATTTTAAATACAAGGCGAGAGCCAAAAAAAGGAGATAACATGTTACATAGCGATATTATAGAGTTCGAGGATTACGGGTTTAACCACTATATCCATCATTTTGACGAGTGCGACGGTGAGCATCTACGTTTTAATGAAGAGTACGATTGTTTACAAGCAGATGTTGACCTAATAGAAGAGATCATATGGGCGTAAAAAAAGTTGTTTATAACTAAAATAAGAGAGGAAATCAATCTTGGATTTAGTTATAAACTGTCATAGCTTTTTTATATTTTTCTAAATATTTAGTTTATAAATTCAACAACTTCGTCAAAGGAGAGTCTTAATTGCTTTGGTTGTTCATTGAGTCTGTAACCAAATGGTAAAACCATGGCTAATTGATATTTTGAAGTATCAAGTCCTAAAATCTCTTCTACTTGTTTTTTATCATATCCCTCGATCGCACAAGAATCAATCCCGATGCTCGCCGCTGCTGTCATCATATTTGCGACTGCAATTGCTGATTGTTTTGCTGTCCAAGCATAGATATTTTCATCACTGCTTAAAGTCTCTTTTAAATGGTCTGCGTAGAGTTTGATATAAAAATCCAGTTTTTCTTTTGGCATCTCTCTTCTTGCAAATCTTTTTTCAACCTCACCGGATTCGACTTTTACACTCTCTATGCCCGCTAAGATAACAACCAGATGCGAACAGCTTGTCACTTGCACTTGATTCCAACAAGCAGGTCTTAGTTTAGCTTTTAATGCTTCATTTGTGATAACCAAAAATTTCCAAGCTTCCATACCAAAAGATGATGGTGATTTTCTGCCGGTCTCTAAAATAAATCTGATATCCTCATCGGAGATCTTTTTTGATTCATCAAAGATCTTACATGCATGTCTAAAATCCATAGCTTTCATAAACTCATTTTTCATTTTTTTTCCTTGTGTTATTTTTATGCTTTTTCTAGTATTTCTATTATCGTTTTTACCGGATAAAGTGCATCCATTCCCCAAACTTGAGCCAACCCATTTGCATTTATTGCCAACGCTTCTATATCTTCTCTTGGAATATCAAGCTCTTTAAGAGTAACAGGTGCACCAATCTTAGAAAACCAGTTTTTTAGTTTTTCTATTCCTTCATCTGCATCATCGCTATGAAAAATCTCTTTTGCAAATCGTTGAAATTGAGGAATATTTTGTTCTTTATACCATTTCATCCACGCAGGTATCACGACTGCTAATCCTGCACCGTGAGCTACATTGTATAAAGCGGACAGTGAATGTTCTATCATATGGTTTGGAAAGCTTCCGCCCTCAGTTCCCGCTGGTGTTAAGCCGTTGAGTGCTTGAATCGCGACCCATGCAAACTCTGCTCTTGCATCATAATCATCTGGATTGGCGATGAGAATTTCAGTAGTTTCCATAACCGTTTTAATGATCGATTCTACGATTCTTGAGTTAAAGTGAGGATGTCCACTCGCTGTGAAATATATCTCGATAGAGTGAGCGATGATATCCACTGCCGAATATGCCAAATATTCTGGGCTGACAGTTTTCATGAGTTCTGGATTGATAACAGAAAGCACAGGATTTATCAATACAGAGGAGATAGAATATTTCTGTTTTGTATCATCATTTATAATGACGGAATTACCATTCATCTCACTTGCAGTTGCTGAGAGTGTCATCACTGTAAACACTGGCAAAGCTTCTGTTATCTGTACTTTATTGATATAAAAATCCCAAACATCACCATCATATTTAGCTCCCGCGGCAATAGCTTTTGCACTATCCGCAACAGAACCGCCGCCAACACCTAAAATAGCTTCGATTTTATACTTTTTTGAGAGCTCGATACCTTCATTGACTTTACTAAGAAGCGGATTACTTACAACTCCTGAGAGTTCTACGAACTCAATATTGCTTTGTTTTAATGAGTGTATGATTTTGTCATAAAGTCCACTCTTTTGAATACTTCCTGTTCCATAAAGAAAGAGAACTTTTTTAATACCTGCTTCTGCCAAGTAGCTACCGATATTATTTTCTTTCTCTTTTCCAAACTCTATCTTTGTCGGGTTGTAATATGTAAAGTTGTTCATTTAGTCCTCTTTATTTTAGTTACGTGGGAATGTTATAGTAAACATACTTAAATATCTCTTACTATACTAAAGGTAAGTAATAGAAATTATATTCTATTATGATATAATAAATTCATAAAAGGATGAAAATGTATTGTATCGACGATAAAGAGTATATATGCCCCGTTTCTATCACAATGGATATCTTCAATGATAGATGGAAGTTGGCTATTATCTGGTATCTGCTTGAACATAATAAAAGATTTAAAGAGTTACATGAAGATATTAGTGATATTACGCAAAAAACACTCACAATTAAATTAAAAGAGTTAGAAGCAAAAAAGATTATTAGTAGAGAAGTTTTTGCAGAAGTTCCACCTAAAGTGGTATATTCCCTCACTCCAATAGGCTTAAAACTCAAACCAATGCTACAAGCAATGTTTGAATGGGGCATAGATTATGTCAAAGAAAATGGAAAGATTGTAGAGTAAGCCTTAAGTAATTGGAGTTTTATTACAGTTTGGTTACAATATATCAAGATATATTGATTTAATGGATTTGTTCTGTTATAGTGTTGAAGAAAAGTCATGAAATGACATTCAGCTATTTGAGGAGATCTTATGTTAAAAGTTTTATTTGTTTGTGTTCACAACAGTGCAAGAAGTCAGATGGCAGAAGCCTTTTTTAACCAATACGCATCTGAAGATGATATCGCAGAAAGTGCAGGGATTAAAGCTGGGTCTTTAAATCCACACGTAGTTCGTGCAATGGCTGAAAAAGGGCTTGATATTTCAAATAACAAAACAAAAGGGGCTTTTGATCTTTATAAGCAAGGTCGACTTTTTAGTCATGTCATCACAGTATGTGATGAAGCAACACAACAATGTCCTATCTTTCCAGGTACAAGAAGTGTTGTTTCTTGGAGTTTTGAAGATCCCTCATCGTTGAGCGGAAGTGATGAAGAGATCATGGAAAAAGTACGTGTTATTCGTGATGAAATAGAGCAAAAAGTCAAAGAGTTGATCGCAGCAACTCCATTGAAAAAAATTCTTTAACCGCGTAACATCTTTACTATCTTTATAGTAGCAGCGAGGTCAAGCGCTGTAAAATCATCAGGATTTTTTATCTTTTTGTCTGCACCTGCGTCAAGAAGCATCTTGACCATTGTCTCTTTTCCGCTTGAAGCCGCATACATGAGCGATGTTACTCCATTAACATTTGAAGTGTCAAGTTCTATTCCTGCATCGATAAGAAGTTTGACGACTTCTGGATTTTCTCCAAAACATGCGAGCCAAAGAGCTGTGTTTCCATCAACATTTTTTATGCCGATATCCGCTTTTGTATCTAAGAGTTCAGTGACGATTTTTTCATTTCCCTCACGTGCGGCTTTCATAAGTGCTGTATTTCCATAGTTTCCTTGAAAATCGATATTTTTAAGATCATAACCGTTTGCTTGCATCCATTGTCGTGTTGTTTCACTCATTTTCTTTCCTATTCTTTGATATATAACAGTTCATCCAACATATAACTCTTACCCATTCTTATCAGGTCATTTTTATAGATGATATTTTGTAGATCACTGAGATGGATATCGTTATTCAGAACTTTAGTATGGATCTTTTCAAATTTTCGCCCAATGAGTGTAGGAGTATCTGTGTTTTTTATCATAAATGCCACTCCATCAAGTCCATCAAAGGGCATAGGTAAATCACAATAATAATCTCCAACGCTGTTTACTCCCCAATAGACAAACCCCATAGAAAGGTAAAAATCAAGAGAGTTTGAGATAGATGTCAGTTTAAAACGCTTTACATGTAAGCCAAGCGCAAAAGCAAAAACCATCCTCAAAAGCTTTTGAGCATAGCCGTTTCTACGCATAGAGGTTTGAGTGAAAATATTATGTACCGTGATATATTCATTATGCTTATCGATCTTAAAAAAGATATAACTCAAATGGATATTTTCATCGCTACAAAGTGCAATACACCCCTTGGTATACCATCCAAACTCTTTGTCCCACCATTCAAGCGACATAGTCGCAAACTTCAAAGTTCTCGGGTCTTTGATCGTCTCCATCGAGGTTACATAAGTTTTACGATTTAGATATTCCAAATGATACTGAGGCATTATTTTTTCCTTTTTACCATTCATCAAAGTAAAAAAGTTTACAAATAAAACCTAATTAATTAAATATTTATAGTATATTCAACCCTAGTAACAGCAGTCAAACTCCGCATTTTTAGAAACTTAAGTCCTTTTTCATTTGAGCAAACTTGATGGAAAGTGTCCTGTTCAAGTTCATCGAAAAGATAATATGCATTTCTTAAACTAGATTAATCTGATAGGTAAATACTCACAAATTGATCTTCTGATCCTTTATAAACATCGCCAGCTGAGAGTCTATGTTGATGATGTGGCGTTTAAATTTATCGAGAGCATACTCATTGATGTAAGATTTTCCAAAAGCTGGGAGTTTCTTTGCTTTTTCATAAAAATACTCCATCTCTCCAAGCAGATTCTTATGTTCATCAAAATGCTCCCCCTTCGCGTAAAAAGCATTGGCATTCATGATCTCCTCTTCAAAAGCAAAATGCTCTTTTGTATGCTCTATCATCTGAACAAACAGAGGCATAAACTCCGCTTTGGGACAGTTTTGAATCCTCTGCAAGAGCACTAAAAACTCCTCATGCTTCTCATCCATAATAGGTATGTTTACCTGTAAATCTTTTTCCATGCAATTCTCTTTTTATGTTATAGATGCAAAAACTGTACTATGGCTATTGAGATTCATCTATCATCGGAACTTGATGAAAAAAATCACAAATATCAACTTCTAAGACATAAGCGATTTTGACTAAATGTTCTATGTTAAAATGTTGTTTATTATGGTAAATTTCTGCAAGTGACACAATAGAAAGTGATTTATGTCCTATCGCTTGTGCAAGTTTTAATTGACTACAGCCTTTTTCCATACGTATCTTTTTGACATTTTTCCCTATCTCTTGATAAATATTATCAATATAATTATCTGGCAGTGTTTGGATATCTTTCATATTTAACCAACTTGTTATAAGAAGTTGTGAAGTTTAATAAGATATAATTTTTCAAGCAACTTGTTATTACAAGTTAATGTGAGGTAAATTTGAATATAGAGAAGATAAAATGATTAATTATGCGTGTTTAAAACAATATATTATGATTTTAGAAAAACATATCTCTACCTCCATTACGGATAGTAATGGTGTTATTACATATGTCAGTCCGGCATTTTGTAGCTTGACCGGATACAAAAAAGAGGAGTTGATAGGTAGAAAGCATACTCTTCTACGGCATCCTGATATGAGTGATTCAATATATCAAAAGTTATGGGAAACGATTGCACAAGGTAACCCATGGCAAGGTCGTATAAAAAATTGTACGAAAGATAAAATTTCTTATTGGATAGATATTTATATTGAACCAATTTTTCAAAATAGAGTTATTATTGGCTATCAAGCGATAGAACAAAATATTACAAAAGAAACTTTTTTTGAAGCCCTTGCAAAGCTTGATAATCTTACAGGATTGTCTAACCGTTTGGCAATCGAAGAATTTGTACAATTTTTTATGCACGAAGTGCACAAATATCAAAAAATTTTTTCTATCATAATGGTAGATGTAGATGATTTTAAACAAGTAAATGATATGTACGGTCATCAAACAGGAGATGAAGTCTTAAAGAAAATATCTGAAATTCTTCAAAGTTTAATTCGTTCTAATGACCGTATTGGAAGATGGGGCGGAGAAGAGTTTCTTATCGTATTACCGCAAACTTCTCATGTTCAAGCAAAAGAATTAGCTGAACGATTACGTGTCGGTGTTGCATCATATAAATTTAAAACAATCGGTCATAAGACTGCTAGTTTTGGTGTTGCTGAAATAGAAAAAAAAGATACAATAAAAAGCTTGATAGAAAGAGCAGATAAAGCATTATATATTTCAAAGAAAATTGGAAAAAATATAGTAACTTGAATATAGTTGTTTTATCATCTTGCTCCTAAGTCTCTACTTGAGAATGCATACCTTCATTGACCTACATGTAAGGCTTTTATGTTTAAAACCCCACCTCTCGAACAAAATTTGCATAAGCTTAAGTAACTTAACTCCAAAGGAGTGTTTTATGGTAAATCGTGCGAAGATCAAAGAGTTGATGAATGAAAGTGCGTGTTCTCACTCAAAAGATAAAAAACCCGGAGCCGGATGTGATATGCCAAAACCGGGAATGGCGACCGGTGGATGTGCATTTGACGGGGCGCAGATCTCTCTTTTTCCTTACGCTGATGCCGTGCATCTTGTTCATGGTCCACAAACTTGTCTTGGAGCTTCTTGGGAGACTAGAGAAACAAAAACTTCATTTCAAGGACGTGACCATACCGTTATGGGGTTTACAACCGGAATAACGACAAATGATGTCATTTTTGGCGGAGATAAACGTCTTGACTCTTCCATCGCCTATATCGTAGAACATTACGCGCCTGAGGCTATTTTTGTCTATTCCACTTGTGTAACGGCAATGGTAGGTGATGATATTGATATGACTTGTAAACTTGCAAGCAAGCAACACGGTATTCCTGTTGTTCCAGTCCATGCACCAGGTTTTGTAGGCGGGAAAAATCTTGGTTCTCGTTTGGCTGGCGAAGCTGTTTTAGAACATCTCATCGGCACAAAAGAGCCAGAATTTACGACTCCTTATGATATCAATCTTATCGGTGACTACAACGTTACGGGAGATATGTGGCAGTATTTGCCTCTTTTTGAAAAGATAGGAATCCGAGTGCTGAGTTCTATGAGCGGTGATGGTCGTGTAGGAGATATCCGCACTGCACACCGTGCAAAACTCAATGTGATAGTGTGTGCGAAATCACTTGTGACACTGTGTCGAAAGATGCAAGAACAGTACGAAATCCCTTGGATATCTGTCTCTTTTTACGGCAAACGTGATACCACTTTTGCAATTATGGAAATCGTTAAAGCTTTGGGCGATGCAGAACTTATCAAAAAAGCTGAGGAAGTCATTGCTGGAGAAGAGGCAAAACTTGAAGCAAAACTTCTGCCATATAGAGTGATGTTTGCAGGTAAAAAAGCAGTGCTAAATACAGGTGGAAACAAAGCTTGGTCTATCGCTTCAGGTTTGCAAGATTTGGGCATAGAAGTGGTCGCTACTTCTATACGCAAATCCACGGAAGATGATATCGCAAAAGCAAGAGAATATCTTGGAGAAAACGGGATACTCATGAAAGCTCCGGCATCTGAACAGTCAAAAATCATCGATGAACGTGGTGCACATATCTTGCTTGCAGGTGGACGAAGTCTATACACCGCTATCAAGAAAAAGATCTCTTTTATAGATGTCAATCAAGAAAAAAAAGTGAGTTACGGCGGTTATAACGGTCTGCTTAATCTCGCAGAAGATCTCAAGCACGCATTTAACAACCCTGTTTTTGCAAATGTATCTAAACCGGCTCCTTGGGAAACGGTTTAGGTCACACGCTAAAACATTTATTATAAAATAATCTATCTCCTCTTTTTAAATAACAACTGCAATTTTAGAAAAAATAAATAGGCTTAATGTAATCAAAATTTAAAAGATTTATTTTTGTTAGATATGTTAAGATACAGACTCAGGTATAAAAAATATTTATATCTTATTAATTGTTTTGGGATTGAAGTAATGTAAAACTTTTTTAATTAAAGGGATTCTTATGGCAACTGATTCATTGAAAAAAAGTAATATTTACCTAGCTCTTTTAGGTCGACTTGTTGCAGGTTTACTGCTTTTTTCCGCTTTGCAAGCATCTGCAAATATAGGTGTGGATGAACATCCTGGGGCTCAAGTGCCTTTGAACGTTCCATTTTTGGATGAAGATGGCAAGAGCGTGACACTTGGAAAGATATTAGATGGCAAACCTGCCATACTTACTCTAAACTACTACGGCTGTCCCGGTCTTTGTACACCCCAGCTCAACGACCTTGCTCATAACCTCACAAAAGTCAAACTCACAGAGAACAAAGATTACAAGGTCATCACATTGAGTTTTAATCCACTTGAAACGCCTGAAGTCGCAGCTAAAAAGAAAGTAAATCTTCTAGCCTCCATGAAGCGTCCTTTTGATGCGAAAGCTTGGACTTTTCTTACTGGCACAGAGGAAAATATCCATAAAGTGACTGATAGCGTAGGATTCAATTTTGAAAAGCAGGTCGGCCCTAAAGGGATGGTAGATTATATCCATCCGACGGTCTTGGTGGCTATCTCTCCACAAGGAAAGATTACCCGCTACCTAAATGGAATCGAACAGCTTCCTTTTGATATTCAGATGGCGATGATGGAGGCATCAGAGGGAGCGGTACGTCCTACTATTGCTAAAACTTTAGCGCTTTGTTTTGCCTTTGATCCTAAGAATAAGACTTATGTTTTTGCAACAGAAAAGGTACTCGCGGGGATATTGTCGTTGATCTTGCTTGGATTTTTTATTTATCTGGTGCTGAGCGGGAGAAAAAAACAGGTCTCGGAGGAGAAAGATGTCTAGTTTCTACCATGAGACAGAAACTGTTTTTGGAACGCACAAAAATCCGATTTTACAGTGGATATTTACTATCGACCATAAGCGTATCGCTTTGTTATACATGGGTGTGATGTTTACACTTTTTTTCTTGGGTGTAAGTGCCGCAGTTACGATGCGTGCAGAACTTTTTTTCCCCGGTCCCCAGTTTCTACAGCCGCATACTTATAACGAGCTCTTTACATTTCACGGTATAACGATGATCTTTCTTTTTATTGTTCCGGGTATTCCTGCGGCACTTGGAAACTTCATATTGCCGTTGATGCTCGGTGCCCGTGATCTCTCTTTTCCGCGACTAAACCTGCTGTCATGGTGGTTTTACATCGTAGGAGTGGTTGTGGCTTATTCTGCGCTGATGAGTGGAAATGGATTTGCCGATACTGGCTGGACTTTTTATGCTCCATATAGTCTTAGAACCGACTCTCACGTTCTTCCTACGCTTATCGCTGCTTTTATTTTGGGTATATCATCGATCCTCACGGGGATCAATTTTGTAGTGACGATTCATCGTCTTCGCGCACCCGGAATGGGTTTTTTTAAGATGCCTCTGTTTATCTGGGGACTCTATTCTACAGCTTGGATTCAAGTACTTGCCACTCCGGTGATAGGAATTACGCTCCTGCTGGTGATCTTGGAACGCACACTTGGAATAGGGATATTTGATCCCACCAAAGGGGGCGATCCGATTCTTTATGAACACCTATTTTGGATCTATTCCCATCCTGCTGTTTATCTCATGATACTTCCGGGCTTTGGCATTATCTCAGAGGTCTTGACCACATTTACAAGACGTACTATTTTTGGATACCACGCCATCGCTATCTCCTCTGCTTCCATTGCGGGAATCGGTTATTTGGTCTGGGGACATCATATGCTCACTTCGGGTATAAGCGACATGGCACGGATCATTTTCTCTCTTTTGACATTTTTGGTGGCAGTTCCTACGGGAGTGAAGATTTTTGATTGGATAGCTACGCTTTACAAAGGTTCCATCATTTTGGCTACGCCTATGCTTTGGATTTTAGGAAGCATCATCAACTTTACTATCGGAGGGCTTACGGGCTTGACCTTGGGAGCTATCGGAGCGGATATCCATCTTCATGATACTTACTTTGTCGTAGCGCATTTTCACTACACTATTTTGGGCGGAGTGATGTTTATGTTCATTGGAGGGCTGCATTACTGGTATCCAAAGATAACGGGGAAGCTTTATAATGAGGTTAGGGGGCGCATCGCTTTTGGTCTGATGTTCGTGGGATTTAATACACTTTGGTTTCCTATGTTTATCGCCGGATTTTTGGGCAATCCAAGACGCTATTTTGATTATCTGCCTACCTTTACGATCTATCATCAGATTGCCGGAATAGGGGCGCTATTGGTAGCTTCAGCATTATTGTTAGTGCTTTACAACTTTGCTCGAGGATTAAAAGAGGGCAAAGAAGCAGGACCAAATCCTTGGAACGCTACGACGCTCGAATGGCATATTCCCTCACCGCCACCGCTGAAAAACTTCTCCAAAATCCCTTATGTGGATTTTGACCCATACGAATATGAAAACGGTGAACCGGTGGTCCATTTTGATGAAAACTTTCGGAGAGTGATGTGATGGAACAGGAGATGGCTTACGATGCTTTAGGAAATTCTCATCCCATCACAGACTATAAAGATGATTATGACGGCGAAAAATTTGGTTTTTGGGTCTTTTTGCTGACCGAAATGATGATGTTTGGTGTTCTCTTTTTACTTTTTGCTATCAATTTCTATCGCCATAGCGAGATATTCGCTCTCTCATCGGGCAGTTTAAATGTCTGGCTTGGTGGCACCAATACGGTCATTTTACTTTTGAGCACCTATACGATGGGTTTAGCTTCACTCAAGATGCGTCAGGGAAAAGTACGTGTTTCAGCCTATTTTGTAGGGGTCACTCTCCTTATGGCGATAATATTTCTGGGGATCAAAGCTTTAGAATGGAGTGTTGATATTGGGCATGGTATCTATCCTAGTTCTAAAATACTTGATGCCAAAGATCATGGAGAGATCCTTTTTTTCGGTCTTTACTTTGTCATGACAGGTCTTCATGGCTTACATGTAATCTTTGGAATTGCCTTGATGACTTGGGTTTTATTGCTGATCCGCTCGGGCGGTATTCGGCCGGAACATAATATTGCCCTGAAAAATGTCACGCTCTACTGGGATTTTGTCCATCTTATTTGGATCATTCTATTCCCACTTTTTTATATGATAGGAGTCTAAGATGAAAACAGCGATACCAACAGTTGCTCTTTATACCAAAGTATTAGCAGGTCTGTTACTGTTGACTTTACTGACATTTTTACAACCTTCATGGTTTCATCTGAGTCCTGAAAAAACAGTAGGCATTCAGCTGCTTATTGCTCTTATGAAAGTGGGATTGGTCACTGCATATTATATGCATCTGCGTAGTGAGATCGCATATTTGAAAGGATATGTGGTTATGGCTTTGGTGATATTGATGATATTTTTTCTGATCGTCGGTATCGACGTAATGCATTCTTAAAGGAATTGACATGTTGGAAGGATTTAACAAACATGCCTCCACATTTTCTGCCGATGTAGATAGAGCGTTTTGGATCACAAACGGCATCTCTTTAGCGATGTTTCTGCTGGTTGTGGGGCTTATGGGATATTTTATTTTCCGTTATCACCACAGTCGGGTAAAGCCTGAAGAGATTCGCAATATTAAAGATCATTTAGGGCTTGAGATCGCTTGGACTGTGATCCCCACAATTTTGCTTTTTGTCATCTTTTATTATGGCTATACTGCTTTTAGAGAGATTCGCACCCTGCCAAAAAACGCCTTTGTCGTGGAGGTATTAGGCAAGCGCTGGTCTTGGACATTTATCTATCCAAACGGAAAACAAACTACCGAACTTTATGTGCCTGTGGGAGAAAATATCAGCTTGCGTCTTCATGCTCCCATCAATGATGTTATTCATAGCTTTTATGTCCCAGCCTTTCGGGTAAAAGAGGATGTTGTACCAGGACGTGAGAATCACTTATGGTTCAAGGCTACGGTTTTGGGGCGTTATGATGTTGAGTGTTCCCAGTATTGCGGTACGGGGCACTCTAGGATGCTCTCCAAAGTGGAAGTGATGGATAAAGCGGCGTTTGATGCTTGGTATGCCAGTGACAAATTGAGTCCTCATGATACAGGTACTCCAAAATCAGAGGGAGAGATTTTATTTCAGACCTTAGGCTGCGTTGCTTGTCACAGTCTTGATGGTTCGATTATCGTAGGGCCTTCATTTCAGGGGATATTCGGTAAAAAAGTGAAAGTTTTGACGAACGGTAAACCAAGGGAAGTACTTGTAGATGAAACTTATATCCGCGATTCCGTGCGGACTCCGACTAAAGATGTGGTAGAGGGTTTTCCTGATGGAGTTATGCCTAATCTCTCAGATCAGATCAATCCAAAGCAGATGGAAGCGATTATCGAGTTTATAAAAAAACAGAGTGTAGTAAAAAACAAAGCTGTAGTCCAAGCCATGACTACTTCGACTCCAATTCCCATGCAGAAAACGAAAATTCAGACGGTTCAGATACCAGTTACACAACAGAAAAAGCAGACTGTGGCAGTGGATGGAGCTACGCTATTTAAAACCAAAGGATGTATTGCTTGTCACAGCTTGGACGGTTCAAAAAGGGTCTGTCCAAGCCTTCAAGGGATCTACCAAAGTAAACAAAAAGTGACCACAGATGGCAAGCTAAGAGAAGTAGTCGCGGATGAAGAATACTTGCATAACTCTATTCAAAATCCTAACGCTGATGTTGTAGTAGGGTTCAAAGCTGGAATAATGCCGCAGTTTGGAAAGATGCTTTCTCAAGAAGAGATAGAAGCGCTAGTAAAATACCTAAAGAGTATCAAATGATCCGATTATTTATAGAAGTAACTAAGTTTTATCTCTCGATCGCAGTAACGCTTTCAGCAGTGTTTTCTTTTGTATTGGCAAGAGGAGAGGATATGAGTATTTTAGGAGGCTCTACTTTGGCGGTACTTCTTTTAGCCCTTGGTGTATCGGCCTTAAACCAGTATCAAGAGCGTGAGAGTGATGCTCGGATGATTCGTACAAAAAGACGTCCCATCCCTTCGGGACGGATTACCCCAAATACGGTTTTGGCTCTTTCAGGAACTCTCATTGTCACTGCGACGCTTTTAGTGTATTTGGAATTGGGCTATGAGGGGACGCTATTATTTCTTTTTGTCCCTTTATGGTACAACGGTGTCTACACGCCGCTAAAACGGTATTCGGCTTTTGCCGTGGTCCCAGGAAGCTTGCTTGGGATGATACCTCCTGCTATTGGTTGGCTTGCTGCAGGACGCAGTCTGGGGGAACCTGAATTTCTTGCTCTTGGCTTGCTCTTTTTTGTTTGGCAGGTGCCGCATTTTTGGCTTTTGATGGTCAAACATCATGATGACTACCAAACTGCGGGCTTTCCTACTGCCATGGAAGTATTTGGTACGCTCGGCTTTCGTCGAGTGTTGTTTGTGTGGTGGATACTAACGATTTTTTGCGCTCTTTTTGTCGTTGGAGTTTTTAGAGTGCACAGCGTCATACTTTTGTTGCTACTTTTGATATTAGCGATGACGGCTGTTTTTGTGGGAGGCCGGATACTGCTTGCAGACCTTACTCCAAAACTCGCAGGGAGATTGTTTCATGGGATCAATATCTTCCTTCTGGCAACGGTAACACTGTTGAGCATAGACGTATTTTAAGAACAGTCATAGGATGGTTTTTAAAACATTCCCAGAGCCAACTTGGCTTCATCACTCATCTTCTCTTTTGTCCAAGGCGGGTTGAAAATCAGATTGACCTGAATCTCAAGATAAGGATTTCACTTACAGGACATCTCGCAGAAGTAAGCGTTATAGTTAACACTCAATTGCGTAGATAAGTTGGTTACTGTGTATTTATTATAATTCATTTTCAATGTAGATATAAGAGGCGTTTAGAAATATATACAAAAATAGCCCTTTAGCACATTTCTTGCATAGTTTATAGTAACAAGGAGTTGCTATGAACATCGAACTAAGCAAACATGAACATAAACCGCTTCAGGTAAATCCTATCAAACATTCACAGCCAATGGGTGCAGCACTTGCATTTATGGGGATAAAAAATTGTCTTCCGCTGATGCATGCTTCTCAAGGATGTGCTTCTTATACGAAGGTTTTTTATACTCGCCATTTTAATGAACCCATAGCGATGTATAACACTTCTGTCAGTGATATTACCGCTGTTTTGGATGGTGGAGATTATTCTATTTTGATGGCAATAGAAAATATTACTAAGAAAAATACGACGCTCAAACCTGAGATTATAGGGTTGCACACTACAGGACTTACAGAAACAAAAGGGGATGATGTCAGAAGTGTGGGAATGCATATCGAGATCCCATATTGTTATGTAAATACCCCTGATTTTGAGGGTGGGATGGAGAGCGGTTGGGCACTTACATGCAAGGCCTTAATCGCACAACACACCTTTACATGCCATGAGATCAAACCAAATAAACTTCTATTTTTACCTCATGTAAGTATGCAGCCAATCGAAGTAGAAAAGATAAAAGCTTTGTGTGAAAGTTTTGGATTTGAGACTTTGGCATTGCCTGATCTTTCAACCTCTCTTGATGGCTATTTGAGTGAAGGTCAAGGAAAGCTCGGTACGGGAAATATCAGCATAGAAGATATCGCAAACCTTGGTGACACGCAGACTGTTATCAGCATTGGTAGTTCGATGAAAATAGTTGCCCAGACGCTTGTGGAAAAAAATCAAAATATTACACATTTGCACTTTAATCATCTTATGGGACTTGAAGCAAACGACAATTTTGTCGCATCTTTGATAAAAATCAGACAGATTGAACCTACTTCATCAGTAAAACGCTGGAGAGGCAGACTCCAAGATGCGATGCTTGATAGTCATTTTTTGATAGGCTCATCAAGTTTTGTAGTGACGGGAGAGCCTGACATGTGTGTGGGCATGTGTGAGCTTTTACAAAGCGTAGGAGGCACTATACATGCGGTGGTAGCGACTGTTTACTCTTCTGTACTTCAAGAGATTAAAGCAGAAAATATCTTTGTCGGAGACCTTGAAGATGCAGCACCTTATTTTGAAAATGCGGATCTTGTTATCAGCAATTTTCATGCAGAACGAATCTTGCACTTACAAGAAAAACATACGGCTTTAGTATTAAGAGGATTTCCAAATTATGAAGAACTTGGCAATCAGCTTAAAAACGATCAGCTTTATGAAGGGAGTACATATTTTCTTTTTGAAGTAGCAAATATGTTGCGTCATGTAAAACATGAAGGACATTGATTTTGACTCGAAAGAGTCAAAAGCTGGGCTTTGCTCAGTTGACGGCTTAAATTTAAACAAGAAATGAAGCATCACGGATAAAAATCTTAAAAACATAGGAGCTAAGCCATGAGTGAGAGTACAAAAATTACAGTTGAGAGTAACGGGAAGTTGGATAATGCTATTAAAGTAGCGTTTGCTACAAAAGATATGCAGACTATCAATGCGCATTTCGGTGGTGCAAAAGAGTTCGTTGTTTATAACGTTTCTAAAGATGGATTTGAGTTAAGTGAAGTAATCAAAACAGATACAGAAGCTATGGAAGGTGATGATAAAACAGATTTTAAAGTGAAAAGTTTGCAAGGGATAAACATTATGTACTGTGAGTCTATCGGTGGGACAGCCGCGGCAAAAGTTATCCGTGCTGGGATCAATCCGATGAAAGTACAAGAACCTCGTGCAATCGAGGATGTACTTAAAGAGTTGGTTGGAATGATAAACGGCAATCCTCCGCCATGGGTAAAAAAAATAATGAATATTACATCTGAAGTAGATCCACGCTTAGAGCGTTGGACTGCGGAATAAGCGATGAGTCGCGCGAGCTTTGCGCTGAGCAAAACATAGCGTTAGCGTAAGTCTGGGAATTACTTTCGAGGCTGTATTTAAAAAAATGGAGGCTTCCTTCATTTTGTAAAACAAAATTAAGGAAAATATGATGACTGAAACAATTACAGAGTTTAATCCATTTACACAAGAGCTGATCCGTCAGCTAAGAGCATTAGATCAGTTTGGAAACTGGGCAAAGATAAGTGATGAAGAGTTGTTGGCTAAAAAATATGTCAAGACAAAAGAGGATCTCAAATTGATCCCTATTATCGCAGATATTGATGAAGTCCTTATAACAGATATTAAAATAATCTTTAAAGCGGTTGCTTTGCAGTTTGAACGTAAAACCGGTGTTATGTGTAACGTTATCATGGAGATGAGTCATGAAGGTTTTGGTCGCTGTGTCGTCATTACTGACAAAATTGTCTTGATGGACAAATATTTTAAAGATGCACACCGCTTTAGTTTTAGAACTTTAGAGAAGCTTTATGAAGAGGGTGAAAAATATTTGAATAACGCTCATGAGACATACAATAAATTTAAACCATGTATGTAATCTCGCCAAAGGCGAAGCTTTAGTGACTGAATATTATATGGACTTTGTTCATATGATATGAGAATTTTAAATAGGTGTAGGAGAAAAAAATGGCAAAAGTAGGCATATTTGTAGGTAGTAGCGGTGGAGTGACACTTGGAGTAGCAGAAAAATTAGAAGAGTTTTTTGAAGGTTGTGAGCTTATAAACATGGAAGAAGATTATGATGATCTTGAACAATTTAATGAGTTTGATGTTTTACTCATAGGTTCTTCGACTTGGGGACAAGGCGATGTTCAACGTGACTGGGTCGATCCTTTGTATGAGATGCAAAATGATGAACCTGATTTTAGCGGTAAAAAAGTTGCTTTTTTTGGTGCTGGAGATCAAAAAAGCCATCCTGAAGAGTTCGTCACAGCACTTGGAAAGATGAAAGATATCTTTTCAAAATTAGGTGCTTCTACTGACTTTGGATATACCTCGGTAGATGGCTATTCATATAAATACTCTTATGCAGAGAAAGATGGAAAATTCTGTGGTTTGGCGATTGATGAGATCAATCAAGAAGATCTTACAGATGAGAGAATCGAAAACTGGACTACTCAGATCAAAGAAGAGATGGGCATTTAAAACGACATTTTTGTAATTTTTTGAACTAACTATCATAGATTAAAAATTGCATTGAAATAACTAAAGAACAAAGAAGGATAAATTATGACTTCACTAGAAGAGTTTAAAACATTAACTGATGCAGAAGATTATTTTGAATTTTTTAACCTCGATTATGATGATCGTTTAGTCTTTGTAAAAAGATTTCACATTATGAAAAAATATGGGGAATTGATTAAAAAAGCAGAAGGTCATGATTTTGGTAGTGATGAAAAGCTGTTGGATTATTACAAATTTTCTCTTATCAGTGTTTATAAAAACTTTGAAAATGGTTACTCTCCATCAGCTGCAGAGATCTGGAATACATTTGATAAGCCAAGTGCTTGCAGTACATGTTCTACATCAACGGAGTGTAACGACATTGAGGAGGTTAGCCATGGAGTTCACTCATGCACAAGTCAACCAAGTCTCAGCTTCAACTAAAGATGAGATCCTACCTGTTTTTCGTTTAGGACAAAGAGTACGTATTACAAAACCTATTCGCAATGACGGATCAAACCCATTTCATGAACCAAATGCGACTTTGGTACCACCAGGAGCTGAAGGATATGTCGTTCGTATCGGTGATTGGCTTCAGGTTATCCGTATATATGAGATCCATTTTATAGAAGAGGGCGATACTTATGGTTGCCGTGAAGCTGAACTTGAATCTGTAGAAGATATAGACGGTTACGATGAAGTTGAAGAAGAACTACAATGGCTCCGTGAACATCGTGCTAAAAAAGCTGTAGAAAAAGCTCTCAAAGAGCAATCTCAAAAAGAAGGAGAGCCTAGCTGACTTTTTGTGAATTGACGATCGATAAAGTATTTGGCCATAAATACTTTTCGTGATAAATTAAGGAGAGAGAATGGTAAATGTCATATTTTGCGGTTTTGGTGATGGAATGGACAAGCGAGTTATCGCAAAGCAGGGTGATCTGCTTTTACGTGTCGCAGTTGATAACGGTGTAATCATACCGACAGAATGTAAAGACGGAATGTGCGGAAGCTGTGCTGTACGTATCGAAGAGATCGGAACGATTCCTTCAGATAATACAAAAAGCGAGATCGATCCAGATGGTTGGGATAAAGATAAATATACAACTTATATGGAAGAAAAAGAGCTCGGCACACTTGTAGAGATGGGTGCGATCAGTAAACTTGAAGCTGATTCAGCACAACAATATGCACAGCAAACACCTGTAAGACTTGCATGTCAATGTATCATTAAAGGTCCATTGCTTGTAAAACCGTTTGAATAAAAAATAAAAGGAATAATAATGACAACTCGTGTAGAAATAATCAATGATTTTTTGGCTATTAATGTAAAACCTGGTAAAACGATTCAAGATATCGTAGAAGCATCTGGAAGTGCTCTTCCTTTTGGTTGTCGTGATGGTGAATGCGGTACTTGTATCGTGACTATCGAATCGGGCATGGAGTTTCTTTCTGATGTAACGGATAAAGAAAAAGCTGTTATGAAAATGTTGAATGAAGCTAATCCGAAAGCACGTCTTTCTTGTCAAATGAAGATCGTTCATCCAAACGGCTTAGTACGTCTTAAATATTAATTTCTTCCCTTTTACCTCCCTTTTTATAAGGGTAGGTACTTTTTTGTCGCTCCTCTTATTTTCCTAGAACAAAAATTGTATATTGGTTGAAAAATAAGCATAAATATGTATATTTTTATTAAATACAATAAGTATAATTTATTAAGAATATAAGCGATAGGAGACTAGAATGAAACAAGAATATTCACTCAAACAAAAACAGCTTCCACGTCTTTCTATGCAGACTTGGTTGCCTCTTTTACAGTGTTCACTCAGCGATCTTGACAAACACATCCAAGTGATAAGTAATGAAAATCCATGTATCGAAGTTCAATCAGGATTTGAGATTACTGAAGGTTCTTCTAATAAATCTCATTTAGCTTTTATGGAGTATCAAAATAACGTCACAAATAGTGCAAGCGATGAGATAGAATGGATGAGTGTTGCTACAGAATCTTTATATGAAAAGCTTGATAACCAGATCAGCGCGCCGCTTTTCCCAACGCCGATTTCGCAAAAAATAGCAAAACAGATTATCTACTATATCAGCGATGAGGGATATTTTGAGGGAGATGTCAAAGAGATAGCAGCGCAGTTGGATGTTGATGTTTATAAAGTTGAACAAGTGCGTCAGCGTTTTGCTTACTTAGAGCCTATTGGTGTGGGTTCTATGGATTATAAAGAATCTTTTTTGTTTCAGTTAAATGAGCATGAACTTGATGATGAACTGAGTATCCTGCTGAGTGCTATGATCACACAGTTTGACAAGATGGAGAAGTTTATAAAACATCCACGCTTTCATGATGCAAAAGAGATGCTTAAAAAGCTACATAATCCTCCGGCTATCAGCTACATGGAACCCGAAGAACATATTTTGCCAGATTTGTATATAGATACAAAAAATGACCAATTTGTTATCCGTATCAACCATGCTTTTTATCCTGATCTCCTTGTCAGTCAGATAGATAAATATGACAATTTCGCAAAACAAAAGTTTAAAGAAGCTCGTGAGCTCGTAAACTTATTGGATCTTCGAAAAGCGACACTGTATAACATCGCTCTTGTGCTTTTAGAAAAACAGTATGCTTTTTTTATGGGTGGAAAACTTTTACCTCTCAAGCTTCAAGATGTGGCAGATGAGCTTGGCTTTAATGAATCGACTATCTCTCGCGCTATCAATGATAAATATATGGAGTGTGAGCGCGGAGTATTTTCTTTTAAAGATTTTTTCTCCAATGCTATCGACAATGTTTCAACCTCAGAGATCAAAGAGTATCTCAAACGTCTTGTAGAGTGTGAAGATAAAGAAGATCCTTTAAGCGATAAACATCTTCATGAAAGCATAGAAGAGAGATTTGGTATCAAAATGGTAAGACGATCCATCGCAAAATATCGTCAAGAACTTGATATCCCAGCTTTTAAAGAGAGGCTTTTCTTATATAAGTTGTCATCTGTATAAGAGTTGATTAGTTATCTCTGCCTTTGATAAACTCCTACATGTGAGAGAAGTTTTTCTCATTGATCTTCCTGTAAAACTTTTTTTGTTTTGAAACTAAGCTATAGTATCATAGATGATTTTGCAGGAAGCTCCAATGATTAAAAAGATTTTAGAACTTATAGTTCGATCGCTGTTTCGTATAAAAGTACTAGGTGAGTTTAAACAAGAGGAAGAACGCACAGTTATCATCGTAAATCATCAGTCTTTTTTAGATGGTTTATTGGTGGGATTGGCACTTCCAATTTCTCCTGTTTTTATCATTAACGCTGATATTGCAAAACAGCTTTGGGTTCGTATGTTTTTGTCATTAAGTGATTATCTCGTTATCGATCCTTTTAAGCCGATGGCTATAAAATCAATTATACGACTTGTTGAGAGTGGTCGTCCTGTTGTTATTTTTCCCGAAGGAAGAATTACGACAACGGGAAGTTTGATGAAGATTTATGAAGGTTCGGCTTTTGTTGCTGTAAAGGGTGAAGCTTCTGTTATTCCTGTCATTATTCAAGGAGCAAACTTTAGTCATTTTTCGCGTATGCCCTTCAGTCATCCTAAACACTGGTTTCCCCAAATAACACTTAGCTATTATCCTGCAACGCATATTCATACCTCAAAAGAGGGAACATCAAGACAAAGACGTGCTCAATCAGGTGAAGCGATGCGTATGCTGATGCAACGATGTATCTATGAATCACGTAAAAGAAATGATCTCTTTGGAAGCTTTTTGGATTCTATATCCTTATATGGCTCATCTCGTAAGATTATCGAAGATACAAAGCAAGTCGAATATAGCTATCGTAAATTTTTGATGATCTCTTTGGGATTAGGAAGACTTATGGCGCGTTATAGTCAAGAAGAGGAAGATATTGGTGTGTTGATGCCTACTGCAGTTGCTACTTTAGCTTTGATCTTGGGACTGAGCAAAGAAAAACGGATACCTGCGATGTTAAATTTTACAGCAGGTGCGGATGGCTTACAAAATGCGATCATCGGAGCAAAAATTAAGACAATCATTACTTCTTTGGCATTTGTAGATCAAGCAAGGCTCGCGTCTAAGCTTGAAGCACTTCAAAATGTCAAGATTCTCTATCTTGAAGAGCTCAAAAATGAGTTGACGCTATGGGATAAACTCACTATTTTCTATAATTCTTTATCTTTCATACGTGCTCAATATCGCCATCAAGATCCAAAATCTCCTGCGGTTATTTTATTTACTTCCGGTACAGAAGGAAAGCCAAAAGGGGTTGTTCTTTCTCATGAAGCTCTTTTGGCAAATATTTTTCAAATCCGCTCTATTGTTGATTTTTCCACAGAAGACAAGATGCTCAATGCTCTGCCGATTTTTCACTCTTTTGGACTTACGGCAGGTTCGCTTCTTCCCATACTCAGTGGAATGAAGCTATTTATGTATCCCTCACCTCTGCATTATCGAGTGATCCCAGAAATCGTCTATGATCGATCATGCACGGTTCTGCTTGGAACGAGTACATTTTTGTTTAATTACGCTAAAAAAGCCAATCCATATGATTTCTACCGTCTACGCTATGTGATCGCCGGAGCGGAAAAACTTTCTGATTCTGTGCGAGAGTTATGGTGCGATAAATTTGGACTTAGAATTTTTGAAGGATACGGTGCTACAGAAACTGCTCCAGTTATTGCGGTAAATACGCCGATGGCATATCGCCGTGGGACTGTCGGTCAGCTTCTACCTGGAATTGAGTATAAACTCATTCCAGTTGCCGGAATAGAAGAGGGTGGAGTCTTACATGTAAGGGGTGCAAACGTTATGAGCGGATATTATCGCTTGGAACATCCTGGAGTGTTGGAAGCTCCAGTATCAGACGCAGGAGAGGGTTGGTATGAAACTGGAGATATCGTTACAGTCGATGAAGAAGGTTTTATCCGTATTGTTGGACGTGTAAAACGATTTGCGAAAGTTGCCGGAGAGATGATCTCACTCGAATCTGTAGAAAAACTAGCCTTCAGTGTATCTCCTACATTTTCCCATGCCGCATCCTCGCAAAGCGATCAAATGAGAGGAGAACTCATAGTCTTATTTACAACTGATCCACTATTGGCGCGCGATACACTCAGACAAAGTGCAAGAACGCAAGGATATCCGGAAATTGCAGTTCCCAAAAAGATAGTATATACCGATTCGATTCCATTGCTTGGAACCGGAAAAACGGATTATGTCACGCTCAAATCTATGGCAAGCGAAGCTTGATGTTTTAGTGGCAAAGAATTTTAAAAAAGAAACGACAACTTACAAAGAAACTGCCGTTTTGGATATATAAAATCTAACTTGCAGGTGTATCGACAGCTGTAAAATAGTTGTCGCTTAGATTTTTCTTTTTCGCCATAGTTGGATGTGCGAGTGCTGATTCGTTTCTTTCACCTGTTCTGATACGTTCAACTTCTAAGACAGGCGTAACCCACATCTTTCCGCTTCCAGTGCCGGTTTCACGAGTATTAGCGCGGATCGCTTCTTTTGCTAACTCTTTAAATTCATCGTTAGAAATTACGATATCTATTCTGATTTTTTTATCCAAATCTGTTTCACCGCTTTCATTGATAAAGCCCAATCCTCCCTTTCCGATAACATCACTAATAGTGATCCCTTCAATCTCTTTTTCTCTAAGGTCTGTTAAAACGTCATTGAGACAACTGCTGTTAAAGATGGCTGTTAATAAATACATGTAAGTCCTTTTTTGTTTAATTACTGATAAATATGCAATTACTATTCTCGAAATAGCTTTTAAAGACAATTTTGTAGAGATAAGGGAAATTTGACAAAAATGTAGCTCTTTTTTTTGCAATAGTTCTCTTATGTTTTACCTTTACGAAGAAGTGCCAAGAATGGTAATTGCAATAGCTTTGATAATGATTTATCTTAAGGAAGACACAATGGCAAGAAATGATTTAATTGGCGGAGCTTTATGGGAAGAGTATTCAACTGAGGTTCAACGCCGTATGAACAATCCTATCAATATGGGTGAGATAACAGAAGAACAAGCTGGTGACAATCAACTTATCATTGCTGATTTTGGAGCTGAGAGTTGTGGAGATGCTGTGAGACTTTACTGGTTAATAGACCCAAAAACAGATACTATAGAAAATAGTAAGTTTAAGAGTTTTGGCTGTGGGACGGCGATCGCATCATCTGATATGATGGCTGAACTTTGTATGGGTAAAACAGTCGATGAAGCGCTTAAAATCACGAACATAGATGTTGAAAAAGCACTTCGCGATGATCTGGATATCCCCGCAGTCCCTGGGCAAAAAATGCACTGTTCTGTTATGGCGTATGATGTCATCAAAAAAGCGGCTTCGATCTATAAAAACGTAGATATGGACACTTTTGAGACAGAGTTTATCATCTGTGAATGTGCTCGTGTTTCTCAAGATACACTCAAACAAGTAATAAAGCTCAATAAACTAAAAAGTATCGAAGAGATTACAGACTACACAAAAGCTGGCGGTTTTTGTAAGTCTTGTATCAAACCGGGTGGTCATGAGCAAAAAGATGTCTATTTAGTAAATATTCTTGCAGAAATTATGGGTGAATTAGAAGCGGAAGAGAAATCTCGCAAAGTTATCGAAGCAAAAGGTGACGGTACATTTGATTCTATGGGACTTGTTCAAAAAATCAAAGCGGTTGAGTCTATCCTCGAAGAGTATATTCGTCCGACACTCAAAGCAGATAACGGAAACGTTGAACTTATTGACATTAAAGAAGAAAATGGCGTATTTAATGTACTTATCAAGTACCAAGGCGAATGTATGAGCTGTTCTATGAACACGACTACGACATTGGCGGGAATTGAAGATATGCTCAACTTCAAACTCAAAGCAAAAATCAAAGTTATAGTTACATAAGATGAACTACGCAACAAAAGAGGGAACGTTCACGTACCTAAAACAATTTCCTAAATACAGCAAAGATTTTTACACTTTCAACGGTGATTTCTTTATCTCTTCCCTTGGTCTTGGCACGTTTCGTAAAGAGCCGTACCGTGAAGAGAATTACGTCATCAACTATAAAGAGTCTATAAAACTTGCCATATTAAATGGTATCAATCACATCGATACGGCTATAAACTACCGTTATCAGGTGAGTGAGCAGGAGATTGGCGAGGCACTGAATGAACTTTTTGCTGAGGGTAAAGCCTCTAGAGATCAGCTTGTCATCACTTCAAAAGCGGGTTTTATCCCTTTGGAATTTCCATTTCCTGAGAATCCATATAGATGGATCGATGAAGAGGTGATACAAAAAGGTCTGGCTCAAAAAGATGAGATCATCATAGATCAGCACTGCCTTTCAAGCGATTATCTGCGTTGGAGTGTTGAGAAATCTTTGGAAAATCTCGGGCTTGAAACTTTAGATATCTTGTATCTGCACAATCCAGAAACTCAGCTTGGCTATGTTGCGTATGAGACTCTTTTGGAGCGAATAGAAGAGGCATTTATGCTCTTTGAAAAACTTGTACGTGAGGGCAAGATACGCGCTTACGGCATTGCAGGATGGAACGGATTTTTATATGAAGAGGGTCATAAAGAGTATATCAGCCTTATGGATATTGTAAAAATAGCAAAAAAAGTGGGCGATAACGGGCATCATTTTAAATATGTCCAATCTCCTTATAATCTTGCAAAATCCGAAGCGTATCATTTTTCAAATCAAAAAGGTCCCGATGGGCGTTACTATACTTTGATGCAGGCAGTCGGCGGATTTGGACTTCAGATGATCGGCTCATCATCACTTTTACAGCTCAATCTTTTCAAAGGTAAATTTGCTCCCGCGATCAGTGAAGCTTTGGGGACTTCAGAGTTTAATGACCTTCTCACCGCTTTGCAGTTTGCACGTTCAGGCGGTGTGATAAGCGCACTTTTTGGCGCGGTCGATCCCTTACATGTAAGAGATAATCTGACTTTGGCTTACCTACCAAAAGCAAATATCAACGGGTTAAAAACACTTGTAGGAGAAACTAATGCTCTATGATGTCATCGTTGTAGGAAGTGGGATATCTGGACTTTTTGCAGCACTTTATGCGAAAAGAGCCGGAAGTGATGTCGTTGTCATTACCAAGAGTAATCCCTTTCGCTCAAATTCTGCCGTAGCATCAGGAGGGATCAATGCTGTCCTACGTCAAGGTGCGCAAGACTCCATCTTCAAGCATTTTGAAGATACCCTAAATGGCGCAGATGGCTTATCTAACCAAAAGAACATCAACGAAATGTGTACAGATGCTCCAAATATCATAAAAGAACTAAGTTCAATGGGCGTAAAGTTTGATGCAGAAGAAAACGGCGAGATAAAACAGCGACCTTTCGGCGGTACGACGGCAAAAAGAACTTGTTACATAGCAGATAAAACAGGGAGTGCAATAGTTCAAAATCTCTTGCAACAGTGTAAAAAAGAGGGTGTGGAGATACTCAACAATCATCAGCTTTTAAATATTACCAAGTTTGACGATAAACTTGCCGGCATTACTCTTTTACGTCGTGAAGATTCGCATGTAACGGCATTTGCTTGTAAATCGCTTATCCTAGCCGGTGGCGGGTTTGCAGGGATTTATAGAGGACATTCCACAAATCCTCAAGAGAGCTCAGGAGACACGATAGCTGTAGCTTTGCGTGCTGGTATGCGACTTTCAAATTTGGAATTTGTACAGTTTCATCCCACAACACTTAAAAATGGATCACTCATAAGTGAAGCGGCAAGGGGCGAAGGTGCTTATATCGTTGATGAAACAGAGGCCCGTTTTACCAATGAACTTCAAACCAGAGATAAACTTTCTCGCACTATTTTAGAGCATATGCAAAAGGGACACAAAGTTTATCTGGATTTTAGACATCTGAGTCCTGATCTTATAGAGACAAAGCTGCCATCCACTCAAAAAATGGCGTTAAATGGCGCAGGTATAGACATTCGCACTGAGCTTTTAGAAATCACGCCCTCCGCTCACTATACGATAGGCGGCATCTGGACAAGAGCAGATACTTCGACTGATCTTGATGGAGTTTTTGCTTGTGGTGAGTGTGCGGCCACAGGTGTGCATGGAGCAAATCGTTTAGGAGGAAATTCCTTACTCGAGGGTGCATATTTTGGAAAAATTGCAGGAACAGAAGCGGCAGCAAGAGCTCGTAGAGTAGATTATCTGCCTATTGATTTTGCCCAAGTCAATAAAGAGTATCGCCGTATCAATATGATCCTTGATGAAGAGAGTCATTTTAATATCAATGCCATGAGAAAGAATCTTGGAGAGACTCTATTTAAAAAAGTTGGAGTCTATCGAGATGAAGAGGCACTTATAAGTGCTTTAGAATATGTGCATTATTTGATGAAAAATCAGTTCGGTCTGCATTGTGTAAATAAAGAGAGACACAATAATGTTGAACTCTCTGCAATTTTGGAGTTTAGAAATGCACTAATCGTTGCTGAAGCGATGATACTCAGTGCAATTAAAAGAGAAGAAAGTCGCGGTGTTCACTTTAGAAGTGATTTTCCAGATCGTGCTGACAAAGTGTTTGGAATGTCATCATATGTCAAAAGTTTTGGAGGGAGTTTTTTAAAAATATCTTTTGAAAATGATATGTTTGAAAACTTTTTCTACAAAATAAAAAGTTATTTTAAAAAATTAAAAGGATAAAAAATGGCAAAAGTAATGTTGAGAGAAAATGATGAAGGCAAGATCTTCTTTTATGTTGCAAAGAAAGATATGGAGGAGATCATCTCATCTCTAGAGTTTGACACAGAAGAAAAATGGGGCGGAAACGTAAACCTTACAAACGGCGATGTATGGTACATAAAACCAGAGCCAAAAAAACTACCAAACGAAGTAGAAGCAAAGATTGTTACAAGAGGTGACAACTAAATTCACTATATATCTTGATACTTTCTTTATACTGTAGCCTATAATCTTGATTATTTCATTACACCATAAGGTGTAGAATTAAGAAAATTTGATGGAGACAATATGACAGTGCAAGAACGAATGAGAAATGAATTTATGGTGATCAAAGCTCTTGGAGTAGTGTATGGGGATATTGGAACGAGTCCAATATATACTTTGGCAATTATTTTTGCACTCATTGTGCCTACAGTTGAAAATATATTTGGAATACTCTCCTATGTATTTTGGACGATGACAATACTGGTTACCGTTCAATATGGCTGGTTAGCTACAAGTTTATCAAAAAAAGGGGAAGGCGGAACAGTGGTTCTTGTGCAACTCCTTCTTCCATATCTTAAAAATACCAAAGCAATCGCTACCGTTAGTATGCTGAGTTTTATCGGGATATCGTTAATGATAGGTGATGGTGTTATTACGCCGGCAATTAGTATTCTTTCGGCGGTCGAGGGTATGGTGTTAATACCGGGATATGAAAATACTCCTAAAATAACTCTTTTATTGATAGCATCAGTGATAGCATTTATACTATTTTATGTTCAAAGAAAAGGGATTGAAAAAGTAGCTTCTGCTTTTGGACCTATTATGGTAGTTTGGTTTTTTGCACTCGGCTTGGTCGGATTGTGGTATATATCCCAAAATTTTTCAATTTTAAAAGCGATTTCTCCTTTCTATGCTATTAACTTTACATTATCTCATCCTGTGATTAGTTTTATAATGCTAGCGGATGTCATACTCGCCGCAACAGGTGGTGAAGCATTATATGCCGATATGGGACATCTAGGGAGATTACCGATTTTAAAGGGATGGTTGTTTGCATTTGTGTCTTTGATATTGAGTTATTTTGGACAGGGTGCATTTCTACTTACACATCCGGCAGCAATAGTAAGCCCGCTTTTTGAAATGACAAAAGATTTAGTCCCTTATATGTATGTTCCATTTTTAATACTCACGATTATTGCCACTATCATCGCATCGCAAGCGATGATAAGCGGTATATTCTCAGTACTTTATCAAGCTATGACAACAAGGATATTTCCGCATTTTAAAGTTGAATACACATCCAATGAACTTAGAGCGCAGATATATGTAAATTCAGTGAATTGGTTTTTGTTTGCCTGTGTAATTCTTATGCTGTTTGTATTTGGTGAATCAGCAAAACTAGCTGCCGCATATGGTTTAGCTGTTGCGGGGGCTATGAGCATTACCGGTTATTTGATTAGTATGGTGTTTTGGTACAAAAAACAATATGTCACAATGTCATTTGCAATCTTATCAGGCATAACGAGTACGATATTTTTTGCTTCATGTACCGGAAAAATTCCAAATGGAGGGTATTGGTCTCTCATCATAGCTTCTATACCTCTTTTCATTGTGATCTTATATACAATGGGTCAAAAAAGATTATATAAATCATTTGTTCCCGTTGAAAAGAAAAATTTTCTAGAAGAATATAGTGCAAAATATGAAAAGGGGGTTCATATTGAAGGAATTGCTCTATTCTTTGCAAGACAAGCAGGTGAGATTCCGGCATATATCTCAAAGACAATGTTTCAAAACGGCATTATTTATGATAGAAATATTATTGTTGTTGTAAAACCGGCTAATGAACCTTATGGTATCAATACTGAACTCTCACCTTTGGGCGAAGGACTTGATTTGTTAATGATATATCCGGGATATATGGAGATGCTTGATGTTGAAAAAGTATTGCAAAGCAAGGGGCTAGATGCAAGAGTCATATTTTACGGTCAAGAGGAGATAGTTTCAAAAAGCTTCTTGTGGAGCATATTTGCAATGATTAAAACTCTTTCACCTACATTCGTGAGCTTTTATAATTTTCCAAGTGAAAAGCTTATCGGAGTCGCAAGAAGAGCAGAGATATAGATACAAATTATGAAAATAATTCTAATTCTCTTTTTGCTTTTGACCTCTTTATTTTCATCAGAAATTGGTAATAAAGAAAATCAAGAAGAGAAACTTGATATAAAGTATAATCTAGTATGGCAAGATACTAGGTTTAATGCCACAGAAAGAATGAGTTATAAAAGTACAATCAGTTATTGTGCTTATTTAAAAATCCAATCGGGCAAGGATTGGAGATTACCCTCACTGCAAGATTATGAAAATATAATAGATACTACTCGTATTCCCACAATAAATAAAATCTTTACCTATTGTGCAAGTGATGGATATTGGACGCTAAATCAAAAATTGGATTCGACTCAAGTTGAATGGATAGATTTTACAGATGGAACTGTATATAAAGGTTCTGGTTTTGAAAAACAACTATATACCAGATGTGTCTATAACAAGTAGTATAATACTTCCATGAATACGAGATATAATCAATTCGCTAAAAGCTTAGCAATAGTGACTGTTGTCACTATTATTTGTTACTTATATAAAAGTAATTTAGAGTTACTCAATATTGCGATGCTATATCTTTTACCGATCCTCTATGTTGCCGTAAATTATGGTCAGATTCAAACTTTTTTTATATCTCTCTTGGTTGTCATACTTTTTAATTTTTTATTTATTCCTCCTTTATTTACGTTCAATGTGTATGACGCTAGATATTTACTGAGTTTTGTGATTATCATGATTGTGGGTCAATTGATTTCAATATTGGCAAAAAGAGCTTCTAAAGCAAAAGAATTAGAAACAAGCGAAGGCTTACATGAGGCGATTTTAAACTCTTTATCTCATGAACTCAGAACGCCATTAACGGTGATTATCGGAGCTACAAGTTTAATTTTGTCAAATGAATTAAAACTTACGGATGAAGAAAAAAACGAACTCAATCAAGAGACTTATAAAAGTGCTTTTAGTATGAAGGAGTTGATTGAAAACCTACTCACAAGTGCAAGATTCGAGAGCGGGCATTTAAAACCTATAATTACGGATTGTTCTGTTGGAGAAATCATTTCAAACTCTTTACTAAAAGTTGAGAATAAATATTTAAAAGAGGCAGTTTTTATAGTTCATGAAGATTTACCATCGATTCAAAGTGATGCGCTATTGCTTGAACAAGCTTTTTATAATCTTTTGGACAATGCTTTTAAATATGGGGAAAAGGTAACAATTGAAGTCAATCATTCTCAAAATGATCTGTTGATTACTATATGCAATACGGGAGAATTACCTGATAAAGGGGAAATTACAATGATGGGTGAAAAATTCACAAGGCTTTCAAATTCTTTGAATGTTTCAGGTTTGGGGTTGGGTCTGTTTTTGGCTAAAAGAATCATAGAAACTTTAAACGGTTCTATTGATACCAAAATCGTTGATAGTAAATTTTGTATTTATATTAGGTTATCGTGATGACAAAGCAAAAAATTTTAGTTATAGATGATGATAAAGCGATAAGGCGACTTTTAACACTTTCGTTGCAAAGTTCCGGATTTGAGATTATCGAAGCATCCAATATACAAGAAGCAATAAAAAAGTCAATCAGTAATATACCCGACGTTGTTTTACTGGATTTAGGCCTCCCCGATGGCAATGGACTCGATTTTTTAAAATCTTTTAGAGAATGGAGCAGTGCACCGCTCATCGTGATATCCGCACAAAATCAAGAGGATAAAAAGATCGAATCCTTAGAACTTGGAGCGGATGACTATCTTATAAAACCTTTTAGTACGAATGAACTCCTTGCTAGAATACGTGCAGTGCTGAGAAGATGTGAAAATATACAAGTAACGCATCTATTGGAGTGTAATGAACTGGCAATGGATTTAATAGCACGGACTATTATGCTTGAAAATATTGAAATCAAAGTAACACCGACAGAATACGATCTACTAAAACTTTTCATGAAAAATAGCGGAAAAGTACTTACACACAATTTTTTACTAAAAGAAGTATGGGGAATTGGATATCAAAATGAAGTCCACTATTTGAGGGTTTTTGTCAATCAGTTAAGACAGAAGATTGAAAAAGATCCATCAAGACCTAAAAAGATTTTAACCGAAACAGGTATCGGATATCGAATGGTTTGCTCTTAGTAAGGAATAAAATTTCTTTACATGTAAGTGTCCTAGATATAAGTGTATTCTTTATACTTTTTGTCCGCAAAAAGGCGTAAAAAAATCCAACTGCTGACACGCTTTTTGGTTACTTTTATAAAAAAGTAACAAAGAAACCCTTTACATGTAAATATATTTTTGTTATTTAATAATAAATGAATATAATACTTGTGAAATAAATAGTTATATATAAATGGAGAAGCAAATGGGGAATGGATGGCAAGAAGTATTTTCAACTAACGTCGATGGGCGTAATGTAATAGGTGAACTTTATGAAGAAAATGATTACAGAGTCAAAACAACACAAAAAAATGATGATAATGGTTATATTTCTGAGAATGAGTCTTCTAAAACCTATATGCCACCAAGAGCTGCAGGTAGCCTTATAACAATAGAGGGTCAAACACTTGACGAGTTAAAAGATAATCTTATGTCTGAAGGTGAATTTTCATCGGATGATGCTCAAACTATCGTTGATAAATTTATTTCAGCTAATTAATACTATTTAATTACTTACATGTAAACCTTATCTACGGAAGTAGCGCCTTCGCACATTCGTTGATGCGCTTTCCGTCCACTTTGCCTGCAAGCTCTTTACTCGCAATTGCCATCACTTTTCCGATATCTTTCATAAACTCTGCTCCTACTTGAGCTATGATGCTTTTGATAGCAGAACTTAGCTCTTCATCGCTTAGTTGTTTTGGCAGATACGGCTCATAAAATGAGATTTCAAGTATCTCTTTTTCGATTAAATCATCACGTCCCGCAGTCTGATACTGAGTGATAGAATCATTTCTTAACTCGTTCCCAAGTTGTACTTGGGAATGTGTACATGTAGAAATGAAATAAACAGAAGTATACACTCCCAAGCAAAGCATGGGAGCGAGAAAAGAGTTGAGAGCTTAAAGATCAATCCCGTATTTTTTCATCTTATAACCGATTTGTCTGGCGGTCATTCCGAGCATTGAAGCAGCTTTTGTTTGGATGCCGTGACTATCTATGAGTGCTTGAAGGATGGACTCTTTTTCTATCTCTTGGAGATTTACTTTCGTCACGGTATGTTTATGTTGAGGCGGAATCTCTTCAGATATCACCGGCTCAGGTTGGCTTACAAGTATAGGTTGTTTTGGCTCTGAGGGATTTATAAAAAGTTGTTGATAGTTAAACGGTAATACATGGTTTAACATCTCAGGTTCAATGACACCGTTTGGACAGATAAGTACGACTCTCTCCATCGTGTTTTGAAGCTCACGGATATTCCCCGGCCATGGATAGTTCATAAGTACTTCCAATGCCTGCTTACTAAAGCTCATATTTTTTCTATGTTCTTTCATGAACTTGTGTAGATAGTGCTCTATGAGGAGTTTAACATCTTCATAGCGTTCACGAAGCGGAGGAAGATGCACGGGAATAACATTGAGACGATAAAATAGATCCTCTCTAAATTCTCCGCTAGCAACCATTTTTTCTAAGTTACGGTTTGTTGCCGCGACTAAACGGACATTTGTTTTGATGGTCTTTGTCCCGCCCACACGCTCAAACTCCTGCTCTTGCAAGATGCGAAGCAGTTTTACTTGTAAAGATGGAGTGATATCACCGATCTCATCGAGAAAAAGCGTACCGCCGTCTGCGAGTTCAAAACGCCCTTTACGCATATCTTTGGCATCGGTAAACGCACCTTTTTCATGACCGAAAAGTTCACTCTCTAAAAGTGTTTCGCTGATAGCCGCACAGTTGAGTTTGATGTAAGGGCCATTTTTTCTTCGGCTGAGATTGTGTACCGCAGTCGCTATAAGCTCTTTACCTGTTCCTGTCTCACCGCGTACAAGTATGGTCGCATCAGATGGAGCAACAGTCTCCAAAAGGCTGAAAATATGCTGCATCTTTGTGCTGTTTCCGACAATATTTTCAAACTTATACTCGCTGAGTACTTCCTCTTTATAGTATGTTTTGAGATCTGTAAGATCCTCTTTTTCTTTGACGAATCTTTTTTGTAAAGCCAATGTTCCGCAAAAGAGTGAGCCGACAATCGTAAGCATCCTTACGATATCGTCAAAACTGAGTATAGTGGTTTTGTTGATATTTGCAGAGATAACGCCAAAAAGTGCTTCATCTTGCATGATAGGTACAGCAACATAGGAGATTGATTTTGTGTCTACGATTCCCATTTTATTGAGATAGTTGATATTGTTATGGATATTTTCAATGACTACAGGTTCACAGCTTTGTGCAGCAAGACCGGTCGCGCCTTCTCCTAGTTTATACACAGCCATTTTTCGTTGTTGCGCAGAGATATCAAGCGACGTGTGAAGCTCAACTTTTGAGTTGTCATCTGAAAGTAAAAAAAGACTACAACGCTCTAAGTAAGAGTTGCGTTTTAAAAGGCGCATCCCTTTTTCTATACATGCATTTATATCAGAATTACTCGATAACATAACTGCGATGTCATAAAGAATTTTGATCTCATTATAAGCAAAGGTAAGCGCACAAGTAGCGCAATCTTCGTTATTTGGTATATTAGGCTGATAGTTCATTTGATCCAACTTATAATACAAATTTTATATAATTATATAATGAAAATCACTAAAACAAGAAAAAATATGGTTAAAAAATAATCATTATACTGTATATAAAGTAGAATGACTTATGCATAAATATTCGTAATATTTAATAACGAGGTCATTATGCAGATAACAGTACACAAAACACCTACAGAGCTACTAGGCAAAGAACTTTTAGTTGGTAAAGAAGCTCCAGCAGCACGCATCACCAAGCTTGACAATACAAAAAATGTGATCGGAATGATTGCTCCAAATCTACAACTACTTATCGCAATACCATCACTAAAAACTGAAGTGTGTTCTTTGGGCGCAAAAAAGTTTAATGAGATGGTAAAAGGGATTCGAAAACTCTCAACTATCATGATCACAACTGATGATCTTGAATTTGTAAAAAATTATCAAGAGACAGAGTGCATAGATGCCGCTGAACTGGTGATAGATGAAGAGCGTCAATTTGCTAAGAAATTTGGCATTCTTATAGGCGAGGGTAAACTTAAAGATCGTCTTGCACGCGCTGTATTTGTGATAGATAGAGAAGGTTTTATCGCTTATAAAGAAGTGGTAAGCGAGGTTACCGATGAAGTGGATTACGATGCTTGTATAGAGGCTATTAAGACACTTGCTGCTGAAAAGCAGAAGGGACATACGCATGAAAACTGGATGTCAGTGTAAGGGTGATGCACACACAATATGAAAAAACTTCACTTACAAAAAAGGAAGTTGCAACGTTTGGCGGCTACATAGACTGGAATACGCAACCAAGTATTTTTAAGCAATATCCATCTTTTTTATTTAGCTACAGTTTTGGAGAGATCGAGGAGTTCCATTTTTTGGAGCTTTCTCGAATGATCACCTCAAAAGAGCAAATACTTACAAAACTCTACTATAAACTTAGCACTCCATCCGCCGGAAATCTTCATCCGCTTGAGCTATATATTCAAGTGCGAGGAATCAAAGGCGTTATCAGCGGTATCTATCATGTAGATGCGAAGATGAGCAAATTTGTTTTACTTCAAGAGATAGAGGAAGATGGATTGGAAGGTGAACTTGGGCTTTCTTGTAAGTTTGAGGGGATTATTGCTATTGTGAGTTGCGTCCCCTTTCGCTCTGAGTGGAAATATGGAGTTCGTGCTCTTCGTTATTGTTATCTTGATGCGGGTCACCAAATAGCTGCGATCCAGGCAAGTGCTACCATCTATCAAAAAGAGATGACAATTTTGTCCGAGTTTGACGTAAAAAGTTTCAATTTCGCGATTGGATTAAAAGATGAAGAAACTGTTTGTGCGGTGATCTCTTTTGCCAAAGAAACAGAAAAAAAAGTGAAACCTCTTAAAAAACCACTCTTGCATGTAAGCCCGACGGATTATAGTGATTCCAATGGTGACCTCTTCGAGGTACTTCAAAAACAGCCGGTTTTAAAAAGTGAGATCTTTCCTATAAACACAACAAAAGAGCAAATATTACAAAGGCGTTCTGCGAGAAAATTTGAGAATGTTCCCTTTAAAAATGGTGAAATTGAACGTATTATGCATACGCTTACAAAAGATGTTTATCCTCTTGTCTGCTACTCTATTCTTTTTGGGGATGAAAAGAATGAGGCTGGAATTTATCTCAATTCTAAGTTGCTGCAAAAGGGAGAGTATAAAGATCGACTCGCTGGAATCTTAGTTGACCAGCTTTTTATAAAAAATGCCCAAATGATAGTGGTGGTGACCTCAAAACATTTTAGCGCTGAAAAACTTATGCTAGCAGGGGCTTTAGTGCATAAGATTGCTTTAGAATCAAGTGAGTTTAAAAGTACTGGAATAGGTGCTTTTTATGATAAGAAACTTCAAGATTTTCTAGGCACAGAAAACTATATTTTATATGTATGCGCACTTGGAAAATAGTGTGATGAGGAGATAATAATGGAACTAAATATGAAAAAATCCAAAAATGAAGAAGCGCTAAAAATCTTAAATATCTATCGTTTTTATCAAAGAGACGGCTCTTTGTATTTGATAGAAGATCAAGAAACACTTGACGCTCTTTTTGATGCCATAGTCGATGCCATTAGTGAGAGTGGCTCATTTAAAACTTTACTTCCTTACACTGAATT
This sequence comes from Sulfurimonadaceae bacterium, assembly GCA_028683835.1. Classification (GTDB taxonomy): domain Bacteria; phylum Campylobacterota; class Campylobacteria; order Campylobacterales; family Sulfurimonadaceae; genus Hydrocurvibacter. Next base: position 10,005 of record JAQUHB010000020.1, on the reverse strand, counting down.
TGTTTTACCTTGCAAACGGGTGCGAGAGGGTGATGCTGGATGGATCGGACATTTCCAAGAACGCGATAATCGCCGCTTCTTTTTAAGCGATATTTATGATTTTTTAAAACTTATTTACGGTTAAGAGCTTATATAGAATACAAAATGCAGTAACTCTTGTGAAGTCAAGGATTATATATGATAAGTAATATTACCAAAGTTTCACAGAGTGTCCATTTCATAGGTGCTTTCGATCCTAGAATCCGTACATTTGATATTATCATGAAGACTGCAAACGGTAGTTCGTACAACAGCTATTTAGTACGAGGAAGTGAAGGCGTCTGTGTGATGGATACCGTTAAAAAAGAGTTTTCGTATGACTTTTTTAGACGCCTTGAACTTTTGTGCGAGTATGATGAAATACGCTTCATTGTACTCCATCATCTCGAGCCCGATCACTCGGGAGCACTAGAAGAGTTGATGGCACGTGCACCGCAGGCAAAGCTGATTATCTCAGGTCGCGCGGTGATGATGCTTAAAGGGATCATTAAAAAAGATGTTCCTTTTGAAGTGGCAAATACGGGAAAAGTTATCTCACTTGGAGATAAGACTATAGAATTTTTAAGTACGCCTTTTTTACATTGGCCCGATACGATGAGCTCATATCTGCATGAAGAAAAGATACTCTTTAGCGGTGATGTGTTTGGAAGCCACTACTATGATGAACGCCTTTTTGATGATGAAGTGGGCGATTTTTCTTACGCGTTTAAGTACTACTACGATCATATCATGAGACCTTTTAAGCAGTATGTTTTACAAGCTTTAAAGTTGTATGCAAAGTTTGACATCAAGACGATTGCACCTTTACATGGCCCAATTCTTCGGACAAATCCAGAGTTTTACATAGAAAAGTATGCCTCTTGGAGTAGTGAAGCAAAGTTTAGGAAACACACTTTTGGTAACAAGATGCTCTCGGTCTTTTATATGTCAAGCTATGAAAACACGCATAAAATGGCGCAGAAGATCACCGAGGGTGCAGACTCAGTTGAAGGGATTATTGCGAGTATGTATGATCTCGCGTCTTTGGATGAAAACAATATGATTGATCTGCTTGAGGAATCTGATGCCGTAGTCATTGGTTCTCCGACCATCAACGGTGACGCGGTCAAACCTGCTTGGGATTTGCTTGCGTGTATGGCGTACTTGGAAAGTAGTGGAAAAGTAGGAGCTGCTTTTGGTTCTTATGGTTGGACGGGAGAAGCGCCAGAAATGTTGCACGACAGGATGCGATGGCTGAAGTTTAGGTTGCCGATTAAACCGATGAAAGTCAAACTTATTCCGACTGAAGAAGAGTTGGATCAATCTTTTGCTTTTGGCGTTGAAGTCGCTGAAATCACAATGGGAAAAATGGTGGAGATGGAACTATGAATGAAGAATTAAAACAGATGGAAGATCAAGTATTTGCGCTTTTACACTCTTATGGAGTAAATGCTTTTGCACAAAAAGTCTTAGCACGCTGGGTGGCGTATGAATCGCTGAAGATGAATCACTTGTATCAAGATTTGGGTTTTAAAAGCAGAACTCAGATGGCTGCATTTATGAAAAAAAATTTTCCTGAGTTTGCCGCAAAAAAACCAAAAGAAAAACTTTGGAAAAAATTTATTTATGATGAGATAGGGCGCGTAGCTCCGGCATGTGCTAGCTGTGATGATATGAGTACTTGTTTTAAATGTATGGTAAGTGAGCAAAGTGCATGATAACTCCTTCAATCTCAACAACAGAACTCTATACCCACATTCAGACACTTTTAGATACGGATACTCCGCTTTTTATCCACGGAAGTCCGGGAATTGGCAAATCTTACATCGTTGCTGATGTAGCAAAGAAAAACAGCTTAGAACTCATAGATATCCGTCTCTCACAAATGGATCCCGTCGATCTTCGAGGTGTACCTTCGATCAAAAATGATCAAACCGTTTGGATGCCTCCGGTCTTTTTTCCAAAAGAGTTGGAGTCTGAGGGAATTTTATTTTTAGATGAACTGAACTCCGCACCGCCATCTGTGCAAGCGGCTATTTATCAGCTTGTTTTGAACCGTAAAATGGGTGAATATGAGTTGCCTAAAGGTTGGCGCATTGTGTGTGCGGGAAACAGAGTAAGTGACAGAGGCGTTGTTTTTCGTCTTCCTTCGCCTCTTGTAAACAGAATGGTACATCTTCATGTAACGGCTCGTTTTGAGGATTTTAAACTCTTTGCCATCAAAGAAAAACTGCACCATTTTGTTATTGGTTTTCTTGGCTTTCGTCCTGACTTGCTTTCGACAGACCCAATCATAGAAGATGATGCAAATCCTGCATTTGCAACGCCGAGAAGTTACCATATGCTCTCAAATATCTTAAAAGCAAATGAGAACATGAACCAGATAGCACCCATTATTTACGGTACTATCGGTTATAGCTCAGGGATAGAGTTTACCTCTTATGTGAAGATCTATGAAGAGCTTCCTGATATAGCTTCTATTTATGAGGGGAACTATCCTGAGATCAAAAAACAGCCGGCACTTTTGTATGCGCTTGTTTCTGCATTAGTTGAATATTTTGACGGTTCAGAGGCACATAAAGAGCATCTGTTCGCCTTTAGTGATACTTTGCCTACAGAGTTTGGCGTAATGCTTATAAAAGATGTCATCATCAAAGATGAATCGATTGCGATACATAGTGCATTTGATAGTTGGTTGGCAAAGTATGGCGAATATATCATCTGATTTTCTCATTAAACTGGAGAAAATCAGAGTTCAATTTTTATTTGACCATCCATTTTTGAGCGTACTTGCACTCTCATTGCCAATGCATTTTCGTAAAAATCCTCATGAAGCTTTTGAAACAAACGGCAGGGCTATTTTTGTGGACGCAACACTCTGTGAAGGGATGGAAGATGAACATCTCAAATACATTTACGCACACACACTTTTACATGTCATCTTAAAACACGCATTTCGTATGAATGGACGCGATCATGGGATGTGGAATAGAAGCAGTGATATCGTCATCAATCTTTTACTCAGCGATTTTGAAAGAGTGGGTGTAAGACCAGAACATGAAGTGATGTTAGAAAAGTTTCGCAATAAAAGTGTCGAAGAGGTATATAACATTCTCTATGAGGAAAATCAAGATGGAGAGGGCACACCTGATGATAAAAATCCACAAGAGCAAAAACTTGATCTCATAGAGGAAGAGGGTGACACAGAAGCATATCTCGAAGAGATAGATACGCTGATAGTTCAAGCCATGGGTTCGGCAAAAAAACAGGGAAATATTCCCGCATCGTTTTTAGAAGTGATCAATGAAGTTATCCGTCCAAAAATAGACTTAGAAACACTTTTACACACCTATATGAGCGAGAGTTTTTTTGACAAAGAAACAGATTTTTCCCGTCCGAATCGCAGATTTATCCATCAAAATATCTATCTTCCCGGGTATAAGCATGAGCGTAATCGTCTCAATCTCTACATCGCTTTAGATAGATCAATGAGCATCAATAAAGAGGTGTTTTCCAAGTTTTTAGGGATCATTGATTCCGTACTTCGCATGAGCAGTGATTTTAAAGTCACTGTGATCCCTTTTGATGAGAGTGTAGATGAGCAAAAGATCGTGACCTATGATGCTCAGGGTACAAGACCATCAGAACTGGCATTTGAAAAAGGAAACGGCGGGACACTTTTTGCGCCTGTACTAGAGTATCTCAAAAAGCATTTTGAGATGAACTCTATACTGATGGTGCTGAGTGATGGACTTTTTAAAATAGAACGCACTCCTGAGATAAATACCCTTTTTCTCATTAGTCAAAAGCAAAATATAAAAAGACTTGAAGCCTTCGGCGATGTTTTTTATTTTGATTTATAAGAGATTTGCATGTTATATGAATTGAACTATAAAGATGAAATTGAAGCGCTTCAAGATGATGGCGATTTTGAGGCAAAAGGCGATCTTCAATATTTAGATCATGAAGTTGATGAAGCAAGATTGCAGTGGGCATTTTACAGACCATCAGGCTCACATCCAAAACAGGTGAGTGACAAAAATGTCCTAGTTGCAATTATGGCATTTAACCATTCACGTCTTCGTCCGCTAGAACGTTTTAGTATTGTCAATCCTCAGGTTATTTTGGATGATACATTGCGCATAAAAATCCGCAACAGAAGCCGTATGCTTTTTCGTGCGATGGTGGATGATGACTTTAAAGAGCTTGTCTCGGTCTTGGAAAAGTATCCTGTATTTATGGATTTGGCATATGATCAAATGATAAACGGACGTATCTGGAACGAGACTTATGCAGATCCGTATGCAGCATCAAGATTTTTAGAGTTAGCAGGCAAGAGGGTGGATGAGAAACTTATAGCGGGTTTAAAAAGAAGATTACAGCCTCTAAAATCATTTAACGCTGATGAAGCAAAAAATTATCTTGAACTTCTTAATTCTCAGGTACAAAAATTGCATAATATTATCAAAGCGCATTATGTCAAAGAGTTTGAAGATTGGATGAAGCATACTTCATTGCATCCTCTGCAAAAGATTGTTTGGCAAAAGCAGATAAGCCAATTAAAGGATTTGTGATGACAGGAATGATAAAAAGTGTTATGAAAGCTATTTATAATCTGAGTGATGAAGATAATTATAATCTTTATGATGCAGATGATATTTCAGAATATCTTGGTTTAAAACTTGAAGTAGTAGAAAAAATCATTGAAACACTTATGGACGCCGGTTGTTTGAGTGAGTGCATGAACTTACATGATGACGGAATCCAGACGTATTGTTTGACAGACAAGGCCATTGATATGGTTGAAGTTGGATAGGAGAAATCTTTCTTCACTCCTCCTCCATTATCTTAAAATTTCATAATTTCATATATCGCATTTTAATTTTATTCTTCATGAGCTTCAAATCAGAAAATTTCACCCTTTTTGCAACATATTTACAACACTTTCTATGTTAGACTAAGAGATCAATAAACTTATCTATTCAGAGAGGTTGGTATGAGTTGGTTTTCAATAAAATGTTATCCCTATTGAGAATGAGGGAAAATTTTTTTAGTAACATTTGAAGAACAATATTGATCATTGAACTACTCTTCTGTAGGTATGATTTTTTCATACAATTAGATATAAATCGGTTAAAAATGCTTTAAGAGATATACAAAGGATGAATCTTATGAGTTACAGTTTAAATATCAGAGAAGTCACATACGCGCTTTCTGGAGCACTAGATTATGTGGGTATTGATGATACTCATCATGGCAAAAGAGTTGCTTATATGGCTGCTGCATTGGCACAAGAACTCTCATGGAAACAAGATATAGTAGACGATATTATTTTTGCAGGAATGCTACATGATTGTGGTGTTTCTTCAACTGATGTACATACACATTTGGTTAATGAACTAGACTGGGATAATTCACAAGTTCATTGTATTCGAGGAGAGATCCTTTTAAAATCTACTAATATTTATGGTAAATTCTCTGAGTATATAAAATATCATCATACTCATTGGCAAGATTTATCAAGTGATTTAAATGAAGATGTCAAAAATATTTCTAATCTTATTTATCTAGTTGATAGAGTTGATGCACTTAGAACTCAGATACAAGTTTCAGGCGTAGAGTCTATTTATGCTATTCAAGAGACCATAAAGAAGTTTTCAAATAAAATGTTTTCACCTATGCTTGTTGAAGCTTTTATGACTGTATCTTCTAAGGATTCGTTTTGGTTCTATTTGGAAACAGAAGCATTAAGCGAATATTTTATACTTTGGACAAATAAAGGGAATAATGAGCCATTATCTTATGAACAAGTAAAAGAGATCGCTTTAATGTTTGCAGCAGTAGTTGATGCGAAAAGTGAGTTCACATCTCAACATTCTCTTGGAGTTAGTGTACTAGCAAGGTATCTCGCAGAGCTTTTTGATCTATCTTTGGAGCGTTGTGAAGAGGTGGAATTAGCCGGTTTGTTACACGATCTTGGAAAATTGAAAGTGGAAGATGCTATTTTGGATAAACCCTCTAAATTAAATGCTGATGAGAGATTGAAGATGAATCGACATGGATTTGATTCATATATTATTCTTCGTCATATTGAAGGCTTTAAAAAAATAGCAAAGTTAGCATCACTGCATCATGAAACTCTTGACGCTAAAGGTTATCCTTATAATTTAAGTGCTGCACAAATTCCGTTAGAAGGTAGAATTATTACTGTATCAGATATTTTTCAAGCATTGATACAGGATAGACCATATAGAGATGGATTGAGTGCTGATGAAGCATTTAATATTATAAACACAATGTGTGAAGATGGAAAACTTGATTTTGTAGTTGTTCAAAAACTGAAGGAAAATTTACATAAATGTTATGAGCTTGCTACTGTAAAGGGATGAGAGAGAAAAAATAATGTCAAACGAACTCTAAAATTGGACAATTAATTTATCCATGGTTTAAATAGTTTTTATACAATTTTAAAAAATTTGTGACCGTTTTTGGAGACGTTTTAGTATCAAGAGCTTTAAAATACAGTAACTAAGGGGGAGATGGTATGGAAATAAGAGTGTATTACGAAGATACAGATGTTGGCGGTGTTGTGTTTTATGCGAACTATTTAAAGTTTTGTGAACGTGCACGGAGTGAGGCTTTTTTTCAAAGAGGGCTTACTCCGATATTGGAAAATGGACACTTTGTTGTCAAAGAACTTAATGCTTCATATCACGCGTCTGCAAAGCTTGGAGATCTCTTGCATGTAAGGACTTCTCTTGTAGAAGTTAAAAAAGTTTCATTTAAACTGCATCAGAGTGTTTGCAAAGACAAAGAGAAGATATTTGAGATGGATATTACTCTTGTCTTTATTGATTTTAATGGTAAAGTGAAAAAATTTGAACCAGTAAACTTAGAATTGCTTTACTCACTTTTCACTTGAACTATAGGTTACAAAGTTTGAATACGAAGGTTGCACTAGATTAATAGGATAGATAATCTGATTATTTGTTATCGCTAGTGGATACTCTCTAGCTTCGTTTGTTATACGATTATAAAAATAATCCACTCCAACAGTTGTCGCATAGTTAATCCAATCATAGGTGATATCATTGTTGAGGATCAAATTTGTGTCTGTAATAACGGTGTTATCTTTTGAAATAGAGTTTGCGATAATCATATTTTTTCTATCATTGTACTGTGTCATTGAGAGAATTAGTGGATCATAATTGATCTGAGTCGATAAAATATTTGTTTCATTTACTTTATACAGTGTTATCTGAGAGACGATGATTCCTGTTTTTGAAACGGGAGTGTTTGTCAAAAATGATGCATTGCTTAGTCTGTTGTTTTTCAGCTGTTTTTTGAGATTTGTCGATTTTTCTATAGAAAAAGTATAGTTTTTTCCATGATATTTGCTTTGAGCGTAGTCGCTGATAGTTTCTGTAATAGGTGATGCGTCTTTAAAAATAACCAGTGGAGCATGTGCTTCTTTTAAAAGTTTATCAGTTTGTGCTTTATAATCAATACCGCCAAAGAAAAGATGAGCTGAAGAGGAAGAAACTTCACTTTTGTTGATTGTTGGGATAAATACATTTATTTGGGGATTGAGATTAATGAGTTTATCGGTACCATCTTTAGTCAAGACTGCAATAGCATAGTGAAATCCCTCTTTTTGTGCATCTTGTAAAGCTTTTGCTAGATTATTTTTGTCTTGAGTCTGTGTGTCAAATGTTTTTATCTCAAAGGGACGATTTTTACTCAGCATGTAAGCAAACACAGCATTTGTTGTAGAGGTAGCATATCTTCCGATGATTTTAGATGGAATGATAATTGCGATTTTGAGTTTTTCATGTTCTTGAGGTTTTTGGATAGCAACGGATACTTTTTTTATTTCAGGCTTCTTAACGCGCTCGATGTGGATCTTAAAAGGAGTTTCCTGAGGCACTTGCGCTGGAGTTTCATGAGTCACCGGGGTTGGATTAAAATCTTGTATATACGTATTTGGCATTTTCATAGGTGTATCAAAAGGAGTCTCTTGACAAAAGAGCAGAGTTGGAGCCAAAGTGATGAGTGTAAGGATTTTTAATTTCATAATAAACTCTTTATAATTTTAAGGTCATTTAATGTTTCTATTTTTAATGATGGATTTCTTAGTAGAAATTGAGGATGGTAAATGGGAACGACTATATATTCTTTAAAATCTATAATATGTCCTCTTACTTGATTAAATTCCTCTTTTGTTTGAGAAAACAAATTATAGGCATCTTCACCCAAAACCATGATGATTTTTGGTTTTATAAGCTCGATTTGCTTAAAAAGATAGGGCTTACAGCTATTATATTCTGACTCAGAAGGTTTGTTTGAACCAAGAGGTTTACACTTGATTGCATGTGTATAGTACACATCTTCGATGCTCAGTTCAAGTACATTCTCGACCATTTTACTAAGTGAATTTCCCGCTCTTCCTGCATAATAGCTTGCAGATTCATCTTCGCTTGCAGAAACAACAGAATCCACAATCATCAGCTGAGCATTTTTGTTTCCATACCCATACATACTTTGTTTTCTGGATTTACTCAGATCACAAAGATGACACGACACTATGCTTGCATGTAAGCTATCAAGGTCATCAGCAAGAGAATCTGAACTCTTTTCGTTGATATTCATCAGCTCGGTATATTCAAATCCTAAGGCTTTTAGTCGATATAAATTTTGTAACATCACAAGATTTTGATATGATTTCAATAATATGTTTCTCTAACCTTCTTTAAATGATTTTGTAGTATAGTTTAAGAGGTGTTAAATACAGATAAAAATGGACGAGTATGGACGAATATGAACAGTGAACTGACTATATATCGATATCCTTTATCATCTTTGAGTGAAGTGGAGTGTTCGGTTGCAAGATTACAAAAAGATTCGAAAGAGTATCTTTTTGTTCAGGTCTCTGCTCATCCTCAAAACATAGTGTTGGTAGAAAGTTTGCGTGATTCTTTAAAAAAATCATTTCCCTCTCTTGATATCTCGTTTCTTGATTCACAAAATACAATAGAAGTTGATATAGTCCTTTATACTATGGACACAGAATTCAGTAAAGATGAGATCATTTATTATCTTCAAGAAGATAGATTAAAAACTCAAAATGATCTAAAAACTTGCAAAACAGATCTTATAAACAAATACTTTTCAGATCAACTTACAGGTTTTCCAAACCTTTATCAGCTTCGTCGTGATGTTCAAGATCATGACAATAAAACTTATATTTGTATGACGATAGACAATTTTAAAATGATTAATGATTTTTACGGTTTTTTAGTTGGAGACTATGTTTTAGAACAGATGATATTAAAATTACAAAATCATATAAAAAATGCACAAATATACCGTATTTCAGGTGCAGAGTTTGGAATCTTAATAGATGAAATGATGGATTTTTATAGTTTAAAAAATTATCTTTTGGAGCTTAACATTAAGCTTAAAAATCTTGCATTTCGTTATCAAGAGAGCATTATATTTACTAATATTACATTTGCTTCTGCAGCTGGAGAAAATCATAGCAATCTTTTTGCGAAGGTTAGCATGGCACTCAAATATGCTAAAGAGATGCAATTGCCTTTTTGGATTTATGAAGACAGAATGAATTTTGAAAGTGAATATAAACTCAATATTCTGACATCATTTCGAGTCAAAAGAGCAATAGAAAATTCTGGAGTTATCCCTTATTTTCAGCCTATTATGTCAAATAAAACAGGTAAAATTGTAAAGTTTGAATCACTCGCGAGACTTATAGATGAAGATGGGGCTATTATGTCTCCGTTACAGTTTATTCCTATCTCGAAAGCCATAAAAGTTTATGCAGAAGTCACTAAAGCCATTATAGAAAAAACATTTGAAATATTCAAAGATAACGAGTACGAGGTGAGTATTAATCTTTCTATCGAAGATATTATGAGTGCTGAAATCTATACGTTTGTTATAACAAATCTCAAAAAATACGGGATTGGA
>JAQUHB010000019.1 GCA_028683835.1 Sulfurimonadaceae bacterium | reverse complement strand
AAGCGATGAGTATTAAAGATTTTATCCAACGCGGAGATATCAAAAATGCTGCTCTTGTCTTAAAAGAAGTAGTGCGAACCAAGCCTGAGAAAAACCGCTGGAGTGAAGCAAGTGATGAAGTCTCTACCCGGGCTTTTTATGAGACCGGCGGATGATTAAATGCTCCATTTAGTAGAACATTTTTACTCCATTCAAGGTGAAGGTCGTTACATGGGTGTGCCATCACTTTTCTATCGCTTTGGCGGATGTAATATGCGCTGTGAAGGATTTGGCTGTATTCAAACTTCACAAAAGGGTATTGATATTTTAGGATGTGACACTGTGTATGCGGTAAATCGCGAACACTTTTCAACCAACTGGATACCTATAAGCAAGTCAGGACAGCTTTTTCATATAATGGATTTGTATGAGCTTCCTGAAAGTGTAGATGTAGTACTCACAGGAGGAGAACCTCTTTTAAATTATGATGATGAAATTTTTGTGGCATTTATAACAGAGCTTATAGAAAATAATCATCGGGTCACTTTTGAAACAAACGCGACGATTCATATCGATTTTGATAAATATCCGATCTATAGAGAGTGTGTTTATGCACTTTCTGTAAAACTTTCAAATTCAGGAGAGAGCTACTCAAAGCGTATAAAACCCGATGCAATTTTTTCCTACGCTCAAAACGCGAAAGAGGCTTTTTTTAAGTTCTCAATAGATGAAGAATCGATAGATCTAGGGCTTGATGATGAGATAGATGAAATCATCTCTTATGCGCCATGTTTACAGGTTTATTGTATGCCTCTTGGCGGGAATAAAAAAGAGATAGAAAAAAACTGTGAGCCGCTCATTGAGTTTTGCAAAGTCAAAGGCTACACTTATAGCGACAGACTTCATATAAGAATCTGGGATCAGAATCACGGAGTATAAGATGATAATAAGAAAACTTTTTAAATTTGAAAATGCCCATATTGTACGTGGATGCAGTTCTGTAAAATGTAGAAGTTCTATTCACGGGCACTCATATAAAGTAGAGATTTTGTTTGAGTCAAACTTTTTGGATCATGGGCAGATGGTGTATGATTTTGGACTCATGAAACAAAATATGAAGGCACTTGTCGAGAGTTTTGATCACGCTATAACGCTTTGGAGCGGAGATAATCAAGAGTATATTGAAGATATGAAAAAGCACTCTTTAAGATGGGTTGAACTTCCCGTTTCTCCATCGGCTGAGCAGTTTAGCCGTGTGATATTTTTCATGATAGATGCGCTTTTAAAGCTTACATGTAAGGTCAATGGAGAAAAAGGGGTGAAGCTTCACAGCGTTATAGTTCATGAAACAGAAACTGGCTATGCACAGTGCTTTAAAGAGGATGCTTACTCTGAAGCGATGGGGAAAATCTCTTTAGAAGAGATTATCTTTAGCGATGAAGTGAAAGAGGGTTTTGGCAATGTAAATCTTTTTGAAGATATTAAAAATCAAAAAAGCTTTACAAATCCAGTGAGTGTTTAACGAGTTATTAAATCTTTTTTATGCTTACATGTAAAGCTAAATCTTGAAGGGATAAACTTTACATTATGGCCTACTTCCAGAAGAGATACTTCTTGATCGATCATAATAAATCCGTTTGAGATCGCCATCGGCGAGATCATTCCAGGAGCGAATTTTTCTACGGCTACAAATGTTGAGCCATCAAAATATCCGGGAATGAGACTTCTTTTTCCCGCTCTTGTCCTAAACTCGCTTCCCATTTTTGTTTCTATAAAATTGATATATTTTTCACCATTTGCACTGAGTGCCAATATAGCCGCTTGTGCAAAGAGTTCAAAGTTGAGTGTCGCGGCAAGCGGATTCCCTGGAAGATTTAAGATGAAAGTATTGTTGATACGTCCAAAAGTGGTTGGTTTGCCTGGTTTTATATCTACTTTTTCAAAGAGTGGTTCAAAATCAAAACAAGAAAAAGCCTCTTTTGTAAAGTCTGCATCACCGACACTCACTCCGCCTGAGGTAATGATAAGGTCGTAATCAAGTGCAGTTTGTATCATTTCACAAAGCGTTTCTACGTTATCTTCCGTCGTTCCCAAAAACTCAGCCTCACACCCAAGTTCTTTTGCGCGGGCGATAAAAGTAGGAGTATTAGTATTATAAAGTTGATGTACTCCAAGTTTTTGCCAATGCATTTTGAGTTCACTTCCAGAAGCAAAAAGTGCAACACGCGGCTTGGCATAAACATTTACATGTGAGATCCCTTGCGAAGCAAGGAGTGTAATATGGTGAGCAGATAAAAGGGTATTTTGTTCAATAATCAGATCATTTTCCTCGATATCCTCACCGCATAAACGTATATGCATCCCATGTTTAACATCTTTAGAAAATGTGACAAACTCTTTATCTGCCTGCGCCTCTTCAATAGGAACAATCGCTTCCGCACCAAAAGGGATTTTTGCGCCTGTCATGATTTTATATGCGGAACCAGTTTGAAGTAAATACTCCTCTTTATCACCAGCAAAGATTGTTTTTAAAATAGTTAATTTTTGGTTCACTTCATCACATTTAACGGCATATCCATCCATCGCGGAGTTGTCGTAAGGGGGAAGATTGAGGGAAGCTATGATATTTTCAGAGATAATATGTCCAAGTGCTTGCTCAAGAGGCAAGATTTTCGTCGTTTTAGGTTTTATATTTTCATAGATGAGTTGCAGTGCTTCTTCAACTGATACAGCCATAGTAGTGATCCTTGCTTGCTAATAACGCGTTTTTTTAAACATATTATAGTAAAATTCGCTTATGAATTACATGTACAATATGACAATAGATTATCACAACTACAGCGTTATCGCACTTTTAGTTTTGATGGGACTCAATTTTTTGTTGCTTTTTCAAGCTAAAACCGTTTTGCCATACCGTAAAAAAATGGCATTTTTAACACCGATGATAGCCGTAGTTTTGGGTTTTATTCTTTTTACGGGAACGATAATGATGGCTGCGAAACATCTGCATTTTACCTTGGCAAATATCGCAATGATCGTTGCCGGGATAGTGTTTATCGTGTTAGAGGTGAAAAGAGTCAAGCCTTTGAAATATCTCAAAGACCTTCCGCACGCGATCCCTTTGTATAGGGATTATGCAAAGAAGATTCTTTTTGTTGAACTTCTGATGATCTTTGGCATCGCCCTCTGGATGTGGCTGTGATCTACGTCACACATGAAGAAGCAGGTCGCCAAGAAATAACTATCAAAGGCGAAATGCATAAATATCTCGTTAAAGTAAGACGACATCATGAGGGTGACATTCTTACTTTTCGCTCGAGCGAAAATCTTGAAATCGCTTCCATGTACGAGATAATCTCCATTGATCCAAGAGTCTTATATGTAAGGCTTGTAGAATCTAAAGAACAAAAAGTAGAATCAGCAAAATTCTTACATGTCGGCTGGTGCGTCATTGACACTAATTCAGTGGAAAAAGTGCTTCCCATGCTTAACGAACTTGGCGTGAAGAAGATTAGCTTTATCTATTGTGATAGGTCTCAGAAAAATTTCAAGCCCGATTTCAACCGATTTCTCCGTATCACTCAAAGTTCCTCTTCCCAATGTGGCAGAACGGATGTGATGGAGTTTGAAACTCTAAAAAATATCGGAGAATTTGTCAAAAAATATCCAGATACCGTCGTATTTGATTTTTGTGACGAAGCTTTAAGCGGTGATGAAAAATTTGAGACGATTCTCATCGGCAGTGAGGGCGGATTTAGTGAAGCAGAAAAAAAACTTTTGAGCGCTCAAAAAGTGTATAGACTCGATACTCCGATGGTACTTCGCTCAGAGACGGCCGTTGTGGCAGTCGCTTCAAAGATGCTGTTGTAATAGAAAATTATTTTAGATATAATTGCGATTCAAAAATCCGCCCCCATACGGATTTAAAAAATATATCGGTATACGCACACAAACGTGTATCAAAAGGCACATAAGATGAAAAAAGATATCCACCCAAATTTAGTTGATTGTACAGTAACTTGTTCATGTGGCAACACATTCGTGACAAAAGGTCAAAAACCTGAGATGATGATAGATATTTGTAACGAATGTCACCCATTCTTTACAGGTTCTGAGCGTATGGTTGATACTGCTGGACGTATTGATAAATTCAAAAAACGTTACAACATGAACTAATTAAAGAGCTAACTTTTGTTAACTCTTGTTCCAACTCCGATTGGAAACATTGGCGATATTACACTCAGAGCTATGCAAGCTTTGGGTGAAGCCAACACTCTGCTTTGCGAAGACACTCGCGTTACAAAAAAACTTATCCACATACTTAAAGAACGCTATAACTTAGCATGTAAAGAAGATCAAAATTTTATTTCACTTCATTCACACAATGAACACCATTTTGTTCAAAACCTCACACCCGATTTTTTTGAACAAAATGTTGTTTATGCGAGCGATGCAGGAATGCCCGGTATCAGCGATCCAGGGCAGGCACTTGTTGCTTACTGCATTGAAAATGGGGTTAAATATGATGTCCTTCCCGGAGCAAATGCGCTTTTAACAGCGTATGTCGCAAGCGGATTTGTTGAGACCTCGTTTTTATTTTTCGGTTTTTTACCGCATAAAGGTGCCGATCGTGACAAAGCTTTGCAAAAAGCACTTTACAACGGATATACGACTATTTTGTATGAATCTCCGCACAGACTTGACAAGCTTTTAGAAGAACTCATCAAAGAGGTTCCAACGAGAAAAATGTTTTTGGCAAAAGAGCTGACGAAAAAATTTCAACGCTATCTTAGCGGAACAGCCAAAGAGATTTTTGATAAACTTGAGGGAAACTACAAAGGGGAATGGGTCGTAGTCCTCGAAGCCGGCGAAGCGATCAACTCCAATATCAGCCAAAACGATGTCTTAGAACTTGAACTCCCAATAAAAACCGCATCAAAACTCATATCCAAAATAACAGGCGAAAATCCAAAAAGCTGCTACAAAAGACTTCTTGAACTCAACTGAAATATAAGTTTTTTTGGTTAGAATTTCACTATGTTAATTTATGGAAAACAGCCAATATATTATATATTGCAAAATCATCCCAAACTTGTTTCTAAACTCTACCTTGCAAAAGAAGTGGATAAAAAAGAGTACTCAAAACTGATGAAGTACGATTTTGAAGTAAAGCGTATTCCAAGTGATGCTGCTGACAAGATGTGTAAAAGTTCAAACCATCAAGGCATGTTAGCTGAGATCGAAGATTTTACACTCGCGCCCTTTAAAACTTTTTTAGATAAAGATTTTGTAGTCATACTGGCATCTGTAACAGATGTGGGAAATATCGGCGCGATTGTACGAAGCGCGTATGCTTTTGGAGTAGACGCAATTGTAGCAACCGGTGTAAAACAGCTCGCGATGGAGCCAATCATGAGAAGCTCAAGCGGTGCACTTTGTGATATGCCTTTTACAGTTGTCACAAACCTCTATGATGTAATTAATGACCTGAAGATGTCTGGATTTACGATCTATGGCGCTGTTATGGATGGCGAAGATATCAGAGATATAAAGCCGGCACAAAAGCGAGCAATCATCCTTGGAAGTGAAGGAGAAGGTTTGCCTCTAAAAGCGGTTTCAAGATTGGATAAGAAAGTTTCTATAAAGATGGAAAACGGATTTGATTCTTTAAATGTAAGTGTAGCTGGCGCAATACTAATGGACAGGATGCGGGTATGAGTGAAGATTTTGAAAAGCTAAAAAAGATCGGTGCGCAAAAGATATATGAAAAGACACATATTTCGGTAACTAATATTGATTATATTTTCAATAAATCATTTGATAAGATACCAAAAGTTCAGTTTCGAGGTTTTATTTCGATCTTAGAACGCGAATACAAACTTGATCTTCAAGATATATTAGCTGACTATGAACAGCACAGATCTAAAGATGAAGAGATAGTTGAATATATCAAAATTGATACAAAAGAGTATGGAAAGTTTGATAAAAAAATGATTCTTTCAGCGCTTTTAGTAACTCTTGTCATTGGATATTTGATTATATCAAGTCTCACACATAGCGGAAGTGAAACTGTAGAAGCAAATAGTACAGAGATAGAAACAGCAAAAGCAAATCTTGATAAAAATATCTCTATGGTTGATGCGAATGAAACAAACAGTTCTGAAATCAACAGCACAGCGGAACTGAATGCCAGCGACACAAATATTTCCGTGAATGCGCAAAAAGCTCCAGATGTGTCTCAGCCTATTAAGACTGCACCTGCTACCACTATGGGTAAGGCTACAAAACTTGAGATTATTCCAAATAAAACGCTCTGGCTCGATTATATAGATCAAGAGAGTTCAAGAGAAGCTCAAGCGACGATAAATAAAAACTTTGATTTAAATGCTTCAAAAAATTATCTTATTGAAACTGGCCATGCATTTATGAAAATAGATTTGGGATCTGAGATTAAAGAATTTAGCCAGAGTGGTAAAAAATATTTTAAATTCGAAAATGGAGAATTGACTGAGCTTACTCGTCAAGGTTTTAAAGATTTAAATAAGGGTAAAGCTTGGTAAAATTATTTATTGCCCTTTTATTTGTTTGTTCTTCTCTTTTGGCAGATAGTACGTCGTTAGATTCAACTCTGAATTCTATTTTAGGAACGAAAGGGTATAACGCTAACAAGGGGCTTATAGATGTTGTTTTTAAACAAAAAAGCAATTATTATAATGGGAACAGTGTTGATGTTATCAAAGTTATGCAAGCACTTGAGAATAATAAATTGGTAAATCTTTCTTTAAAAACATCACAAGATATCACTTTAAATTTTTCTACAAAAGCTTCTCCAATATTTTTAGTGAAGATTTTGTCTGATGCACTCAGAAATATCGGTTACTACAAATATATGACAAAAGAATCTCATATTATAGGATCTGAATTTTCTTGGAGCATAGAATATAACGGAGATTCTGTAATCGATCCAGTTGCACTAGAGACAGAACTTGCAAAATCAGGATGTCATCTAACAGATATCCAAACAGCAAATCCAGCTTCTTGGAGCTATGAAATTGAGATGAATAAGGCACATTTGAGCGTTCCTAAACTTGATTTGACTACAAATATCACTTCTCAAAGAGATATGAGTGAAATGTGGATTGATGTTTCTGGTGTAAGCAAAGTAAGCATTGATTCCAATCGTGCAAATAGTTGGTATCCTTCAATTGCGTTTTATGATCAGGGGTTACATCTTTTAAAAGTGCAAAAAATAGATAGCAAAACATCTTCGTTATCTATTGATCTTCTATTAAATACGGTATATATGAAAATATCGGATCTGTACTCCTTGAATAATATCAAAAATGGTTTCAATATTGAGGCACAAGCGTCGAGATAATTTTCAAAGGATGCTAAAGAATTTATAGAGATATTTATGTTAGAATTCTGCAATTTATTTAGGCAGGATAACACAAATGTTTGATGAAATAAAATTTGATAGAATGGATAGACTTCCAAAATATGTTTTTGCGGAAGTGAATGAACTAAAAATGAAAGAGCGTCGCGCTGGTGCGGATGTTATAGATTTTAGTATGGGTAACCCCGATGGAGATACTCCTGCACACATTAGAGAAAAACTTATTGAATCTGCCAAAAAAAATAAAACTCAAGGGTATTCTGTTTCTAAAGGAATTCCAAAACTTCTTCAAGCGATAGCCGACTGGTACAAACGTCGCTATGGAGTTGATCTTGATCCACAAACTGAATGTGTTGCTACTATGGGAAGTAAAGAGGGATATGCTCACTTAGCATATGCTATCACAAATCCGGGTGACGTTGCAGTTGTTCCAGATCCTACATATCCTATTCACTCTTATGCATTTATCTTAGCAGGTGGAAATGTTGTCAAGTTTGGTCTTGCGTATGATGAAGATTATAAAGTTGATGAAGATAAATTTTTTGAAGATTTGGAACGTGTTTTTAAAGAAAACTCACCAAGACCAAAATTTGTTCTTGTAAACTTTCCTCATAACCCTACAACAGCGACAGTAACGCAAGATTTTTATGTAAGACTTGTTGCAATGGCGAAAAAAGAGCGTTTTTATGTTATCTCTGACATCGCGTATGGAGATATCACTTTTGATGGCTATGTAACACCTTCGATCATGAGTGTTCCGGGGGCTAAGGATGTTGCGGTTGAGAGCTTTACTCTTTCAAAAAGCTACAATATGGCTGGATGGCGTGTTGGCTACTTCGTAGGAAATAAAAAGCTTATCGGCGCACTTCAAAAGATCAAATCTTGGCTTGATTATGGGATGTTTACTCCGATCCAAGTTGCTGCGACTGTCGCATTAAACGGCGATCAGCAATGTGTCAAAGATATTACGGACAAATATGAGCATCGTCAAAATGTTCTTTTAGATGCTTTTAATAAAGCTGGCTGGCCTATGAGAAAAAATCAGGCAAGTATGTTCGTATGGGCAAAAATTCCTGATTTCGCTATACATCTTGGTTCTTTAGAATTTTCAAAACAACTTCTTCGTGAGGCTCATGTTGCAGTCGCTCCGGGAATTGGTTTTGGCGAGTATGGAGATGAATATGTGCGTATCGCTCTTATAGAAAACGATAAACGTATCCGTCAGGCTGCAAAAAATGTTAAACTGTTTTTGAAAAAGCTTCAAGACGCTAAGGATAAAGAGTGATTAAAGTCGGGATTATTGGTGTTGGCACTGTTGGGACATCAGTAGTAAATATCTTAAAAGATAATCAGGAGATTATCTCTGCACGTGCAGGAACTAAGATAGAAGTTAAAAGCGGTGTTGTTCGTAATCTATCCAAAAAAAGAGATCTTGACATAATTTTGAGTGATAATGCCAATGATGTTTTAGATGATCCAGAGATCGATATCGTCGTAGAGCTTATGGGCGGTGTCGAAGATGCTTTTGAAGTTGTGAAGCGTGCACTTAAAAACGGCAAAGCAGTCGTGACTGCAAACAAGGCGCTTTTGGCTTATCACCGTTATGAGCTTCAAGAGCTTGCAGGGGATCTTGCATTTGAATATGAAGCAAGTGTAGCGGGTGGTATTCCTATCATTAACGCCCTACGTGATGGACTTTCTGCAAACCATATCCAGTCGATTATGGGGATCATGAACGGTACATGTAACTATATGCTTACAAAAATGAGTGCTGAGGGCGTGTCTTATACTTCTATTTTAAAAGAAGCGCAAGAACTCGGTTACGCGGAATCTGATCCGACTTTTGATGTTGGCGGATATGACGCGGCTCATAAACTTCTCATTCTGGCGAGTATCGCATATGGGATCGATGCAAAACCAGAAGATATCTTGATCGAAGGTATCCAAAACATCACTCAAGAAGATATCAATTTTGCAAAAGAGTTTGGTTACAGAATCAAGCTTTTAGGAATTGCGAAAAAAATCGGCAATGAAGTAGAGCTTCGCGTACATGCATGTTTGATCGATGAAGATGAGATGATTGCAAAGATCGATGGTGTTATGAACGGTATTAGTGTTGTGGGTGATAAAGTTGGTGAAACACTTTATTACGGAGCGGGTGCCGGCGGTGACGCGACTGCAAGTGCTGTAATTGCAAATATCATCGATATCGCAAGAAGCGGAAAGAGCAAACCGATGCTTGGATTTGACAAGCCGCTAGAAGGCGGTCTTAAACTCAAAGCAATAGATGAAATAGAATCAAAATATTATCTTCGTATCAATGTTTCAGACAAAGCTGGCGTACTTTCAAAAATAACGACTATTTTTGCAAATCATAATATCTCAATAGAAACAATTTTACAACGTCCTTCACGTGATGCAAGTGCAAATCTTTTGATTTCAACACATACAGCAGTTGAAAAAGATATACAAAATATGATTTTAAGTATCGAAGAGCTTGACTTTGTAAATTCTAAACCGGTTATGATTCGTATCGTTTGAAGATACTAATAACTGGAGCAAGTAGTGGCATCGGCGCAGAACTTGCCCGCCATTATGACCAAGAAAATAATCACTTAATCCTTTTAGCTAGAGATAAAGAAAGACTTAAAAATCTTCAAAATACACTTACATGTAAAAGTGAAATTATTGCAGTAGATATCACAGACTTCGCGATACTTCAAGAAAAAATTAAAGAGATAGGTTCTGTTGATATGGTGATTTTAAATGCTGGAATCTCCATAGGACATTCTCTTGAAGTCACTCCCTTTGACGATTTTAAAAGACTTTATGATACAAATCTTCTCTCTAATCACGCTATTTTAGAACCCTTACTTCCAAAGTTTAAAGAGCAAAAAAGTGGAACTATTGTCTTTATTTCTTCGCTCGCTTCACTTATCTCTATGCCAAGTTCTGTTGCCTATAGTTCTTCCAAAAGAGCGCTCAATGCTTATGCTGAGGGGATAGCATATAAATACAAGCCTCATGGTATAGATGTGATTACAATTTTGCCAGGGTTTATTGATACACCTTTGACACAGAAAAATAGTTTTTCTATGCCTTTTTTGATGACTCTTGAAGAGGGAACAAAAAAAATAGTAAAAGCGATAGAAAAGAAAAAAAGAGTCTACGCTTTTCCCCTTCGATTTTATATTCTCATAAAACTTCTTGCTACCCTACCATATTTTTTAAGACAAAGTGTTGTGGATTCTCTTTATAAATGAGAAAATAGGATTTGAATCTGGATAATTTCCTAGTTTGGTTGAACAACTCACGATAAAGGCGATGCCTTCGTTGATTACAGTTTTTGTCTTTTTGCCAGAATTATAGAAAAGGTAAAAATACAGACGGATGTATCCGTTTCTCATCTTCAACAAGTAAAGTTGAAGTAATTACCAAGCGTGTAGACTGAGAGTTTATTGAAATAAAGAGCTACTCTCTTTACTTGCACACTTTTTAAGACAAAAAAGTATACACTCCAAAAATAAATAAGAGTGGGATGAGTGGGATGGAAAATATTGAGATAATAGACAGTGTTTGTACTTACTGTGGAGTCGGTTGTGATATTGCGGCAAATGTGAATGTTACAACTAACAAGATTGAGAGTATTTTTGCTCATCCAGATGGTGTGGTTTCTCAAGGAAAACTTTGTATCAAGGGCAAATATGGTTTTGACTTTGTTGATTCACTAGATCGACTGAAAATTCCGCGTATCCGTAAATCATTTTTGGTAAAAAATCCAGAGATTAAAGAGTGTGTAGATTCTACTTTAATAGACTTGGATGAGACTTGGTATGAGACAACTCTTGACGCGGCAACAACTGCCGTGGCTATGAAACTAAAATCAATCCAAAAAGAGTATGGAGAGAAAAGTGTCTGCTCTATTGGAGGAGCTAGGACTTCATGTGAGAGTTCTTACTTGTTTCAAAAATTTACCCGTCATACTTTAAACTCCCCACATGTGGATAACTGTGCTAGAGTTTGTCACTCTCCTAGTCTCAAAGGGATGAGAACGACTATCGGTGAAGGTGCTGCTACAAACCCTTATAATGATATTTACAACTGCGAATTTATGATCGTTATCGGTTCGAATACGACTGAAGCTCACCCGATTATCTCTAATCGTATTTTAGATGTTGCACGTGAACATGACAATCTTGCTGTTTTTGATGTACGTGAGATAAAACTTCACCGCTTTGCAAAATATAAAGCTATTATGCCTCATGAAGCAAATCTTTTGATCTTAAATATGCTTGCCTTTACAATCATCGATGAAGAGCTTTATGATGAGAGTTTTATAGCTGAACGTACAAAAGGATTTTTGGATTTTAAAGCGAAGATTTTAAATGACCCATACGCAAATCCCAAGTATTTTGAAGAGATTGAGGGGTATGAATATCTCTCAAAAATGATTCCAAAAATCGCCCGAGAATACGCGCTCAAAAAATCAATGATATTCTGGGGACTTGGAATTACTGAGCATTTAGATGGTTCATACGCTGTTATGGCGATAACACATTTGGCTCTCATGACGGGCAATATCGGCAAGCCGGGAGCTGGGCTTATGCCGCTTCGCGGACAGAACAATGTCCAAGGAACGTGCGATATGGGGATGCTTCCGTATTATGATCCTGATTACCAGACGCCTAAAGAGATAGGTCTGATGACACCGCAACTTGTTGATGAGATGCTTGAACACCGCATAAAAGCAGTACTCAATATCGGAGAAGATTTGACACATATCCATCCAAATCTTAACAAAGTCGATAAAGCGTTTGAAAATCTTGAACTTCTTTTTGTTCAGGAACTTTTTATGACAGACGTCGCACAACGTGCGGATATCGTCGTGGGTGTAAAGTCAGCGTATGAAAAAACTGGCGTGTATGTCAATGCGATGCGCCGTCTGCATCTTTCACAGCCGCTTGTCAAATCTGATCTTCCAGACGATTGGGAAGTCTTACAAATACTAGATAATAAGATGGGCGGAACGGCTAGCTATAAAAGCTCAAATGATGTTTGGGATGAGGTTCGTGAAGTGGCATATCGCCGTTTTAGTGGAGCTTCTTATATCCGTCTTGAGCGTCATAGAAAAAGGGGCTTACAGTGGCCGGTTCATACTGAAGATACACCAATTTTGCATCAGTTGGATTTTAGAACGGATGATGGTCTCGGAGAGTTTCATTATCATCAGTATAAGCTCCGTGGGATGGTTCAGGAGATCTTGGAAAAAGATCTCACAGGTTATCATCTTACAACGGGAAGAACGATTGCTCACTATAATAATGCGGCTCAGACTTCGAGAAGCGAGAAACTGAACAAACGTTATGATGAAGATGTTCTTTTGGTATTTGAAGGTGATAAGGCAGATTTTCCAACAGCTACGGTCATACTCAAATCAGAAAACGGAGAAACAACTCCTCTTACCGTAGAGTTTACAGAAAAAGTACAACCTAAAACGCTTTTTTGTACTTTTCATCATGCAAGGTCAAAGATCAATAATCTCTTTGGAGACAAGAGTGATGAGCTGATTTTAACTGCTGCTTTTAAATCCATAAAAGTTGAGATAGTTCCAGTCGTATGAGTAGAGCAAAAGGGGATATAGCAGAGTCAAAAGCTTGCAAGTATCTTCTTGAAAATGGTTATCAAGTAGTCGAGCGAAACTTTTATTCCAGATTTGGTGAGATCGATATCATTGCATTTAAAGATGAGGTTTTGCATTTCGTCGAAGTGAAAAGTGCAGAAGAGTATGAACTCGCCGTACAAAATATTACACTCACAAAGATGCGAAAACTTCTAAAAACCGGTGACATCTATCTTAAAAAGAATGGTGTAAAATCAGCTTACATGTATGACGCAATTATCGTCACTCCAACAAATGTTGAGATTATAGAAAATATCACTTTTTAGAAGTTGTATTTGAGCCAGACTCAATTGAGATCGGTCAAAGTACGTGCAAAGTAGAACTTATCGAATAAGCTGATATTGTAGTAGCAAACTAGAATCCTTTCTGTGAACAAAAGCCTGACAGCGGAACAATTTGGGAACATTCCTCCTCAACAGATAAAAAACATTATCAACAGTTGGAGACTCACGAGATATAAAATAGGTACAGAGTATAGTTTCGTTTTAAAAATTCTCATTTTACTAGGATTTATTATCTCCATAATGGCATATTATCAGAGAAAATTGAAAAGATTTAACAATGAACTTGCTGTGCAAGTGAAACTAAAAACAGATGGTTATGAGTAAAAGAATTATCGAAAAATAATTTTTTTGGTCTATAAAAGTGGAAAGTTCAAATGAGAAAACTTGCTTTCTTCTTCAAATACCAAAACATGAAATTTAAGAAAAGAGTATTAGCATTCAGATTATAAGAGAGTTTAAAGATATCATTTGTATAATACTCGACTATATAAACAAAAAAAGGAATGTAAACCATGGGAAAATACATCGAATTAACTTCAGCAAATTTTGAAGAAACGATTAACGAAGGCGTTGCATTGGTAGACTTCTGGGCTCCTTGGTGTGGACCTTGCCGTATGATTGCTCCAGTTATTGAAGAGCTGGCTGCAGATTTTGACGGAAAAGCAAAAATCTGTAAAGTAAACACTGATGAAGAGCAAGATATTGCTGTGAAATTTGGTATCCGTTCAATCCCGACTATTTTATTTTTCAAAAATGGCGAGATGGTAGAACAAATGGTTGGAGCCGCTTCAAAACAAGCATTCCAAGATAAACTAAACTCTCTATTATAATTAGGGCGCAGTGATGGCCAAAGAGGGCAAAAGCCTTTTTAGAGTCACCACTGTATTTACTTCTCTTTTTCGTGTGGCACTCATAGCTAGTGCATTTGCATACTTCAACTACAAGTTTTCAGAGTATAAGTTTATCAATTTTAGTGAGTGGACTTTCTATGAAAAAAAATGATATTTTTAAACTAAGCGAGCAAAAATATCTTATCACTATGTTCAGTTCTAAAGATGCTAATACACAAGAAGAACTCGCGCGTATAGATGCCAAATATAAAGTTTTTGCTATTGATTTTCATCAAAATAGTTTTGACAACACTCCAAGCATTATTTTTCTAGGCTCAGATACAAATATGAATCTAAAATTTATTCAGAGATCCAATATCTATAATTCTCCATCTATTTTGATTATAAAAAAAGTCAAAGAGAGTCTTTATAAACAAGATAGTATGATACAAAATCTTGATATATTAAATCAAATAAATACCGAAATAAAAGAGCTATAGATGGAAAATGTTATATTAGATTGTGCAATTATTGGTGGTGGACCTGCTGGACTTACGGCTGGACTTTATGCGACTCGCGGCGGTTTAGAAAATGTGATTATGTATGAAAAAGGGATGCCTGGAGGGCAGATCACCCAAAGTAGTGAAATTGAAAACTATCCTGGCGTTACTGGTGAGATCACTGGAATGGATTTGATGATTCCGTGGCCAGAACAATGCCAAAAGTTTGGTTTAAAACATGAGATGTCAGAGGTAAATCGTGTCTCTAAAAATGAGAACGGAAACTTTTTAATTCACACAAGTGATGGGAAGTTTCAAGAAGCATACAGTGTTATTGTATGTACTGGTTCAACTCCAAAACGTGCGGGATTTGTTGGTGAAGATAAGTTTTTTGGTCGCGGTGTAAGTACTTGTGCTACTTGTGACGGATTTTTTTATAAGGGCAAAGAAGTTGCTGTTGTGGGTGGCGGTGATACAGCTCTGGAAGAAGCAATCTACCTTGCGAAAATCTGTAAAAAAGTGTATCTGATTCATCGTCGTGACACCTTTCGTGCTTCTCCAAATACAGTCACACGTGTGAAATCGACAGAAAATATCGAACTTGTACTAAACTCTGCACCAGAAGAAGTATACGGCGATGCAATGGGTGTTACAGGGATAAGAGTTATTAACAAAGAAAAAGAAGTACGTGAGATCAGTGTTCCGGGAGTTTTTACTTTTGTTGGAAATAATGTCAATAATCAAGTTTTAATGCAAGAAGATGGTAATTTTCTTTGTGAGCTTAACAATGCCGGAGAAGTTATAGTCGATCTTAGTATGAGAACTTCTATTGCGGGTCTTTTTGCAGCAGGTGATATCAGAATAGAAGCACCAAAGCAAGTTGTATGTGCGGCGGGAGATGGTGCAGTAGCAGCACTAAAAGCAATCTCTTATGTAGATGAAAAATTAAATCACTAAAACCGTATAAGTAAATGAGCTTTCTGCTGAAAAAAACTTGGCGTTGGCATAGTCAGATGGACTTTGTTCATTTTATGAAATAAAATTAAGGAAGATATGTAATGATTAAAGTTGGAGTTTTTGGAGCGAGTGGAAGAGTTGGCCGTTTGTTGATAGAAGATTTAAAACAAGAAGAGAATATTTCACTTTCGACGGTGTATGTAAGAGAAAATCTAGATTTTTCTATTGATCCATCAGTTTTGGTTACAAATGATATGCATACATTTTTAAATGCTTGTGACATCGTTATAGATTTTTCTCTTCCTGAGGCGTGTCAAGTTCTTCTAGAAGAAGCTGTAAAAACTCCAAAACCTTTAGTTATTGGAACGACAGGTTTAGATCTTCATCAAATGAATCTTCTCAAAGATGCAAGCGAAATGATGCCTATTTTGTACGCCACAAATATGTCTCTTGGGGTTGCCCTCTTGAGTAAACTTGTGCATATCGCATCTGCAACTTTAGAAGGTTTTGATATAGAGATAATTGAACAGCACCATAGACACAAAAAAGATGCTCCAAGTGGAACAGCACTTACATTGGCTCATTCAGCGGCTGATGGAAGAGGTCTGGATCTTGATAAAGTCAGAGTAAGCGGAAGAAATGGCAATATCGGCGAGAGAACAAAAGATGAGATAGCGGTTATGGCCTTACGTGGAGGTGATATCGTTGGACGCCATACCGTAGGTTTTTATAATGATGGAGAGTTTATTGAACTAAATCACACAGCGACCAGTAGAAATACTTTTAGTAAGGGTGCTCTTCGCGCTGCAAAATGGCTTGTAAATAAACCTGAGGGCTTATATAGTATTGCTGATTGTTTGGAATTGTAGTTAAAATTGAAAAGGGCTCTTTTAGCTCTTTTTTAGTAGAATTCGCAAATAGAATTATTTTAGATTTACGAGGATTGTATCTTGCTTGAAAATATGAATGAAAAGTGTGCTGTAGTTGGGATATTTGGTCATAAAGAAGCGTCTAAATTGGCTTATTTTTCGCTTCATGCACTTCAGCATCGTGGTCAAGAAGCTGCTGGAATATCGTCAGCTGATGGAACAAAACTTCACACGATCAAAGATCGTGGACTCGTTATGAGCGTTTTTGATGAGAAAAAACTTGAAACACTTAAAGGCAAAAATGCTATAGGTCATACAAGGTATTCTACTGCGGGTGATGATTCTATCCTTGATGCACAACCTGTCTTTGCAAGATACGATCTTGGTGAAATGGCGATAGTTCATAATGGAAATCTTACAAATGCACAAGAAGTACGTGATGCTTTAATCAAAAAAGGTGCGATTTTTCAAACTTTTATGGACACTGAAAATCTTATCCACCTGATTGCAAAAAGTGAACAAGAACATCTTGTTGAGCGTATTATCGATGCTGTCAAACGTATTGAGGGTGCATTTTCTCTTGTATTTTTAAGCCGTACAAAGATGTTTGCTATGCGTGATAGATTTGGTTTTCGTCCATTAAGCCTTGGTCGTATCGGCAATGGCGGTTATGTAGTTGCCAGCGAGACCTGTGCATTTGATCTTATCGGTGCAAAATATATTCGTGATGTTGAGCCAGGAGAACTTTTGATATTTGAAGATGATAAAGCACCTCAAAGTATCAAAGTATTTGAACCAACTCCAAAACACTGTATTTTTGAGTATGTCTACTTCGCTCGTCCAGATTCAAGTGTATATGGACAAAGTGTTTACCAAATGAGAAAAAATATGGGGGTTGAACTCTCAAAAATCAAACCGGTAGATGCAGATATTGTTATTCCTGTTCCAGATGGTGGTGTGCCCTCAGCTATCGGATATTCTCAAGGAAGCGGTATCCCTTACGAGATGGGTATCATGAGAAATCACTATATCGGACGTACATTTATTGAGCCAACTCAAGAGATGCGTGATTTGAAAGTAAAGATGAAACTTTCTCCGATGATAGATATTATCAAAGGAAAATCTGTCATCGTCGTGGATGATTCTATTGTGCGTGGAACAACTTCGAGAAGAATTGTTAGAATGCTTAAAGATGCAGGTGCGAGGGAAGTCCACATGCGTATCTCTTCTCCTCCAACTACTGATCCATGTTTTTACGGTGTAGATACTCCGGATAAAGACAAACTCATTGCTTCAAATATGTCTATTGATGAGATTTGTGATTTCATAGAAGCAGATTCTTTGGCTTATTTAAGCGAAGAAGCACTGCTTAGAAGTGTTAATGCTGCAAGTGAAGATAAATACTGTACGGCATGTTTCACAGGGAAGTATATAGTCTAGGTATGGAAGCAAAACAGATATACACCTTTGGAAAATACTTACAGGATAAGTTCGGTACAAAAGTGCATAAAACCGCAGTTTCGATATCTGGTTTTACCTGCCCGAATATTGATGGAACTGTCGCAAAAGGTGGGTGCACCTTTTGCGAAAACGACTCTTTTAGTCCAAGTTTAGATACCGTCAAACCTCTCAAAGGGTTTCATCTCAATCTTACTTCCAATGAAAATCCATTTTTAGAAAAGCAGCTCCTACAGTTAGAAACACAGTTTAACGCTTTAAGCACTCGCCAAAGAAAATCATATGGTACGCAAAAATTTTTGGTCTATTTTCAATCATTTACAAATACGTATGCTCCGTTTTCAACCCTCAAAGCCTTGTATGAAAAAGCGCTATCGTTTGATGATGTTGTAGGACTTAGTATCGGTACACGAAGTGACAGTATCACTCAAGAGACTCTTGATTATTTAGCAGAACTTGCCAAGACAAAAGAGGTATGGATAGAGTTTGGGATTCAGTCTGTGTACGATGAAACATTAGAACGGATCAATCGCGGCCATAACAGCGCAAATGTTAAAGAGTGGATATTAAAAGCCAAAGAAGCTGGTTTAAACGTCTGTGGACATCTTATCTTTGGACTTCCCGGTGAAAACAGAGCTATGATGCTTGAAACGGCTAAGCAAGCGTACGAATGGGGAATAGATTCAGTCAAATACCATCCGCTTTATGTTGTGAAAAAAACAGCTTTGGCAAATGAGTTTGCCCGTGGTGAGTTTACGCCAATAGATGAAGAGGAATATCTAGATGTTTTAAATCAAGTTCTTCTCATGAAACCCCATCATGTAAGTGTTCAGAGGATTACAGCTGGAATAGATGATGATTCACTTTTGGCACCTTTATGGTGCCGAGATAAAAATAAACAAGTTAGAAATATCAACGCTTCTTTAAAGAAAATCGGATTAAAATATTAGTGGGTTGTTGCGCTTATAAAGTCTACAACATGTGAAGACAGGCTGGATAATCAAATGCAACTCAAAATCATTCTGAGCGATTTTGTTGCTGCTAGAAATTTTCTTGTGATAGTTTCATGTTGATATCAAACATTGGCTTGACCACCAAGGAAGTCCGCAAATCCACTTAATTTATAAAAGCTTCCTACCTCTACTTTTCCTGTTGCATGTCTATTATTAAGAAGTTTTATTTCAACTGAAACTGTACAAATGGTGTAGTCACTTACTTTTTTAACTCTACAAGTGTAAACAATTTTTTCAGTTTTTTAGAAATAAGGCTAAAAAAACAATAATGTACTCTCACCTGCATTGAACCCCTAAAGAGACATTATAATCCTGTTTATAGGTAAAAGGTTCTACGATAATTTTTAAATCACGTGTCTCACCTTGGAGTACATTTGTTTCAACTACCTGCATCGTTTGAAATGGATTAAAAGGAAATATAGCATCAAGTATTTGATTGTGTGCAACTTTAAAAATATTGACATTTATCTTACATGTAGAGAAATCTCTTTCTGATTCATTGGTTATACTTCCTTTAACAACAAGGGCTGGAGTAAATTGCAAGGCTTTGACTTCAGTAATTTTTGAACTATGTTTATATAGGTAATCATGCAATTGAATATAGCCAATAAAAGGACCGGCAAAAAGAGTGCCAAGACTTAAAAGAAGAAAAAGAGAAGCAAAAAAAGCTCTTTTCCTTAGAACGAGTGTTAATATCAGCAGAAGTAAAAAAACAAAGAACAAAGCTGCGAATAATATATAGTCGTAATTAGTCAGTCCATGTAAAAACTCTAAAATCTTTTCTTTCATGATTCTCTGGAGTTCTTCTCAGCGATACCGCTTATGTCAAATCTACGAGCAAGTTCCTGTTTTATACGATCAGGCGAGATATTTTTATAGGCAAGGGCTACAAGCATATGATATGTTAGATCTGCGGCTTCATAGACCATCTCTGTTTCATCATTGTCTTTAAATGCGAATGTAAATTCACCAGATTCTTCTATCACTTTTTTGAGTATAGTATTTTCACCTTTTGCGAAAAGTTTGGCTGTCCATGAAATGGAAGGATCAGCATGTTTTCTCGACTGGATGGTATGATAAAGCGTGTCTATCACTCCATATATTGCATCTGTATTTACTTCTACTTCTGTTTGTAGATCGCCAGATTTTAGTTCTGTAAAGAAACAAGATTTACGTCCCGTATGGCAAGCAACACCCTCTTGAGTGACTTTGATAAGAAGGGTGTCATTATCGCAGTCGATGTTAAAAGAGTGGATGGTCTGGATGTGTCCGCTGCTTTCACCCTTTTTCCAGATACGCTGTTTTGAACGTGAAAAATAGTGAGCAATATTTGTTTGCAGTGAGAGTTCTAGAGCCTCTTTATCCATATAAGCCAACATAAGGACTTCATTGTTTGTAACATCTTGGACAATGACAGGAAGCAGTTCCTGTTTTTGCCAATCAACACGGTTTAAAATTTCTTGCATTTTTTTCCTTGCGTGATAAGGCTTACATCGAAGCCTTATTTAGTCGAAGTAATCTTATCTTTTGCATCTTTCATATCAACCCAAATATTTGGAGTTGAACCACCAGGAGTTAAGAAGATTTTTGCATCTTTATTATCTTTAAGAGCATCGTTAAATCCACCTTGAACTTTAATCTGTTCAAGTTGTAACAGTTGATGTGTCAATGACTTGGAGATAAGTAGATTTGCTTTGGCATTTGCTTCCGCTTCTATGGTAATCGCATCTGCTTTTCCTTTTGCATCTACGGCGCGTTTAAGGGCTTCTTGCTGTGCGCGAGCAACCTCTTGTTCCGCTTTTTGAACCTCTTGTCTCGCAACTTGTACTCTTTCAATCTGCACTTTCACTTGTTCGGGTAAAACGATTTCACGAAGTTGAATAGACTGTAGTATCGCTGGTGAATTTGGAAGCGCTTTGACATTGTCTCTGATTCCATCTTCAATTTTTGTAGCGATTGTGTTTCTTTCATTTGGAAGAGATTCTGCATCATAGTTTCCTACGACATTTCTGACAACATCTCGTACGACAGGGTTTATGATCTTATCTTCCCAGCTAAAGCCCCAGTTTGAGATAGTTTGTGCTGCGTACTGAGCGTTTAGTCTATATTGAACTGTAAGTTCAATGGAAACTGGTAACCCGCGTCTATCTAGAACAGTGATAGCTGGTTTTGTTTCCATACCGTCATCTTGATCATTTTTTTCCAAACCGCTCGCGTAATTGATGATTCTAACTTTAGTATCAACAACAAAAATTCTTTGAATGACAGGAATTATAAAATGCAATCCTGGAAGAAGTGCTTGTTCTTGATATTTTCCATTGGTAGAAAGGATCCCTCGTTCACCTTCGTTTATGATAACAAAAGGTTTTGCTATAACCAAAAGAAGGAGAAAGCCAACAATTACATAGAGGATGACTGATTTTCCGCCACCAAAATTAAAATCTATTTTCGGAGGACGAGGTGCTCTTGGCGATGAGTTGTCACCACTATTAGAACCTCCGCTTTGATTTTTTTTCTTGTTGAAATAGTCATTCATATCTGATGCCATGTTGTTTTTTCCTTAATTTTATTTTGCTTCTTTTACTAGGAAGCTCATTATATTTTTATATCTAATTTGTTAGTTGATATACGTTAGGTAGTGCTCATACTGCGCGTTGCGTCCAAAAACGATATCAAAGTAAAGAGATTGAAGTTTTTCTGTCATCTCCCCGCGAGCACCATTTCCGATTGTACGCGCATCTATGATACGAACTGGAGTGATTTCAGCCGCTGTTCCTGTTAAGAACGCTTCATCGGCAACATACACATCTTCTCTTGAAATACGTTTACGAACCACTTCGATACCAAGATTTTGAGCCATCTCGATAACAGTTTTTTGAGTGATAGACTCTAACGAATTGTCATTTGGAGGTGTAATGAGAACACCATTCTTCACCATAAAGAAACTTGCACCGCTTGCTTCAGCAACATAACCTTGATCATCAAGTAAAAGTGCTTCATCATAACCACAATCAATAGCTTCATATTTTGCCATTTGAGAGTTCAGGTAGTTCGCCGTAGCTTTTGCTTTTCCCATATTTGAAGTGTTTGCAGGACGTGTCATAGAAACGATTTTGAGTTTAATCCCTTTTGCCATTCCCTCTTCACCGAGATAAGCACCCCACTCCCAAGAAGCAAGAACAGTCTCAACAGGTGCATGTTTATGGTAAACACCCATAACACCATACCCTAAAAATGCGAATGGACGGATGTAAACATTGTCACCTTGAAAATCATTTTTACGAAGAAGTTCAAGTTGTGCCTCATTTAATTCTTCTACAGAATATGGAATATCCATAAGTGTCATTTTTGCTGACTCTTTGAGTCTTTTTGTATGGTCATTAAGGCGAAAAATCGCATAACCTTTAGCTGTCTTATACGCTTTTGTTCCCTCAATCACACCATTTCCGTAATGTAATGTGTGTGAAAGTACGTGTACATTCGCATCATCCCAGTTTACAAATTTTCCATTCATCCAAATATATTTTGCTTTATCCATACATTTTCTCCATAAACCCAAATTAAAAGTGAAACATTTTACCAAAATAGCTATTTGTATTTTATTAAACTTCCCACTCAAGATACAAGAAAAGCTTTTCAAAAGAAGAATAAAGATACTATGATATGACATGTAAGAGGTGGGTATGCGTATAATTTTTTTCTTTTTGATAGTAGTAAATATTTCTCTATTTGCAGCAGATGCCGATGATTTTAACGATGAATTTGTTGAAGCAAAGCATGAGCCTTTTGACCCGTTAAGCGGTTATAACCGTGTTGTGACAAATTTCAACGACTATGTTTTTATGCATATTTTAGATCCTTACCTTTTTAAAGGGTACGAGTATGTGGCACCTGAAGTGGTGCGTTCTTCGATCAAATCTTTTTTCGATAATCTTAAATTTCCTATTACTTTTGTGAACAATCTTTTACAACTAAAATTTCAAAGAGCATGGATAGATGTTGAGAGATTTGGAGTCAATTCAACCGTAGGACTTTTTGGATTTTTTGATCCGGCTACGACTTGGCTAGGACTTTCTAAAAGTAATGAGGACTTTGGACAAACACTTGGTTATTATGGAGTAGGCGGGGGATTTCCTATCGCACTGCCATTTTTAGGACAGTACAATCTGCGTGATCTCGCAGGTGGTTTTATAGACATGGCAGCTGATCCTGTTTACTATCAAGATTATCGCCAATATAACCTGAGCGACAACATGTATGAGTCTTGGGGTATAATTGCATACAAAAATTTCAATGAAGCTTCACTGAGAGCCAATGAATATAAAGAGTTTAGAAAAGATGCGTTGGATCTTTACCCTTTTATACGAGATGCTTATGAACAAAATCGTAGAATGTTAATTAAGGAGTAATATTGAAATCATTTATATTTATTTTTATCTTCGGATTGTTTTTTTCACTTCATGCAGGTGTTGAAGAGAGCGTCACAACTATGATGATAAACAATAGCCAAAAAGTAACAACTATATTAAAAGATAAGGGTATATCAAAGACAAGGCAAGATGTAGAATTAATCAAACTTGTTGATCCTCTTTTTGATTTTAATCTTATGGGAACTCTATGTTTGGGTAAAGCAACATATGCAGCGCTTAGTGAGGATCAAAAAACGAAGTTTCATACTGTTTTTAATAAAAAAATTAAAAACTCCTATACAGGTAAATTGCATCTTTATACAGATGAAAAACTTGAATTCGAAAAAGCGAAGATTGTTAAAGATAAGCGTATGATGCTTCAAAGTTATTTGATAACAAAAACAGAAAAGAAATCTGTTGTCTATAAATTTTATGAAGCTGATAATAAAAAATGGTTGATCTATGATGTTGATATTTTTGGCGTAAGTATTGTGCAAACATACAGAAACCAGTTTGCAGCAGCACTAAAAACAAAAAGTTTTGAGCAGTTTTTATTAGAATTAAATACAGACGCAATATAGATGATTCATAATTTTTACACTTCAAAAGTAATAAAATATCCACGTATAACTCTTTTTTTATTGCTTTGTAGTGTGGTTTTTTTGTCATTTTATATTACAAAACTTAGTGTGGACGCATCTGCTGAAACATTGCTTCTTGAAAATGATAAAGATCTTATTTACACAAGAGAGATCAACGCACGGTACGCAACACCTGATTTTTTGGTTATTACTTACACGCCAAAGAGTGAGCTTTTGAGTAATGAAAGTCTTGCAAATCTTAAAAGTTTAAAAACTGATCTGCAGTCACTTGATTTTGTGGATAGTGTTGTTTCGATTTTGGATGTTCCACTTTTTCATAGTCCTCCAAAACCTCTTAAAGAACTGATAAAAAATCTTCCAACGTTAGAATCAAACGATACAGACAGAAGACTCGCAAAAACAGAACTTTTATCCAGTCCCATTTATAGCAATAATCTCGTTGGTAAAGATTTTAAGACGACAGCAGTTGTTATCAATTTCAAAAAAGATAAAAAATTTGAAGTACTTTTAGAACAAAAAAATGCAACCAAAAGCGAAAAAGATATTGAGGCTTTTAAAGAGTATCGCGACTTAAAACGTGCTAAAGAACATCAGAATCTTCAAGAGATCCGTTTTGTTATGCAAAACCATATTAACGATGCCCAGTTATTTTTAGGCGGTGTGGATATGATAGCCGATGATATGATCAGCTATGTAAAAAACGATATCAAAACTTATGGAAGCATCGTTTTACTTATCTTAGTGCTTGTGTTATACAGTGTTTTTAGAGAGCTTAAATGGGTCATTATTCCAGTCATTATCTCTACTGCCTCTATCGTAGCATCAACGGGACTCTTTGGATTGCTTGGGTTCGAGGTGACTGTCGTCTCATCAAATTTTATCTCTTTACAGCTCATTGTGACGATCTCTATGATTATCCATCTTATCGTCAGATATAGAGAACTCCTTTCAACACATCTACACCTTTCTCAAAAAGAGTTAGCTGTAGAAACAGTTGTTTCCATCTTAAAACCTTCGTTTTTTGCCATTATTACGACTATAGCAGGATTTAGTTCGCTTATTTTTTCAGGAATTTTGCCTGTTATAATGCTTGGCTGGATGATGAGTATTGCAATTTTTGTCTCTTTAATTGTAATATTTTTGAGTTTTCCTGCTATTTTGGTTTTAATGAAAAAATCTGAGATCACGCCTTCTCATGCAATCAATTTTCCCATCACTCATGCTAGTTCTTATCTTGTATACCATCATAAAAAAGCTATTATAACTGTGAGTCTTATGATTTTTATTCTAAGTGTTGTTGGAGCATTTCACATTCGTGTCGAAAACAGTTTTATCAATTATTTTAAAGAATCTACAGAGATATATCAAGGGATGGCAGTCATTGACAGATCACTTGGAGGAACGACACCCTTAGATGTGATAGTAGACTTTCCAAAAGAAAAAGTCCAAATACAAAAGCCTAAAAAAGCTTCTATGGACGAGTTGGATGAGTTTGAAGACGAATATAATGCGATTAAAAATGAAAATCAATATTGGTTTACGTCTGATAAAATGGATGTTGTACGCAAGGTTCATGCCTACTTATCATCACTTCCAGAAGCGGGAAAAGTCCTTTCTCTTGGAACGGTTTTGGAACTTGGACGCGGATTAAATGATGGTAAAGAGTTAGATGATTTTGCACTGGCAATGCTTTATAATGAACTTCCTGAAAAGTTTCGTCCAATCGTGCTCACACCTTATGTCAATATAGATGCAAATCAGGTTCGTTTTTCTCTGCGCATCGTCGATTCAAATCCTAAACTTAATAGAGATGAACTTCTAAAAAAAATAAAATCTGATTTAGTGCATAAGCTAGGACTTAAAGAGGAAAATATTCATCTCTCCAATCTGATGGTTTTATATAATAACATGCTTCAATCTCTTTTTAATTCCCAGATCAAAACACTTGGATTAATGCTTGTTTTACTTGGAATTGTCTTCTTTATTTTGTTCCGCTCTTTAAAAATTATGATGATTGCAATGGTTGTAAATATTATCCCAATATCTGTCATCTTCGGAGTGATGGGTGCTTTTGATATTCCGCTTGATATGATGAGTATTACCATCGCTTCCATCGCTATTGGAATTGCAGTTGATGATACTATCCATTATCTGCACAGATATAAAGAGGAGTATCAAAAAGACTTGAATTATGTTGAAGCGATGAGACGATCTCATCAGAGTGTAGGATATGCGATGTATTACACCTCTGTGACCATTATGATTGGCTTTTTAGTATTGGTGCTTTCAGAGTTTACACCTACAATCTATTTTGGACTTTTAACCGTTTTAGCAATGCTTAGCGCTTTGATCGCTGATCTTTTACTTCTTCCATCATTATTGCTACTGTTGAAGCCTTATAAAAATAGATAACTATACGAAACAAAAAGAGAATTGCCTATTTTTTAATCACTCTTACTCCTTCAAAATGGGTAAATCTTCGGTACAATATCCCTAATAAATAAGTTCAGGAGAGATTTAATGGGAAAATTTGTTAACAATATTAGTGAATTCTTTACATATTGTAAAGAGAATGAAGTTCAATTCGTAGATCTTCGTTTTACAGATATTAAAGGTACATGGCATCATGTTACTTACCGTATGAGTGCGGTAAATGAGGGTAATCTAGAAAATGGTTTTCCATTTGATGGTTCTTCAATTGATGCTTGGCAGCCAATCAACAAATCAGATATGCTACTTAAAGTTGATGTTCCAACAGCATTTTTGGATCCTTTTACTGCTGATCCTACAATCATCGTTTTCTGTGATGTATATGATATCTATAAAAATAGAATGTATGAAAGATGTCCTCGCTCAATTGCTAAAGCAGCACTCAAACATGCTGAGTCTTTAGGAATTGCTGATGCTGCATACTTCGGTCCAGAAAATGAATTTTTTGTATTTGACGATGTAAAATTTGTTGATAATATGAATGAAGCGGGATACAAAATTGATACTGACGAGGGTGGATGGAATTCAAATACAACTTATCCAGATATGTACAATTCAGGTCATCGTCCAGGCGTTAAAGGTGGATATTTTCCTGTAGCGCCAACTGACTCTGCTGTTGATCTACGTGCTGAAATGATGATGGTCCTTGAACAAGTTGGTCTTGAAGTAGTTCTTGGTCACCACGAAGTTGCACAAGGGCAACATGAAATCGGTATCGTTTTCTCTGATATCATCGGTGCGGCTGATAATGTTCAAAAATACAAATATGTTGTAAAAATGGTTGCTCACCTAAACGGTAAAACAGCTACATTTATGCCTAAACCACTTTATGGCGATAATGGAAACGGTATGCACGTTCACCAATCACTATGGAAAGAGGGTAAAAACCTTTTCTATAAGGAAGGGAACTATGCAAATATCTCTGAAATGGGTCTTAACTATGTTGGTGGTATCTTTAAACATGCTCGTACAGTTGCAGCATTTACTAATCCGACAACAAACTCATACAAAAGATTGCTTCCAGGTTTTGAAGCTCCAAGCGTACTAACATACTCTTCTCAAAACCGTTCAGCATCTTGTCGTATCCCTTACGGTGCTGGTGAAAAAGCGACTCGTATTGAGATGAGATTTCCAGATTCTACTGCTTGCCCATATCTTGCATTCGCAGTTATGATGATGGCTGGACTTGATGGTATTAAAAATAAAGAGATTCCAGTTGGTCCAATGGATGA
Organism: Sulfurimonadaceae bacterium; assembly: GCA_028683835.1. Lineage (GTDB taxonomy): Bacteria > Campylobacterota > Campylobacteria > Campylobacterales > Sulfurimonadaceae > Hydrocurvibacter. Next base: position 28,297 of record JAQUHB010000019.1, on the reverse strand, counting down.
AGATCTTTATGAACTTTCTTTAGATGAGATTCGTGAAAGAGGTATTCCTCAAATGCCACACACTCTTCGTGGTGCATTAGAGGCTCTTATCCGTGATAACGATTTCTTGAAACCGGTATTTTCAGATGAATTTATCGATGCATACCAACATTACAGATTTGAGCGTGATGTTTATCCAGACGAAGGTCGCCCAACAGCGTACGAGTTTAAAACTACTTATCAGTGTTAATCAGTTGATGTTGTACACTATCATGAGCTTTGCTCATGATAGTGGCGGTGACATTTGTCTCCATGATCTCCAAGAGCTACAAAAACAAATTTTTTGAGATCCATATGACGCCTACAAGTAGGCCTTTTCCTCTCTTAAATAATCTTTTTCAAACCTTTTTTAAAATTTCTCATTTATAAAATTAGATATAATTACCTCAATAGTTGTATGTAAGAGTGCGGCTAAATATTTCAAGAAAAGGATTCTTATGAGTCAAATAACAGAGGGAAAATACCGTCCCTATCCAAAAATAGATTTACCAGATCGTAAATGGCCATCAAATAGCATAACAAAAGCACCAATTTGGTGTAGTGTTGACCTTCGTGACGGTAACCAAGCGCTTGTCACACCAATGAACATGGATAAAAAACTTGAACTCTTCGCACTCTTACTTAAAATTGGATTTAAAACGATAGAGGTTGGTTTTCCATCTGCTTCTAAAGTAGAGTTTGATTTTCTACGCCGTTTAGTGGATGATAAATTGATTCCTGATGATGTTACAATTCAGGTTTTAGTGCAAGCCCGTGAACACTTGATTGAGAAGACTTTTGAGTCTTTACAAGGTGTAAAAAAAGCGATTGTTCATCTATATAATTCAACTTCTGTCGCTCAAAGAAAGATCGTTTTCAAAAAAAGCCAAGATGAGATTATCGCACTTGCTCTTGAGGGTGTTGATCTTGTTAAGAAGTATGAAGCTTCTCATGATGGAGAGATCGTTTTAGAATACTCTCCAGAGAGTTTTACAGGTACTGAACTAGAGTTTGCGGCTCGTATTTGTAATGCTGTAACGGCACGTTGGGGAATCAGCAAAGAGAGACCGGTAGTAATCAATCTTCCGGCAACGGTTGAGGTCGCAACACCAAATATTTATGCTGATCAGATCGAGTGGATGAGCAGGCATTTGGACAATCGTGAGCATGTGTTGATATCGACGCATACGCATAATGACCGTGGCACAAGCGTTGCGGCAACTGAGCTTGCACTTCTTGCTGGAGCTGACAGAGTTGAGGGAACTTTACTTAGCAATGGTGAGAGAACCGGAAATGTTGATATCATCACTTTGGCTTTAAATATGACTACGCAAGGTGTTGATAGCAAGCTTGATTTTTCAAATGTAGATAAAGTTTTGGATGTGGTTGAGAGATGTACGGAGATCGATACGCATTGCCGCCATCCTTATGTTGGAGAGCTTGTGTATACAGCTTTTTCAGGTTCACACCAAGATGCTATCAATAAAGGACTTGCATTTCAAAAACTTAAAGATGATCCTCTTTGGGAGGTTCCTTATTTGCCGATAGACCCTGAAGACGTCGGACGTTCGTATGAAGGGATTATCCGCATTAATTCTCAGTCAGGAAAAGGTGGAGTAGCATATATTTTAGAACATGAGTTTGGTTATGAGTTGCCTAAAAAAATGCACCCAGAGTTTGGCAGAATTATTCAAGGTACAACAGATAAAGAGGGAAGAGAATTGAATAACTCTGAAATTCTTGATATCTTTACAAAAACCTATTTGGAATCTGAGGGAGGTATAGAACTTATCGATTTCGCAAGTAGTTCTCCGACGTCTAAAGATAAAAATGTATGGTGTAAACTTACTTATACATGTAGTGGTAAAGAGATTATCTCGGAGGGACAAGGTAATGGCCCGATAGACGCATGTAAAAATGCTCTTTCAAAAGAGTGTGAGTACAGTTTTACTATTAAATCTTACTCAGAGCACTCATGTGGCGAACAGAGTTCTGCGAATGCTGTAGCGTATATTGAAATACAAGATAGCGAGCTTGCATCTTACTTTGGAGTAGGTGTAGACAGTGATATTACCATTGCTTCAATCAAAGCGCTTTTCTCTGCTTTAAACCGAGCTTTTCACTAAACTAAAAGAAAAGGTAAAAAGTGCTTCAGGACTTCCTGAACTGCACTCACTCATGAAGGATGGAATCCTTCTTCTTAGAAGACTAACTGTTCAGTAGTTTTTTCTACAGTATCGCTTTTTGGCGGCTTCGAGATGTCCGTAAAGTATTCTGTTCTGCCTCCAAACTCTCCTGTCGTAACACCATCTGGTCTTGTAAAACTACGTTGAATCTGAGGGTTACTTTTTAACACTCCCTTATAGAAAGTCGCAAAAGCAGGTGCTGCGGTACGTCCACCGGTTTCTGATCTTTTCATCGGTGTATTATCATCATTTCCAAACCATACAATTGTTTCTATAGTTGGAGAAAATCCTGCAAACCATGCATCTGCATTTTTGTTTGTTGTTCCTGTTTTTCCGGCAAGTTCTATGCCATCGACTGCTGCTTGAGTTCCTGTCCCACGTCTGATAACATCTTGTAAAATCGTTGTTAAAAGATAAGTCTGTGCAGGAGTGCTTATCTGTCTTGTCGGGATAGCTTTGTGTGTGTACACCACTTTACCATCTTTTTCAACTCTTGTAATTAAATAAGGCTGAACTTGTACACCGTGATTTGCAAATGAACTGTAGTACTGCGCCAACTCAATAGGTGAAAGCGTGATTGATCCAAGAGCCATAGAAAGATCATGTGGAATATTGGACATGCCGTAATTTTTCAGTTTTTGAATAACAGTTCCAAGTCCTATATCTGTGACCATATTGATGGTTGCAAGGTTTTTAGAGTGCACAAGAGCATCTCTTAGGCTCACAACTCCTTGGTAATCTTTTTCATAGTTTTCAGGCTGCCATGTCACTTCTTCTCCATCTTTTTCATAAGCAAATGTCTTAGCAAGATCGGTTAGCTGAGAAGCACCAGAATATCCAAGATCCAGAGCTATCTGATAGATAAAAGGTTTAAATGCACTTCCGGGTTGGCGTCTGCCTTGAATAACTCTATTGAATGAGCTTTTTGCATAATCGACACTCCCTACAAGAGCGAGGATCATACCAGTTGATGGGTCCATGCTAATCATGGCGCCATTAAGTTGTGTATTGTTGCTATCGTTGCCATCACGAGATTTTGTTCTCGCAAGTGCTTCTTTATATGCTTGTTTGATTGCAAAGTTGGCACTTTTTTGCATGCTAAGATCGATAGTTGTGTAGATATCATAACCGCCTGTTTTTATATCCGGAATATCTTTACTGAGTTCACGTATTGCTTCATCAACGACAAAAGGTGCTTGGTTCTGAGTCAGTGTTGAGTCATACACCTGAGGCTGTTCTTTGCTTGCATTATCATGTGTTTTTTCATCTATCCAGCCAAGAGAAAACATTCTGTCTATAACGCGATTTGCACGCCCTAAAGATATCTCATAGTTTTTTGTCGGAGAGTAAAAACTAGGCGCTTTTGGAAGTCCAACAAGGATTGCCATCTCTTTGAGAGTCAGATTTTTAAGGTCTTTATGAAAGTATCCCTCTGATGCTGTTTTGATTCCGTAATATCCATGTCCTAAATAGATCTCATTTAAGTAGCGTTCTAGGATCTGCTCTTTTGTAAGTTCATGCTCTAATTTCATTGCATAAATGACTTCTACCATTTTTCTTGAGATCTTTTTTTCGCGTGTCAACAAAGTATTTTTAACAAGTTGTTGTGTCAGTGTACTTGCACCTTCCACCATTTTACCGGCTCTAACATCTTTGAGCATTGCACGGAAGATCGCGTCAAAGTTTACACCTTCATGTTCAAAAAAAGATGTGTCTTCGATAGCTAGAAGAGCTTCTATAAGTTGAGGTGGAACTTGATTAAACGGTACATAATAACGATTTTCAGCATCAAACATATTGGCAATTTTTTCGCCGTTTTTGTCATATATTTTAGTTGTAAGGGCTGGCGTATAGTTGATAAGTTTATCCAGATCAAATTTGACCTGAGTATAGTAGTACCAAAACATTGCAAATGGTGTAGCGATAAGCAGTACAACTGCGATAATAAGATATTTTTTCATTGGCGATAATTCCTGTTTGCAAAATTTGCTTCTATAAGTGTTTTTGTATAAAGTTCTTGAGGATCTTGTAATACGTTTGCCATTTTACCAAATTCTATGACCTTTCCGTTTTTTATAACACATATTTCATCACACAAAATCTTTGCATAGGCTATATCATGGGTCACAAAAAGAAGTTTATAAGCTAATTTTTTTTGTAAATTTTGTACAAGATTTATAATATTTTTGCTAGTTTCCGCGTCAAGTGCTGTTGTAGGCTCATCTAAAAGTAATAATTTTGGATGAGAACTCAGAGCAATGGCAATGACAACACGCTGTAATTGCCCGCCTGAAAGTTCAGGAGGATAGCGATCTAAAAGAGTAGGGTCGAGATTGATCTCTTTGAAAAGTTCCTTTATTTGCTTTTGCGGAAGAAATATTTGATCTTTTATTTTTGTGAGTGGAGAAAGGGCAGTAAAAGGGTTTTGAGGAACAAAGCCAATCGTTTTTCCAGCTATAAGTTCAAAATTACTTTTTGTATGCAAAGTGGATTGCATCTGGGAGGGAAGCATATTTAAAAGTGCTTTTATCGTAAGACTTTTTCCGCTTCCGCTTTGTCCTACAAGAGCAAGTGAGGTGTTGATATCAAAACTGATATCGACTAAAGTTTTTTCTTTAAGTGTGATGTGAAGCTTGGATACTTGCATCAAAGATACTCTTTTACTTTTTTGCAAAGTGTTTCAAAGCTTGTGGCATCTTCATCAATCCTCGCAATAATACGAAGTATCGCTTTTTCGACGGTTGGTTGTCTGATAGCACCGATTACATACCCATCTTTACGGAGTTCATCCCTTACAAGCAAGACTTTTTTATTATCGCCTAAAACGAGGGGAATGATGAGCGAAGGAGTGCTTACATGTAAGTATTCTTTTACTATTTTTTGGCGTAACTCAATCTCTTTTTTAAGGGAGGTTTTATTTTTTAAGATATATTTTAAAGAGTTATGTGCGAGTAAAGTATCATACAAAGAGAGTGAAGTTGCATAGATAATAGGTTTTGCACGGTTTAAAAGATACTCTATAATGTGAGAAGAGCCTAAAATAAAAGCTCCAAAACTGCCATATGCTTTTCCAAGCGTTCCCATTTTGATGTGATTTGGTTTTATCTCTATCTTAAAAAGATCATAAACTCCCATAAGGTTTTCACCTACGACTCCGCTGCTGTGAGCTTCATCGACTATGAGGATGGCATCTTCTTTGTCACATATAGCAAAGATCTCTTTGTCCATCAAATCACCATCCATGGAATAGATCCCTTCGACGGCAACGATCTTTCTCTTGGCTTTAGAATTGATTAAAAGTTCTTTAAGTTGATCTGTATCGTTGTGCTTAAAAAACTTTACATGCAAGCCCTCTTGATTGCTTGCAAAGACACCAGATGCATGAAACTTTTCATCCATAAAAAGGGTGTCGCCTTTTCTCACCAAGGCTTCTACGAGGGCGATGTTAGCATTAAAACCGCTTCCTAAAACAACGCCATCTTCAAAGCCGTTTGCTTGACATAAAGCGCCTTCGAAATCTTTATGTATTTGATGATAGCCATTGACTAAAAGAGAGGCTTTTGGAGCGTGAACGGGGTTGAGAGAGAGTTCTTCACAAGTAAGCATATGAAGTTCTTTTTTTGATGCAAGACCTAGATAGTCGTTGGAGGCAAAATCTTGAAGTGTATAATCAACGATTTCACGAGTTCTGTGACGAGAAGATTTTTTGAGTGCTTGGAGCTCATTTGTGTAGTAATTCATAGCGCGATTATAGCATTAAGTAAGAAATAAAATTGTATAATTTCCTTCTGAGTGGTTCGACTAAGTGCGTATGAGAGGGTTCTACATTTACTTTTAGTGAATTGGTAGTAGTTCTTGTGTGCCGATGATCTCGTTTGAGGTACGTTAACTCTGCCGAGAGACTGTCGCCTGATAGGATTCTTGATTTGCTGATTTTTTAGCTTTGAGAACCGAAGCTATTTGCACAACGGCTGCTCGGGCCTTTCATGATACTTTTTATAAACTATTTTTTGAGATATTTTATATAAATTATTAAAGATATATTGTTGTTAAGGATTGGTATGAATATTTTGGTTGTTGGAAGCGGCGGACGTGAATTTTCGATCGGGCGTGTGTTAAAGAAAGATTCTGTCGTTGAGAAACTCTATTTTGCCCCAGGAAATGGTGCAACAGACCAACTGGGTGAAAACCTTTCAATCAAAGATTATAATGATCTTGCAGATTTTGCATTAGCAAACAACATTGATTTGACGATAGTCGGGCCAGAAGCACCTTTGACCGAAGGTATCGTTGATATTTTTAAAGCAAAAGGGCTTGTAATCTTTGGACCAAGCAAAGAAGCCGCGCGTTTGGAGGGCTCAAAAGTTTATATGAAAAACTTTTTGGCAAAATACAATATCCCAACAGCACGTTACATTGAAACAGATTCTATCGATAAAGCGTTCAAGTTTATCGACACGCTTCCTATACCTGTTGTCGTAAAAGCGGATGGATTGTGTGCTGGAAAAGGCGTTATTATTGCACTAACTCATGATGAAGCAAAAGTTGCAGTTTCAGAGATGCTTAGCGGAAAAAGTTTCGGTGATGCGGGTAAAAATGTGATCGTCGAAGAGTTTTTGGATGGTTATGAACTTTCAATGTTTGCTATTTGTGATGGAAAAGACTATATTTTGCTTCCAGCGGCTCAAGATCATAAGCGTCTTTTAGATAATGACCAAGGGCCAAATACAGGTGGAATGGGTGCATATGCTCCAACACCGTTAGTGGATGATGCGATTTACCAAAAGGTAAGAGATCGTGTTATCCGTCCAACGCTTGATGGAATGCAGCAAGAGGGCGCACCTTTTGAAGGTGTTCTTTTTATCGGTCTGATGATCGTAAATGGGGAGCCTATTACTTTAGAGTTTAACGTACGTTTTGGCGATCCTGAGTGCGAGATATTGATGCCTTTGATGAAAACTCCTGCACGTGAGCTTTTTTATAAAGCGGCGACCGGAAAGCTTGATGAACTAAATGTAGAGTTTGAAAATAAATTTGCAGTAGGTGTTGTCATGGCAAGTGGAAACTATCCTTATAGTGACTCCAAACCAGCAGAGATCGTAGTCGACAACATTGTTCATGAAGAGATTTTAGAACATACACATATCTCTTATGCCGGTGTGACAAAAGAGGATGGAACACTATACGCAACTGGCGGACGTGTTTTAGTCTGTGTGGGTGTGGGTGATTCTATTAAACAAGCTAGGGACAGAGCTTATATGTTGTGCGGTCAAGTTCATTATGTCGGAAAAAAACTTCGTACAGATATAGCTTATCAAGCACTCTAGGCAGTTTTTGATGAAAGAAGAGATTGAAAATCTATTAAATCGTGAACAATTTACACTAGCAACAATTTCAAAAAGGTCATGGGCTTTTTTCATTGATGAGCTTCTTCTTTCCTTTATCTTTATCGCGATTATTTGGAACTCTTTTGTTCAAGCGACAACATTTGAACAGATGATCGCTTTAACGAACTCTTATGTTTTAGAATATATGGCTTTAAAAATCATTTACCAAACATTTTTTGTTTCTATGTATGGAGCAAGTATTGGAAAAATTCTTCTCAAAATACGTGTAATAGAGATCTCAACGCTTGAAAAACCAAGACCGCTTGTCGCTTTTAATAGAGCAGTTTTTCGTATACTCAGCGAGATCGTATTTTATTTAGGTTTCTTATGGGGGGCACTTAACCCCTCTAGGCAGACTTGGCATGATTTCAGTGCTAAAACATTGGTTATAAATGCATAAAATTTGGTTCATTTTTCTTTTCTTTTCACTCACATTGTTAAGAGCAGATACAAATACGACTTGTGATGATGACACCACAATAACAAATATTGCTACAAAAACAACTCTTGATGCGAATAATAGCATTGAAAACGACCCGAATAAAGTTGAGATATATGCGACGCACATGAATGCTGAAAATGAGATCGTTCATGCAAATGATGATGTTATAGTTGTATATAAAGATTATTATCTGAGTGCGAAAGATGCTGTGTATGATAAAAAAACCGGTACCTTGGAACTTTTTGGCAATGTCCGAGCAACACAGGGTGATAAATATCAGCTTCTAGGAGATTATGCGAAACTTAATATCGCTGATAAAAAGCGCGAATTTAAGCCTTTTTATATGCTTGAACAAAAAAGCCAGCTTTGGCTGAGCGGTGAACAAGGCAATATCAAAGACAAGTATTATGATGTAACAACGGGTATGGTCTCAGGATGCAATCCAAATAAACCGCTTTGGAAGATCAAGTTTAGTTCATCGAATTATAATGGTGAAAACAAGTGGATGAATCTTTATAATGCAAGACTTTACATTTATGATATTCCTATCTTTTATTTTCCCTATTTTGGCTATTCACTGGATAATACAAGACGTTCTGGATTATTGATTCCTGTATTTGGGCTTTCTAGTGATGAGGGTTTTTATTATCAACAGCCCATTTATATTGCGGTAAATAATTGGTGGGATCTTGAGTTGAAGCCACAATTAAGAACTTTAAGAGGATTTGGTTCTTATGAAACATTTCGCTTTGCAGATTCAAATGTTTCACATGGCTCATTTAGGACAGGGTACTTTCAAGAAAGCAAAAACTATGTTAACTACAATAGCCTTGCACATAAGACACATTATGGATTTGATTTTAAATATGAAAACCGTGATTTTTTAAACCAATGGTTTGGTACCGACTTGAGCGGACAATCAGGTATCTATGCAAATGTGAGTTGGATGAATGATGTTGATTATATTAACCTTTCAACCGCTGATACTATCAATAATGTCACAGCTAATCAAGTGCTTTCTCAAGTCAATATGTTTTATAACACAGATAATAATTATTTTGGGAGTTACTTTAAGTACTATCAAAATCTTTTATTAGAAAGTAATGCACAAACAATAGAGAAGCTACCGACTCTGCAGTATCATAACTATCTTAGAACATTGCTTGGGGATCACCTCTTATATAACGTAGATCTTACCTCAGTACATCTTTATAGAGAGCTTGGGAAAAAGGCGGTACGAAGCGATTTAAATATTCCTCTTACCCTTCAAACATCTTTATTTGACGAATATCTTAATTTAAGTTATCAGTCACAATTATTTGCAGAACATATCTCTTTTAATGGTCAAGCCTATACTGGACAAGAGGTTGGACAAGATGCAAATGCATATAAAGACGGTATGTTTTTAAGACAGTACAATGTTTTTAATCTTAACACAAATCTTACAAAAGCTTATGATGATTTTACTCATACAGTAGTATTTGGTGTCACATACACGAGGCCGGGTTCAGATTCTAATTATGGTTTTTATAAATCAGCTCCACTCGAATGTGAAACAAACTCAACAGCGGATGTATGCCAGTTTTATACGATAAACAATGTTAGGGAGACAACGGCTCTTGATTTTTCTCAGTATCTTTTTGATAAAGAGGGAGAACAGATTTTATATCATAGACTCGCACAGCAAATCTCCTATACAGGAGGACAGAGTAAGCTTGGTGAGATAGAAAATGAACTAGATTACAAAATCACAAAAAACTTAAAATATTACAATGATACTTTTTATGATTATGATCAAAATCTCATTGCTAAAACATTAAATAGTGTGAGTTATATAAATCAAGATCTCACATTGACTCTTTCTTATCTTTACAAAGACACATTTTTAGCTGCTACTTCTACAGTTCCAAGATTTACAAAATACATGACTTCTGAATTTTCTTATAAATACAATGAGCATTACAAATATTTTGCAAGTTTTAATTATGATATTGAAGCTTCAAAAAAGAAAAGTGCGGAAATAGGATTTTTGTACTCTAAAAGATGTTGGGATTTTGGACTTCGTTATGTAGAAAATGTAAGGTCAGTTCTCAATACTGATAATACGGCATCCTCTTATAATGATAAATATATCTTTTTGACGATCACCTTAAAGCCTATTGGCGGTTCAGAGATTAATTATAAGAGTACAAGTAACTAAGCACAAAAAAAGCTTGCACCCACAGGGCACTTCACGTGTAAGATAGAGGAGTTCGTCAGTTCATTTAAGATAGAATACGGACATTATGGAAAATCAAGAATAAGATGATTGAAAAATACCTAGGAGAACAAAGTGAAATATGATATTGATTTGGCACTGACCAATAAAGAAGAGAGCTATTCATTTAATGAAGTTGCACGTCAGGCAAATGGTGCGGCGTGGTTAAAAAGTGGAAATACCGTTATTCTTGCGACGGTAGTTATTGATGAGACAGAAATAGTTGAGGATGATTTTTTACCTTTAACAGTTCAATACTTAGAAAAAAGTTATGCGGCAGGAAAGATTCCCGGTGGATTTTTTAAACGAGAAACTAAACCGAGTGATTTTGAAACTTTGACATCTCGCATTGTTGACAGATCTCTAAGACCAATTTTTCCAAAAGGTTTTGGGTATCCAACTCAAATATCTATTTTGGTTTTAAGTGTTGATGAAGATGCTGACCTTCAAGTTCTTGCACTCAATGCGGCTTCTGCAGCACTTTATGTTTCAGATATTGACATTAAAACTTCAGTCAGTGGTGTGCGTGTCGCAAAAATCGGAAATGAACTAAAATTTAACCCGACTATCAAAGAGTTAAATGATTCTACGTTTGATCTTTATCTCTCAGGCACAAAAGATGATATGTTAATGATAGAGATGCGTTCTTTAGGTTCTGATTTCTTTGGACTGAGTGAAGGTCCGTTGGTCGATCCTGTTTTAGATCCTGCTATGATGGCTCAGACTATGGAAGTACACTCTGCAAATGCAATGCCAGAAGATGAACTTATTACGATCTTAGCTCAAGCGCAACAAATATTAAAAGATGCAAATACTCTTTATGAGCAAGAATTTAAAGCATTTACAAAAGTGGTAAAACCTTTAGAACTCAAAGCTCACCATATTGATGCGGAAATGCTTACATACGTAGCACAGCATCATATCGCTGATATAAAGGCTGCACTTGTGCAAATGGCTAAAAGTGAACGCTCGACAGCTCTTAGAACTTTAAGAAAAGCGATTTTAAAAGAGCAAGCAGAATGGAATGAACTGGATCTTAAAAATGCGATTGAAACTGTTAAACGTGATGTTGTAAGAAATATGATTTTAAGAGATAATGTTCGTGCAGATGGAAGAGCTCTAAACCAAGTTCGTCCTATCAAGATAGATACAAATGTCCTTCCATCGACTCATGCATCATGTCTTTTTACTCGCGGCCAGACTCAAGCACTCGTAGCACTTACTTTAGGCGGTCCAAAAGATGCGCAGATGTATGAGAACCTTACAGATTCTGCGACTCAAAATGAAAGTTTTATGGTGCATTACAACTTTCCGGGATTTTCAGTCGGTGAAGCTTCACCTATTGGTGCTCCAAGACGTAGAGAACTCGGACATGGAAACTTGGCAAAACGTGCACTGGAGCCAATTCTAAATATGGACGGACAAACTATACGTTTAGTTTCTGAAATCTTAGAATCAAATGGTTCTTCATCTATGGCAACCGTTTGTGGCGGCTATATGGCACTACGCGCGGCAGATATTGAGACTTCAGATATGATTGCAGGTATTGCTATGGGAATGGTCAGTGATGGTGAAAGACATCTCATACTTAGTGATATTATGGGACTAGAAGATCATGATGGCGATATGGATTTTAAAGTAACAGGCTCAAAAAATGGTATTACTGCGATGCAAATGGATATCAAACTTGGAGGTATCAGTCTTGAAGTTCTTAAATCTGCACTGTATCAAGCGAAAGAGGGACGTGCTCATATCTTAGATATTATGCATGAAGCTATTGAAGCTATTGAATTTAATCATGGAGTTTTACCAACAACCAATATCTTTCATGTTGATCCAAGTATCATAGGTGATATCATCGGCCAAGCTGGAAAAACTATCCGCGAAATCATCGAAAAATTTGAGATAGCTATTGATATAGACAAAAAAGTTGGAAAAGTAAAACTCTCAGGTACAGATAAAAATAATCTCTCAGCGGCAAAAGAGCATATAGAAAATATTGCTTCTTCATCAAAAGAGAATAAAGTGGAATATAAAGTCGGTGATATCGTAGATGGAAAGGTTAAAAAGATCGTTGATTTTGGTGCATTTATAGAACTTCCGGGTGGAACTGATGGTCTAATCCATATTTCTAAGATCTCTGATACTAGAGTTGAGAGAGTTTCTGATGTTTTAAAAGAGGGTGACGCAATAAGAGTGGAGATTTTAGAGTTCAAAGGAAGTAAAATCGGCTTAGGTCGTGCAAACTAAATAAAACTTTAAAGTTATTTTGAGTATCATTGCGGTCTCAAAGTGATAAGTAGGGATACGTAAGCCGAACGGACTTTGTAAGAAAATCTTTATGGAGAATGATATGAAAAAAATTCTATTTTTAATGTTAGCTTTAGCTGCTGGTGCATTCGCTGCTGATGGTGAAGTTGCAAACGAAACTTTAAAAGCTTACTCAGTAGTTGCTGCTGGTGTTGGTCTTGGTCTTGCTGCACTTGGTGGAGCTATCGGTATGGGTAACACTGCTGCTGCAACTATCGCTGGTACTGCACGTAACCCAGGTCTTGGCGGAAAGCTAATGACTACAATGTTCATTGCATTGGCTATGATCGAAGCACAAGTTATTTATACACTTGTAATCGCTCTTATTGCATTATATGCAAACCCATTTTTAGGTTAATTAACTTAAAATAACCTCATTGTCAGCTTCGGCTGACAAATTCTTTTTTCGTGCGTCCGTGGTGGAATGGTAGACACGCTACCTTGAGGTGGTAGTGCCCTACGGGTGTGGAAGTTCAAATCTTCTCGGGCGCACCATATTTTCTTCTTTCAAATATATCGATCTCCTCAAACAAAACTTCTTTTTTATACAACGATTTCACGTTAATACTTAGATATTTTGTGATAGAATTCTAAGCAGAGACAGATTTTATTTTTTACGTTTTCATATGCAGGAGTTTTATATGTTAGATAAGTTAAGTTTAAAAGTTGCAGAGATGTTACGTCAGTTTGGTGTCTATAAAGAAGAAAACGAAAAACTTAGAAACGAGTTGATGACATTGAAAGCTGAACGCGAGATCAAAGATCAAGAGATAGCTAGATTATTTCAAGAAAATTCAAATAAAGATATGGAAATTGAAGCAATAGTAAGTCAAATTGAAAGCATGTTGGGTTAACGATCGATGAGTAGAAAGATATCTTTTATGGTCGATGGTAAAAAGTTTGATCTCAATATTGAAGATGAGTTTGCTCCGTTTTTACAAAAACAGATGACATATGACTTAAACGTTGATGGAAATAATGATGTGAAAAAAGTGCTTGAAGCATATATAAGAAAAACATACGAACTTTTTCTTAAAGAGAAGAAAGTGGAAGAGATTTTAAAAAAATTTGACTAATTTTATATTATTATAAGCTTTTTTATATATAATTTCGTTCTCTTTAAAATATATGTGCGTCCGTAGCTCAGCTGGATAGAGCACCGGTTTGCGGTACCGGCGGTCAGGGATTCGAATTCCTTCGGGCGCACCACTTACAAACACCGTAATCATCAAACTTTAAATTACTTTTCAAACTTACCGGAATAAATTAAAAATTTATTGTGCCCCTATTTTACTCCTATTGCTTAGAATTGGTGTAATTAATCATCTAGGCTTGAGTGTATTTTTATACTCTTCACTGATAGAAAGATTACTTATTGGTCTTAAAAGACCGTATAGTTCTAAATGATCTCCTCCAACATGGCATAAGATATTGCCTGTATCATCCAAAAATACAAACAGCTCATTGTGGTGATCTTCTTTTTTGACATGGGGAGAGTAGACAACATAAGTAGCCTCGGTTAAAGGACAACCGTTGCTACACTCTTTGATATATTTATCACACTCCTTGTCGATCAAACGTATTTGTAAAAAATCAGTTTGAAGAGCTTCTCTTAATACTTTTATTAAATTAGGAAGTTCATTTTCAATATTTGAGTATTTGACAATTCGATGCATAATCACTCCTTTTCACTACTTTTAAGAGTAGTTTCTTAATGGCTCTTATCATAATATAATTGCGATGATAGCTATCTTAGATTTTTACATTAGCATAAGTTTGAAATATAGAATCAAAATCCAGTAAAGCAAGCACTTAAATAGCCAACAACACTTTGATTATCCTGCGTCGTATCAGCACTTGTGCGATAATCGAGCAGCTCTATATGTAAGCCTTTTGCCTTTGCACTTAGCATTATCGCTTCTACACCTGTTTTGCCACAAGCTTCACACCCTTGATAAAGTTCTTGTATGTCAAGTGTTTTGAGGGCATCTGCGCAGATAGAGTCTAACTTATTGGCTTCTTGTAAAGTATGAAAATGGCTGAGATCTGTGCTGATAATGATACCGGTATGATCTTTTTCAAGTACAAAATCGATAATTTTTGAGATCTCTTTTGGATCTATTTGTCCATAAACTATCTCCAAAATTTTGACATCTTCCATATAATATTTTATAAATGGAAATTGCACCTCTGTGCTGTGCTCATGGTGTGCTTCTTGAAGGCAATGAAGAGAAAAGTTTTGTTTTAACTCAAAAGCTAGTTCTTTTGAACTTGGTAAATCTCCAAAAGGAGTAGCATAACTTTCAAACTCACATAAACTTGCTCCATGAAACCCAACTCTGTGTGAAGGTCCAATGATGACTAAAGTATGTAATTTGTTTTGTTGAAGAATTCTATACGCAACATTGGCTGTATAGCCTGAGTAGATGTATCCAGCATGCGGCACTATAATAGCTCTAGAATAGATTTGTGGAAGTTGAAGTTTCTTATCATAGAGTTTTGTAAAATGATCAAAATATTTTTCTATCTCACTGCTACGTGCAGGGTAAAAACTCCCCGCAACACTCATCTCTCTTTTCATAACCAGACTCCTTGTATCTCATATCCACAATTTGTGCATCTGTTATTTTCAATACCTACGATATGCGCTTGATAGCCGTTTCTCTCAACGATTTTTGTCTTACATGTAGGGCAATAAGTATTGCTATCATCAAGTACATTTCCAAGATAAACATACTCGATGCCATACTGATGTGCTATCTCACGTGCACGAGTAAGTGTTGAAAGGGGCGTACTTTTGGTGTCTAACATCTTATAATCGGGATGAAAAGCGCTGAAATGCCAAGGGATCTGAGTTCCGAGTTTTGTTACTATAAATTCTGCCATCTGCTTTATTTCTTCATCTGAATCATTGACGCCTGGAATGAGCAGTGTCGTTATCTCAAGCCAGATATCACTTTTTGCAAACTCGATAAGAGATTCTAACACTCCATCAAGATTGGTCTTGAGAACTTTTTTATAATACTCATGAGAAAAGCTTTTCAGATCGATATTTACCGCGTCCACCCATAAACACATATCATCTAGCACTTCGTGAGATTCATATCCACTAGAGACGAAAACATTTTTAACTCCTTTTTCCTTTGCGATAACACCTATATCTTTTGCATATGGGTACCAGATAGTGGGCTCATTGTAGGTATAGCTTATACTCTTACAATCATGTTTGAGTGCTAGATCTACGATCTCTTGGGGCATGACTGTGATGCTTTCATCAACTGTTGAAGTTTGGGAAATGGAATAGTTTTGGCAAAATGGGCATCTAAAATTACATCCCACTGTCCCAAGAGATAGAGAATGGCTAGAAGGCAAAAAATGATAGAGCGGTTTTTTTTCAATCGGGTCCACATGTAAGGCACTTGGATGGCCGTAGGTTTTGTTAAGAAGTTGTGAATCGATATTGTAGTTAATACCGCAGATTCCGTGTCCATTTTTTTTGAGAGTACAATAATGTTTACACAAAAGACAGATGATATGCTCATCATCTTTATATTGGTAGTATTTCATCAAATTTCTCCTCTATTGCATCCACTCTGTATCGATACAGCATCGGATGTTCTTGATAGATGGAAGGATTGGTTCCGGCTTTATAGCTGAGATGTTGTAAAAATTCTTCTGGCGAAGGCAGTTCTTCCCAGACTTGCGGTAAGAAGGTTCCTTGATAGATTCCATGCTTTAATATAAGTCCATCAATATTAGGTCTGACTTTTGTAAGTAAGTCATAAAAATCTTCATACTCTAAAATCTCAGGAATAGTGAGGACAGAGACTTCCAAGTTTATTTGGGCTAGTTCGCTTGCATTCAAGGGTGCAAATCTTGGATCGTTAAAAGCAGCGGAAACGGCATTCCCTACAATATCATCAAGTAAAGTCCTATACGCGATGATAGAACCGATACATCCCCGGAGATCTCTCCCATGATGTAGAGTTACAAAAGCTGCTCCATTTTTTTGAAGGTAGGGATACACACCTACAAGTTTCTCTTTATCAATCCGATATCGAGGGTCAAATTTGCTGAGAATAGCTGTTTTAGCTACGCGAAGTAAAACTTTGTCTATCACTGGGTTCTCCTTTTTGAAAAGGTCACCCTTAATTATAGTACAATTTTTGATAGAGTTTCTTGAGTAGTAGATTTAACCTGTTAGGACTTAAAACATCCGTTTTGAATCTTAGAGGAGGAGAGGGAAAAGTTAAAAATACTACTCAAAAAATCCTATCACTATTCTCCCGCATTTTGAGATGCGGGTAGCTTTAGGAAGTTAGAAGGACAAATGCCCCATACCAACATTACGGGCTTTGCTCGTTATGTGTTCAAGATCGGTTAGATAGCTTCGTCATCCGTTTCACCTGTACGGATACGGATGATTTTGTCTATGTCGCTGATAAATATCTTGCCATCGCCAATTTTACCGGTTCTAGCTGCATTAATGATAGCGTTGCTGACAGCATCAACTTGATCATCTGCTACAACCATCTCCATTTTTACTTTTGGTAGGAAATCTACAACATACTCAGCACCGCGATAAAGCTCGCTGTGCCCTTTTTGACGACCGTAACCTTTTACTTCGCTTACCGTCATCCCTGTGATGCCTATCTCAGCTAAGGCATCTTTTACATCTTCAAGTTTAAATGGTTTGATAACCGCTTCTAGTTTTTTCATCTGTAATCCTTATATTATAGGTTTAAGCCACGTTCACCGTGTACTGCTTCATCAAGACCGACTGCTTCTGTTTCTTCATCAACACGTCCGCCACCTGTAAGTGCTGAAGCTATGAAGTAAACTACTACGGTTCCTACTAGTGTGTAGAGTGCAACGACTGCAGCAGATTCGAGTTGTACACCAATCTGTCCTAGTCTATCACCAGTAGCTTTGAGTGGACCATCCCATAAAAGATCTTTATCTTGTAGAGCGAAGATACCTGTCGCAATCGCACCCCATAGACCACCAAGGAAGTGGATACCAAAAGCATCTAAGCTATCATCATATTTGAAGATCTTTTTGAGTGTTGCCACACCAAAGAATCCAACAACAGAACCACCGATACCAATCATCATAGCACCGCTAACATCTACAAATCCTGCCGCTGGAGTAATCGCTACAAGACCTGCAACAACACCTGAAGCTGCACCTAAAAGAGTTGGTTTTTTGAATACTAACCATTCTATTATTAACCAAGTAACAGCAGCTATAGCAGTTGCAATAGTTGTTGTAAGAGCTGCTAAACCAGCAACTGTACTTGCACCAAATGCAGATCCTGCATTAAATCCATACCATCCAAACCATAGTAATGCTGCACCAAGTGCTGTAAGCATAACACTCATCGGCTTCATAGCGATCATTGGGTAACCAGTTCTTTTACCGATTAAGACTGCGAGTACTAAACCAGCAAGACCACCGTTCATGTGAACAACTGTTCCACCTGCAAAGTCAAGAGCACCAGCTTTCATTAGGTATCCGCCACCCCAAACCATGTGTGCAATCGGAGCATAAACAGCAGCTGTCCAAATTGCTGCAAAGATTACCCAAGTAGAAAACTTCATACGCTCAATCACTGAACCACTTGCAATAGCTATTGTAATTGCAGCAAACGTTCCTTGGAAAAATACAAATACATACTGAGGGTAAAAACCAACAGTTGTTAGATCAGACCATTTGATACCATCAAGCATCACATTTGCAAAACCACCCATAAAATTGTTCATATCGCCTGTCGCCGTTCCAAATGCAAGTGAGTAACCTGCAACTATCCAAACAATAAATGCAACTGAAAAGCCTACAAATACCATTGCATAAGTGTTAAGTATGTTTTTTGAACGAGTCATACCGCCGTAAAACAATGCAAGACCAGCCGGTGTCATAAGAAGTACCAAAGCACTCGCCATAATCATCCACGCTGTGTTTCCTGTATCAATTTTTGGAGCATCAGCTCCAAAAGCAAGAGCGGGTAAGAGCAATGAAATTGCTAAAAGCCATTTTTTCATCTAAATTTCCTTTTTACTCAATGAATGAGTGAATTAATTTTGTGAGAAAAGTATATCACTTGACTGACTACTAAAAACCAGTTTAATGATTAAAATTTAATCAGTTGAAAAAAGACTGGAAATATCTATTTATATAAGAATGTTTATCTATATAAAAGTGATTACTCTGTAAAAACTTACTTATGAAACTAAAACAATTACAACTAAAAACAGATTATCTGAACTTCGATGAGGAGTTTTTTCATAAGGTCACACCCACTCCACTTAAAGATCCTTTTTTGATCTCTGCAAATGAAGTGTTGGCAGAATGCTTACATGTAAGCAAAGAGGAACTGCAAAGTGAAGAGTTTGTCTCTCTTATAAATGGAGAAGTGAAGTTAGAGGGAAGTGAGCCGTTTGCGATGTGCTACGCGGGACATCAGTTTGGATATTTTGTGCCGCGCTTGGGAGATGGAAGAGCGATCAATCTTGGAGAGCTTGATGGCTGGCACTTGCAACTTAAAGGTTCAGGATTAACACGTTATTCAAGACAGGGAGATGGACGCGCAGTTCTTCGCTCTTCTATAAGAGAGTATTTGATGAGTGAGGCGATGCATGCTTTGGGTGTACCGACAAGTAGAGCGCTTGGCATCATCGGAAGTGATGAGGATGTGGCTCGAGAGCGATGGGAAAAAGGGGCTATCGTTTTACGGGTTTCATCAAGCTGGGTACGTTTTGGAAGTTTTGAATATTTTTATTATAAAAAGAAGTATGACAAATTAGAAGAGCTTGCTGATTATGTTCTGAAGCAGAGTTACAGTGAGTTTGTCGGACGTGAGAACTGTTATCTTTTAATGTTTGAAGAGATTGTAAAACGCACCGCAGAATTGATGGCGCATTGGCAAAGTGTCGGCTTTTCACACGGTGTTATGAATACAGATAATATGTCCATTTCAGGTCTGACTATCGATTATGGTCCTTACTCATTCTTGGATGATTATGATTTTGACTTTATCTGTAACCATACAGACGCCGAAGGGCGTTACAGTTTTGGAAATCAACCAAATATAGGGCATTGGAACTTGATGATGCTTTTAACTGCACTTTCTCCTTTGATCAATTTGGATAAAGGCAAAGAGGTCTTAGAAACATATAGTACATTTTTTGTACAAAAATATCATGCGCTGATGTGTGCAAAACTTGGACTGGATGCAAATAAAGAGTACTCGAAACTGATACAGTGGCTTTTAAATATTATGCAAAATGATGCAGTGGATTACACACTTTTTTATAGAACACTTGGAGAATATGAAACAAGAGATGAAATAACACGCCTTTTTATATCCTCAACTCGCATAAATGAGTGGCTTGATACATATGAAAAAGAGCTACCATGTAAGGAAACAATGCAAAAAGTCAACCCAAAATATACGCTGAAAAACTATATGCTTCAAGAAGCGATAGAAAAAGCGCACAATGGAGATTTTTCTTTAGTCAATGAGCTCTTACATCTGGCACAAAATCCCTTTGATGAGCATCCAGAATTGGCAAGATACGCAAAAGCCACTCCTCATCAGTTTAAGGCACTAAAACTAAGTTGTTCCTCGTAAATATTTCACTCTGCCTAGTTTTGCAATATTAAGCGTAGTTACGCTAAAATGGGCGAAAATTATTTCTAGGCATTATTGATGAACGATTTATTAGATAACAGTCAAATCAAAAACATAAATATAGAAGACACTCTTCAGAGCAGCTATCTTGACTACTCCATGAGTGTTATTATAGGCCGTGCGCTTCCTGATGTTCGCGATGGTTTAAAACCTGTTCATAGACGTATTCTTTATGCGATGGATAAACTAAACCTTTCCGCTGGTGCAAAGTATAAAAAATCTGCACGTATCGTCGGGGATGTTATCGGTCAGTATCACCCTCACGGTGATACAGCGGTTTATGATGCGCTTGTTCGTATGGCTCAACCATTTTCTATGAGTATGCCACTTGTCGATGGACAGGGAAACTTCGGTTCTATTGATGGCGACAACGCGGCTGCCATGCGTTATACCGAAGCTCGTATGACAAAATATGCCGGAGAGTTACTTAAAGACTTAGAGAAAAATACTGTCAATATGATAGACAACTATGATGGCACGACGCAAGAACCGGATGTTCTTCCAACACGTGTTCCAAACCTTCTTATCAACGGTTCAAGCGGTATCGCAGTTGGTATGGCTACAAATATTCCTCCCCATAATCCAAGAGAGATCATTGGCGGACTTAAACTTTTGCTGGAAAATCCAGATTGTGAACTTTATGAATTGATGGAATACATCAAAGCACCAGATTTTCCAACAGGTGGAACAATCTTTGGAAAAAAAGGGATCATGGATGCGTATGAAACAGGACGTGGCCGTATCAAAGTACGTGCTAAAACACATATAGAGAAAAAAGCGAACAAAGATGTCATTGTTATTGACGAACTTCCTTACCAAGTCAATAAGGCTCGTTTGATTGAGAGTATCGCAAACCTTGTAAAAGACAAAATGCTTGATGGTATTTCAGAGATTCGTGATGAGTCAGATCGTGATGGTATCCGCGTTGTTATCGAACTAAAACGCGATGCGATGAGTGAGATCGTTCTTAACAACCTTTACAAATCTACAAATATGCAAACAACATTTGGTATCATTATGCTTTCTATTTTGAACCAAGAACCTCGTATTTTTGGGATTAAAGAGATACTCAAACACTTTATCAATCACCGTAAAACAGTTATCATCCGTAGAACTATCTTTGACCTTGAAAAAGCAAAAGCGCGTGCGCATATCTTAGAGGGACTCATCAAAGCGATCAATATTATCGATGATGTTATTCGTGTTATCCGTGCATCTAAGAGCGAAGAGGAAGCAAGAGATAATTTGGTCAGTGAATTTGATTTTTCTGAGATTCAAGCGTCAAGTATCGTAGCTATGAGACTTGGACGTTTAACAGGTCTGGAAATAGAAAAAATTGAGAATGAACTTAGAGAACTTATTGCTTTGATTGAATATTTAGAATCTATCTTAAAAAGTGAAGATGTTCTTCATGGTATCATCAAAGATGAACTTGATGAGGTCTATGAACTTTATTCAATAGAACGCCGAACAGAGATCGAAGATGATTATGATGATATCGATATCGAAGATCTTATCCCTAATGAACCGATGGTTGTAACAATCACTCACCGTGGATATATTAAACGTGTTCCTTTAGCTCAGTATGAAAAACAACGCCGTGGCGGAAAAGGTAAAACTGCTGTAACGATCTATGAAGATGATTTTATAGAAAAATTCTTTACTTGTAATACCCATGATACATTGATGTTTGTTACAGATCGAGGTCAACTTCACTGGTTAAAAGTTTATAAAATTCCTGAAGGAAGTCGTACAGCAAAAGGCAAAGCAGTTGTTAATCTTATCAACCTTGTTGCGGATGAAAATATTCGTTCTATCATTCCTACAACGGATTTCAGTGAAGATAAGTCACTTACATTCTTTACACAAAACGGTATTGTAAAACGCACAAATCTTTCTGAGTTCTCAAATATTAGGAGTAATGGGGTAAGAGCGATTATCTTGGATGATGACGATACTTTAATCGTAGCACTTATCGCAACAAAAGAGACAAAATATCTCTTTATTGTAACGCAAAAAGCACAGTGTATTAAATTTGATATAGAAAAAACTCGTGAGCAAGGACGTTCAACTCGTGGTGTTAGAGGTATCAAGTTTAAAATAGCGAGCGATAAAGTTGTTGATGCAAATGTAATTGAACATGATGAACAAGAGATTTTAATGGTGAGTGAAAAAGGTATCGGTAAACGAACTGATGCCGGAGAATATCGTTTGACCAATCGCGGTGGTTCTGGTGTAATTGCTATGAAACTCAACCAAAAAACCGGTGTGAACGTGATTGGCTGTCTAATGGTAGATGAAAACATGGATATGATGGCGCTCACAGTTGGTGGTAAAATGATCCGTGTTGATATGCAGACGATCTCAAAATCTTCAAGAAATACAAGTGGTGTTTATATCATCAAAGGTGATGATGTAGCAAGTATTTCACGCTGTCCTAAAGAGGAAGAGGATGAAGAGTTTGAAGGTGAAGAAACTGGAACTTTAGAATTGGAATAGTTTATGCTTAAACTATTCCAACTAACTTGATTTTAAGGATCAATATAATGAAATATTCTCTTGTTTTAGCGACGCTGTTGATGTCAGCTTCAGTGTACGCAAATGATGTACAGTGTACAAAAGGAGTAGATGCTAATCGCACTACAACATGCATAAAGGCTCCTGTTGATCCTAATGATGTGATAAGAGATAATGTACTTGTAAATGAAGTTTCTCCAACGCATGAAATCCGTATCAGTGTTGTTGGGGAAGGTGTTTCTCCACTCAGTACATCATCACCAGCACAAGCATATGCACTAGCAAAACGCGCAGCTATTGCTGATGGATACCGCCAGATTGCTGAAAAAGTAAAAGGTGTAAGAGTAGAGGGACAAGACACGATCAATAACATGATGATGCAACGTTCAACTGTACGTACATCCGTAGATGCTACGATCCGTAATGCTAATGTGGTTGAAACAAGCTTTAAAGAGGGTCTGTGCGAAGTAGAGATGGAAATAGTACTTTCTTACGCTCAATTTGCGCGTTAATATTCTGCTTTAGCTATCTTAGTGGCGATGAGTATATAATCTCTTATCGCTACGCCGTCGAAGATGCGACACTCTTAAATGATAATTTGGATATATCCAAAACGATGACTCCTTGTCGGGGACATCATGTGGGCTTTCCACTTTCTTTTCCTTTGTTAAATGATACCAAAGATCTTAAAAAAATAATATTATCTCATGATGATGAATTTTTTACATATATCAATACTCTCGGATTACATGTAAGAAATTTTGATTCACTTTCTAATGGTATGAGTAGTTCACTTACAACTATCACCCTCAAGCCTACATGTTTTACAGTCGAGTTTAATGATAATTTGGTTAAAATTTCCCCTTTTAAAGAGTAGGTTTAAACAGGAATAAAGGGAGGTTTATGATGAAAATTGCCATCGTTGAAGATGATATCAATATGCGTAAATCTTTAGAGATAGCAATGGATGAGTATAAAGAGTTTGAAATAAAAACTTTTAAAAATCCAAAAGATGCTCTTAAAGCACTTGATGAGAGTTTTGAGCTTGTCATTACGGATATCAATATGCCTGGAATGGATGGAATTGAATTTGTAAAAGCATTAAACGGTAAGTATGAAGTGATAATCATGACCGGTAATGCAACTCTTCAAAGAGCTATAGAATCTATTCAACTCGGTGTGAAAGATTTTTTACTTAAACCCTTTGAGATAGATACTTTGATCAAAGCGATAAAGCGCGCTGATGAAGTCTCAAAAGTGGTAAAGAAAATGGGAATTATCGGAAAATCAACTGCATCAAACGCTTTTTTAGCAAGATCTGCAGCACTTACTCGTATTCTATCCATCACAGATAAAGCAGCAAAAACGGATGCGACAATACTCCTTTTAGGTGAGAGTGGCGTAGGCAAAGAGGTATTTGCCAAATATATTCACGATAACTCTTTAAGGGCTAGAAAAGAATTTGTTGCAATTAATATGGCGGCAATCCCGGATAATTTAATCGAGAGTGAACTTTTTGGATATGAGAAGGGTGCTTTTACAGATGCAAGTGAAGCAAAAGCCGGACATTTTGAAAATGCCAACGGTGGAACGCTGTTTTTAGATGAGATAGGTGAGATGCCTTATGGTGTTCAAGCAAAAATTCTTCGTGCTTTGCAAGAAAAAGAGGTCAGACGTCTTGGTTCTTCCAAATCTATTAAGATAGATATTCGTATAATATCGGCGACAAATGCCAACTTGAATGATAAGATAAAAAATGGGGAGTTTAGAGAAGATCTTTACTACCGTTTAAATACGATCCCTTTAAATATTCCACCTTTGAGAGAGCGCAGGGAAGAGGTCTTGCCTATTGCAAATAATATTCTTGTACAAAGTTGTCAAGAGTATGGGTTCGCCCAAAAAGCATTTTCAAAAGATGCAGAGCAACAACTTTTTGACTATGGTTGGCCTGGGAATATTAGAGAGCTTATCTCTGTTGTACAAAGAGCAGTCATATTAAGTGACGATGATGAAATAACCCCTGAATCTCTTTTTTTAGAGAGCCGTGGATTACGATAAATTAAATTATTTTGGAGAAAAACTATGAGTAAATATAATGTTGCTGTTGTTGGGGCAAATGGTGCTGTTGGAGAGGAAATTTTAAGAGTTTTAGAAGAGATTGATTTTCCTTTGGCAAAGCTCGTTCCTTTGGCCAGTGCAAGAAGTCTTGGCAAAAGTGTTGAATTTAACGGCAAAGATCTTGCGATCAAAGAGCTTACTGAAACTATCTTTGAAGAAGAAAATATTCAGATAGCACTTTTTAGTGCAGGCGGAAATGTTTCTGCCAAATTTGCTCCATTTGCTGTAAAAGCTGGCGCAGTTGTTGTGGATAACACAAGTCACTTTAGAATGGACAAAGATGTTCCTCTCGTTGTTCCTGAAGTTAATCCTGAAGATATTGCACTTTGGGAAAAAACAGGTGTTATCGCAAATCCTAACTGTTCAACAATTCAAATGGTTCAGGCCCTTAAACCCCTTGATGGGGCTTATGGACTCAAACGCGTTGATGTTGCAACATATCAAGCAACTTCAGGCGCAGGCAAATCTGCGATGGAAGAGTTAGTCAATCAGATGCAATCATTTTTTGCATTTAAACTTGATGAAGCAGAACATGCTAAATTTCCTCACCAGATAGCTCTCAATGTTATTCCTCAGATCGATTCATTTACTGAAAATGGATATACCAAAGAAGAGCTCAAAATGGTCAATGAAACAACAAAGATCATGCATAAAAATATTGCTTTAAGTGCGACTTGTGTTCGTGTTCCAACTCTTCGTGGACATGCAGAATCACTTACTTTAACATTTGAAAATAAAGTTCAAGCGCAAGCAGCAAGAGAGATACTGGCAAAAGCTCCAAATATTATTGTTTTGGATACTCCAAGCGAAAGTGTTTATCCGATGCCGATTTTGAGTATGGACCAAAACGAAACTTTTGTCGGACGTATCAGAAACGACCTTTTTGATGAAAATATGCTCCACATGTTTATCGTTGCAGATAACTTAAGAGTTGGTGCGGCTACAAATGCAGTGCGCATAGCCCAAAAATGGGTAGAGATGCAAGAGAGTAAATAAAGATAAATGTATATATAAGGAAAAATTGTGAGTGAATTAATAGAAAAAATATTTGAAAGCGGATTATGGAGTAGCAGGTTTATTGTTCTTCTTGCTGTAATCTTTGGTTTAGTCGGTGCTGTTTCTTTATTCACAGTCGCTAGTTTTGATGTTTATGATACGGCTAGCAAAGTCTTTATGACTTACTACAATCATGAACATATGGAAAATTTTCATGGAGAGATAGTTGGCGGTATTATCGGTGCTGTTGACCTTTATCTTATCGGTGTTGTAATGCTTCTGTTCTCGTTTGGTCTATATGAACTCTTTATCTCAGAGATAGACGCGGCAAGGGAGGATGAAGGAAAAGAAAATAAAATTTTGGCAATTCACTCTCTTGATCAGTTAAAAGACAAAATCTCAAAAGTAATCGTGATGGTTTTAGTTGTTACATTTTTTCAAAGAGTTGGGCATACAGAGTATACAGGCGCTTTAGAGATGATGTATTTGGCAATCTCTATCACCGCAATTAGTGTTGGTTTGTATTTTTTAAGTAAAGTCGGACATCACGAGTAAAAAGCATTAATCTAATAAAATTAAGGAAAATATTTATGAGTAAAATTTTTGTAGATGCGTGTTTTGGAAAAGAGACACCTTACACTCCTGTATGGATGATGAGACAAGCTGGACGTTATTTACCAGAATACATGGAAGTTCGCGCAGAGGCTGGTGACTTTTTAAACCTTTGTCATGATCCAAAAAAAGCGTGTGAAGTTTCTCTTCAGCCTGTTGACATCGTCGGTGTAGATGCTGCAATACTTTTTAGCGATATCTTGGTTGTCCCAGATGAAATGGGAATGGATCTCTCTTTTGTAAAAGGTGAAGGCCCGAAATTTTCTGATCCAATTAGAGATGAAGCAGATTTGGACAGACTTATCGGTGGTGATGAAGCTGCGTCAAAACTCACTTATGTATATGATACGATTAAGCTTATTAAAGAACAGTTGTCTGAAGATAAAGCACTTATCGGCTTTACGGGTGCGCCTTGGACGTTAGCGACTTATATGATAGAGGGCGAGGGCACAAAAACGTACAATATCTGTAAAAAGATGATGTACTCAAACCCTGAACTTCTTCACAAAATCCTTGAAAAAGTGACTGAAGTCGTTAAGCTTTATATGGAGAAACAGATTCTTGCGGGCATCGATGTAGTGCAGATATTTGACTCTTGGGCAGCGGCTATCGAGCCGAGTAAATATGATGAATTTTCTTGGAAATATATGGTTGAAATCGCTGAATATCTCAAAGAAAAATATCCTCACATTCCAATCATTATGTTCCCTAAAGGGATTCCTGCATTTTTAGATAAAGTATATGGCAACTTTGATGTATTCGGTGTGGACTGGTCAACACCGATGGCATATGCGAAAGAGAAATTAGGAGATAGATATGTTCTTCAAGGTAATATGGAACCATGCCGCCTTTACTCAAAAGAATCTACAACGGAGTGTGTAGAAGCACTTCAAAAGATCATGGGCGGAAAACGTCATATCTTTAATCTTGGGCATGGAATATTACCTGACGTGCCTGTTGAGAATGCAAAGCATTTCATCAACGAATGTCATCGTGTCAGCGGAAAATAAAACCATCTTTGGGCCGATCCATTCCAGAAGGTTTGGAAACTCCCTTGGCATCGATCTCTCAAGCGCGATAAAGCAGTGCAATTTTGACTGTCTTTATTGCGAACTTTCCCCCTCAGCAACGGTTGATCATCAAGTAATCGTAACAGATGTACAGACTATTATCAACGATCTGAAATTTGCACTTAGAGAACACAAAAATATTGATGTCATTACTCTTACTGCAAATGGCGAACCTACCCTTTATCCCTATCTTGATGAACTTATCGATGAGATTCAAAAGATAAAAAAAGATAAAGAAGTTTTAATTCTCACAAATAGTGCAACACTTATAGATGAAAAAATTTTTAATACACTTTTAAAACTCGATCAAGTGAAACTTTCTTTAGATGCAGTGACTTTAGAAGTGTTCAGAAAAATAGATAGACCGCATAAAGGCATTGATATAGAGATGCTTACATGTAAGGTGTTGGAATTCTCACAAAAGTTTACTGGAAAGCTGTATATCGAAGTGCTTTTTGTGTATGGCATAAATGATACGAGAGAAGAAGTTAACGCGATTAATGAAGTGCTAAAAAAGCTTTCCCATGTAGAATGTATTGACGTAGGCACGATCGATCGTCCTCCTGCATATCCTGTGCAAGGGATCAGTTATGGTGAACTCTTTGAGCTTTCAAAGCTTTTTGATCCCTCTTTACCTATCCATATTGCTTCACGTATACATGCTGAGAGTTGTCAAAGCCATTATAGTGATGAG
>JAQUHB010000062.1 GCA_028683835.1 Sulfurimonadaceae bacterium | reverse complement strand
CAATCTTTCAAATACCCATTTAGTGAAAGTATTTTCATCTCCCTTCATAAACTTTGGTTTTTCTTCTACTATTGCAAATGGAACTTCTTCTTCTTCAACAACTTCTTCTCTCCCTGTACCTTTAGAATAATCTTTAATGTTTACAGCGATATCCTTTCTGTCTTCAGTACTGAAGTCAACGTTTGAGGTTATTTTCATATTGTCGTCAACAATCTCAATTTGATCTGTAATAACAGGAATCTTTGGCATTTCCGGTGGAGGAAGTTCTTGTTTTGTAACAGGTATTGCATCTTCTTCCAAGACTGTTGCGTTTTCTGCTTGTAATGATGAGACACTTTTCTCATAAGTTCTATATTCAAAACCGGCTAGCACTATCAATAGTGTGATAATTAAACCGATTTCTCTGAATAGAAATTTTTTGTTTTCTAAATCTGCTTTAGTTGTTTTCTTTATTTCCATAACTTAATTATGTGTACAGTTACTAAAAGTATGTAAAAGTAATCAGAAATAATTATCTGACAAAAGAAATTGTTAATAAACCCTAACAATATCCCTTAAGTGCTACATTAACAGGTAGATAAAATTTGCTTAAATTGTTAAAAACTCCGTTTTGTGGAACATTTGTGGAGCATATCGGAGTCGAACCGATGACCTCTTGCATGCCATGCAAGCGCTCTAGCCAACTGAGCTAATACCCCTCCTTAATTTCTGGCAAATATATATTTCTAATATAAAGTATGCAAAATCTGTGCTAAATTATACTAAATGCATATCTTTAAGAACCTGATTTGTAGAATTTACAGCTTCGCAGCTTTTTACAAATAAGTTCTTTTCTTCTTCATTTAATTCTAATTCGATTATTTTATCTACTCCATTTTTGCCTACAACTATTGGAACTCCTATACATACATCTTTTTGTCCATATTCTCCATCAAGATAAACACAGCATGGAAATACTTTCTTCATATCAAGAATTATAGACTTTACCAATACTGCAGCAGCAGCTCCCGGAGCGTACCAAGCTGATGTCCCAATTAATTTAGTTAATGTTGCTCCACCAACCATAGTTTTAGATACAACTGAATCTCCCTCTTCTTTTGTTAAATAGTCGAGTACGGGAGCTTGGTTATAGTTGGCATGTCTAATCAATGGTATCATTGTAGTGTCACCATGTCCACCTATAACCATACCATTAATTTCACTTGCCGGAACACTCATTGCTTGACTTAAATATTCGATAAATCTAGCACTGTCCAAGATACCACCCATTCCAATAATTCTGTTTTTTGGTAATTTACTTACCTTTAATGATAGATATGTCATAGTATCCATTGGATTAGATATAACAACATATATTGCATTTGGAGAATGTTTTAATGTATTTTCAATAACTGAACTTACAATTGAAGCATTTGTTCCGATTAGTTCTTCTCTAGTCATACCTGGTTTACGTGGAATACCAGATGTAATAACAATAACATCTGAGTTTGATGTTGCAGAATAATCGTTTGTTACTCCTTTTATTCTTGTATAAAAGTTGTAAAGTTTTGCTGTTTGTGTCATATCAAGTGCCTTACCTTCGGCAAGACCCTCTTTGATATCAAGTAACACAACTTCAGAAACAAACTCAAGGTGTGCAATTGCGTTTGCACATGTTGCGCCTACATTACCGGCGCCAATAACACTTACTTTGGACATATAAAGACCTTTTTATTTTAATTTTTATATTTTTGTAAAAATATTTTCTATGAATTCGGTTCAAAATTTCCGCGAATATCGTGCCAAAATGAATAAAATAATTTTGGCCGAAGATAACTTATTTTTCAAAAGATTCTACAATTTAGATACACGTACTTACGAAGAGGGTGCATTATCTGCTCAAACTAAAGAAATGTTAGGTTTGGTTTCTTCTCTTGTTTTACGTTGCGATGATTGTGTAAAATATCATCTTGAGAAGTGTTTTGAGTTAAATGTAACTCGCTCTCAAATTTTCGAAATTTTTTCAGTTGCTAATTTGGTTGGTGGTTCTATTGTTATTCCTCATACCAGAAGAGCTGTTGAATATTGGGATTTATTATCTGCTCAATAATGATAACATATCATAACCAAGATATAAAGTTTATTTTTTCCGGGAAAAGAATAATTAACCGTTGGATAAGGCAAGTTGTTGATATAGAGTCTAATAATACGTTTTTTGTTGGTGATATAGCCTTTATCTTTTGCTCAGACAAGTATATACTCGAGATTAACACCAAATATTTAAACCATAAGCACTATACAGATGTTATAACCTTCAATAATAATGAAGGAAATGTTTTAAATGCTGACGTTTTTATTGGAGTTGAAACTGTAAAAGTTAATTCAGAATTATTTAATACAACATTTCTAAATGAATTAAACAGAGTTATAATTCATTCAATATTGCATTTATTAGGTTATAATGATTTTTTAAAAAGTGATAAATCCATTATGAAGGCAAAAGAAGATTTTTATTTGGATTTATTAAAAGCTAAATATGATATTTAATTCGTACGACGTAATAGTAATAGGGGCAGGGCATGCAGGATGTGAGGCATCATATTCTGCAGCCAAGATGGGATCTAAAGTTTTACTCATAACAATGGATATGAATAAAATTGCACAAATGTCTTGCAACCCTGCTATTGGAGGAATTGCAAAAGGACAGATAGTAAGAGAAATTGATGCTCTTGGTGGTTATACAGGTATTATTACAGATGCAAGTACAATTCAATTTAGAATGCTAAATCGATCTAAGGGACCTGCCATGTGGAGTCCAAGAGCTCAATGTGACCGACAGTATTTCTCTCTTAATTGGCGATACGTTTTAGAAAACACAAAGAATCTTTCTTTATGGCAAGATACGGTAACAGAGCTTTTAATAGAAAAAAATAATATTGTAGGTGTAAAAACAATTTTAGGAGCAGAGTTTAGAGCGAAATCAGTAATACTAACTGCAGGTACTTTTCTAAATGGTCTTTTATATATTGGTAATAACATAGCTGAAGGAGGAAGAGTAGGAGAGTTGTCTTCTTATAAGATTTCAGAACAACTTAAATCTTTAGGTGTTTTATCAGACAGAATGAAAACGGGTACTCCTCCAAGAGTTGATGCAAGGTCTATTAACTTAAGTAATTTAACGATTCAAGAAGGAGACGCTAATCCGGAAAAATTTTCATTTTTAAATATTCCTTCTCCAATTCAAAATGGAACTCAGCAGTTACCTTGTTATATTGTCCATACAAACAATACTGTTCATAATATTTTAAAAGATGGTTTTGAATTTTCACCACTATTTTCGGGAAAAATTAAGGGGAAGGGCCCTCGTTATTGTCCAAGTATAGAAGATAAACTCAAAACTTTTTCCGATAAAGAAGCGCATCAATTATTTCTTGAACCAGAGGGATGGAATACAAATGAGTATTACTTACAAGGCTTTTCTTCATCTTTACCCTTGTCGGTACAGCTGGAAGCTTTAAGAAGTATTTCTGGATTTGAAAATATTGTTATTTTTAGACCTGCATATGCTGTAGAGTATGATTATTTTCCCCCAACTCAATTATACCATACATTAGAGTCAAAAATTATAAGTAATTTATATTTTGCTGGGCAGGTAAATGGTACAA
>JAQUHB010000061.1 GCA_028683835.1 Sulfurimonadaceae bacterium | reverse complement strand
CCTCAATGCTTGACGACTATGGTCTTACGCTGGATGACGTAGAGAATATTGCCTTCCTGAGGGGAACTGCCGGAGCAATGTTCAACACTTTAAATGGGGTTATTTTGATTACTACACGAAGGGCTGTTAATCTTACAGATAAGAAAGCAATAAATATTAAGAAAGTTTCTCCATTGGGTTATCAGCAAAAAACAAGTTTTTACTCTCCTAAATACCCTGTAAATAAACACCTTGAAAATAATATTCCAGACATTAGAAACACTCTTTACTGGAATCCTTGTATTAAAACAGATAATTCTGGAAAGGCAAATTTTAACTTTTACACTAATGATAAATCAAATACAATTAACGTACGAATCGAAGGATTATTAATTGATGGTACTCCGTTAGTGAAAGACATTGTTTTGCGGGCCCAACCATAAAAGATTCATACATTTGTTTGACAAACTTCCGAGTTAAAAAACCTATATGAAAAAACTTTTTCTCGCATTATCATTTTCGTTTCTATCAATATCTGTTTTATTGGCGCAACCCGACTCCTTAACTCTTAAAAATCCTCTCTTAGGTGGAGAAAAATTGTATCTGCACACCGACAAAAGCATCTATTTTGCGGGAGAAAAAATTTGGTTCAGAGGGTATTTACTTAACACATCTTTGAGCTCACAGGGTGAATTGAGTGCTTACATATATGTAGAACTTCTAGGAGACTCTCTTATTTCCAGAGTAAAAATAAGGGACTCAGACGAAGGATTTGCAGGCTGCGTAAAACTTAAGGATAATCTTAAAGCTGGAAGTTATATTTTAAGAGGTTATACCAAATGGATGCAAAATGCTCCAAACGAGTATATGTTTTCAAGAGAAATCAAAGTTATAACTCCGGAATCGCTACGTAAAGGGAATCTGGCTTCGACTTTGGCAAAACCTTCGCTTACGCCGGCAACAACCTCCGTTTCAAAGCCAACATTAGATTTACAGTTTTTCCCGGAGAGTGGCAGATATTTTCCCGGACAATCTGCAAAAATTGCATTTAAAGCTATTGGTACCGATGGGTTATCTGTGGAAATCACAGGGAGTTTGTTCAAAAGCGATGGTACATTTATTTCGGAAATATCATCAAAACATAAAGGAATGGGTGCTTTTACAATTATATCTCCCGAAAAGGCAGGATATTATGTAATGGCTAAAACTAAAGATGGCCAAGAGAGTCGTTTCGACCTGCCATTTCCGGAGACCGACGGTGCTTCAATTGCAATAGGAAAAATTGGCGAAAAGCTTTCTATAAGTACAAAATTATTTAATTTGCCGGCAGATACATATCTGCTTAAATTATCCGACGGTGAAAACGAGTACTACTCAAACGCGATTAGTAAAAACTCCGATATTATTTATTTAGGTATATCTTCCATTCCTCCCGGAATAAACAGCGCAAAAATTTGTTCTCAATCGGGAAACATATTAGCCGAAAGACTTTTTTATGTTCATGCTAAATTTGCTCCGGAAATAATCGCACAACCATTCAAAGAGGTATTCGGAACAAGAGATTCCGTAAGAGTTAATATATTTATTCCCTCAACAAAACAATATCCTCAACAGGGCAATTTTTCGGTATCTGTTACCGACAGTCTCCTTGTAAAAGAGAATGCCGACAGAGAAAACATCCTTTCATATATGTCACTTTCGGCAAATGTGAAAGGGTACATAGAAGATGCCGGATATTATTTCAGAAACATCACTCCAGAGAGTGAACGGTATTTGGACCTCGTAATGTTAACTCAAGGTTGGAGGTACTATTACAACGAAAAACCAACTTTTGAAAAAGAGTTCACACAATCAATTTCAGGATCGGTTTCCGGACTATTCCGCAAAGAGGCCAAAAATACAATATTGATGATATTTGCTCCGTCTATTAAATTTCAACAAGCCTATCTGCTTAACAATCAAAGTTCTTTTAAAGTAGAGGGTTTAGATTTCCCCGATAGCACCTCATTTCTTTTTGGGATTTCAGGCAAAAACGGAGGACAGTTGTATGGTCTTAAAATAAAAGAGGAAGTATTGCCATACTTTATAAAACCAACAAAGAAAACCGAAGAGATAAATTTTACTCCGGATAAATCATTAAATCAAAAACAGGCTGTATTGCAAAACGTTACAGAGGACAATGTAGAGAAAAGGAATTTAAAAGAGATTTATGTTCGAAGTGATTCAAAAGATAGATATACTCCTAAATACAACCCTTCTCCTTTTCTACAAAAGTTTTCAAGATTTCAATTAAAAGAGCGTGCAGATTTGGAACAATTCGACCAGATGTCTGTAATTGATTACATAGCATTTAATTATCCGGGTCTCACAATCAGCTCCGATTCCGAAGGGAACAGAATCCTACTATCAGTTCGAACAACCTCGATGAGTGGTCCAAGCCAACCAATGCTTTATGTAGATCATTTGCAATGGCAAAGCACCGCACAACTCGACATGTATGGGTTAACAGTAATGGATTTGGAAAACATCGCATACCTGAGAGGAAATGAAGGAGCCATTTATAGAAGTTTAAACGGAGTTATTCTTATTACCACCAGAAGAGGACGGGGTGCCCAAAATCAAATAAGTTCAAATGTGCAGAAAATTTATCCTATTGGATATCAAACCAAAATAAAGTTCTATTCTCCTAAATACTCTACTTATTTGGAGAAGATGTCCCCTCAGAAGGACTATAGAAACACTTTATACTGGAACCCTTGCGTAAAAACAGACTCCTCGGGAAAGGGTGGATTTGATTTCTATACCGACGACAAAGTAAATACGATCAATGTAAGAATTGAAGGGTTACTTCTGGACGGAACACCTCTTGTTAAGGAATTTAAGATTAAAGTATCTGCCGACAAACCCAAGCAGAATTAACACACGCTTAGGATCAATCTAGTTTAAGAACAGCCATAAATGCGCTTTGTGGAACCTCTACGTTTCCTATTTGACGCATACGTTTTTTTCCTTTCTTTTGCTTTTCAAGGAGTTTCCTTTTACGGGAGATATCTCCTCCGTAACACTTGGCAGTCACATCCTTACGAACAGCTTTTACTGTTTCGCGGGCAATTATTTTTGCACCGATTGCAGCCTGAATAGCAATGTCGAACTGTTGTCTTGGAATTAATTCTTTTAATTTTTCGCACATTTTTCGGCCAAAATCGTACGCATGATCTCTGTGAATTAGGCTCGAAAGAGCATCAACAGGTTCGGCATTTAATAGAATATCTAGTTTAACAAGGGTTGCCTCCTTATATTCGGTAACGTGATAATCAAATGAGGCATATCCTCTTGAAACCGATTTTAGTTTATCGTAAAAATCGAACACAATCTCTGCTAAAGGCATATCAAAATTAAGCTCAACTCTTTCGCTTGTAAGGAAGTGCTGGCTTATAAGTACCCCCCTCTTGTCGAGACACAATTTCATAATTGCACCAAAATAGTCCGATTTAGAAATTACTTGTGCTCTGATATATGGTTCTTCAATATAATCGATTAATGTTATAGCCGGTAATCCTGACGGATTATGGACATCGAGCTTTTCGCCCTGAGTTGTAAATACTTTGTAAGATACGTTTGGAACAGTTGTTATTACGTCCATATCGAACTCTCTGTATAGCCTCTCCTGAACAATCTCAAGATGCAGTAGTCCAAGGAATCCGCATCTGAAGCCA
>JAQUHB010000060.1 GCA_028683835.1 Sulfurimonadaceae bacterium | reverse complement strand
TAATTTGAAGGTAGTTATGCCGGGCGATTTCGTGGGATTATCATCGGTTTTTGACAAAGTAAAATTCGATTATTCAACAGTTGCATTAACAGATTGTCAGGCATTCTTGATTGAGAAAGAGTCAATTTCGGGACTTGTTAAAAAAAATGGCAGTTTTGGATTTAATATTACACGTCGATACTGTAAACAAAATAACGCTCTTTTTGATACTTTAAGTACTATTTTGTACAAGCAAATGAACGGGCGACTGGCAGAATCGATACTATATCTGGACGGCATTAACAAAAGATATCCGGAATTATATGCACAATTAACAAGAAAAGATATTGCAGATTTTTGCGGAATTTCTACCGAAAACTGTGTAAAATTGCTTAAAAGTTTCGAGAAAGATGGAATTATTTCGCTTAAAGACAGGCAGATTATTATTAAAGACGAAAAGGCTCTGGATGTTATAAGCAGCAGAGGATAATTAACCTTGCAAGAATGAATGAACTTGAACTGATAAAGAGTATAACTTCAGGCAATACAACTGATTATAAATATATTGTTGAAAAATACACTAACATTGTTTTTAGAACTTGTTTAGGATACGTTCATAATAGAGAGGAAGCAGAAGATCTCACTCAAGAGGTTTTTATAAGTGCATTCAAATCGTTGGAAAAATTTAAAGGAAACTCAGCTTTTTCAACATGGCTTTACAGAATATCGGTAAATACCTCCCTTAACCATTTAAGAAGTAAACAAGGTAATAAATTCAAGAATCTTTTCCGTAATTCAGATTTAAATAAAAATAGCAACGACTATATAAATATAGCTTCTTCAGACATTTCACCGGAAGAAAACATAATAAATTCGGAAAAACGCAGCAGAGTTAATTATGCACTTTCAAAATTACCGGAAAATCAAAAAACAGCAATTATTTTGAGTAAATATAATGACCTTTCTCAAAAAGAGATAGCCGATGTGATGGGTAAAACAGAAGGAGCTGTTGAAGCATTAATACAACGAGCAAAAGAAAATCTAAAAAAAATTCTGATTAAGAATTAAATTATAAAAACGTAGGAAAAAAGATAAAATTGTTTCTAACCATAAAACCCAATTAAAATGAATCGTAAACAAAACTCAAAAGATTTCAGTGACCTGGATCAGGTTTTTGAAGTTATAGAGGACGAAAAAATGATGGAGCCAAATCCTTTTCTGGCAACCAGAATAATGTCCTCTATTGAGCAGGCGGAGGCAGATAAATTGCGCAATAATCTGCCAAATCGCAAAAAAATGTTAAATCCGGTATTAGTAAGCATTTCATTAGCAGCAGCTATAATACTAGGCATAATAACAGGAAATCTTTATTCACCGGTTAAACCATCGAGTAAGGTACCATCCGATTTTGCCTATATGAACGATGCTGCAATTGAATCGGTAACTCTTCTGACAAACGAATAACTAACTATTATGAATGCAGACACTAAAAACAGATTGATGATTTGGGCAATTGTATTCCTGGCAGTACTTAATTTGTCGACATTAGGTACAATTCTTTTTCACGAATACAAGTCGAATCAAAGTAATGTAGATGAGTTAAATATGCCGGAACAAATTGAGAGTGATGCCGAGAAATTCAGTGGCGGTTATTTTCGGGAACAACTAAACTTTAGTGATGAGCAGATGGATATGTTCAGAGGTTTTAATCCTCGTTTCAGAAGAGATGCCAGAGCAATCACAATCGAATTAGCTGATTTACGAAAAAAAATGCTAAATGAAATGGCAGCTAATAATACAGATTCAGCAAAAATAGAAGTAATTGCCGACAGCATTGGAATTTTGCATAAGAATCTCAAAATTATCACTTTCGAATATTACTCTAACATTAAAAACATTTGTGATTCTACTCAAAAGATGAAACTCGAGCAACTTTTTAAAGAGTTTTTCATTAATGATGTGCCGGTTGGGTTTAACGGCAGAGGAGTCGGTGGCCGTCATCAAGGAGACGGAAATGGAGGTCACAGACGGGGAAATTAATCACTTAATTATTTTATGGTTATGAAAACAATTTTTACAAAACTCCTAATTGGAGCTACTTCAGTCTTAACATTAACATTGGCGTGTTCTTGTCAAAAAGCAAATTCGGAACAATTAAACGGAGTGAGAAACAGTGAATCGCAATTATATGAATTGCAGGCAAATTATGTTACAACTTCGGACCTTACTACACAGGAAAGCGCCGATTTGATTAAAATGAAGGAGGAAGAGAAACTTGCCAGAGATGTATATTCTGCATTATATAAAAAATGGAATAGCAATGTTTTTGCAAATATTACATCTTCGGAAGATTCACACATGAACGCAATTATCTCTTTACTCAAATATTACAATATTGCAGAAACATCCGTACTGGGAGTTGGTCAATTTGTAAATCCCGACATACAGAATTTATATAATCAACTGATTGCAAAGGGCAGTACATCAATAGCAGATGCTTATGCAACCGGAGCATTAATTGAAGATCTCGATATTAATGATCTTGATAATTGTATCACTAAAACCACAAACTCAAATTTACTTTTAGTATACAATAATATCAGAAGCGGATCATATAATCACCTGAACGCATTTGTTTCACAGCTATCATATATTGGGCTTACCTACACTCCTACCTATATCTCTCAAGATGAATATAATGTAATTATAGCATCATTTAGTGGAAGCGGTGGAAAAGGAAGAAAATCTATGCGTTAAAAAATGGGGGTGTTGCAGCCCCCTTTTTTATTTATTAACTTTGGGATATTAAAGAAATACTCCTTTAAAATTTATAGTTATGTTAGAAGATAGCGATAACACTCAAAGCATAGATATTTTTACAGGTACAATCTGGGAAGTTAGACTGGTTCAATCAATGCTTGCAGATGCCGAAATAGAATCGTTTGTACGTGACAGCTCATTGGGAACCTTTCTGCTCGATCCTGTGAAATCTACAAATTGCAAGCTTATGATCCTGGAAAAGGACCAAAAACTTGCAAAACAAATTGTTGACAGTTATTATAAAAATCTAAAAAAAGAAGGTGAATAATCTTCTAGAAAGAGTACATCACCATCATCTGAATTCTATTAGCATCTGCTTTAATATGATTCATATTTTCCCTCATACCGTGCAGATACTCTCCGGCCATAATTAAGTCCTTCGACAAGTTCCAAAATAGAGAGGCCGAAAAATAATTTCCTTTAAGATATTCGTTTGCAGAATAATAGTTGTAATTTCCATTAATTCCTGCAACCGAATAATTTGTTGTAAAATAAACATTCTTAGATAATTCAGCCTTTGCACCCAACGACAACCCCCACTCTGGAATAGTCTGAATTTTACCATTATCATCTTTAGGTACCAAATCGAGTGATAATGCTGCAAGATCGTTTATATGACGAGAAATTCCTTTACCATAAGTGGCGTTGGAATAAAAAGTAAGCGAATTAGCAACCTTTAATGAACCACTGAGTTGAGCACCAAATCCTGTCATCGATTTAATTTTTGTATCTGCAGTAACACCATAACTTATCGATCTATAAATTGCAGCAGCTTTTATATGACCGGTCTTTCCTTTGTATTGTAAAAAAATAGGCACGTCCGGGAATGTCTGATTTACTGCCTTATACCCTACCGGTGCAGTAATTTTTGCTTTAGGAAGTTCCATGGAGATACCAAAAGTAAGAT